>JAHZGF010000023.1 GCA_019420945.1 Clostridiales bacterium | reverse complement strand
GGACCTTTGAAATCCTCTCATGATACTCCGCATGGTCGGAGTGTCGGGATTCGAATTATATCAATGTTGTAATATCCCGCAAAATGCTGTTAAAGTTTTAGATTTTCAACTATTTCAACACAAATTCTGTAAAATATGTCTTACCCCTCCAAACTCAACACATTGCGTAAGGGGTAAATAGTGGGGTCAAAGAACACCCCCTCCAGCTGAAGCCGGAGGGGGATTTATCATTTCATAATTTCATGGATTAGCCAAGCAGGGCGGCCCAGGTGTTTTGGCCAACCACGCTGTCGGCAGTGAGACCGTGGTTCTCTTGGAAGGCCTTCACGGCAGCGGCGCAGCCGGAGCCGAAGATGCTGTCAAGACCCTTGGGGTCGTAGCCCCGGCAGTAGAGAACTCCCTGAATGATCCGGGTGAGGTTGCCCCGGGCGCCCTGTTTGACGTTGACGCAGGCGGCCTTGGTCTTGCTGCCCCAGATACCGTCCACGGCAAGCCTCTTGGAGAACTGGGCATTGAGTTCCGCCTGAAGCGCCGCAGTGGCCGCCTTCCGGGTCTTGGGGCCCCAGAGGCCGTCCTCCGTCAGACCGGCGTAGTAACCGGCGTTGAGCCAGCTCTGGAACTGGGCGGGGTAGTTCTGGGGGGTAGTGTCTGTGCCGCCACCCTGGGAAGTGGTACCGCCGGTAACGGTCTGGCCAGTGATGCCCTGGACAATGGCGGCTGCCATTGCCTCGGCATTGTAAAGCGCTACGTCGTCGGCGTCATCCACAAAGCAGCACTCCACCAGCATAGCCGGGGATTTGGTCTTGCGAAGCACGGCCAGATCAGTACGCACCTTAACGCCCCGGTTTTTGTAACCCAGGGCGGAAATGGAAGCACAGACAGCGGTGGCATAGGGGACGGCTTTGGAGTCCATGCTGTGCACCAAGACTTCCACGCCGGTGGTCTGTCCGTCACCGTTGGGATCTTTTTTCCCGGCGTTGAAGTGGATGGACACATCCAGATCCACGGCGTGGCTGTTGCACAGCTTGACGATATTGGCTAGGTTGGCAGACTGGCTGGTGCCGGCGTCGTCGGTGCAATCGTAGACCGTGTGGCCCAGGCTGCGGAGCTTGGAGATTACCAAGTCTTTGACTTTTCTGTCCTCATTCACCTCGTCGATGAGACTACAGGCTCCGGGAACGATGCGGTTATGCCCGCCATGTACGTTGATTTTCATGGGTTAACCCTCCTCCGTTTTGACTTCCGGCAGGCCCGCTACACTTGTCAGCAGAGACAGGATCCCTGCCAGAGTGGCGGCAGAGCCTACCATGATCCAGTTCACATCGCCCAGCACGGCGCTGGTGCCGATTGTGGCTACGGCAGTCTGGGCCACTGTCTTGATTGCTCTGATGGCAGCGGCATGGACCCAGGTTTTCCAGTCCTTGATTTTCATGTCCTCTCCTCCTTACAAAAAATCTTGCTTCTTCAGGCGGTCATCGTAGACCCGATCAATATTTGCGATGGCGTGGGTGGCCCGGCTGTTGGGATATTCTGGATTCAGCCTGCAGTGCTCCCTATAGGTATCAATCTCCGCCAGTATGTCAATGAAATCCTCCCTTGTGTGAGGGATATTCCGTAACAATTCGGTGTTGAATTGCAGGATCCTGGCCCGGTGGAGATCCGCCGCTCGGTCTGCGTCCTGCCGGATGTGATCATCCAGCATTTTGCGGGTCTGTGCCTGAGTGCTTTGCACCTCTGATAGAGTTTTCAGCACATCGCCGTTGATGGCCCGTCCAATGGCCTTGGCCAAAGCCGACCAAGGATTGATTTTTATCTTGGACACCTCCAGCAGGGTCAGCAGGACAATCAGTCCCCCGCCACTGCCAAAAAGAATGTCGGACAGTGTTACTCCCATCAACTATTTCCCTCCAGCTCATTGATCTCCGCCCGCCAGGCCTGCCGCTGGGCTATCACATCGGCATACTCCCCAGGCCCGGCGGCACCCTCGGCGATCTTGATGACGGCGTAGTCGGTCTCCGTCAGTTTGCGTTTAAGCTCGGCGACACGCTCTGATGTACGCACTTCTTCCGGCACTACGATATAGCGTCTAATGGTCTCATAGTCATCGTCATCCCAGGCGAATTTAGTAATATCATCGATTGGTGTTGCGCCCGGACGAATGATAGTTTCTTTTTGAATATATCCGATTGATAGATCGCAATCGGATTCTAAAATTTCATTGTTGTTTTCGTCTAGAAGTCTCATTATCTCCACCTACCTATAGCTACCAAAGACAATTTAGGATGGCCGATTGTTACAGCCGTGCCTCGATTTATCGAAGCTGTTGGAGGCGTAGTTTGCGTTCCTCCAGATAAAGCAATAAACGTCTGATACCCATTATAAGTAGAATTATCGGCCGATGTTCTACTAGCAAAAACCGACGGTACGCCTGCAAACGTAAATGGGTATGCGGAGAAAACATAATCATTAGAAGAATATATACTCCCCCATGCACTTCCATAATAGTTTCCATCTCCACCGCAGTTAATCGAATTGTGAATACAAATAGCAAGACCGCTGTACCATTTCCAATAATGCCAATTTCCGCTCACACCGTTGCTGATTATAAAATCGGTGATAAGATTTCCTGCGACATATAAAAATCCATCAGCATGGATATTCCCGTTGGTATCCACAGAAATCTGTTTATAGTCCGTGTTATCATTGGTCATGGTGTACAGCCGGAAATTTCCGTTGTAGGAATCCATCTCCCAATGGCGGTTATACTGGTCCGGCGATCCGATCCGGATATTTCCGCCCTCTCCGTCGGTCCGGAGCTGAAGATTTTGACCTACCTGCAATAACCCGTTAATAGCTGAATTTCCTTGAACCTCCAGCCCACCCCATATCCTTGTATGCCATTTGACATCTAGCAAGTCCGCTTGCTCTGCTGTCTTCCCAATTCCAAGGCCATTACCGGATGCTAATAAATCCAGAATCACCTCGGCCGATGGAAGGGTTGCCGTCATAGTGGTACTGCCAAAGTAGTCTGATACGGTCAGGCGGATGTCCCACTGATAGTCTGAAAGCATTTCCTGTGCCGGGTATATAGTGGTGCTGACGGCATAGGCGCTGTTGGTCAGCAGACTGGACCAGGAGGAAGCCGTATTCCGCTTATACTCAATCTTAGCCGAGGCATCGTTTTTGCTGTTGACGCTGGCGATCGTGTAGGCGTAGGTAATCCCCACATAGTCCCCGCTGTCATCTGCTGCCCCGTCGGCGGTACAACGCCAGACGCTGAGGGCCGTGATGGCCGGATTGGCGTAGGGCTGCACACTGATCGTGATGGACTTGCTGGCGGTGCGTCCCCGGGAGTCGGTTACAGAGGCCGTAATGGATAATGTGCCTGATCCGGTGATTACGCTGGTGGTGATATCAGTGCCAGCGTATATTTTGCCGTCAACGCTGACGGTACAGCTCCTGACGGCACTGCCATAGCTGCCAGCGGCGGATGTGACCACTTTGAGGGTGGACTTGCCCTGCACATACGCTCCGAACTTGGCGGACAGCCCGGCAGTGGCCTCGGCAGCGGTTACAGCGCTGATAGACGGCGCCATGCTGGTGGGCAGTTGTGCCGTGAACGGGGCTGTCACGGTACCGATCTGCTTACCGCTGGCGTCATAGGTATACAAAGTTAGTGTGCCGGTGCCTGAGGCTGCGTTAGGGATTTGGTTGGCCAGTGTGGTGGGCGGAGTCCAGGTCAGTGTTGTCCCGGACCAGTATGTGGAATCGCAGTTTCCCTTAGCGGAACCAAACCAGTAGGTGATTCGGTGCTTGAAGCTGGCTTCACTTTTTTTAATGGTGATTGTTCCCGCCGTCCCCAGCGTAAAGGTCGGGATAGAAACGAAGCTGGATGCCCGGGGGATGGCGGCCAGCGTCTCGCTGGCAGACAGGCTGCCCACAATCTTGCCGCTGATGGAAGCGCTGAGGCTGACAGTTTTGGTGCCGTCAGCATTGTGTGGAACGGTGGTAGTGCCTGTGAGAAGCACGGTGTCCCCGCCGGCCTCCACCCGTACCTGGCCGGAATCGCTGTATGCGTTGCCGTTGATGGTGGCGCCATAGGAGCAGTTGCCCCAGGTGGCGGAAGTGGATGCCCCGGACTTAAGTACATGCAGCGACCAACTCAGGGTGGTGGTGTTTCCACCCACATCCTGGCTTACTACCTGAGTCCGCAGCAGCAGGGTGATATACTGGTTGCTGGAGCATTGTGCGGTATAGTCAGCCATTTACTCACCTACTTTCACAAGACTAAGGTTTCCGCTTCGCCGGGGAATCCAGGCAAATTTTCCGATCCGCAGGCTGTTCAAAAATGTGGCGTCGGTGATGGTCAGCTGCTTATTGGTGATCCATGCCACCTCCAGGCCGCCGTCCAAAAAGCTGATCCGGTCATTGTCCACCTTCAGGGTGATTTCGTTGCCCTCTTCGCCGATGACCAGACCATCGACGGTGAATTTGAAGTACTTGCTGATCTCGTCATACCGGGCCTGCAGATCGCCGTTGACGTTTTGAATCTGTTCCGTGGCCTGGGTAAACCGCAGCTGGATTTCATCTGCCATGACGGAGAGCTGGCTGCTTATGGTTTCCTTGAGACTTTCCAAGTCGCTGGTGGTGGCATACTCTGCCAGAGCGGCCAGGATAATTTCCTGACTATCCTTGACTACCTGGGTAATCTGCTCGCTGGTGGATGCAGCGACACCATTGGCGGTGTCAATGGCCTCCTGGGCGTTGTTGTTGGCGCCGTTGAGGGCCTGGGCCAGAACAGGGGTGGTTACGGCGGTGCTGCCGTCATCCCAAGTGATGTAGGACCGGGTCCAGATGTAGTGATCCGCCAGCCATTCTGGCTGCGTTGTACTCCAACTGCCGCCGTCCTGGGTAGTGGCGGAGGTGGAGAGATAGTACTCCTCCACAATGGACTGGATTCCCACACCGTCTTTGCCATCCGCACCTGCCGGACCGGCGGCACCGTCATCACCTTTCTCGCCCTGGGGACCCTGGGCACCGGTGTCGCCCTTCTCGCCCTGGGGGCCTTGGGCGCCGGTGTCGCCCTTTTCGCCTTGGGGGCCCTGGGCGCCGGTGTCGCCCTTCTCGCCCTGGGGGCCCTGGGCGCCGGTGTCGCCCTTCTCGCCCTGGGGGCCCTGGGCACCGGTGTCGCCCTTCTCGCCCTGGGGGCCCTGGGCACCGGTGTCGCCCTTGGCGCCTGCAATGCAGGTTGGATCAGAGTAGCTGATTATTCCGGCGGCGGTAACCGTTTTGGTGCGGCTCCACATATACTTCCCTTGTTCCCAGGCGGGGGCCTGGGTGGACCAGGTACCGCCCACCGGCTCGGCGGTAGAGGTTGAGAGATAGTACTCCACATCCACCTGGGCAATGGCCGCTGTGGCCACTCCGGCGGCGGCACCAATCTGGTCCTTGATGCCGGAAATGGAGTGCTGGTTGCGGTCGGTGAGTGTCTGGGCACTGGCCCCCAAAGTAATCCGGGTGTTGCCCGGGTCCAGGATATCCGGCTCCAGAGTGGTGAGGGCATAGCGCACAGCCAGGCCGTGGGGGGCGCTGGTGACCTGGGTGTAACGGCCCACCCGCAGGGCGGCAACAGCGCTGTCGGTACAGTGGAGATCCACCGCCGTCACAGAGATGGTGCGCAGGGGCAGCACCCCGGACTGGGCCAGCAGGGCCATGGCCTTGGTGCGCAGGTTGGCGGCCTCAGTCACGTCGTCCCAGGTCTGGACGGAGACGATCCTGCCATATTTGTCCACCCCAGCCTTGGAGTAGATGATGCTGCCCTCCTTGACCAGGTCCTCGGTCAAGTCCCCATCGGGCAGGTTGGCGATGGTCAGATCCTCGGCGCCCACCGGCAGGATTGCAGTGTAAACATCGGTGGCGTCGATCTGGTCGGTGAGTTCCAGCAGGTTTTCCGCAAAGGTGATGCCCTGGACATTGCTCAGCGGGTAGTCCGCCAGATAATCCAGATAGGTACCGTCCTCCTCGTAGCGCACCAGCAGGTGGCCCCCCAGGGCGGAGCCGCTGAGCTTGTCGGTGATGGTGGCCCAGGTGGTTCCATAGTCGGTGTTTGACCGGGTGATGTAGTTGTTTGGGTCGCTGACGGTGACCTGCCCCAGCTTGATCTGCTGCTCCTGGGTTACCTGGGCGTTGTGGGCCTCCAGCAGCTTTCCCAGCCAGAAGGCCACCACATTGTCCGCCCCCTCATATTCCGGGTCATCCTCATAGTCTGCCGGAAAGTCAAAAGGAGGAACAATGCTGTCGTTGAGACAGGCCAGCTGGCCCTCTGCCTCGATGGTGCGTTCCAGGTCAAAGCCCTGGGTGTCTGACAGGATGCGCCCCCGGAAGATTGGCAGTCCGTCAGCCAGCAACTCCAGGCGGCCCTTGAGCCGGGTGAGCTGCCCCGCAAAGGGGTGGTCGTGGCCCATGGTAAAGGACAGGCTGCCCGCCTCATCCACCGCCAGATGGACGGACACGTCCCGGATGGTGAGTTCCTCCAGCCTGGGGTCATAGAGCTGGAAGCCATTGAAGTTGAGCTGGTACATCAGAGGGATCCCTCCTGATAGCTGACGGTGATGGTACCGGTGCCGGCGGTGGTCCGGGCCTTAAGGGTGTGGGTGCCCTGGGTGAGCCGGATACCGGGGATGCGGTGGGAACCGGCATTGACGGTGTGAGTGTCTTCACCCCAGGACAGGACAGTCTCGGCACTTACGGTGATGGTGGGCACCACCGGCCGGCGGTCACAGCTCAGGGTCAGCTCGGTGTCAGAGGTGGTCAGAGAGGCGGTCACCTCAGTTTCTTCTATCTTGAGGAAATAGGGGTAGCATACAGCGATAATTGTGACGGACGCATGGGCCAAATCACTGTAATTGCGTCCCACACTTACCCGGCCTTCCAGATACCGGTCAGTGCTATCCGGCAGAACAATCTTCCAGCGAAAACCATCCAGCAGATTGACCATCTCTTTGATGGCACTTTCCCGCTCCTCCCTGTTCCCTTCCGATGTCTCCAACGTAGCAGTCAAGGTGCGGTCATTGTAGACAGGGATCCCATCGGTAGCCGCTGTAGACAAATCAAGCGCACCACTCTTTCCCGGCACCTGGACGTAGTTGGTCTGCTGCTCCGGTGCCGTCAGCGCCAATTCAGACAGGGTCCAGGGCCAATTGGTGGCGGTGTCGTATGCGCCAATGATCAGTTTCCGTTTCTGCATCATCTCATCCCCCTCTCTGTCATAACCCGGCGCTTTCCCAGGGCCGCATCCATCTCAGCCGCCGTTTTGCCCACCAGCGTCTTGCCATCCAGTAAGATCACATGGCCGGCCTCAATTGCAGAGAGAATCGCATTCATACGGTCTAGGATGGCCTTATTTCCAGCGCTGGACTGACGGGACTGATTTACCGATGCCGTCCTGGACACTGCATTCATCGTCCGCTGAGTCATTCTGTTCTCTTCCTCATAGGCTCCAAGGATATCTCTAACCTGGGACTGGGCAGCATCTACCGCATCCTCAGTCTTATTTTCGATACCGATGACAGCGCCTTCTCCCATATCCTCGCCAAACGCAATCATTTTGCGGGATGGCGAGTGGGAATCCGCTTCTTTCCGGGCTGCAGAAATAAAACCAGATACAAGGCTACGAGCTTTAGATTTTAGAGTTTCCGCCATACTCCCTGATCCGTCCGACATGCCAGATCCAAGATCATGACCGACGGAGTACGCATCAGAGTAGGCATTTTCAAACTCGTTCATTGCTGCCTGATAGTTTTTTTGGGCTTCATCCACCATAGCAAAGGTGTAGCCCTCAACACCATTCTCAAAATTTTCTTTTGTTCTGGCTGCTTCAAGACCAGCGTCAATGGCTTCTTTCTGCAATGCCGATAGAACTTGGGCGGTTTCCGTATCAACATCATCAGCAAATCCTGCGTAGGCAGTGCCCTTTCCATTCAGGAGCTGCACAGCGGTGTCATAATTTCCTTGCATTGCCGCCATTTCGGCATCTTCATAGTTTTTAATTTGCTGCTGGTAACTCCCATAGTCAATTGCCGCCTGATCATAGGCGGCTTTTTTCTGGGTCAATATATCTGTCTCAGTGGCAAGCTGATTGGATAAATCGGCCCTATGGTTCTCCAGCTCTGCAGCTCTCTCTGCCCAAAAAGTACGATAACTCTCGTCTGTGGCATTCTGAGCGTTCATGTGGGCCTCTGTGCATTCCTGCTCAACAGCAGACAGCTGTTGCTGTAGTCCTGTCACAGTGGAGATTTGAGCCTGATAATCCTTGTTGGCCAACGATAATGATTCATAGGCAGCTTGCTCAGATTCCAGTGCGGTCACCCACTCCTCATAGTGGCTCTCCAGCAACGCCTCTGCCTTCTTCGCATCGATGGCATCATACACGCTCTGGGTCAGCTCACCATACTTGTCAATCTGATTTCCGGTCATGCTGTATTCGGTGCCAAGCGCAGTATTGAGCTCTCCAAGGATATACTGAGCTCGTTCCCGATCCGCAGCCTGCACATTTCCGCTGGCATCTGCCAGCGTCTGCAGCTCTGTTGCCAAGGACTCAATTCGCCCGTACTGTGCCAGCTCACTTGCGGCAGACTCATTGGCTGCATCAACCTGTTCTCTCCAGGCCTCCGCCGCCTCCCTAGATGCCTCGACCTGTTTTCGCTCAGACTCAGTCAGAATACCAGTAGATTTAGCCGCAGATTCCATTGATCGTTCGTACACTGTCAACGCAGTAATGACGCCAGTAATGGCAATCGCCGCTATACCCCATGGTGTAATAGCGTTGGCTAGTGCAAGTGCTTTTGAGGCTAATTCGGCTGCTTTTGAAGCCGCTGTATATGCAACAAGCGCAACGGTAACGCCAGCTACTGCAGATTTTACGGACATCCAATTTTCTCTTACCCACGCTACAACAGTTTTTAAGCTGGAACTAACCTTTTTTAGCCGGTCTGTCAGATCATCAGAGCCATCCACCAAATCTTCCACATTGGGCACCAGGCCCTCCAAAAGTTCGGCTCCAAGCTCTTTCACGTCAGTGATAACAGGCTCCACTATCTCACCAATCTTTGCCGTGGCCTGGTTCCACTTCTCTGTAGCCTCATTGGATCGGATGACCTGGGCATTAGTCCTTTTATACTGATCCGCCGCACCCTTGTACAGCTTGGTCAGAGTCTCCGTGATCAACTGCTGCCGTTCCTGTTCGCTGCTGCACTCTTGCAGCGCCAGGTTAAAGTAATCCTCTGCGGACGCCGCCTCGTTGACCGCATCATTCCACGCCTGATTTTCCTCGGTGTTCTCCCGGAGGACGACGCCAAAGGTCTCCCCTGCGTCCGCCGCCCAGTTGATGGCATCCGCCAGTGATCCAGTGATTTGGCCCACTCTGGCAGTCTCATTAGCCGACTCAGTCAAGCCCTCCAAAGGCAAGCTGGCTCCAAACGTGGCAAAGACACCCGGCAGGATGTCTCCGGTCCAGGTTGCCAGCTCCTGCTCGTTGTCAGTAAGCTTCGCCAGGTGGTTCGCCGCTTCCACTGCCTGGTCTGTCTCCCCAAGGATTCCCTGAAGATCTTCATAGGCATCCTGTGCGGCGGAGGCGCTGAATCCATTCTGCTCATAGGCGGTGGTCAGCTTTCTCATCTCAGTGCGATATTCCCGAGACTGCTCTGCACATGCAACAAGCCCCGCCATAGCTGCAGCTGCTGCCGCAGCAAGCGCCGTCAATCCAGCCTTTGCAGCCCGGTCCGCGGCGTCACTCATGTCCTCGGTCTCTTTGCCCGCCTGCTTGGCCTGGTCTCCCATGTCATCGAGCTTTTGGGCTGCCTGGCCGGACTTCTGTTCCACCTGTCCCGCTCCACGGGCCACATCGGAGGACTCGGTACCAACACGCTGGAGCTGATCCGCAGTCTCCTGAGCCGCCTTTTGGTAGCTGTTCAGCTTGACCTCAGTGGCTACAATGGCCCGCTGAAGCTCCCGGGCCTGCTCTGCGCTGACCGGGTTGTCAAACTCCTCATTGACCTCTTTGACCTGCTGTTTCAGGTCCTTCAGTTGCTGACGGAGTTCTGACACCGTCTTGGAGGCCGCCCTGTACTCCTCAGAGTCAACACCAAAATCTTCTTTGGCGCTTTCGGCGGCCTCCTGCATTTCTTTCAGTTTCTGTGATGTGTCCTCGATAGATGCCTGGAGCGGATCCATCTTTTTCTTCCAGGCATCATAGTTGGCGCTAGTTTTGGCCGCATGTTCGCTGGCAGACCGGAGGGCCTCCAGTTTCTTACTGGTGGTTTCGATGGCCTGGGCCAGCACCTGCTGTTTCTGGGCCAGCAGGTCCGTATTGCCCGGGTCCAGCTTCAGAAGCTTGTTGATCTGCCCCAGTTCTCCCGAGAGACTGCGGGAGCGTTTCTCCACGTCCTGGAGGGCTTTCCCCAGTTTTGTGGTATCGCCGCCGATTTCAACAGTAATACCCTTGATCTTATTGCTTGGCATGGTTCTCTCCTCCCCCCACTTGCTCTCTCAGCGCGGCACGGTCCGGCTTTGTCTGCTCCATACGCCAGGCATTGTCCAGATACTCCCGCCCCGCCTCAGACTGTTCCATGCGCCAAATAAACGCATCCCGGCGCCAGATCAAATACTCGTCATAGGCACACCGCTCCAGTTCGGAGAAGGTGTACCCAGTGTAGTCGCTGACCAGCTTCTTCCACCAGGTGGTGATGATGTACTCGTGTCCTCCCTCACTATCCGTTACCGCATAGGGATAGTTCGGGATCACCCGTTTTTTTCAGATGCAACCTCCTGCAGAAACTCCACATAGGCATTAAAGAAAATCGTCAGATCCTCCAGATCCAGACCATACTTTTTCCGCAGCTCTTCCCCGGTTACCGTCAGGCCATCCCGGTTATGGCTGATCAGCGCCGCCGCAGAATCGTAGATTGCCTGCCGCTGCTCCGTATCAGGATGCAGGATAGCCTGTTTCAGATCATCGAAGTGTCCCAGCAAATCGCTTACCTGGCCCAACGTGGAGGGCGTTACACGGATTTCGGTCTGTTCCTCGTCCCGCATCACCACCGGCAAAAACGGACGGCTCAACGCCGCAAAATTCAGAATTTCCGCCATCGTATTCCTCCTTAACAAAAATAGAGGGGCAATGCCCCTCTATTATGCGGCTGGAATCTCCTCAACCAGCTTCACCAGGGTGCCGGCATCATCGTGGGGCAGCGCCTTGAACTCCGGCTCAACCACAGTGCCGGAATCAGTTGCAAAGGTCAGCGTGGCGCCGGCGGTATTGCGGCCCATAATCATGACCCACAGGTTGCCGTCGGTCTTGTCTTCGTGGAAGAAGCAAATGGCATAGTATCCGCCTTTGGCATTGCCGGAGCCGCCGATCAGAGTGGTACGCTTCCCTGCTTCCTCCGTGGATTTGCACCGGTCCAGAATGCTCTCCAGCGTCTTGCCGTTCCAGGTCAGCAGGCCACACTTCAGGATGGCCTCCTCACTGGTGGTAATAATCTTGGACACGATGCCCAGATCATCCTTTTCCTCATAGGTCTCCTGGGTATACTCCAGCGAGGCGCCGCCCTTGATCAGGCCCAGCAAATTGTCATCGACACAAATGGTCTCCACATCCGGCATGGACTCGCTGAAGAGCTGCAGATAGATCTTGCCGCTGCCCAGGGTGATCGTCTTCTTGTCTCTTTTGGCCATAATTTAGGCCCTCCTTTTTTCGATGTAGGTGAATTCATAGATGACCTGATACCGTTGCACATCCTGCAGCCAGTATCGGTCCTGCTTGGTCCAGGGAAGCCCCCGGCCATTGATGGCGTCCTCCAGGGCCTTTTCCGCCGCATCATCCGGGGCAGGCTCATATACCTCCACTGTGATGTCATGGGTGAAAATCAGATTCAGGCCATCCGGCCCATCCGCTGATTGCTGATCCATGTAGACGGCATAGGTCTCCCCCGGCGGGCTGGGAAACCGGCTGCGGCGGTACTGGATTCCGGAGGCGTCCAAAATCTCAGTTATCATTTGGGATCGTCCTCTCGACTGCGGCCTCATATTCCGGAATCACCTGATCCACTGCGTTTTCCAAAAAAGGATCCGCCTTGGTTCGGCCGCCGTCCTTGGTGGCGTGGCCATTGACCAGCAAATGGGTAAGCCGGGCATCCGCCCCCTTGACATACCACACATAGGTATTTCCGGTTCTCTTTTTGGTCAGCAACTTGCAGGCAATATTCTTCCGATACCGCCCCCGCTTGCCAACCGGAGCAGTACTCTGGGTCAGTGTGACCAGCCGTTTTACGCTCTCCAGGCTGATCCGATTGACCCGCTCAGTGATGCCCTGGTTATACTGGGTCAACTCCTGGGTGATGGCATCGGCCAGGCCGGTGATCTGCACCGTGCTGCGCTTACTCATAGAGCTCACCCACCAGTCTCACCGTGCGGTGCTGCTCCATGTAATCGTCATAGTCGATCACCTTGAACTTGTGGCCACGATACATAATCCGGTAAGGCTGTACACTGTAGGCGATCTCCTGAAGCGCCGCCACATACCGCAGATCAAAATTGAGCTTGACCTGGTACTGGTCCGCACCGGCATTTACCGATGTGCCTCCTCCAGTCTTATTAACCCGGGCGTGGAGATGCAGCTTGTCGGCCCATTGCTCAGTATCAGGATCCTGAGTCTGGATGATAATTGGCTTATCATAGGTCATGCCTCAGCATCCTCCTTTGCCTGCCGGAGTTCCAGGCGCAGCTGCAGCTCCATGTCAAAGACCAGACGGCGGACAGCGCCGCTCACTTTTGCGCTTGCGCCCCGCTCACTGTAGAGATCATCCAGATAAATCAGCACCAGCTCTTTGATGCGGGGATCGTTCGGCAGATAGACTTCCACGTCCCGGCCCACCGCACCATACAGCACTTGCTGCGCCGTTGACAGCGCCCTGTTCACGTTGGCCTTGACCATATCATCGTCATAATCAATGCCAAGATACTGGAGTGCTTCCTCAAGCGTAGGCATATTCCGCCCTCCTCTCTGTCAAAGTGCCCGGGCAGGTTATATCCCGCCCGGGCATATTCATCAGGCGCCGGCGGTGGCGGTGAAGGAACCGTAGATGTAAGCGGAGGTATCGGTGCTCATCACATCATAGCCCTCGATCACCCGCAGCACATTCTGGTTCTTGTTGAAGGCATAGTGCTCGGACACGGAAAATTCCAGGTTGCGATGCTCCACGAAGGTACAACCTGCGCGGGTAGAACCGTAAATCATCGGAAAAGCAGACTCAGAAATGTTGGGCAACTGGGCATCCGGGTACACCTTGATGGGCAGCCCCTGGAAGAGTTTCTGGGTGGGGTTGGCGGGATTGGGCTGGAGCACAGGCCGGCCTTCGGCATCCTCTTCCTCATCCAGGCAGCCAAACCCGCTCTGGTTGGTCACAATGACGCCGTCAATCAGGCAGGACGGGTCCAGATCAACAGTGATGGATTTCTTCAGCGCCTTCCAGCCGGCAATATCCTTGGGGGTGCCGCTGTTATATCCCGCCTTCAGCGCAGCAAAGATACCCTTGTTCTCACTGATAGTGGCATTGCGCACAAACCAGCGGTTCAGATAGGACATCAGATCAGCCTTCTCAGACCCAAGCAGAATACGGGAAACCGGGATCAGCTTGCCCTTCCATTTGATAGCGAAACTCTTTTTCACGAAGCTGATTCCATCCTCATCTTCGATAACATCGCCATCATCAAAATCAGTCAGCCCAGAAGGGTTTCCTGCTTCATAGTTGACGGAGCCCGCCAGCGACTCGGTGGGGATTACGGTCACCACATCCCGGGCGGAAACATAGTTTCTGCGCATCTCATTGATTTCCGTCCGAACGTCCTCAGGCACCAGGTAGTTCTCACCCTGGGTGGCGTCGGTACCGGAAATCAGGGCGGCCTTTTCCATTTCCAACAGCGGCTTCTTGGTCATCATCTTGGCGATCATGGTAAAGCCGTCGACCTTTTTCTTGGTGGAAACATCATCGGGCACCTGGGCCTTGCCGGCCTTTTCCAGCCGTTCCGCCAGTTCAAATTCCTTCTGCAGCTGATCAATGTCGTGCAGCAGGGCCTCCGCCTTGTCCAGATCCTTGGACTCACCCTCGACGTAACCATTCGCCAGGGCCACCTTCTCCGCGATCTGGGCCTGCAGATCTCTCATGTGCTTGTTCATGGTCATCCTCCTTTTAGTCGTTACTTTGATTCATCTTGGCCGACAGAGCGGCCAGCCTTGCCTGAATTTTCAGGCTCTTGGCTCTCTCCATATCTTCTTCCTGCCCCTGTTCGGGCGGAGCATAGACGGTCTCGCCGGTATAGCTCTTGCAGACACCGGCAGCCCGTTGGGCGGGCACCGCCACCAGGCTGAACTCATATGCGTCATTGGCACCGGTCAGGATAAAATGACAAACCCGCCGCTCCCCATCTACCTGGTAGGACCTCCCGGGCCAGTGGGGGCAATAGGTCTTGACGTTGTCCGTTCCGCAGATGTTGCACACACATCCACTGGCCGCAAACCCTACACTTCCCTCCTGCTTGATGCCGCCCTTGATCTCCTGGATCAGGTCGGCATTGCCGGGCGTTCGTACCATGTAACAATGAGCCACCAACTTGGTATAGGGGTCTCCGCTTTTGGTGCGCTTTCCGCTTTCCTGCTCCAGCTCCGTGCGATAGATCCGGGCCACCTGGTTGTCGGCCAGATAGGTATGATCCTTGATAACGGTTTTTCCCAGGAACAGCTTCTGCAGCTGCTGCAGAGCTGCCACCGTAAACTGCTCATACTGGCGATCCAGTTCATTGTCGCAAAGGACCGCCTTGAAGGTGAAAACCTCCTCCTCAGTCAGCGGCGCCAACGTATACCGATTGATCTCCTGCAGTTCAGCCGGAGTCATCTCCTGGGCGGACAGCTCTGCGGCCTTATAGATCAGGCCCTGGCCAGTGCGGCGGTCACTGCCTCTGAAATTGCTTGTTTCAGCCACGCTTTTCCCTCCTCTCTCTCCGTGATGTTGGTATATTGAGCACCGGTGTATTGCACCGGAATACTCGATCCATTGCCCAGCAGCTGATCGCCGCCCTCTTTGGCCGGCAAATCCAATCTCTCCCGAGCCTCGTTGGGGGTCATCAGGAAACTGCTGACCGCTGTGCTCAAAGTCGTGATCTGAGTCTGCTGATCCGCCCGGAGGAGCACCCCCACGTTGAATTTGGCATGGTACCCTTCGGCCTCTTCCTGCTCGGTGAGCAGTTTATAGCCGATTTCCTCCTCATACTGCTTGACGTTGTAAAGCAGCGTGTCCACTAGGAATGAAAGCTGCTGTGCCTCTGCGCTGGCATAGCTGGATTTGGTGTAATCTCCAACCTGGTAGGGCTTGACCCCAAATGCGCTGGCAATCTGAAGTGCGCTGTACTGCTTGACCTCCAGGAACTGGCTGTCAGCCAGCTTGATGTTGAGCGGGGTCAGGCTGAACCCGATGGGAATCGGGATGAGATTCTCGACGCCCTTTCCCTGGATTTTTCCACTGGCATATGCCGCAATTCCGCCCAGCAATGTCTGTACGTTCTTATCGCTCAGATCACCGGTGTATTGAAGTACCGCCTTGGCGGTCATGCCGTTTTCATACAGCTTGTTCACCATGTCCTGGGCTTTGACATTGCCCAAGATGGTGCTGGCCAGCTGCTCCCTGACGCTGATACCAACCAGACCATCCAGCGTGCAGTGACTCTTGAAATGCAGCACTTCCTCCGACCCGAGGACAATCTGACCCGACGGGGAGCTATAGCAGTAGTAAACATCGGCTACGTCGCCCAACAGTTTGGCATTGTCGTAATAGACCTGTACGCTCTCCGGGTCCATGGGCCACAGCTGCGGATGTGCCGGGTCTCTCGTATCAATCCAGGCATAGGCGTTGCCATAGTGGTTGCGGCAAATCTCCATGGTGGACCAGAAAACGCTGGCCGGCATATAGCGATTCGGCCGCTCGTTGAGCATCCGGTAAAAGCGGTTTTCCCTGGCCACTCGGATTCCTTTTCCTGTGGTTGCCTGCTGAATTTTCAGCGGCAGTTTTCCAATGGATTCGCTGAGCACCTTGAGGCAAGCAAAATATGTGGCATCGCTCAGGGCGCTTCCATGCAGATTGTGCACTCCCAGATACTGCAGCAGCTGATCCATACTCATCTGTTCCCCGGTGGTCTCACCTTTGTTCCGGAATGCCGCACCGGCCGCCTTCAGGCGGTCAAAAAAACTCATGGCGTTTCCGCCTCCTCTCAATCTGTCCAACCCATCATGGTCAGGTAATTGTCCAACTCCGTGGAAACATCAATGGGGCCAAGGTCTCCCCCATCGCTGAGCAACATGAGCGCATGGGCGTCAATCAAGGCGTCCACTGGGTCGATACGCTTAAATCTTGCCCCTGGTTTCTTGTCCACTTTGATTTCCTCAAAGCTGTTTCGGACGATGGCGGCATTGACCATGGACCAGGTCAGCAGCTCGTCCGCCGACTCATGCTCCAGTTTTCCGCCCTTGACCAAGAGTTGCACGGCCACTGTGGCGTCGTTCAGGCTTCTGGCTGACTGTGTGATGGTCACCACATGGCACCCGAAACTCTCCAGATCCTGCATCACGCCGGCGGCGTTGTGGGGGTCAATGCCGATCCCCAGGAAATTCAGCTCCAGCCGCTCCTTCAGTTCACCCAAGTGTCGGACGATAAATGCATAGTCGTTCATGAAATCAGAGCTGCCACCCGTCACAGTGATTCGGTCATTGGCCGCCCACAAATCATAAGGTGCCAAGTCTGTCTCGATGTGTTCCTCCAATCGCCCTCTTGGCATGAAAGAATGGCTGTAAACGTAGTAGCGCCCATTTCCGAGTGGAAATTCCAGTGCCAACGTGGTCAGGTCACCCCCGCTGGACAAGTCCAGGCCCACCCAGCAGTCGGTAAATCCCGCTCCGACAATATCCATTATGGTTCGATCAGATCCACAGGCCATCCAGGCATCCGGATCAATAAATTGATCATCGGTGTTTTTGACCCACATATTCAGGCACTTGGTCAAAAAATCCCGGAGTTCTGAGCCCCCCATGTCTTTGGCCGTCTGGGCATCCTGGCGCAGCGTTTCCATCCGCTCTTCATCCAGGCACAGGTATGGATTTGCCTTAATCCAGTTACGTTCGTCCCACAGGTCGTCATTTGGATCCAGACAGTAGATGTCTACAAAAAAGTCCTCCGCAGTTGTCAAACCGCGCAGGACTTTGATGGCGTAATCGTCCATCTCCTTGCAGAAGCTGTTCAGCTGGTCTCCTCTAGTGGTGATCATGCTGACCAACGTCTCCGGCAAGGATCTGGTACCGTTATAAATCGCCTTATATATCTTGTTGTCTCTATGCTGATGCAGCTCGTCAATGCTGGCAAAAATGCTGCGGAAACCGTCATCCAAGCCTGCTTCTCGGCTCAGAGCCTCTATGGTGCAGTGTGTATCCCGAGCTTCGATCAGAGACTTGTAATCCTTCACCGCAAAGAGCTCCCCCAGATCAGGATCAATCTTGATAAACTTGGCCATCTCCTCCCAGGCAAGTCTGGCCTGCCGCTTTTTCGTGGCCACCGTGAACAACTTACCGTGCTGGTATCCTCCAAATTCGGCAACATAAGTACCCATGATACCATTCTCGAAGGTCTTGCCATTCTGCCGGCCCATACTTTTGTATCGTCTGCGGAATCTGCGGAATCCGTTGGCCACCTTCTTCCACCCAAAGGTGCAGCCTATATCAAACACCTGGGACGGGATCAGATGAACCGATTTTGGCTCGGTGCCTTCCGCAATAGTCAACGTCTCCGCATAGGCCAGCACCCGCTCCGCCGCCACTGGATCCCAGAAGTATGGAAACTGTTCTGTCCGCTGCCGATCCAGATCATTCAGGTGTCGCCGGCAGGCTAACTGGTGCAGCTCTCCTGTTAGAACCTCACCATTCACCACACTGCGTGCGTAATCCGTCACACGATCCATCATCCGACTGCGCCGCCTTTAAATTTGGAGAACTTGTTTTCCTTTGGCTTATCCTCCTTCTCCGGTACCACAAGCCGGCACCGGCTGGAAATGGTCAGTCCCAAATCCCGGGCGCAGCTTTGCGCCTGCTTGAAGTAGCGATCCTGTCTTTTATCCAGCTTGTCCATCAGCTCTGCCCAGTCAGCCATGGCCTGGACCGTCCTCTGCTCCGGTTTCTTCCGTTGCATGGTCCGCACATCCTTGGCCGCAGCCACATAGAGCTCATGTGCAACAATATAGCGAGCCAATGCGTCCACGTCGGTCTCACCCATGATCTTGATCTTCATGAGCTGTTCCGCAATATCATTAAACCGCTCCCGCTGGGCCTTGGTCAAATAATCCGGGGCACGGATCTCTTCCGTACATGGTTTCACCTCGGAGTTCATGCGCTGCCTGATTTCTTCCTTTGTCAGATGCTTTTTCCCCCGAGCCTGCACCAACTCGATGGGCTGCCGTTGTCCTGCCATGCGCTTGACCTCCTTTCCATCGCCGTGGGGACTTTTTTCTACAAAGACCCCATCCTGTGTCCGTTATCCTTCACGCCCGCCGTAGAATTTGACCCACCCCCCGGGCCCTTCAGCTCCCGCTCCACGGTACGCAGATCTAAAATATCGCTATTTACTCGCCCTTTGAATTTGTTCGGGTGCCGTCCATTATGGCAGGCAGAACAGGTTGCCTCCAGGTTATCCCACTCAAAACGCCGGTCCCATCCCTCCTGGGTCTGGATCGGCTGCTTGTGGTGTACCTCGCAGGCAATCCCGGTACATCCAGGCAGCTTTGCCTCGCAACGATAGTGTGCCGCCTGCAGCTTTGCCCGGCTCAGCTTCTTCCAATCCTTTGATTGGTAAAAGGCCTGATACTTTGGATCTCGTCTGGCGTTGTACCGTCTGGCCGCCTGCTTTCGTTTATAATCTTGCCTATGCTGGATGGCTTCTGCAGCCTGGGCCTCTGCTACTGGCCGGCAGCTATCGCAGTACTGTACGCCAACCGGAATCATGTGCTTGCACCGTGGACACGGATGGTATGCTGGCATACTCCTTCACCTCCAGCAGGATATAAAAAAGAGCCGCAAACACTTGCAGCTCTAAGAAAATTTTAAATTCTTCTCATTATTATATTGACATTTACACTATATTGTGTTATTATAATATCATAAAGGAGGTGAGCCTGTGGATGATCTAAGAGATGTGCTCAAAGCGGTAATCGCCGGACTCATCCTTGAGTGCATAAAAAAGGTCGCCGAACTACTCTTCCACCACGAAGACCAGTAAGCAAGGCGACCCGGAGCGAGGGGAGGAAAACCTCCCCGACCTCCACCTTTATCTTATCATCCACAAAGCCCAATGTCAAAGAAAAAGCGTACCGTCATCATCTCTGCTGTCTCTATCATCCTGGCCGCTTTCACTGTGTGGAATGTGGCCGACTTCTGCCAGTCGGAACGACACAGCACTGTGGCCTATTTGGCCATCATCTTTAATGTTGGCGCAATCATCGAACTGGTGCGTCTAATCTGGAAGGAGGTTAAATATCGTGCCAAGCATTGAGTATCTGTCCGTCACAGAATGGTCAGAGTTACACGGCAAAGATCCCGGCAACGTCCGCCGCCTGATCCAGCAGGGCCGCATCCCGGCAGTGAAGATTGGCAACCAATGGGCTATTCCAGCCGATACTCAACCCCCGGCAGATAAGCGGGTCAAGAGTGGCAAGTATCGGGATTGGCGCAAGCCCAAGGAAGAAAAGTAATAATCGCATCTAGGGCCAGCCGGTTTTAATCCCGGCTGGCTTCTTCTGTCTCCGCTGCTCGCCCCCACCCCTGGCTACTCGGACAAAGCCGAAGCACAACGGACAATCCCGCCCTTTCGGGCCAACACAAAGGGAGCTACCGTCTCTGGCAGCTCCCTAAATTCGTGCTTACACCATACCACGGTTATTATGGGACATTCAAGGACATTTTCTCCAAAGCCATACCATGCAATCGGCAAGTCTGCTTATAACTGTAGTTCATTCGGACAGCGATTTGCTCAAAAGTCAACCCATCAATGTACCGTAGCCGCAAGAGCTCCCGTAGTCTGGCGTCCGGCACACTGTCAATGGCCATTCCGATCTCCCGCCGCAAAGTAACCAGCCTGTCCCGCTGATCGGACAGCTGCCTGGTCAAATCGTCGATGTGTTCCACAGTGTTCTCCAGGCTCCGGCCTTCCCCGCCACCAGAGGGTGTTCCTCCATATCCGGCGGTCATTTTTTCCGCCCGGGAGCGCCACCGCTGGATCTCCGCCTCAAGACGCTTTTCCTCCCGCTCCGCCACACGATATTGCAGGAGGATTTCTTTTTTCTCCTGGCTGGTCATTTCTGTTTTTTTGCCCCCCTGCGAGACAGCACCAACCGGCGCAGTCCCGTCTCATAATCAAGCGTCAGACCGTTCTGCTTCAGCATCATACGGCGCCATCGGTCCACGGCGCAGTTAAAGCCACAGGTATGGCATGCACTTGGATCGCTCTTCCAAAATGCGCACCCGTTTTTAAGGCAATTCATGGGTGTTCACCTTTCGCTCTCCGTAGCTGCAAAAATCCATCGGTTTCACAATGGCCCTCCACGGCTGGCCGTTGTCCCATTGACGATTGAGGCAAAGTGTTTCGTCCATTTCGTTGTGGGTCTCGAAATAGAACTTGCAATCCTTACAACTGACCACCGGCGCAAAGTCGGCGGCGGGTATTTCATCCACAATCGCCTCTATTTCCTGGCTGGACAATTTCAGGTTTTGCATTACTATTGTGCATCCATCCGAACCGTCGTTTTCAGGGTCAACCGGATAGATTCGATCAATTAGATCATCCGCCTTGATGTACTTATCCATGCTTTTCTCCTTTCAGTGCGGCCTCTGCTGGTTCATGCGTTAACCGTTCCACGTTCATCCTCCTCCATTCAGTTTCTTTTCCAGCATGGCCCAGGCTTCCTCTGTCAGCGGACGGCCGCAGTTAGGACAAAATTTGTTGAACTTTATATTTCTAACAATAAAATCCCACTTTATTCTGTCTTTGCATGTGGTTGAGCAGTCAATATTTCCACCGTGTTTTTCATAGCAATTATTCTCGGTGCAAGGGTTTCGTCTGCCTTCGCACAACTCGCACGGCTCCCATGCCTCCCGGTCAATGTGGGAGGGAGGGTAGGCGTAGGGTTTCCACTCTCCGTAATGTCCAAAATCCCACCAAGCATCCTCTTGTCCAAACGGCCATACCCTAAATCGCTTAAAATCCACCTTTCCCCAATCGCTGTATTGGTTCCCAGTGTCAATCCACACCGGTTTCCCGTCCATCTCTCGCAGCTGCTCCAGAGTGAGAGGTTCGCCAGATGGTGTTTGTGGGTGCGGAATCGCATGATCTTGGTGAGCATTCTCCCACTCCAAGATGGACTTAACCAGATTGGCATTGAATTTGCTTTGGAAGAAAAGCGAAACAACTTCATTCGGGAAAGGAATGTCAAGAGTCCATCCATCTGTACACTCACGGATTTTGTATTTAGTGGTCACGCAATGCCTCCTCCTTTGAAATTGGCTTAAACTCGATCACCCACACCCATGGGTTGGCGTCCCAGCCGTAGATGGCCCGGTCTGCGGGCTTTATGGTGCTTTCCCATCCAGCGATAAAGTCGCACTCGTATTTGAAGCCCTCTCGAACCACCTGATTTTCAGGGCCAGGTGGATCTTTGGAGATGTCCCGCAGCCGCTCTACATAAACCCCAGTAACCTGCAAGAAGATTCTGGCGGCCTGCCGAGGCATGTGGATGGAAGGATTCCAGCAAATTCTCTCCGGTTCTGGGTAGTCACTCCTGTATACAAAGCATCCTTCGCTGATACTGTCACGATCCTCGTATATAATCGGAATATCATGGCATATCTCATGATCCCATAACCGACAATCAATGCACGGAATGAATTGCCAAGTCTCCCGCACCCAAAGGACATCTCCAGGACAATATGGTGCACGATTGTATAGACTGTGACACGGGATTGGTGTAATCCTCTTGATCGTATCGCTCCACCCTGCGCCACCAAACTCCCAAAGAGATCCATTTCTAGCTGGCTGCGGCTTCATGACTCTCCTTGTGACGGTCTTGCGACCATCCAGGATTGCTTGCACCATGTCGGTATTGAAAAGGATTGGTTTCATCATGTCCATCACCTCTGCACCACATTCAGAACGTCATTTAGCGGTCGATACGCCTTCCCGATATACCTGCAGTACTCAGCTTCCAGCCGGGCGCCCTGGCTGAGCTCCCACCCATCCAGCAAAGCCACAATGTCGGCGCTGTCGATCATGGCCATGCAGATGCGCATATAGTCGGCCTTGGACATCCCTTCCGGCTGAATCGCAGGATTCAAGACGATGTAGTTTCGAGCCTCCAGTTTGCGCTGGGCCATCTGGAAGATATCTCGGTAATTATGGCGGCCGGCAATGGGGCCAGCAATGTAGACTTTCACGACAGCACCTCCAAACACTGCTCATAGTTTTCCTTCAATACTTGAAATGCTGATGCATCCCCGCCTACATCTGGGTGAATTATCTTCGCCATGCGCAGATATTGCTCCCGTACTTCTTCTGCAGATTCCGGCCGTTGTCCAAAACCCAAAGCTTTGAAGCAATCCTCCATCACTTGGCCAGCCGGAAGTGATGGAATGCCTTGCAGAAGCATATCCAGAGAAACCAACCCTTTTTCTGTTGCTCGGGCCAAATCCTCTAATGTCAACACAACTTCCGCAAATAGATCGGACACGCATTTCAGATTTCTTCCACACTCCTGGCTCTTCGCAAGTGTGTTTTCAAAGCGCCACACTTGCCCATGGAACTGCATCTGCACAAAGCATCCAGTACGGTTCCAATCGTAGGTATAGTCATCCACACCAAAGCGCCCCATCACACGAGAAAGTTTCTCCTCATAGGCCTCAAAGCCGCCCGTGTATTTCTTCTTCATATTGTTTGCCCCTTCTGCTTTACGGTTCATGCAATCATCATACCTTTCAGCACTAGGTTGATGCATGCCATCACTTCAGCACATCCAGTGTGGTGGTCAGCAAGGCGGCCAAGGCCTTTCGCAGCTTCTCAGCGCCCTCGCTATCTCCGGCCTCCACCATCCTGGTGATGCACTCCGCCATTTTGTTGATGGAGGCCTGTCCCTGCTCGAAGTGCAGCTTGAAGATGGTCATTTCCGAAGACGACGCCATGGCCAGCTTCTTCTGGAGAGTCTGGACCTGCTCCGCTAGGCTCTTCTTCTCCTGGTTGGCGATGGCCTGGGCCTCTTCCTGAGCCACCTTCATGGCCGCCAGGTCCTGCTCGGCCTTTGCCTTGGCCTGCTCCGCCTTCTCCTTGGCCTTCTCGGCCTTCTTGATCTTGGCCTTCAGCTTTTCAGCTTCTTCCTTCCTGGCTTCCTCCGCCGCCGCTCGGATTGCCTCTTCGTCCACCACGGTTTCCACGGCCACGTCGGCCGGCACCATGGCCTCCGCCAGCTCCGCCTTCAGGCTCTCGATGTCCTTCTTGGCCTTCTCCAGGTCCGCCGCCGCCCTGGCCTTGGCGTCCTCCAGTTTCTTGGCGTATCCCGCTGCCCGGTTCTCTGCTTCCTCCAGGCGGCCCTGAATATCCGCCATGTCCGTGTCGTAGACTGTGCGCTGTTCCTCCAGCTGTTCCTCCATGGTATGCTCCAGTTCGCTGGCCTTCTTTCGTGCCTCGTCCCGCTCCTTGATGGCCTGGGCCAGCTCCCGCTTCGACATCTCCAGGACGGTCTTTTCCTGGCCGCTTACCTCGTGTTTTTCGGCAATGAATTCGTCCCGCTCAGAAGCCGGCAAAGCCAGTAATTGCAAGGCTTTGGAGGCTCCCAAATCCGTCACCAGTGACGGGTTTTCGTACTCCCTCGCAAGCCTCATAAAGCGCTGTGCTGTGACCTCGGAAAACTCCACCTTTTCCTCCAGCCAGGGTAGCCACTCGCCATGTGACAGCTGGGCCTTTGCTTCGTTTAGTCGGCGGCCAATTTCCAGAATCGCGGCACCGGCCTGCTGCTTGTACAGCCAGATCTCCGCCGTGATGACCTCGATCGACCTGACTGCGACTTTCTCGTGTCCTTCGATCGGTGCCATGGTCTCCGTGCTCTGGCCCTGCTCTTCCGTTTTTGTTGCCTCGTCCATGTTGTTCTCCTTTTGTCACGCCGCAGCGGCGCTCTTCTCGGTTTTCTTCTTTGTCCTCTCCATCTGCTCCACCCAGGCGTCCACAAAGGCCTTCACGGTCTCGTTCTCAGTGTATGGTGCGTTGTGGGTTGTCCGGCACTGAATGACCTGGCCATCTTTGTATTCCAGGGTGTAGTACGGCGTGTCAGGCTCTTTGGCCTTCCTAATAAACAGGATCGTCGTTTCTCCCCTTGCCATGCGGTCCGCATAGCCCCCGACGCAATGATGCAGAGTCTTACCCTCTGCCGTCAGCTCCTCGGGTGTCCTGGCCGGCCGGATCAGCAAGCCGTCCCGCTCCCATGCCATGAATTTCAGCTTTTTGGCCTGCTTCTCGAACTTCTCCCACGCCGCTTTGTTCTCCTGGTATTTTACCTGCGCAATGGTCCGCCGGTGTGCGGCCTCCAGGTCGGCAGGAAATAGGACTTCCCGGTCGTCCAAGTCCAGGTGCAGCCGAACGCAGTCGGCCAGATAGTCCCGGTATGTCTGCGGCGATGCGATCGGCGGCCGGTAGTACGGCGTGTGTTTCTTCTTCTCCTCTGCTGCAGCTGCGTCCATCTTCGCCTCTTCTTCTGCCATCAATTTTTTTACATATTTCACAACTTTGTGGACAGTTGCATGGCCCAGAGCTTGCCGCACGTTGTCGATCTCGACGCCGCTGGTGAATAGCTCCACGGCTTCCCGCTCCTGGATCACGCCATTGACGGCCATTTCCCACAACTCTGCCAGCTCGGCCACGTCCTTGGCTGTCCATTCCACCGGCTTTTTCAGTCGCAGCAGGTGCAATGGAAGGTGGACGGCGTCCTGGATCGTCTTTGCCTGCCAGCCAATGCTGTGCTTCTTCGTCCTCCACCGGCCAGCTAACCGCTCGTGAATAAGCTCGGTGTACCCGGCTTTCCACAGCTTTTCCACGGCCTGGTACCTCGCCCAATCCAGCAGGAATCGCACCGGGTTTCCCCGGCTGTCCGCATTCCTCCGTGCCAGCTCCCGCTCGTTGATGTAGCCGCCCAGATCGCAGTATTGCAGACTCGTCCCGTGCAGGATCTCCCTCCAGTTTCCCGGCAGGAAGAAGTTGTACATCCCGTCGTAGACCTCGGTTACGTTCTTAACCCGTTCCCAGTCCTTCAGGCGGTAACGACAGGTATTCATAAACCAGGATTCTTTTTTCTCAATCTGCCACTTGGCCACCCGGTTTCCCCGGACAGCATAGCGGGCAATCTCTTCCAGGTATTCCTCCACAGACTCCCAATGTGCGGACGGGTCCCGGCACAGGTGCCACTGCCGCAGGAACAGCGTGGTGCCGTCCTTGCCCTTCTGGAGTGTCACCAGATTCTGGACGTAGTTCGCGGCATAGCGGTCGCTGCCCTCCAGGTAGGCCACTACCCTGGCACCGCAGTTTGGGCACTTCCCCCCAGTGCCCTGACGAAAACGCCAGTTTCGGGCATAGACCGTCTCGCCGCAGATGAAGCACCTTCCCCGGACGTTCCCCTTCTTGTATAGCAGCACCCGGTCGTTCGGCAGTATGTGGCGCCGTATGTAGTCCACCAGTCCCTCGGGCAGTTCGTCCGGGCACAGGCGTGTGACATCTTCGTCTTCCAGTTCGCCCCGGGCTCGGGCCGCTTCCGCTTCTTCCTGCTCCATGGCATCCTCGACCCACCTGGCCAGCTCCGGCAGCATATGGTTCATAGTCTGTCTGGCCCCCAGCCACTTTGCCAGGGCCGCCTCGTCCTTCGGGGAAATCTCCGGGTAGCATGTTTCCATGCTTATGTGCATATTTCTTGCTGCTGTTTCCAGGTCCATGCCCTTTTTTGCCAGTGTTCCGTCCCGGTACAACAGCACAGCCCTGCCGCTCTTTTTACTGCACACCACCCGGAAGTCTTCTCCTGAAGTCCATCGGTTTTTTTGGTTTCTTCGGAACGTGGCTACAAGCATTTGTTCGTGATCTATCACAGGCCAGGACAGTGTAATGGCAACATTTTGCCGCCCCTCCAACTTCCATTTTTCCGGCCAGGGCATGGCCTTGACTTTCTTCGGCACGTTCATGGCTACGCCCTCTTACAGGAAGTCGGCCAGATCCAGGGCCACCTTCTTGGTGGCCGGTGGCGCCACCGGCGTGTGTGTTGTCCCGCATGCGGCCATCATTGCCCGCTCCTGGGACTCTTCGTCTGTCTGCATGCCAAAGTAGGCGTCGACAGCTGCGAACACCTGCGCCGGCATCAGCACAGCATAGTTCCCGTGTTTGGCCTTCTTGGCCCGCTCCATCACCGCCCCCATGGCTCCCGCCAGGGTCTTGCCCTCCTTGGCCACCAGGGCACCGTCGGTGTCGCTGGTGCAGCGGTCGATGATGTACTGCCCGACGATCTCCATGTACTGGCTGGTCGGGTGCTTCTGCATTTCTGTGTTGATTTTCTCGATTGCCTGCATGTTCATGTTCTGTTTCTCCTTTTTTGCCGGGGTGATTTCTTCCGCTTGGCGGGCAGCTCCGGCAGCTCCACCCTCAGCCCAAAGTATTCCTGCCACAGCCAGCCGTTGACCTCACGGGCACCTGCCTGGCAAGTCCTATTATTCGTCCCGCTCCTTTCTGATCATTAGGTAAGATCCTCCGTACCGCCGGCGGCCACACTCTTCACAGGTGATTTTCTGGCTGCCCATGTAGTCCTTTTTCAGCTCATGGCTTGATCCCAACAGGGTGCGCAGCTTAACTGCGCAGGGCACACACAACTTCAATTTCTTTGCCATTCTTTACTCCTCCCACACCTGTCCGCCCCGAATGCAGTAGCTCTCCCGGAAAGCGCCGACAAGTTTTTTCTTTCTGTAAAACTGGAACAGCACGATCAAATAGTGGTTTTTAGGGTGTATGTAAATGATCTTTGCGGTCATGGTGTCGTATTTGAAGTATCCACGCCACCCCTCATCCTTTGTCTTACAGAACACGGACGGTATCAGTCCCGGAATAATGGCACCGATCTTCACCGGCTGCCCCCTAAAGGTCATATTCATGATTTTCTGTCTCTCCTTCCGGCGGGTCTGGCCCCGCCCAAATTTCAAAGTATTCCATCCACGGCCACCCGGTTATTTCATGGACCCCCCAGCGGACCACCGCTCCCTCATCGTCCTTGCTCAGCAGGTAGCCCTTGCGGGCTCTGGGTGTCTTTGACCATGTATTTGCGTTGACAACTCGATACACCGGCTCAGGCCGGGTCAATCCCTGGGAACAACTGAAGCGTTTTCCCCGGCGTCCCGCCTCCCGGAAGCGCCGCATGGTGGCCTCGGTCTCCTTCATCAGATAGTGGGCCAACTTTGCGTGGTTGCCCCGGCGATCCAGCGGCACCAGGGATATATGTCCCATCCGGGCTCCCAGGGTATCCTCCCACAGCGCCTGTAGCTTTTGTGGATCCAGAGGCTTGATCACGATATGGTGGTGGACATTGGTCATGCGCTTGGTCTCAGTACAGGCGATGTACTTCCACGGCACCTTCTGCTTGCGGTACTCCTTGCGGCACAGTCTTAGAAACTCTCTTCTGTCCCGCTCCGCCTGCTCCAGGTTCGTCTCATGGTCATAGTAGTGGAGCACCAGGTGGTAATCTCCTCTGGTGAAGTTCGCATTCAGCAGCCAACGCAGCTGCTCTTCCGCCCGGCGGGCATTGACCCGCTCCGCCGCCTTGCTTGTCCTATTTCGATTAGGGGAGCGTTTGGCTCCTACAGAATGGACTCTGGAGGAATACATCTTCTTGTGTTCCCGGACCGCTCCAGCCTGCACGATCCGTTCGACGTACGGCACGTTATCACCCCACCGTTCGCTTGAATAATACTCTTACCGGCGCTTTCAACCGCCTCCGGCGGCTTGGTTTTTTCTTGCAAGTGGGGGCATGATCTGGTATAATTTTTTATACAGGTTTGAGGCCCCCGGCCTCGCTAGTTTTGAGCCCTGCGGCATCTGCAACATGCCGCAGGGCTTTCCTTATTCCTCATGGTGCCGGAGGTCCACGCTTTCCAGCGCGCTCCATACATCGCCCATCCAGCGCTGGCCCCAGCCCATGCTGGGCCGCTTCATCATCAGGCAGATCTGGCGATCCTCCTCTGTGACTACAGCCCGGCCGGAGCTATCCATGGAAAATGCACCGTCCTCCGCCGTCCCTCTGTCCACAATAACCAGAACAGCCGGGTCCACCGCATAGCACTCCCTGGCGGGGGTCTGGTAAAGCTGGTATCCGGCAATGTTCACGGGAACGAGAACCGCCTTGCCTGGCTTACCCTGGGGAGTCCACCAGGCAGCCAATTCATCGGCCATGGACTCCTTCAAAATCCACTGGGGATCCATGTTCTTCATCAGGGCCAGGGCATGGTCCCGCTCCGGGATGATACCGGCATGCTCCACAATCAGGCCCAGCACCTTTCTGGGCAGTGAGTGCCAGCCACACCGGACGCACCAGTCAGATGTCCAAATGACGGCCCCTCCAGAGATATCCGCCACCCGATAGCCTCCAGCCTTCCAGGCAGATTTCATGGCCCGAACCAGGCCTTTTTCTGATATGATCACAGTCTTATCACCTCTGCTGTATCTATGATTTGTGCCCAATCGCAGCTCCAGGCTTCACTGGCACACATAACGGCGGCCAGCGGCGAGGCGCACGGGACAACGATTTCTCCATAGGTTGGATGTACCACCCTGGCTTGAACAGGAAAGCTCCAACGATATTGCCGAAAGAACCTAAGATCTATCATCCGCTCTATTTCAGATCGCTGGGAACCAAATCTCCGTTCATGCATCATTTTGATATCCCATTGCTGCGGCAACTCCCGGGTTTGCAATTTGAACCCGGAGAATGCCATATTCCAGCTCCATGGACTCTACCAAATCGCTCTCTGCGATCCCACGCAGCACAGCATCCGGCGCCCTGGTAATCAGGAAAGACGGCTTCCCGCTCCCATCCTCATTCTCTTCCGTGATCTGAAGATCTATTTGCCCGTGGTTCAGACTGAGGTCTGCCAACTCCCCCAGGAAGTCCTTTTCAATCTTCCGGTACTGCTTCATCGTTTTACCTCCCTTACATTGACCGCACAGAGGGCACCCGCCAGAACAAGGGCGACCACCACCCAGGCGATACTTCTCATAGCGGCATAGCTGCCGCAAACTCCGAATCCGATGGCCACACCCAGCAGAGGCAGTGTAAGCATGCCGCAACTGGTGGCTATTCCGATCAGCAGGTTGTTTCGTTCTCTTCGTGTCAAAAAAATACCTCGCTTTCTTTATTTAGATGAATAAGGGTTTTGATTGGACAACCGCCTACACGTCTGGTAAAATTAGGATTATCAAATGAAAGGAGCTTTGCTTATGGATCTTGAATTAACAAAAGATGCAAAGGAACTTATGGTTGCCGCATACCACGTGTATTTGAAACGTAGAAAGGAGGGTATGTCTAAAGCTGATGCAAAGTTTATCCAAGCTGATGAAATACAACGGGATTATTTTCCCAATGTGAGTCGCATGGATTATATGGAGACTGTTTCCGAATTGATCCGCACACTAGGCCCAGCAAATTGTTTTGCCGACTTGAGTGGAAACTTTACTTTGCCTGATTCAACCATCGTGTACATGGAGAATCGTTTTAAGAATGGTCTAAAAGACACCGCCTCGTTTCTTGCTCAGTTCATTCCGTGATTTTTTCTCTCCCACTAAGTCTGATGTTTTCTATCCTTTTTCCGGTCATCACGCGCTCGTCTCTGTGCCAGCAGAGGCGAGCGCTTTTTATTTGTGCTGGATCTCGTCCACATAGGCCACAATGTCGTTGAGCGG
>JAHZGF010000022.1 GCA_019420945.1 Clostridiales bacterium | reverse complement strand
TTGGGGTGCTCACATTTTGGCGCCCTTTTGCTCGATTTCTATTTTACCGAAAACACGATTTATTTATGACATGTAAAACCAATTATTTCATATTATATGTCGATGTATTTTTTTAGTGGATTTGTCAAGTACAGAAGCCTAATAAAGTTTTGAATGAAAAGAATTGTTGGGAAGACAAAATACAAGACTTCCGGAGAAAAATCTGCTATGCTATGAACAACAAGCCAGAGAACAGGCCAAGCTTTCTAGAGAGCGGCTGGAGATATCAGGGAGAAACATATGAGTGAGTATACAGATTATCTGGAATGGCAGGCGGAGACACTGTCTCCGGAGGAAGATGGGTATGAGGAGAAGCTTCTGGAGATTGCGTCCTATTTCAGAAGCTTCGGGGAGGCTTTGACAGCCTTTCTGGTGGCCCATGGCTTTGATGGAGAGGCGACCCGGGCGGATCAGAAAGTGGATTTCTTGCGTCGGCAGTTCCGAGAAGCAGGGATTTCTGTCCCCAGCCGGATGAAGGAGTGGTTTAAGACTGGGAAGCGGATTGGGCGGGAGACTGCCTTTCAGCTTTGTTTTGCCTTCGGGCTGTCGGTGGATGGGACGAACAGCTTCTTCCGGGAAGTCTGTCTGGAACGCAGCTTTGACTGCCACTCCATTCCGGAGGCGGTCTATTATTTCTGCATCCGCAACGGGAAGAGCTATGCGGATGCCAGGGATATTCTGTCCCAGATGCCGGAGGATCGCAAGGGAAACATAGCGGCAGATCAGGAGATCCTATATACCGGTACCATCATTGATTTTATTGACAATGCCCGGGATGCGAAGGAACTGATCGGCTTTGTCGAAGATCATTTGGCCCAATTTGGTTATAACAATGCCACAGCTGTAAGACACATTCGGAAAAGGTGGGAGGAGATCTCTCGGGAGGATGGCCTGGCCTATCGGGAAGGGTTGTTCCGGGAAGCTGCCAATATCTCCGGGGGAGAGCGGCAGGAGGATTACACCACAGTGGGCCGGAAACCGGACTCTACCTGGAGGATCTATGCCCAAATCATGGGACTAGATCGATATCAGACGACGCAGTACGGTCGCTCGCTGAAGCATCTGTTGGCGGGCAATGACCTGCTGCCGCCTCTGGCGGAGGCTTCCTTTCCGGATCGGGATGGCATTGAAAAAATCACCGGCGGCGTCCATGTCTCCCATGAGCGGATCCGAAAGACCCTGATCCTGTTGGAATTCTATACTTACTGGGCCAAAGCTTCGGTGCGGGCAGGTACCATTCTGGGCACCAGTTCTCCAGCAGAGGCCGGGAGATGCGTAGCTCAGATGAACAGCTATCTGCTGGAGGCCGGATACCCGGAACTGTACCCGGGCAATCCCTATGACTGGATTTTCCTATGGGCTACCCAGGATGACCGGCCCCTGGATGCCTTCCGGGACTATATGTTAGAGCTGTTTGCCTATCAAAGCGAGCATGGGACAGACGGGCAAGCCACCTGAGATGTGGGTCACAAATCCAACACAGCAGGAAGGCGGGATAAACTGAGGACAGAAAGACCGGAAGGGTGGTGAGCGTGTGGATTCCAGAATTGCATTATCTCAGGGGACAGTACTGCGCTTTTCCAACCGGGCTGGGGGAGCGGTTGTATATACCATCTGCCGGGAAATAGGCCGGGGGGCCTCCTGCATTGTCTATGATGCCGTCTATGAGGCCAACACCGGAGATCGGAAGCAGGTTCGGATCAAGGAGTGCTATCCCTATAAGCTGCATCTGCACCGGCTGCCCTCCGGGGCCCTCTCTGCGGACCCGGAGGAGGAAGATGACTTCTGCCGGGCCCGGGACCGGTTTTCCCGGGATTTCAGTATGGGCAACGGTCTCTTTTATTCCGATGACCTGTTTGATGCCCTGACCAATACCATTGACCTTTATGATGGCAATGGAACCGCATACCTGATTTCTGCCTATTCCTCGGAGACCACTCTGGCGGACTATCGGCCCGCTACGCTGCAAAACAGCCTGACGATTTTAAAGCAGTTGGCCAGGATCCTGTCCCGCATTCATACCGCCGGCTATCTGTATCTGGACCTGAAGCCGGAGAATATTTTGGTGACGGACAGTTACACCCTGCGGGTTCAGTTGTTCGATCTGGATTCGCTCATTTCCATGGAGGCCCTGGCTGCGCCGGCCCGTGGGCTGGCCAGCGGGCTGCGGTTGTCCTATACCAGGGGTTTTGCACCCATGGAGCTCCAGACTGCCCGGCTCCGTCAGCTTGGCCCCCATACCGATGTGTATAGTCTGGGAGCGCTGCTGTTCTACCTGCTGTTCGGGTCCACCCCTACCGCAGCTCACCGAGAAGGGGATGCCGTCTTTGACTATGCTGTATCTGCCTATGCCTCGGAAATGCATGGGGACAATCTCTGGTGTGCTTTGACAAACTTTTTTCACCATACCCTGGCCAGCTACCACAGAGACCGATTTGCAACCATGGGTCAGGCAATAGAGGCACTGGAGCAGGTGGAGCGGATGGCGGAAGGATCCGAACCGTTCATTTCCTCCACGGAAGTGGTACCGCCTCAGCACTTTGTAGGGCGAACCAAAGAGCTGCAGAGATTGGGGAACTGGATGAAAGACCCGGACAGCCGGTGCATGGTGGTGACCGGCATGGGGGGCATCGGCAAGAGCACCTTGGTCCGGCAGGCCATCGGGGAGAACAGGGCGGCTCTGGAGACTGTGCTGTACCTTAGTTATCACCAATCCCTGGAGCAGACCCTGACAGATGACCGGCTTTCTGCCATCCATGGAATTTCCCGGCAAGAGGAGGAAGAAGTAGGAGAATATTACGCCCGGAAGCTGCGGGTCTATGCTCAGATTGCCCGACAGACCCAGGTGCTGTTGGTGATAGACGACTATACCGGACCCTGGGATCAGAGTCTCCGGGAGATTCTGGATGTGGGCTGGAGAGTGCTTATCCTATCCCGGAGTCGGCCGGATGCAGGAGACTATCCCATCCTGGCCCTGGGGACTGTGGAAGAAGCCGGAGCCCTGGAGCAGCTGTTTCAGCGGCATTTGCAGCGGCCGGTCCTGCCTGAGGAACAGGGCTTTGTGAATCATCTGATCACTAAAGTGGCCGGCCATACAATGACAGTGGCGCTGATTGCCAGACAGATCGCCAGCAGCTATCTGACCCTGGAACAGGCCTCCGTCCTGGCGGATCAGTACGGATTTTTCGGGATTGCTCCGGAAAAGGTGTATTTTGTCAAGGATCACGTTCAACGGTATGAACAGATTCAGAGTCTGCTCACCGCCCTGTTTCAGGCGGATGCTGTTTCCCGCGCTATGCGGGATATTTTGAAGGTCATGTCCTGTATTGGCAGGGGTGGAATGGATCTTAATCTGTTTTCAGGGTTTCTGGAGCTATCATCCAAGGATCCCGTCAATGAACTGATTTACACCGGCTGGGTACAGCGTACCTGGCACACCATTTCCTTGCATCCTGTTATCCGGGAGACGGTCTGTTACCGGCCCTGGAGTCCGGAGGCGCGGGATGGCGCGGAAAAACTGTTGCGTGGGCTGGCCACCTGGCTGGCGGAGGAGCCCTCAGAATCCCGGCTGGCCCTGACCGAGGGCGTTTTGGAGCAGTGCCGGAGGGATCCGGTGATGCAGGAAACCCCGGCCTATGCAAAGCTGCTGTATAGCACGGTGCAGCACATGCCCAGAATCCGGGAAGAGTTTATTCTGCCCCGGGCAGAGGAGCTTCTGCAGCATGCTCGTTGCCCCGGGGGACTGGAACGGATGAAAGTGTATCGTCTGGTGCTCTCGGTAGCCCAGGAGCGCAGACAGTTTGATCTGGGAGCCCAGAGGCTCCTGGAGGCGGAACAGCTGGCACGTCAGGTCAGACAGAGGGAGGTCTGGGCACTGTTTTATGATATCCAGTCGGAGTTCTATGACTTTCTGCTGGATGGGGCCTATGACACCCGGCAGTCTGAGGAGAAGGCTATTTTCCGGAAGCTGATGGCCGCCCTGAACCATGCCATCCGCTGGAACCGAGCCACGGGCGGTCCGGCGAGTGAGGAACAGCTGATCAAAAATCTGCTGGCAAAAGCCACGGTGCTGATGCGCAGCAGCCTGCGGAACGAACGGGCTGTCCGTCGTCTGCTGGCAGAGGCGGAGGCCCTTTTGAGGGGGCAGACCGACAGAGATCCCGAACTGCTGACCATCTATTGGATGGTGCGCGGCTGGTACGCCTCGTTAATGGAGCTATCTCTGGAGCAAACCGAGGAATGCCTTGCCCGGGCGGAGGAGGCCTTTGCCAAGACCGGGCGCACAGGTCTGGACCGAATCGATGAAGTGATGGTACCCAGCGCAGATATCTACTGCGGTTGGGGGCTCTTTGAGACGGCGGCAGAGCTGCTGCGGGAGGCCATCACCATCTGTGAGAACCAGGGGGCGGTGCTGCCCTGGCTTCGCAAGAAGCTGGAACTGTGCAGTTACCTCTTGGATGTATGCTATGAATGGGGAAAGCCGGAGCTTTGTAAAGCACTGATTCGAACCATTGAGGACGAAAATGCCCGGTATGCCGCATTGGGAATCCATCAGGAGATTGCCCGGGAACTGCGGGAGATCATTCTGAAAAACGAATATCCACAATAGACAGCAAAATGCGCCTGCCCTTGAGGGCAGGCGCATTTTGCACTCACAAATCCAGATTGGAATATGCCGGTGCTATGCTGAGAAGGCAAGAGGGCCCCGGCGTGCCGATACAATGCAGGAGGGGCCCGGGAAAACCTATGGAAGCCAAAAAGGAGGAAACAAATATGAGAAAGCCCATAGCAATTCTTCTGGCCCTCATCATTGGCCTTGGCCTGACTGCTTGTGCCGGTTCTGATGTAACGTCTAATTCAGGCGCTGAGCCCACAAGCAGCTCAACCTCCCAGCCGGAGACCCAAGAAATGCAAACATCGGAGTCTGGCGACTCAGACGAGGAAGCGGCAGAGCTGCCAGACTTTCAGAACACGGCCACAATCCAAGAGACTGTACTGTATGACAAGGATGGGGTCAAGATCACAGCTACGGAGCTCAGCTACGACAGTTATGAGGCAAAACTGGGGTTGATTCTGGAGAACAACACGGAGCGCAATCTCTCATTTATCAGTAATTCTCTGGGTTACAGCTGCAATTCCGTCAATGGATACATGATTGCCGACGGCTACCTGAACTGTGATGTGGCCCCGAGAAAAAAGGCCAACGAGACCATTTCCCTCAGCTATAGTCAGCTGATGCTATACGGCATTTTTGAAATTGCCGATCTGGAAATCGGATTTGACATCAGCGATGACGAGTATAATCACATTTATACAGGTCCACTGGCGGTGACCACCAGCGCAGCGGACAGTTATGATTATGATGCCCTGAGTTTCAGCCGGACGATGACTGATGGAGCGCTGCAGCAGGCGCTGGGATTTTCCGTTCCTTGCTTTGTCCAGGAGCCTCTGTGGGAGCAGGACGGATTGTCGGTGGTGTCCGGCGGATGGCTGACTACTCAGGAGGGTGAGACCGCCTTGCTGCTGGAGGTAAAGAACGAGTCCGACCGGTCTGTGGCCGTGACTACCGGGGATATCTGCCTGAACAGCCTGGGGGTCTATGGGTACGACTGGTCCTACGATACCATTAATCCGGGAAAAACCGGTATCATTGATGTAACGCTGTCTGATCTGCTGGACAACAACGCCTGGCCGGTCTACGGCCTGGAGGAGATTGGGTCCTTTTCCGTGACGCTGAACTTCAAGGATGATGCGGGGATGGAGATTGGTTCGCCTGCCGGTATTACAGTCCAAAATCCCCAGGGGTCCCAGACCTTTGATGCCCAGGGACAGGAGGTGTACAGCACCGATGGGGTCAGGATTGTGTTCAAGGATCTGCTGGAGGATGCCTCCGAGTACAGTGATGACCTGTATGCCTGGCTGTTGGTGGAAAACGATACACCGGGAGAGATCACTGTACAGGTGGCCACGGACTCCTTCGCTCTGAATGGATACATGATGGACTGCCTCAGTTCGCCGGTGACGGTAAAAAGTGGTGCCAGCGGAGTGCTGAAGATCCAAATGTGGGGTTCTGATCTGGAGGAGAATGCCATTGGGTCGGTTTCGGAGGTCAGTGAGCTGGAAGTGGGCCTGGAACTCTGGCAGGACAGCCAGATGCTGGAGGAGACCACGGTGCAGATTCAGCCTTGAACTGGCAGCAGATTATGACACTGTGCGCGGTGCAGTTGCATCGATTGTGAGACGATTGGCAGGCTAGTAAACAGCTACAGTTCGGGACGCCGCCGGAACTCTGTGCTGAATGTGTCCAATTACAGCGCAAGATGACAAAAAGCCGCAGATTTTCTGCGGCTTTTTGCTTGATCAACATAGTGTTTCTTTTTCATGTTCCATAGATCAAAAAGAAAGAATGTCATTGCCCAAAGACCACTGGTTTCAGCAATACCCAAACCTGGTATTTGCCCGGAGACCTGAAACATAGAGGGAAGATCCAAGCGTATGTTTTCCGTTCCTATCCAGGGCACAGTATTACGCAGAGGGGCTTAGAGGGAGTATGGACAGAAAGAGTGACCATCAAAGAAAACAATATTTGCCGCTGAATCCTTCCTCGCGCAGGGAAATGAGTTTTTTGAGACAAGCCAATTTCTTGGCAAGAGCCTTCTTTTTCTTTTGGTTGACCTCACCGTCATATGAAACAAAAGCTGCCCACTCGTCCAGGTTTTGGCTGACATCTTCATAAAGATACTGGCAAAATTGCAGCATATTGGTGTGAGAGAGTTCGTATCCGACCGAGTCCATACCAAATGGCACTTGGGTTTCATCTTCCAGTATGATATGACAGTTCCAATAGCTGACTATACATAGAAAACGGTCGGGTTCTAAAAAGCCTTTGACGCAGAACGGCTGCATTGTTTCCAGACCATGAATTGCCTGATCCACCCATTCCAGGGCGATGTCGTCCAAGTAGCTTAATCCATATTTGGATGTGCCCTCAAGTTGGAAGTCACTCCATCCGCAATCCGGCTTAGACAACATTATGCTCACCTCTTAAAGTAATTCTGATCATATTAGAAGAAACGGTGCTTAGAGTATTTTGTGCTCTGGACAGGGTAGAGGAATAGCTAGGGTTATACTATTTGCAGAGTGATTTGTTTGCTCCAGTACCTATCCGTATTGTAATTTATATATCATAGCCAGCGTCCGATAAACAGTACTTTGTGTGGAGCTTTTTTATGTATTCTCACAATTGCGTTTAATGTCAAAGGACGAAGATGACTGCTATATTGTGTTCCTTACCCATTTTGGAGGATCTTGGTATTATTGGCCCGGCGATATTCGTCAAAATCAATGTCAACCAGGGTGACAATTTCGCCGGGCTCATAAGAGATAGCTTCCCAAGGGGATGCTGCCGGAATGTCCCGACCAAAATCTTGCTCTGTAATTCCCCAGATGCCAATGGCGTCTCTGGCCATGGCAATGGCATCGGCAAGGTCCATTCCCTCTGTACTGATGGAGAGATCAGGTACAGATACAGCAAATCCCTGATCAACCGGGGTCAAAATAACAGGATAGACAGCTTTCATGTGTGTGAAACTCCTTTCTTTGTGTAGTTGCGCGATGAATGATCCTGGTAACCCAACGATACCACAGAAAGTGGAAAATAGCTACTGAAGAGCTGGAAAAATGAGGATACACATCAATGTGGGCGCTATGTTCAATTATAAAATTCCATTGATCCTTGCCAGCATTTTCGGCGCCTTTGATCATACCGTGACCATTGTGGTGTCCATGATCTGCCTGTCTGTGTTTATGGAAGCCGGCTCCAACTTCACCGTCTCCGCTGCCGCCCAGTATTGGCGCCGGGAGGACTTCCCCAGCGTCTTTGCTGCGGTGAACCCCATCGCCAACATCCTGCAAGCCTTCGGCCCCATGATGGTGGCCGGCCTGGTGGCGGGTGGCAATATCGGCACCGCCTTCGGTGTGACCGCCGGTATCGGTGTGGTGAGCCTGATTCTGATTGCCTTCTTCCGCCCCTCCCATGTCCGGGAGACCGACGACAATTACCGTCGGGCCGCCGGCAAGGAGTTGGACGACGCTTTGGTGGGAAGAAAATAAAGTGTGAAAAACATCCCTGCTGCATTGCAGCAGGGATGTTTTTTGTCCGCTATGGAGCAAAGTCTGGAACAGCTTGTTTGTTGCGATTATGACGGTTTTCAGAAACTTAAGTAAAACTTTATCAGATGATAATAGTTTAAATTGATGGCCTATTGTATACTGCAATTAAAGTAAGTATTCGTCGCTTTTGTCCAAAATATAGAAAAGGTGGAGATGGTATCGAATACATTTTGCAAACAGAGAACCTATCCAAAGTCTATGGAGCAAAAACTGTTCTGAATCATGTGAGCATTCATGTGCCGAAAAAGTCGATCTACGGCTTGGTGGGAAAAAACGGAGCTGGAAAAACCACACTTATGCGTATCATCTGCGGCTTAACGCAGCAAAGTGAAGGCAGCTATACATTGCTGGGAAAGACCAATGATGATTCAGTGCGGCATAACATGGGGATGCTGATTGAAAAACCGGGCATCTACGAGCACATGACCGCATTGGAAAATCTGCGCTATTTTTCGCTGCTGTTTGGCCTCCAAGCGCAGGATTATCATAAAATTCTGGAAATGGTTGGACTGCAAAACGCTGGAAAAAAGAAAGCACGCCAATTTTCTCTGGGCATGAAGCAGCGATTGGGCATTGCAATTTCACTGCTGGGAAATCCCGATTTTCTCATCCTCGATGAGCCGATCAATGGCCTTGACCCGGAAGGCGTA
>JAHZGF010000021.1 GCA_019420945.1 Clostridiales bacterium | reverse complement strand
GGCGTTTCCTACCTTATGAGCTTTACACCATGCAGCGGTATCTCCAATATGACCGGCTGCAAGAGCTGGGCATGACGCATTTCGACTGTTGGGCGTCCCGCTTCGGGGAGACAGTGACGGCGCTGGAACTGGCCCCAGAAGGGACCGGCTACCGGGCGCGGACCCGCTTCTCCAAGTTTTTCAATCTGCCAGAACTGATGAATCTGTTCAAGGAGATCGCGGACATCAAGACCGCCGACCAGCTGCACCTGCCCACGCCGGAGGTGGAATACCACAACATTGTGGCCCAGCCTACCGAGCATCAGCAGGAAATGGTCCAGGCGCTATCCGAACGGGCTTCTAAGGTACACGCAGGCAGCGTGGACCCTTCCGTGGACAATATGCTCAAAATCACATCGGATGGCCGCAAGCTGGGTCTGGACCAGCGAATCATCAGTCCGCTTTTACCCGATGAACCCGGCACAAAGGTCAACCAGTGTGTGGAGAACATACTGCAGATCTGGCGGGACGGGGAGGCTGACAAGCTGACCCAGCTGGTATTCTGCGACATTTCCACGCCCCAGGCCCGGCCCACGAAAAAGGCAGCCAAGGCGCTGGACAATCCCACGCTCCATGCGCTGGAGCAGGCAGTGCCGCTGGACGAACCGGAACCGGCCTTCACCGTCTATGAGGACATCCGGCAGAAACTCATTGCCCAGGGGATGCCCGCTGAGCAGATCGCCTTCATTCATGAGGCCAACACCGAGGTGCGGAAGAAAGAGCTGTTTGCCAAAGTCCGTACCGGCCAGGTGCGGGTGCTGCTGGGCAGTACACAAAAAATGGGAGCCGGGACCAACGTGCAGGACCGCCTGATCGCCCTCCATGACCTGGACTGCCCCTGGCGGCCCGGAGACCTGGCCCAGCGGAAAGGACGAATTGAGCGCCAGGGTAATCAGAACCCGCTGGTCCATGTGTACCGCTATGTTACGGAAGGGACCTTCGACGCCTACCTCTGGCAGACCGTGGAGAACAAGCAGAAATTCATCAGCCAGATCATGACCAGCAAAAGTCCGGTGCGCTCCTGTGATGATGTGGATGAAACGGCGCTTTCCTTTGCCGAGATCAAGGCCCTGTGCGCCGGGGACCCGCGCATCAAGGAGCGTATGGACCTGGATGTGGAGGTATCCCGTCTGAAGCTCATGAAGGCCGACCACCAGAGCAAGCAGTACCGCCTGGAGGACCAGCTGCTGAAATACTTCCCGGAAGAAATCGAAAAGAACAAAGGCTTTATTGCGGGGCTGGAGGCCGATATGGCTACCCTGGCTGCCCATCCCCACCCGGAGGACGGCTTCGCGGGCATAGAGGTCCGGGGCGATACCCTCACCGATAAGGAAAACGCCGGTGCCGCCCTGTTGGATGCCTGTAAGGAGGTCAAAAACTCCGAGCCGGTACAGATCGGCAGTTACCGGAGCTTTGCTATGTCAGTGACATTTGACGCTTTTCGGAAGGAGTATACGCTCCTGCTGAAAGGCCAGATGACCCACCGGGTAACGCTGGGGGCTGACCCACGGGGCAACCTGATCCGCATCGACAACGCCCTGGCGCAGATGCCCCAGCGGCTGGAGGCGGTGAAGAACCAGCTGGATAACCTCTATCAACAGCAGACAGCCGCCAAGGCCGAAGTGGGAAAACCCTTCCCCCAGGAGCAGGAACTGCGGGACAAATCCGCCCGGCTGGCGGAGCTGGATGTCCTGCTGAACATTGACGGCAGGGGCAGGCCGCCCCAGGCAACGGTAATGGCAAAGAGTGAGCGGCCCTCCGTGCTGGATGGGCTGCGCCGACCGGTGCCGCCCCGAAACCCGGATAAGAAACCCAAACACCATGAACAGGAGGCGAGATGATATGAACAAAGATTTGAATACGGCCCTCTATGAGAAGATGGCTGCCGAGCAGGACAAATACCGGGATTGGCTGAAAAGCCAGCCCCCGGAGGAAATCTTACACCATGCCTATGAGTACACCGTCCGGGAGGACATTCTGATGGCGATGGAGGAATTGGAGCTGCCGGACGCACAGGCAAAGGCGCTACTGGCGTCGCCGTCCCCGCTGGCCGATGCCTACCGGGAATTTGAAAAGCGCGAGACCGGATACATGGATGTCGTCCGGGACAGTATCGAGAGCCGTGCTGAGGCCGCCCTGGATGCCCAGCGGGAACTGCCCGTCTACCGGCACTCCGCCGCCCATGCTCATGAGCATGGGGAGCTGGACCAGTATCGAACCTCCCAACGGGTCAACATCGCCTGTAAGGAGGCCATTGAGGCGGCCATTTCAGAAAACTACCGGGATAACCGGCTGGATGGAGCCGCTGTCGGCCAGGTGACGGAGCAGTTTGGCTATGACCGGATGCTCTATGTGCTGGCCAACACGGTCCAGCAGAAGGAATGGGACGGGCGCTTCAGCCGGGCCAACAAGGCATGGGCCGGGACCGTTGAGGTGCTGCCCAACCCGGATTCTTTTGGCAGCGACCGCAATCTGGAGTTTGCGGTGGACAGCCACCCCGGATTGACCGACTTGTTCCTGACCCTGGCGAAACGGGAATATCTGCTGACCCAGCCGCTGACGCCGGAGGACATCCAGGCAGAGGCCGGGCGGCTGCTGCGGGAGCTTCAGGCGCAGGATGCGCCCAACAGCCCCAACGGCACCCACTACATGGCGAAGTTTTCCGAGGATTTCATGCGGCGGGCCAACTCCAAAGACATGGATCAGGTCATGGCGGCGCTGCCGTTTCGTTCAATGGCCTTCTCTGGACTGAACGACCGCAAGGGGCATTTTGTCCTGATTCCCAAGGACGAGGACCGCAGTAAGGAGCTGCGTCCGCCCCGCCGTTCGGTTCGCCGCCAGTTGAAGCAGGAGCCGCACCATGCCGGGAAAAGTGCTGAAAAGAAAGCGCCCACCCGCAAAAAGAAGGAGCCGGAGCGATGAGCGGCCCCAACCGTAAACGGGAGGTACAGGTGAATTTCCGGGTGTCGCCCCAGGAGCTGGAGATGATTGAGCAGAAAATGGCCCAGCTTGGCACATCCAACCGGGAAGCCTATCTGCGCAAGATGGCTCTGGACGGCTATGTGGTGAAGCTGGAACTGCCGGAGTTAAAGGAACTGGTCTCCCTGATGCGCTATTCCAGCAACAACTTAAACCAGTTGACCCGCCGTGTGCATGAAACCGGGCGCATTTATGACGCTGATCTGGAAGATATATCCCAGCGGCAGGAACAGCTCTGGGCGGGGGTAAGGGAGATACTGACCCGGCTGGCAAAGCTCTCATGACGGGGACATACGCCCCATCTGCGGAGGGAGGAACGGCGTTCTTTTCGCCGCGCCTCCCTCCGCTTTTTCTTTTTGCCCGTATCCTTGCGATTTGTGTTCGCTTGCATGATAATAGATTCCAGAAAAGAGACTGCCGCAAAGGAGTGAGAAATCCATGCAGACCTTTGAGAAGGTGTTAGAGATCTTCCGGGATTACCTGGACCGTGACCTGGAGGAAGAAGTGTTGCAATGCAGGCGGGGCTATCTCTGGGTGACATGGAACGGGGATTCGCCCTACTGCGTAGATGGCGTCCTTTGCCGGACGCCGGAGGAACTGTTCGATCTGCTGCTGGAAGATTGCCTTGGATTTGAGGAAATTCAGCTCACCGGCGGCCGCCGCGATCCGAACCGAGGCGATGAGGCCGCACTGGAGCAGCTGCGCCAGAGCTATCTTGCCCAATACCGAAAGGGGGAGCCGAAATGAAGGGAATTTTATTTTTACTGAAGCTGTTGTTGAAGATTGTTGCCGCGCCGGTGATTTTGGTGTTGACCCTGTTTGTCTGGTTCTGCGCTGGTCTGGTCTATATCTCCGGTCTGGTTCTGGGGCTTGTCAGTATGGTGCTGGGGCTGCTGGGCGTGGCGGTGCTGATTACCTACTCGCCGCAGAACGGACTTATCCTGCTTGTACTGGCGTTTCTGGTCAGCCCCTACGGACTGCCCTTGGCAGCCATTTGGCTGTTGGGAAAGGTACAGGATTTGAAGTTTGCCATTCAAGATGCGGTGTACAGATAAACCAAAACAAAATCAAAAGCAGCGGCTGCCGGGGATGGGATTACTCCCCGGCGATTTCTTGTTTTCCTTTCGTTCTGGTTCGACTTTACTTTTGAACTAATATCGTTTACAATATTAGTGCGAAAGGAAGTGAGACCATGAGCCAATTTGAACAGCTGGACCATCTGCTGAAAACTCAAGATGGGATGCTGCGTACCGAGCAGGCGGTGTCTGCCGGAATTTCAAAACCGGTTTTTTATAATTATGTGCGGTCTAGGGATTTGGAGCGCGTGGCGCATGGAATGTATCTCTCCAAAGATACCTGGGTGGATGCGATGTACCTGCTGCACCTCCGCTTTTCTCAGGTCGTCTTTTCCCATGACACGGCGCTGTTCTTCCATGACCTGACAGACCGGGAACCCCTGCAATATACGGTCACGGTCAAGACCGGCTATAACCCGACCAAGCTGAAGGAGGAAGGTGTACAGGTCTTTACGATCAAGGCGGAGTTGCATGAGGTCGGCCTGATTACGATGCAGACGCCTTTCGGCCATGAGGTGCCGGTCTACGATATGGAGCGGACGATCTGCGACCTGCTTCGCAGCCGGAACCACATCGAGATGCAGACCTTCCAAGGCGCTTTGAAAGCGTATGCCAGACGGAAGGATAAGGACCTTCGGACGCTGATGCGCTATGCAAAGCTGTTCCGGGTCGAGAAAATTTTACGGCAGTATTTGGAGGTACTCTTATGATTAAAACAGCAAGGCAGCTGAAAGATTTGATCCGTAACCTGTCCAGGAAAAACGCTGCGGACGCGCAGATCCTGATGCGGAACTATATGATGGAGCGGTTCCTGGAGCGTATCTCACTCTCGGCATATCGGGACAAATTCATTCTCAAAGGCGGTATGCTGGTGGCGGCGATGGTGGGCCTGGATGCCCGCTCTACAATGGACCTGGACGCGACCATCAAGGGAGCCAACGTCAACATGGAGGACGTGGAAAACATGATGGCCGAGATCATCTCCGTTCCCATTGATGATGGCGTTACCTTCCAGGTGAAAAGCATCTCGGAGATTATGGATGAGGCGGAATATCCCGGCATCCGGGTCACAATGACAACGCTTTTTGACGGGATGCGCACTCCGCTGAAGATTGATATTTCCACTGGCGACGCCATTACCCCAAAAGAGGTACGGTACAGTTTTAAGCTCATGCTGGAAGATCGGTCGATTGATGTGTGGGCCTATAACCTGGAAACCGTGCTGGCGGAGAAGCTGGAGACCATCATCACCCGGACTACGACCAACACCCGCATGAGAGATTTTTACGACATTGCCATTCTGCAACAGCTTTACGGGGATACGCTGAATCCGCAGATCCTCCACGACGCGCTGCTGGCCACGGCCCACAAGCGCGGCACGGAACGTCACCTTGCAGAAGCCGCCCAAGTCTTTGACGAAGTGGAAAGCAGCCCGGTCATGCAGGACCTTTGGACAGCCTACCAAAAGAAGTTTTCCTATGCGTCAGATTTAAGCTGGGATACCATTATGGCTGCGGTTCGCAAGCTGTATGCCAGCTGCGAGGGCAAGGTATGAAAAAGCATGGGCATTACTGCAAAGTCTGCGGTGAATACAAAGCAAACGAGAAGTTCTCCGGCAAAGGTCACGCGGCACATATCTGCAAAGCCTGTGCCGCCCTTCCGCCGGAGGTCCGGGCGGAACAGATGGCAATCAATCGGCTCGTCAATCTGCCCTGGCGCTTATCAAAGGAGCAGCTGTCCTGGTTGAAAAATAGAGCGAAGGATAAACGCCCGGAGGTCCGGGAGCTGGCGCAAGAACAGTTGGAAATGCGCTTTCCTTCCAGGCAGGAGCAGGAGGATTTTGAAGATGATTCCGAGTTCTTTTTGGATGAGGATGATATAACAGAATAACCTGGCCATTTGTCGCAAATATCTTGTTACAAGATAAACGCGACTTTTGATAACAAAACAGCCAGCCGGTTTCGGCTGGCTGTTCTGTTACTCCTTATGCTCCAACACTGCTTTAATCATAGCAAGTGCAAGCGCCTGTTTACTGGGAGAAGTAACCTTCCAGAGTGCTTCTATCTCCCGGATGGTGCTGATTTCGTTTTCCTCCAACTCGTCTTGCAGAAGATAATCCGGCGAAATTTTCAGAGCCTTGCAAATGTCTATGAATACTGGCAGGCTGGGCATTTTTACACCACCCTCAATCTGCCGGAGGTAAGTAGCGTTGATATTGCACATTTCCGAGAGCCGGTCAGTAGTTAAGCCCCGGTCTTTCCTTACTGCGTTGATGCGCTTTCCTAATCCGTTCTTTTCCATAGTTCACACCCGTTTATTAGCTATCAGTTATCATTTTGTACACTTTAAGACTATAATATGATTGCTGTTTTCAATAGCTTCTGATAGACTATAAGATATTAGCTTATAGCTTGTTGGAGGGTATGGATATGAAAAATGTATGGAGAAAGCTGCGGGATAATTGGCTGGACTTCTGGGAAGATGATGAACTGGACATGGACAAAAAGCATTTGAGCCAGCATGACAAGCGTTCCCTGCTCTATGGTGGTTTTATGATAGGGGCTGCTACATTTATTTTTCTCTCAATCGGTATCATGGTCGGAAATATATGGACGAACCACCGAAATCAGAAAGACATGGAAGAACTTTTAGGGACAATCGCCACCTACATGGCAACGGCTACCGATGATGAATACGAGGAAATTGCCCAGACTATCCGGCATGATTTAGTGTACAGCCAGTACGGGCAGGATATTGAAAACCTTATCCGCTATATCCCAAATACGGCTGACGGCTGCTGTCTGGAACGGGGCTTCCCGGAGCGTATCAATCTGGTTTTCCTGAATACCGGCGAAGCCTATGGGCTGGAGATATTCGATGAAACCGAACCGATTGAGAGCCAACGGGAAAGGGGCGGCACAATGATTACCTCTGGATACGATGAAATCAGCGAAACCCATTTGATGATGATGTCAAATCCCAACATGGATAGCGCCACCGCTTCCATTGACCGGGGACGGGGAATTGTGAGCGCCCACAAAATGAAAACGCATTTTTGTGATGATTGTATCCGGGAAATCCTGACTACTGTTGAAGATGAATTTATAGATGAAGCCGTGATTTATGACACCGAGGGAAAGACTTTCTATCCTGTCACAGAAGGGGACTTGCAAATCGGAGACTATTCTTTCCACACCTACTATGAGGATGGCGGCTATGAGATAGAAATTGCATATACCGGAGGATAAAAAACGCTGCCGTTGCAGGAACACTTATTCCCACAACGGTAGTTTTCATTTCTACGGCCTGAGCCGGAAAATGATATCAGATTGTTTTATCAGCGGGGCTACATAAAAATTGAAACACATATTTACGGACAGCCGAAAACGGCTGTCTTTTTTTGAAGGGAGGTTTATGAACATGGCTACGACGCGCATCATGCCGCTGCACGTTGGCAAAGGCCGCACGGAGAGCCGTGCCATCAGCGACATCATCGACTATGTGGCAAATCCGCAAAAGACGGACGGCGGCAAACTCATTACCGGCTTTGCCTGCGACAGCCGGACCGCTGACGCCGAGTTCCTTTTGGCAAAGCGCCAGTACATCGCCGCCACCGGCCGGGTCCGGGGGAAGGATGATGTGATTGCCTATCATGTGCGGCAATCCTTTATGCCGGGCGAAATCACCCCGGAAGAAGCCAACCGCCTGGGCGTGGAATTTGCCAAGCGGTTTACCAAGGGAAAACACGCTTTTGTGGTCTGTACCCACATCGACAAGGCTCATGTCCACAATCATATAATATGGAGTTCCGTCACTCTGGATTGTGACCGAAAGTTCCGCAACTTCTGGGGCAGCACAAAGGCTGTCCGGCAGCTGAGCGATACCATCTGTATCGAGAATGGATTGTCTATCGTGGAGAATCCAAAACCTCACGGGAAAAGCTATAACAAATGGCTGGGCGATCAGGCAAAGCCCTCCCATCGGGAGCTGCTGCGCATGGCTATCGACCAGGCGCTGGCGCAGAAGCCCGCCGACCTGGATGCGCTGTTTCAGCTCCTTCAGGACGCTGGCTGTGAGGTATCAAAACGTGGGAAATCTTACCGGCTAAAGCTGCCCAGCTGGGACAGAGTGGCCCGGCTGGACAGCCTGGGGGAAGGCTACACTCTGGACGATCTGCTGGCGGTCCTCTCCGGTCAGAAAGAGCATACGCCTCGGAAGAAATCCGTTGTGCGAGCCGCCCCACCGAAGGTCAATCTGTTGGTAGACATCCAGGCAAAGTTGCAGGCCGGGAAAGGTGCCGGGTATGCCCGCTGGGCCAAGGTGTTCAACCTGAAACAGATGGCACAGACCATGAATTTTCTGACCGAGCATAACCTTCTGGACTATGCTGTGCTGGAGGGAAAAGCGGATGTAGCAACAGCACGCCACAACGAGCTGTCTGCCCAAATCAAGGCAGCGGAAAAGCGCATGGCAGAGATCGCCGTACTGCGTACCCACATCGTAAACTATGCCAAAACCCGTGAGACCTATGTGGCCTACCGGAAAGCAGGTTACTCGAAGAAATTTCGTGAAGAACATGAAGCGGACATTCTGCTCCATCAGGCTGCCAAAAATGCCTTTGAGGATCTGGGTGTCAAGAAGCTGCCTACTGTCAAAAGCCTACAAGCGGAATACGCCCAGTTGTTGGATGATAAGAAAAAAGCATACGGCGAATACCGACGCTCCCGCGAAGAAATGCGGGAGCTTTTGACGGCTAAGGCAAATGTGGATCGCATTCTAAATATTGAGGCGGAACATGATGCCGAAAAGGAAAAAGACCACGGCCAGCGATGAGCTGGTCATGGTCAAAAGCGTTCGTTAGAACGCGCAGCCGCAGAATGAAATTCTGCGTTCAAAGGGGGCTTGGGGGTATCCCTCAACAAGCAGCGCTAGGGAGCCGTGGCTATCCTGGGGCATTGCTTGCCACTTTTGTTCGCAAACAATATCCGTATCCTTTACACGATGAT
>JAHZGF010000020.1 GCA_019420945.1 Clostridiales bacterium | reverse complement strand
GATAGGTAATGCCAACACGAAGAAGCGGTCAGATACATATCTGACCGCTTTTCTTTTTCGCATGGATCCTATTGGCAGCTGGTTTAATGAATGAGTTTACTTGAGATAATGTACTGCTTGCGTCAGGATGAGGTTAAGTTATAATGCTAAACTACATGTTCTCAAGTTTTGCACCAAATTGAGGGAAATCTTCTGATCCCAAATGTCTCTAAATTCATTATTATGCCATGGTAAGGGCATTTTTGGGATGAACATTCTTGAAGATGAAATTAGAAAAGAGAAGATGCGCAAAAGCCGCAAAACCGGAGAAGTTTGCTGGTGGTTTACCCGGGTTTACCCGCAAACCTACCCGGGTTTGGGGCATTTTGAACCTGAAAGACAGTTTTAAACCGGGCGATTTGTAGTATATACTGCGATCAGAAGGGCGGACAAATTGTTGATTCTGCCCAAAACGGAAAATGAGAAAGAGAAAAGAAAGGAGCATTGTTTATGTCGTCTGAGAATGCTGCTGCTGTTGCAAAGACTGATCATGAGTTTGCAACACAATCGACAACACGCCTGGTCATTAAGTATGGTGGCCTAACCTTAATTGGTATGTTGGCTCAGGCCATCATGGTTATTCTGGAAGGTATTATCATCGGCAATGGTTTGGGCGTGGATGGCCTGGCCTGCGTCGGCCTGGTCATGCCGCTGGAAAACCTGCAGATTGCCATCGGTACCGGCTTTGGTATCGGACTTTCTACCGTTGCTGCCATTAAGATGGGTTCGGGTGACAAAGAAGGAGCCCGGCAAGCCTTTGCCACTGGTACCTTCTTTATCGCACTGTTTATGTTTGTAGTAGGCCTGTGCCTCATCGCGTTTGCCCCGGCGATTGCCCGTCTGCTGGGTACTCCCGACGAGTACATGCACTACATGGTTCCCTTCATCCGCGTGTTCGGCGTAGGTTATCCCTTCTGCGGCTATGGCCAGACTGTGGTGTTCTTCTTCCGGATGGATGAGCGTCCCTCCCTGTCCACTGCAGCAATGACCATTACTGCTATCCTGGGCGTTGTTTATCTGTACATCAACTGCTTTATTGCCAACTTCGGCATTGTGGGTACCGGCTGGTACTATGCGTTCTCCATCGGCGGCTGGTCCTTCTTTGGCATTTACTTTTTCTTCAGCAAGAAAACCGCTTTCCGTTATCATCGGAAGGACATCCGGCTGGATTGGAAGGTCAATCTGGAAGCCATTAAGATCGCCCTGCCTTACTTCTGCGTGCAGGCTTCCACTTCCGTGTTTACTATTATCATCAACAACATTATCGGCAAGGTGGGTACCGATCTGCATATTGCCGCCTATGCCATCATCAGCGGCTATGTGGTCTACATTCTGAATATGTTTACCACCTCCATCTCCACTGGCACGACTCCCATTATTTCCTACAACCTGGGCGAGAAGATGTTCCAGCGGCTGCGTTCTCTGATGACTTCTTCGGTGCTGGCAAACCTGATCTCGGTGGGCGTCGTGTGTGTCGCCTTTGAGCTGTTGGCCCGGCAGATCTGCGTGCTGTTCTGCGGTGGTGACGCCGCCCTGGTGGAGGTCACCGTGCCCGCTGTTCGGATTGCCATTGCCTGCGCCTGGTTGGGCTCCTGCATCTCCATCATGTCCAGCTACTTTGAGGCTGTCACCAAGCTGATCGCCGCTGTCTTCACCGGCATTGGCCGTTATCTGATCCTGTCCTCTCTGGTTATGCTGGTCATGGTATTCGTCTTCAATATGGGTATCACCGGCGTTTGGGCCGCACTGCCTGTGGCTGACGGTCTGGCCTTCATTGTCACTGTCCTTCTGATGGTTCGGGAGTCCAAGCGGCTCAAGGGACTGGTTGAGGCCAAGTAAGTAAGCAATATGGTTTAACAGATGATAAAGGAGTGATTGTAGGATGAAAGCGGCGGATCTGATCCTGAAAAGTGCCCATATTTATAAGGGAACAGGGAAAGATACCTTTGCGGGTTTCGTAGCCATTGGCGGCGATAAGATCCTTCATGCGGGTCCCATGACCATGCTGGAGCGTTTCCTGGGGCCGGATACCAAGGTGATTGATTTTGGCGAGCAGCTGATTATGCCTGGTATGCATGATGCTCACCTCCATGCCTTCATGTCGGGCCTGTACGCGGACCCCAAGGTAAAGGTCAGCCTGACTGATACCAGTGAGGAGCAGTGCGTGGCCGGTCTGGCAGATGTGGCGGATCTGGTGCCCAAGGATAAATGGTTGATTGGCGCTGGCTGGTATCATCCTCTGTGGGATAACCCGGTGATGCCCACCAAGTATTCCCTGGATGCGGTTTATCCGGATCGGCCGGTGGCCATGGTATCCGGTGACTGCCATACCATGTGGATTAACAGCTATGGCATGAAGCTGCTGGGTATCGATAAGAACACGCCTGACATTCCCGGCGGTTTTATTGACCGGGATGAGCAGGGGGAGCCTTTGGGAACCTTCCATGAGGCGGCGGCCACCTCGCTCTGCCGTGTAATCTATGATTTCCCGGCGGAGGAGATTGACGGCTTCTACGAGCACTTCATGCAAATCCTCAACAGCTACGGCATCACCTCCATCTGCGATATGTCCATGATGGCGGTGCCCGGAATGGACTTCGTCCGGGACGATGTTTACAGCCGTATGGAGGCGGAAGGAAAGCTTACCGTTCGGGTGCATATGTATCCCACCATGGTCCACGGTATGGAACGGGCGGTGGAGATGCGGGAAAAATATCAGGGCCCCATGCTCTACTGCAACGGCGTGAAGCACTTCTTTGACGGCGTGTCCTCTTGCCACACCGCCTATCTGAAGGAGCCCTATGCCAATGCCGCCTATCCCGGCGATGTGGGCAAACCTACTGTACCGCCGGATGAGATGCGCAAGCTGCTGCTGGAAGCCCACGAGAATGACTTCTCCATGCGGGTGCATACCATCGGCGATCAGGCCATTCACCTGATGCTGGATTATTGCCAGGAGGCAGAGGCCAAATACGGCTATAAGCCCTATCTGCAGCACACTCTGGAGCACCTGGAGAACTTCCAGTATGAGGACATCGCACGGCTGGCCAAGGCCCATGTGCTGCCCTCCATGCAGCCGCCCCACGCCCTGATCGACCCCAACGGCATCGAGCGGGATCTGGGACTGGATCGGGCTCAGCTGATGTGGCCCTTCCGCCGTATCCTGGACAGCGGATCTACGCTGGCCTTCGGCACCGACTCTCCGGTGGTGGATGTCAACCCCTTCAACGGCCTTTACAATGCCATCACGCGGCAGTCTGCCTTTGATGGCAAGCCGGAAGGCGGCTGGATTCCCCAGGAGAAGATCGCCTCTTGGGAGGCGGTCAGTGCCTACACCTATGGTTCTGCCTGTGCGGCCAATGCTTCTCACCTGTATGGTACTCTGGCCCCCAACATGTTTGCGGACATCTGCGTGCTGGACCACAACATTGTGGAATGCGATCCCGAGGAGATTCTGCAGACCTCCTGCGTGATGACCATTGTGGGCGGCAAGATCGTCTACGAGAAGTAAAGGCATCCAAACCAAGGTCAAAACGTCCCAGCTCAGGGCGTTTTGAACGTGAGTCCATCCGACTCGCCTTTCAAACAGGGACGGCGGAAAGTCGCTCCGCCGTCCCCAACCAAGACGGCCAAAGAGCCTGAAACCGCGAAATCGGGAGTGGATACAATACAAAAATCAAGGCCCCCATTCTGGGGGCCTTGCAGTCTTAGAAATGAGGCAGATACATGGGAAAGAAAAAGACTGCATCACTTTTACTCTGCCTGCTGGTGCTTGCGCTGATTGCGTTTATGGCGCTGTGTATGGGGTGGCTGTCTGAGATAGAGGCCGCGGAGGAGTTGGGAAGCGCCTTGGGATGGATATCCCTTGTGCCGCCCATTTTTACAGTAGCGCTGGCCTTCCTGACTGGCGATGTGATTATGTCGCTGTTGGCGGGTGTGGTTACCGGTTCCGCCATGCTGGCGGTGGTTAACGGCCACGGAATTTTTTATGATACCTTCCATCACATGGTGGTGGGAATTGTTGATACTTCTGCAGATCGGGGCAATGTCCAGGTGCTTATCCTGTGTGTGGCGGTAGGTGGCCTGGAGGGTGTCATCCGCCGCAGCGGCGGTTTTGAGACTATGGCCCGTAAGCTCACAGGACGACTGAACAGCCCCCGCAAAATGAATCTGGTCAGTCAGCTGTTTTGCACCCTGTTTTTCTTTGACGACTATGCCAATGCCCTCATTTCGGGGCCGGTGCTGTGTCCCGTCTCCGACAAGGCCAAGGTGAGCCGGGAGCGGCTGTCCTATATTGTGGATTCCACGGCAGCTCCGCTGGCGGGAATTTCGGTGATCTCCAGCTGGGTGGCGGTGGAAGTGTCCGTCATTCAGGAGGGATTGGACGCGGCCGGGGCACATGCAAACGCATTTCAGATCTTTTTCCACAGCATTCCCTATTGTTTTTACTGTATTTTTGCCCTGGTTTTCATTTTGCTGACTACCATTTTGGGCCGAGAATACGGCCCTATGTTGGCGGCGGAGCGCCGGGCCCGGGGCGGCCAGCCTCTGAAGGCGGGCACCCAAGTGGCAACAGACCGGCGGGAGGAACTTCCCGGCTCTAACGCCACGGACAAGGAGTGGGGGCGTATTGCCCTGGCCTTCGGCAGTGTATTGCTGCTGTTGGTTTTTGCGCTGGTGGCCTTTTATACCACCGGACGCCAGAGCGCCATTGCCCAGGGGATCATCGATCCCAATGGTTTCCGCTTTGGAGATCTGGCGTTGATTATTGGATGCGCTGATACCATTCAGCTGGTTTTGGAGGCAGCCTTCCTGGCGGGCATTGTGGCTCTGCTGATGGGCACGCTGATGGGGCTGTTCTCCCTGGGAGAAGGCATTCTGGCCTGGTTGGACGGTGCTTCCTCTCTGATTCCCACCATTGTCGTGCTGGTCCTTGCCTGGACCCTGGCGGGTGTGGTGGACCAGCTGGGTACCGTCTATTTTGTGGTGGACGTCATTCAGGCCGGGGTGCCCAAGCTGCTGGTGCCTACCCTGATCTTCCTGGCCTGCTGCGTGGTGTCCTTTGCAGCGGGAAGCTATGGCTGCATGTTTATGGTGATGCCCATGGCCATCCCCATTGTGGCCGCCGTCAGTGGTATTGCGGAACAGCCTGCCTCTGACCCCTTTATGCTGGCCTGCGTGGCTTCCGTTCTGTCAGGTTCTATTTTTGGCGACCATTGCTCCCCTATGACAGACTGCACGATTTTGGCAGCCTTGGGAGCGGGCTGTGAGACCATGGACCATGTGAAAACCCAGATGCCCTATGCCCTTACAGTGGCAGTAACCAGCGTTCTCTTTGGAACACTGCTGACCAGCTTTGGGGTTCCGGTGTGGATCGCTCTGCTGTTGGGTGTTCTCTTCATGGGCGTCGTGGTACGTTTTGTAGGCAAAAAACCCTAACGAAAGATAATTACGCCCGTTCTCCGGCAAAACCGGAGAACGGGCGTTTTCTGTTGCTGGATTGTGGTACCGTCTTATGGCCGGAACTCCAGCAAACCGGCGCATTCCGAATATTTTGTAAAGATCAGGTTGGGAAGGTGAGGCCTGAGCTCTTCACAGACAAAGTAGATTTCGTCGTCATCCCAGGCTTCCCCAACCTGGGCCCGGCAGGCGTCCAGTTCCTGTCGGGTTTCAAAGGCCACATCGCCGATGTAGATGCCGCCGCCGGGGGTCAGCAGCGGTACCAGCCTCTGGAGCAGAGTGACCTTCTGGCTGTCGGTCAGGTGATGCAGGGAGTAGGTGGCGATGATGGCATCATATTGCAACGCCTGAAGTTCCGGGGCAAGGCCCCGGGAGAAATCCCCTTGATACAGATGAGCCCCCGGCATCTTTTGCTGGGCCATCTCCAACATCCGAGGGGAGAAGTCCTGGCCGTAAATTTGGCAGCCCTGTTGGTAGAGACGAGTGGTCAGAGTACCGGTGCCAAAACCGATGTCCAGAACGGTTTTGGCGGCTTGGGACGACACCCGGTTATAGATGGCATTTAAAATCTGTTTATATCCCGCAAAGGGATAAGTGTCATTTTCGTCAGATAGACCCACGCTCTGGTCATAGCCATCGGCCCACAGGTCAAAGCCGGTTTCATTCAGCATTCTGTTTTACTCCTTTTCCATTCGCTCCAGCAGTGCCACCGTCTCGACACGTGAATCGCCGTCCAAACTCAGACTCATGTTTTCTTCAATAATGGGTAGCTTGAACCTAATGGATTTCAGCCATTGTCCGTTGGGCTGCCGTTCCTCGAAAATCTGAACCTCAGAGATCAGTGCCTCCATAAGCTGCCGCCGCTCCTGCTCGTCCATCCTGGCGTACAGCTTATCAAAATAAATCAGCACCTTGTAGATATTGTCGCCGGTCAGCTTCTCAGCTTCAATCGCCATTTTCTTTGCTCTGGCCGCAATCAACAAGTTCTCCGTGTCTTCGATTTTATCATACATTTTGTAGAGGCGATCATCAAGGTCTGTTTTACGCTTAAGGTAATGCCTGTCGTCCGGATCGAGAGAATCTATTTCTTCCATCAGCCTTGCCTTTATCGAATAGTTCTGCCTCAGCTGCTTTTCGTAGTTGGCAATTTCCTGCTCGATAGCAGCGGTATCAACTTTCATATTGATTTTTTTCTGCATGATGCCAGCAAACCTCGGATTGCTGACCAATTTCACGATGACTTCTGCAACTGCGCTGTCCAATAATTCCTCATTGACCTGCTTTTTATAGTCGCATTTATGACCACGGGTCATACTGCGATGTTTGCAGCCGTAATAAAAGAAATCTTTATACTTTGTACCATCTGACTTGTACTTGACACTTTTGTTTCCGTACATGCCGGCACCACAAACAGGGCATTTCAGGATGCCGGAAAGAAGATGAACCTTTGTGTCCTTACCAGGGTTGACACGCTCATACTTTTTTGCCTGTGCCAGGAGCTTCACTTGTGCTTCATGCCAAAGTTCCTCAGATACGATTCCCTCATGCAGCCCATCCACCAGCAGATAGTTTTCCTGTTCCACTAAGCGGTACTCGTTTCTGGTTCCATGCACCTTTTCCGTTTTGCGCCTGCCATAGGAAATCTTCCCGCAATAGACTGGGTTTTTCAGAATTCTTCGGATAAGAGAGGCGTCAAACAGGGGATTTTTCCCGTTTTGGCGCTGAATTTTGTGAATGCCGTGTTGCTCCAGATATTTTGCCACCCCAGTTGCACCCATATTTGTATGAACATATTGATCAAAAATGGTGCGGATGGCAACCGCCTCTTCCTCGTTAATCAGAAGCATTCCGTTTTCCAGCTTGTAGCCATACGGCGCAAATCCGCCGTTCCACTTGCCCTCTCTGGCCTTTTGGATGCGGCCTTCCATGGTTTGGACACGAATATTTTCACGCTCAATCTCCGCCACCGCCGACAAAACGGAAATCATCAATTTTCCAGCATCTTTGGAGCTGTCGATACCATCCTCCACGCAGATCAGATTCACACCAAAATCCTGCATGACCTGTAAGGTGGAAAGCACATCCGCAGCATTTCTCCCGAAACGGGAGAGCTTGAATACCAGCACATAGGAGACGCCATCCTTGCCGCTTTTGATGTCCTCCATCATCTGGTTGAACTGGATTCTGCCTTCAATGGATTTACCAGACTTCCCGGCATCCTCGTATTCGTGGGCAATCTCATACTCATTGAATTCAGCAAAGGCTTTCATGCGGGCTTTTTGGGCGTCCAGCGAATAGCCGTCAATCTGCATGGCGGTAGATACTCTGGTATAAGTATAAACTTTTATCTTTTCTTTTGCCATCTCATTTCCTCATTCATATTGGTTTGTAAAACCTTATGTATTTTCTGGAAAGCGTATCGCTCTCCAGAAAAAGTTTGGACACTTAACTCACGATTATTATATCATGCTGCTTTTGAAACTTCAATGTCTTTCCCGTGTGCGTTTTCATCTGCATCGCATTTTTCTTTTTCTCTGTTGGCAAAAATCGGATCATGCAAAGAGTCAATGTCCAATTCCACAGCATATTTTTCAATCAGATTTGCCAGTAAAACGGCGAAGCCGTTCCACTCATCTTTCATAGGCATTAGTCCTCCATTTATCCGGGCTGTGCATGTACTCTGCAAGTACCTCTTTAGGAATTCGATCCAGAACAGCAACAGCGTCTTCGTAGTCTCGCCGCAGCTTGGCATCGGCCAGTTGCTTCAAAGTGCTTTCCTTGGTTGCTTTTTTCAGGGACCGCCCCAGCTGAGCGTTCTCCTGTTTCAACTTTTTGTTCTCCACGGTGGTTTCCGTAAAGGCCACCTGATACTTCTTCATGGTGCTGTGCATCCGCTCCACAGCCGGGATATACTGATCCAGCAGAGCTGCAATCTTGGCAGCTCTGCTTTTTGCGTTAAAGGCGCCAATACCGGCCAGCAGTTCCTCCAGCTTGGCTTTTTGCCTAGTCAGACGGGTCATCTCCTTGAACACTCTGGGCGGGATGTGGTCCCGCCCGGTTTGGCTGGCACTTTCACCACGCTCCAGGTCGGGATATTTCCGCACCATGTGTTCCCAGAATTTGTCCTGCCATTGGGTCAGCTTTTTCTTGTTTCCCACGATCTCCTTGGCGCTGAGCCTGCCATCCGCAGTCAGCGGGACAAAAGAAAGGTGCATATGGGGCGTTTTCTCGTCCATATGCACCACGGCGGATATGATTGTTTTGGGGTCTTGATTATGCTGGAGAAAGGTCAACGCCTCTTGAAAATAGGCGCTGATCTCAGATTTCTCCTTTCCCTGAAAGAACTCCGGTGTAGCAGTTACTAGGGCTTCCACAACTCGAACACTGTCTGACCGAGTACGACAACCGGCTTCATTGATCTGCCGCTCTGCCTCCGCACGATATTTTCGTTCCGGCTCGATCAGATGGAAATTGTCTTTGCTCCTGGTGATGTCCACATCGGGGTTGCTGGCGTACTTCTCTTTGGTGCGCTCGTTGTGGGCTTCAATGTTTCCAATCTCCGGCCCTTTGTACTTGGCAAAGCGGAGAATGGCGTATTGCGGCTTGCTCATAGTGTTTCCTCCTGTTTTTCGGATAGTAAAATTTGTGCGCATTGCAGTAAAAGAGGGAACAGCGGTCAATCAAAGTGTACGTACGTACGTATCGAATCACCGGTAAACGCTGATATATTGTTTCCCACCAGCACCTCGATGCCCAGGAAGCCACGCACCCGTCGCCCGGCTGCATTGGTCACATTGTTGCAGTATTCCAGGTTGTAGCGGCTTTGGCAGGCGATCAGGGCCTCGCTGAAGCTGCGGGGTTTCAGGGCGGGCAGGTTGTTTTCGGTGCAGTAAAGCTGGTATACCTCATACAGTTCTTTGGAGCTGGCGGACACATCGGCTTTCAGCCGTATATATCCGTCCGAATCCAGAAAATCGAACACATTGTTGTGGTCCCGTTTGACGGCCTCCCGGTTTTCTCTGGTGCGCTCACTTTCGGTAAACTTGAAATTGTTGGCGGCCAGCCGTTGCAATCCCTCAAAGGCCCAGAGCAGAATGCCTTCTACTTCGGTTTTCATTTTCTCTGCAAGGTCAGGATCGTCCACACGGTCCGCAGGTCTTTCCTTTGTGGTCAACACCAGCTGACGGCGGTAAAATCCGTTGCTCCGGTCAAACAGAGCCTGCAAATCTCCGTTGGAGAAGGCCAGCAGCCGGGTATACATCCACCCCTGATAGCTCTGCTTGCCCTTGCGCTCCAGATCCATCTTCCCCTGGGCGGTAACGATAGATTTCACATAGTTGGTCTGGCGCAGGGCCTCCATCCGCATATCATCGTCCACACACAGGAGGATATGCTCCAAATCTGCCCGGGCAAACCGGTTCTCGGATATTTTCCCGATGCTGCCGTCCTTCATGTTGGAGCCGAACAAAGTCCCCAGCACAGCGCCAATCTGACTCTTGCCCTCGCCACCGTTGCCCTTGATGACCATCATCCGCTGGCCTTTGTTGCTGGGAATCAGACAGTAGCCGATATATTCCTGCAGGGTGGGGATATCCTCCGGGTAGAGCAGACCATCCAGAAATTGCAGCCAGAGGACAGTTTTTGGAGCGTTAGGGTTGTAGGCAACAGGGAAGCGGTTGCGGACGATTTCAGGTTTTCCCTCCACAAACCTTCCATCCAGAAAAAGCGTCCCGTTTGCAAGATGAATCCGATCCGGCTCCGGTGGGAAATCCTCAACCAATGCCGCCAGCTTCATCAGCTCCACAATGTTGCTGATTTTGCGGGGAATACTGCTGACCGCACAGTATTTCAGCTCCTCGAAAATTTCTCCCCGCAGAGGCAGTTCATCGGTCACACGACCTTCGGGCGTGAAAAAAGCCCCGTTTGTGAAGAAAATCTTGTGCGTCTGCAAGAATTCCTCACAAAACAGGGCTTCGTTGATGCTTGTTCCATCAAACCAGACGGGCAACCCGTCAGGCTGTTTGTTTTTCTTCATGGGTGACTTCCTCCTTATTCAGTTTTTCCAGCCGTTCCTCTAACCGGGCAATCAGGCCATTTGTGGTCAGCCTGTCAACCATTTTCACCCGATCTTCCAGTTCGGCGGCAACAAGTAAATCGGCCAAATACTCCACATAGTCCAGCATTTGGCAGGCTTCCACAAACCGGTCATCCAGATCATCTGCGGGTGTTTTGGGGGCGTGCTGTACCTTCCAGCTTTCCAGAAGATGCAGATAATCGCACAGCACCCGCAGGCAGCGCACTTCCTGCTGTCGGTATGCTTTCAGCAGCGGCCGTTTCGGTTTGGGTAAGGCGACTGCCGCAGGGGGCTTGCTCGGATCAATTCCGAAGTCATAAGCCAGCTTTTTTGCTGCCTCGTAATTACTTAGGCCAAACAATCTTGCCACAAGGTTGACCACATCGCCAGTGGCTCCGCAGCCGAAACAGTAAAAATATTTCTCATTCAGCTTCATGCTGGGGTGCCGGTCCTTGTGGAATGGACAGCGGCACATCCCACTGTGGTTGACTTGCAGGCCGTAATATTCAGCAGCATCCCGCACCTGAACGGTTTGATTCACTAGCTCAAAAAGCGTCATGTTCACTTCCTCCTTTCCGAATCATGATTGGATCGCATTTTCCTCATAGAACCTCTCTTTCTTGCGCTTCCGGCGCATCCGTTGTATAATGCTCTTGTAGTTCCGAAAGATGTAATCCAATTTTAGATTACTCTTTCACTAATAGGAGAAATCCGGGGTGTAAATCGGAACCCTTTTTGAACGGATACGAAAATTTTTTGAAAGAGGTGAGGTCATGGCGTATCTGTCTGAGGACGAGCTTCTGGATACCGAAGGTGGCTTCACCGGATGGGATGATGAAATCGGCGCTGGGTCAGCGGAAGAAACGCTGGAACAGGCGCTTGCAGAGGAACGTCTGGCGAAGCTGGAAAGTGAGCTGGAGCAGGACGAGCATCCTGTCGATTATGATGCTGAACTGGAAACCGAGGAAGAAGAAGCCGCCCCGGTCAGCGAAAAGCGGCTGAAACGGGAGATTCGGGCGGAAGCAGTGCGGCGGTTGGAGGAAGCGGCCCGCACAGAAAAGGATTTTCGGGTTGTCGTAGGGGAGTGGGATAAGCTGGATCGGAACCGGGAGCGCCGGGAGCGGGACCACGAAAACCTCCGTGGAGATGTGCCGCTGGAATATCAGGCGATGCCTGAACCAAAGTTAATTCCCCGCTGGATGAACAACCCGGCATACCGGCAGCTGGTGGCCGGGAACTTTCTGGACATCCTGTTTGACTGCCCCTATGAGATGCACAACCTGACTGCCAACACCTTTGTTTCCCGAATGGTGGAGGATCTGAGCGAGGAACACAAGGAAGTGATGTATTTTCTCTCTTTGCGGCTGTACAGCACCACTCGGCTTGCCACTGTTCGTGGGCAGTCAGATCGCAACATCCGCAAGCTGCGGAAAACCATCCACAAGAAATTGCAGCGCCAGATGTATGACCATCTGCGTGGCAAACCGGAACATAGCCTGACCTTGCGGGAACGCCAGTTTTTGGAGGAATACTCGAAAATTGCAGGGGAACAGGGGAAGGACGCTGTAATCCGGCGGGAGAATAAGACCAAGCGCAGAAAAAGGAAAACCGCCCCTGATGGTAGGGACGATTGAGCGGAAAGGGCGTGTATGATGAAGAATTTATTTGAACAGTCCCGGTCCCATTGGGTGCGGTACGATCATTACGAGTTGAAAACAGCGGAAGATGGCAGGAGGTATATCACCCCTGGCAAAAACGCAAAACCGGATGTCTACAATCCGCTGCAAGAGGCCCCGAACATTGTGCTGGATGCGCTGAATGTGGGGATGCTGATGATGGGGCGCAAGCCGGAGGCAGAGGTAGAAAAGGCGGTGATGGAATTTGTCACCCGGTACGGCCTGCTGGGGCTGATGACTGCACTTCCCACCACACCGTCCTTTATGGATTATGCGGCGGTGTATCTGCCGAAAAATCACTTCATCAAGGAAGAATCCATGGCGACAGACAAATACCTGTCCCTGTTTTACC
>JAHZGF010000002.1 GCA_019420945.1 Clostridiales bacterium | reverse complement strand
AGGTGCTGTCCAAGGCGCTGGGCAGCCGCACCGTCATGAGCGGGTACATCAGCAAAGGGAAAAGCGATCCGAGCCAGACAATCCAGATGATGGAGCGGCCTCTCATGACCCCGGACGAGCTGAAGTCCATCCCAAAGGGACACTTCATTGTCATGAAGACCGGTACTCACCCCATGCGGACCCGCCTGCGCCTGTTTCTGGAATGGGGGATCACGTTCGGAGAACCGTATGCTATTCCGGAGAAAGCGGCCCGGCCCGTTGCCTACGCCAACAAGCAGGAGCTGGAACTGGAGATTCTGCGCCGCCACCACACTCAGAGAATAGTTGGGAGCGCACCGTCCCCGGCATCTGACAAGGTGGCTGCCGGGAAAGGGAAACAAGACACACGCCCAGACAATCATTCCGACCAGGAGCCGCCAGATGGTCAGAGCAGCCTGCGTCCATGAGGAAATCGCGCATGGCTTATTTTCAAAACATCTACCGCTCCAGCCTGAGCCACAGGGCCAGATCGGTCTATATGTACCTCAAGGACCATGCCGACAGCGAGGGCCGGTGCTGGCCGGGGATCCGGACCATCTCCGCGGAGCTGGGCCTCTCCCGTTCCACGGTCAAGCGGGCCCTGGAGGATCTATATCATGCGGGGCTGGTCACAAGGGAGCCACGCTGGCGGGAAAACGGAAGTCTCAGCTCCAATCTGTACCGGCTGGTATAAGCATAAAACAAAATGGCCCACCGCCAAGGGGAGGTTTTACCCTGGCGGTGGACCGAGGGTAGGTTCATGGTGAACCCACCAGAATGCCCCACTCTAAGATATGTTTAGGACAGAGAAAAAAGTATGAAGAATAAGCCACAGTTTTGGAAGATTCAATTTTCTTGCAGGAACTTTTAGCTTCTCCGTGTTGATCAATTACGGACCTACATGTCATTTAGGTCTTGGTTGTTTATTGGCATTTCCTCATTCTGTACTATTAGATAAAGCTGTGACATTAACGGAATGAGTTTTAATCTGTTCGCTTGACCTTGCAAAAGTTCATTTACGTTGCTTTGCCTCTAATCTTCTGATTTTTCCATTGAGAAGCAATCGGGCCAATGGAAGCAGGAGGCCACCTACGCTGTTGCCGAAAGTTACCATCAGCAGGCAAAGGATAGTCCGGTCATTCCATACGTCAGCCAATGAAAAATAGAACATATCGGCCACACAGTGCTCAAAACCACAGAAGATAAAGACCACCACACCCAAGAACATGGCCAAATACCGCCCCACTTCTTGGGGATTGCAATTGTAGTTTTCCACCGCAATATAAATCAGGATATTGCAGAAAATGGCCAGGATAAAAAGGCTCAAAGGATCATCCATCAGTTTGACGGTACACAAATCCACAGCCTTTTCGGCCAGGGCTGTCCCATAGCGGGTGGATACCAGCAGCCGGGCTGCCGCCCATGTTCCGCTCAGATTTCCCAGCCAGATTGGAACCAACTCCCCAGCATAAGTCAGGTCGTGTTCTGGAAGATAACACACTTTTCCGGTAAACAGGGAAAACTCGAAGGTGCAGATGGTGAACAAGCCGACTGTAAACAAAACGGCCCCCAGGATTTTGCTGTCAGAGGATAAAAACACGGTCCCTCCCAAGGCGATACACAGACCAGCTACACAGCCTGAGAAGAAGCACTTGCCCCAATTCATCCCAAGGTCCTCTCCGCGGCCTCAACCACTTGTTTGGCCAGCACCGTGGAAGTGACAGTTCCCACCCCGCCTGGGACCGGTGTGATGGCGGCCACGATGGGTTCTACCTCATCAAAGGCCACATCGCCGCAGAGCTCACCCTTGTCATTTCGATTAATCCCTACGTCCAGAATCACCTGTCCTGGGGACACAAATTCCCTGGTCACCAGTCCGGCACTACCAGCGGCCGAAATGAGGATCTGGGCGCCACGGCAGTGGGAGGCGGTGTCAATGGTATCAATATGACACATGGTCAACGTGGCGCACCGGTTCAGGAGCATGACGCCCACGGGCTTTCCAATCACCAAACTGGCACCAATTACGGTTACTCTCGCACTCTTTACATCATAGCCGTAGTAGCCCAGGAGCTCCATACATGCGTGAGCGGTGCAGGGAGGAAAACCACCGCTTTTACCAATGAACAAATCACCCAGTGAACCACAGGTGAAGCCATCCACGTCCTTGGATGGTACGAGAAGCTGTGCGGCCTCCGCCTCCACTGTACGATTTGGCAGAGGTCGGAACATCAGGCATCCATGAATATTAGGGCTGGTATTGATGGTTTGAATGGCGGAGAAGATCTCCTCTTTGGCGCAGTTCTCATTTAAAAGAAAAGGAAGGACTTTCACACCGATTTTTTCACAGCTCTTCATCGCGCCCCGTTCATAGGCCATGTCCGCTGGTCGGTCGCCCACCCGTATGATCGCAAGGGTGGGGTGGACACCAGCGGCCTTCAAACGCTCCACCCGGGCTTCCAACTCCCGACTCAGCGCGTCCGCTACCGGGGCTCCTATCAGCAGTTTTGCCATCCATCACACCTCCTTTCTCAGACGGCGGCTGACCTCTGACGCTACGGCGCCAGCCCGGGAACTGTAACAATCAAGTAGAGTGTCTGCCTCATGTTCCAATCGTGCCGCGTCGCCCCTGTCGCTCAGCGACGAGGTGTTGATCCAAACATTCATATGCGCGCTCTCCAATGCGGCCCGGCAAAGCAGAGCGCCGCAGCCCACATCGGAAATCAGGGCGGCGTTTCCCTTATCCAGCAGTTCCTCCAGCAGTTCGATGGTCTCGCAGCAGGTGCGCATCATGTCCATTGGAGGACGGCACGCCTCCAGGGATGCTTTCTCCAGCGCTTTCGCCCGCAATGGGTTGTCTTTGGGAATGGCATACGCCTGGGAAAGGGGGAAAAACGCTCTGGCATCTTCGTCCACCAGTTCCAGAAAGCGGGTTTGAAGGGTTCCGGCCTGGTGAAGGATGCGCCTGATATCCGCCTCCACCGCCTCGTATCGTTTGCGGCCAATGGTCAGGTTCCCCACCATGGAGCACAGCGCAGCGGCCATGGATCCGGCCATGGCCGCCGCTCCGCCGCCACCCGGAATGGGCTCTTTGGAGGCCAGCATATCCATAAACGTCTCGCAGCTTTGACGGGACAGTGGTATATTCACAGTATCTCTCCTCCTGATCGCAGTGATATCACAGAAATCATATTTCTTGTTTGAGCCTCCATCGGAGGCTCTGCGTCCCATGCCCGGCTCAGAACAGGCCGGTAATCCTGCCGTTCTCGTCTACGTCGATCTTCTCGGCAGAGGGGACTTTGGGCAGGC
>JAHZGF010000019.1:8541-10910 GCA_019420945.1 Clostridiales bacterium | reverse complement strand
GGTGTCCGAAGGGCGAACCTCGTTTGGACTGGCACCTGGGCTGGTTCTCTACCCCATGCTATTTATTTTCCTGTGCGTCCTGTCGTTCAACCTTCTGGGCCGCCAACTGGAGTCAGGAGGGCGAATCGATGCTTGAAGTAAAACATCTCACAGTCCGTTCCAAGGAGGGTCGGCCGCTGGTGCGGGATGTTTCCTTTACCCTCACCCCCGGAGAGCCACTGGGTCTGACCGGAGCCAGCGGATCGGGCAAGACTACAATCATCAAGGCAGTCATGGGGATTCTGTCCTATGGCTGTGTTATTGAGGCGGGCGAAATTCTTCTGGATGGGCTGTCTCTGGAAAAGCTTCCCGCTCGAGAGCGGCGGAAATATTGCGGAACGGTGCTCGGCTTTATCCCACAAAGCCCAATGACCGCATTTGATCCTCACATGAGAATCGGCGCACAGATGGTACAGACCTTCCGGCTCCGCTTGAATTTGCCGAAAGACAAAGCGCTGACGCTGGCCCGGGAACAGCTGCTGGCCGTCAATCTGGAAGATGTGGAACGGATTTTGAACTCTTTTCCCAGCCAACTCTCCGGCGGAATGCTCCAGCGGGTATCCATGGCCTGTCTGGGAGGGCTTGCCCCGCGCTATATCCTTGCGGATGAGCCTACCTCGGCTTTGGATGAAGAAAACCGGGATCACCTTCTTACGCTGCTGCGGGAGATTTATCACTCCGCCGGCATCCTGTTCGTATCACACGATGTATCGGCTTTGAAAATGCTCTGCCGGGAGACAGTGATTTTAGAGCAGGGCGCCATAATTGAGCGGCAGAATACCGAAGCGTTGTTTACTCATCCGCAGCAGTCATGGACGCAGGCATTTGTTCATGCCGCGGAAACCCGGAAAGGGGGAGATTGGTCATGGAAGGCTTTGTAGTGGATCAGGTGTCCAAAACTTATGTGGACGAAAAACAGCGGCCATACCAGGTCCTTCATGATGTGTCTTTCTCCTGGTCTGCTGGAGAAAATATCGCTGTTCTGGGGGAAAGCGGCAGCGGAAAAAGTACCCTGGCCCGGCTTCTGATCGGCATTGAAAAACCGAACAGCGGAACTATTACATGGAATGGAGAAGATATTACCCGCTGGAAGGCGTCCACATGGCGGGAGAAACGCAGTCATATCCAAGCGGTTTTTCAGGACGCCTCCGGGACACTCAACCCGGCTCGCTCCGTCTACCACAATGTGGAGGAGGCCCTACGCAACTTGACGCAGTTGGACAAGCGGCAAAGGCGGGCGAGAATCGATGAATTGATGGAGCTGACCCACATGGACTCCCATCTTCTTCAAATTCCGGTTCGTCAGCTCTCTGGCGGCGAACAGCGCCGCCTTTCTCTGCTCCGGGCCCTCTCCATTCATCCGCAATTTCTGGTGCTGGATGAAGTCACCAGCGGGCTGGACCTTCTTTCCGCAGATGCTGTACTGCAGGTTCTGGAGCGTTACCACGAGGAATTTGGCTGTGCCTATCTGCTGATTACCCACGACCGGCAGACAGCATATCGCATATCCAGTCGGATTCTCGAATTAAACCAAGGGGTATTCGTGCGGGAAGCTGTCCGCACTGAATCCAAATAAATAATATCCAAAGAAAGGAACATAGTCATGAAAAAGAAATTGCTTTCTCTGATTTCAGCGGTGCTCTGCCTCTGCATGGTATTGAGTGCCTGCGGCGGGCCAGCCAACAACGATCCGTCATCCTCCATATCCGAAAGCCAAGGTGGGGACAACACCCAAGACAAAACGCTTACCATCGCAACCATGACCGAGACAACTACTCTGTCTCCGCTTTATATGGGTGTTTATAATTACTCCATGTGCACCATGCTCTATGAAACCCTCCTAAAATACGAGGATGGAGAGGTCAAGGGCAATCTGGCTGAATCCTACTCGTTCAATGAGGATGGAACCGTGATGACGCTGACGCTCCGCCAAGGAATTACTTTCCATGACGGAACCCCCTTCAATGCCGAGGCGGTGAAAAAGAATCTGGATTTCATGCACAGCAACCCGCAGTATATGGCCTGCCCCGGTATTTACGATATAGAGAGCGTGGAAGCCACGGACGAGTACACTGTCACTATTACCTACCCGCACCCCTACTACGGTTATGCCTATGACTTCTGCTGGCCAGATGTAGGCGGAATGCAGTCGCCCAATCAAATTGTGGAGGGCGATTTCCAGACGGTTCAGGGTTATGCTGGCACCGGCCCCTACATCTATGAGGAATATGTGTCTGGTGAATACACCCGCTTTGTCCGCAACGAGAATTACTGGGGCGAGGAACCCTATTTCGATGAAATCATTGCCCGGTATATCCCTGACTCCACTT
>JAHZGF010000019.1:0-8531 GCA_019420945.1 Clostridiales bacterium | reverse complement strand
TACAGGCGCTCCAGACCGGTGAAATTGATCTGGTTTATGGTAGCTCCATGATTTCCTATCAGGACTACCAGCAGGCCACAGCTCTGGATGGAGTTGCAGGAGCCATTGCGGAAAAGGATACTCGTGCCCGTGATATTACCCTCAACGCTTCCAGCGGTCCTCTGGTGGATGCCCGAGTTCGTCAGGCGGTGTCTCACGCCATCAATAAAGAGGAGTTCTCTGATGGCCTAACCTACGGCTATGAGCGGATTGCGGAGATGCCTTTCCCGGAAGGAACCCCCTACACCGACGTTGAGCTTACGGCATCTTACCCCTACGATCCCGAAAAAGCGGCCGCCCTTCTGGATGAGGCTGGCTGGGTAATGAATGAAGAAACTGGCATTCGGGAGAAAGACGGTGAGACACTTAACCTGACCTTTATCTATGACACGGCGCAGGATTCTCTGGTTTCCTCCTATGCCACTCTGCTCAAGAGCCAGTTAGAGAAGGTCGGCATCGGGCTGGAACTCAAGGGCAGTGAGAAGATGGAGTGGTATGCCGAGATGATGGCCGGCAACTTTGACATTACCTATTGGATTGGTGAGTATGAATTTTCCTCACCTCACTGCTTCTTCGGTGCTATGCCCTCCATGACCCCGCATACCTTCTCTCTGAGCCAGGTTGACGGCTCCCAGGAGTTTTTTGACGCTATCACTGCTGTTAAGCAGACGGATGATCCTGCTGAGGTTCAGGAACTCTACAATTACCTCATCAACTATGACTTGTGTAATGTGATTGATATTCCGTTGACCTACTACAAAGACCTGATTCTCTACAACACCGACAAGATTGCCGGTTACGAATTTAGTGGTGTGCCTGCCTTCTTTGATGTGAGTGGATTACAGCCAGTTGCTTAAAACAAATTTGGTTTTGATGAAAGCAAGGCCCAATGCAGATGGAAAGTCTACATTGGGCCTTTGCTATTTAGCAGAATTTGTTGCTGAGACTGGTGAAACTGGCAAGCGATGCCTGTGGCTATCCAGATAGCCCCACGCGCTTGTTGTGGGAAGTCCCCCCAAGCCCCCTTGGAACACAGATTTTCAATCTGTGGCTGCGCGTTCTTGCGAACGCTTTTGACCGCGACCAGCTCACCGCTGGCCGTGGTCTTTTTCTTTCTGTTGCGACTCGGCCTGCTCCATCGCCAGGACCCGATCCACATTGTTCTTGACTGTCAGCAGCTCCCGCATGGCGGCGCGGGCCTGCCGGTACTCTCCGTAAGCCTTTTTCTTGTCCGCCAGCAGCTGGGCGTACTCGGTCTGAAGCTCCTTGACGGTGGGCAGCTTCTTCACGTTCAGCTCGTTGAAGGCTTCCTTGGCGGCCTGGTGCAGCAAGATTTCCTCCTCATGCTCCTGCCGGAATTTTCTTGAATACCCGGCCTTGCGGTAGGCCACATAAGTGTCGCGGGTCTTGGCATAGTTGACGATGTGGGTGCGCAGCACGGCGATCTCGGCCATGCGCTTCTCAGCGGTCTTGATCTGATCGGACAGTTTATTGTAGCGGGCTGTCGCCTCTGTTGTTTTTGTCTCCAGATCGGCATAGTCCAGCAGTCCGTGTTCAGACAGGTAGTTGAGGGTCTGGGCCATCTGTTTGAGGTTGAACACCTTGGCCCAGCGGGCATATCCGGCACCTTTCCCGGCCTGGAGTTTTGCCTGGATGTCCACCAGCAGATTGACCTTGGGCGGGGCGGCCTGCGGGGCAGGCTGTTTGCGGGGCGTATGCTCTTTCTGGCCGGAGAGGACCGCCAACAGATCGTCCAGCGTGTAGCCGTCCCCCAGCCGGTCAAAGCGGACGTTGTTGCCCCAGCCCTCTGCGCTGATGGAGATGGTCTTGCCGCGCCGGTGAACGGTGAAGCCGTCCTGCTCCAGAAGGCGCAGCAAATCTTCCAGGCGGGCCGGTTTCTGTGCCAGTGCCCGGTCGATGGCCTGGCGCAGCAGCTCCTTGTGGGAGGGCTTGGCCGCATCGCCCAGCCACTTGTTGTAGCTCTGGCCGCGCCGCTTGGGAGCCTCCACAATGGAGTAGCTGTTTTCGATGCAGATGGTGTCGCTCAGGCGGTGGACGGCGCGGGTGCTGCCCCAAAAGTTGCGGAACTTGCGGTCGCACTCCAGCGTGGTGGAGTTCCATATAATATGGTTGTGGACGTGAGCCTTATCGATGTGGGTACAGACGATGAAAGCGTGCCTGCCCTTGGTGAAGCGCCGGGCCAGCTCCACGCCCAGTCGGTTGGCTTCCTCCGGCGTGATCTCGCCCGGCACAAAGGACTGCCGCAGGTGGTAGGCGATCACGTCGTCCGCACCGCGCACCCGGCCGGTGCGGGCGGCGTAGGTCTGCTTATCCAGCAGGAACTGCGCGTCGGCCACGCGGCTGTCACATTGGTAGCTGGTGATGAGTTTGCCGTGGTCGGTCTTTTCTGGATTTTTTACATAGTCGATGATGTCGCTGATCGCCTTGCCGACCGTGCGGCCCTTGCCGGCGTGCAGCGGTATAATGCGGGTGGTGGTCATGTGGGGTCCGCCTCCTTTCCAAAAAATAAGCGGCCTGCTCATCACAGACCGCATCGGTTTCTCTATATCAGTTTCCTCGTCCATATAAAAATCGAAATCTTCTTCAAAGTCATCTTCCAATTCATCTAGTTTTATCCTGGGCGGGAACCGAATTTCATATTGTTCCGTCGCCAGGGTTCGCACGGCATCCCGCTTGTCCTTCATCCGTTTCTTCAGCCACGAAAGTTGTTCTTTGGATAATCGCCAGGGAAGGTTGACAAGCCGGGTAAGCGTCATTTCTTCTGCCTGCTTTTCTGGCGGGAGAGCGGCGCAGGTTTTACAAATGTGCACGGCGTGTCCCTTGCCAGAAAACTTTTCGTTTGCCTTATACTCGCCACAGACCTTGCAGTAGTGTCCACGCTTTTTCATACCGTGCCCTCGCAGCGAACGAACAACTGCCGCACCGCAGCCATGACCGTATCCCAGCCAAGGTCGGACGCATAGGAAAACTTTTTCTGATAGGCCGCCCACAGGTCCTGCATGACCGGGCTGTTCTCCACTTCATCAAAGACTTCGGCGGCCTCGGCCAGATGGCGCTCGGTGCCGCGCTTGTGGGCTGTCGCCAGCAGCGCGTCATGGAGAACGTGCGGGTCCAGAGTGCTGCCATAGAGTTGTTGTAAAATGGCGATGTCGTAAAAATCTCTCATGCGGGTGTTGGTCGTGGTGCGGGTGATGATGGTTTCCAGCTTTTCAGCCAGCACGGTCTCCAGGTTATAGGCCCAAACATCAATGGAGCGGTCCTCCAGCATGAGCTTGAAGCTGTACCGCACCTCTTTAGGGGTGATGGCGTCGCCGGTGGAAATGTCGATTTTCAGCGGGGTGCGCACCCCGTCAAAGAGCGTTGTCATCGTGACCCGGATACCGGGATATTCCGCTTCATCCATGATTTCTGAAATGTTTTTCACCTGGAAGGTAACGCCGTCATCAATGGGAACGGCGATGATCTCGGCCATCATGTTCTCCACATCCTCGACACTGACGTTGGCCCCCTTGACCGTTGCGTCCAGGTCCATCGTGGAGCGGGCGTCCAGACCGACCATCGCGGCCACCAGCATCCCGCCCTTGAGGATGAATTTGTCCCGGTAGGACGAGAGAGAAATGCGTTCCAGAAAACGCTCCATCATATAGTTGCGCATCAAAATCTGCGCATCCGCAGCATTTTTCTTTGACAGGTTGCGGATCAAATCTTTCAGCTGTCTGGCTGTCTTTATCATAACAGTACCTCCAAATACTGGCGTAAAATCTTCTCGACCCGGAACAGCCTGGCATAGCGCACCAGCGTCCGCAGGTCCTTGTCTTTCCGGCGAGCATACGCTTTCAAAGCGTCCTGAAATGTCTGCATCTCGATATGACTCCGGCTGCGCAGCACATCGCAGATCGTCCGCTCCATATCATAGACCGGCACATCGTGACCGAAGGGGGTCTGTGCGGTTGACAGGCCGACCTCATGCAGCTCCGCCTTGATGGTAAAGACCTGAACGCCCTCACTTTTAAGCCGGGTGGGGTTGTAGCCCGTCTTGACCGTAATGGAATAGGCCAGCGGCTCCCGGTCAGTCAGGTCGTGGAAAAACAGCGCCGTTTCATGGGAAAAAACTGCCTGCGAACAGCGAAGATGCAGCAGATACATGGCGTCCACCCAGGCATCTTTGGAAAGATAAATCCCATGCGCCGCCTGTTCCAGCCCACGAGACTGCACGAATTGATAAAAAACAGGTTTTGAGATCCCGGCCGCGAGGGCCTGCCCGGTGCGCAGCATCCCGTCCTGACGTTCCATCAGCTGGTCCAGCTGTTGAAATTGGCTCACGTTCTTCACCTTCCTTTCATGCTAATATTATACGCGAAATTAGCACGAAAGTAAAGTCAAAAAATTGCCGGGCAATCACTCCCGGCAATTCTTCGCTTCCAATTCAACCGTACACCGCGTCCTGGATCGCATACCGCAGGTCCTGCACCTTACCCACCAGCCAGGCGGCGGCCATCGGCAGGCCCAGCGGGCTGACCAGGAAGGCAATCACCAGCAGGATCACGCCGTTTTGCGGCGAGTAGGTCACAAGCACCGCGATCCCCAGCAGCGCCACCACCGTAGAGGCCAAGCCGAAGATAAAGCTGGAAACATACAGCAGCCCGAAGCACAGCCAGGTGAACAGCATCAGCGCCAGCACCACCGGCGCGGCAAGGATTTTCAGCCCCAATTTCAAAATAAACAGTACCGCTCTCATTTCAGCGCCTCCTTCCGCCAGTCCAGGTATGGCTGGCACAGTTCCTCTACGGCCTTTTCGTCCGCCTCTGTGACCTCCCGGCGTCCCCGCGTCCGGCAGATCATGGCAAAGTCCTGAAAATCCGAAAGAAGTATATCGAACAGTTCCTCCGGGGTCCGGCAGAGAATGCCGTCCACGCAGTAGCGGGAATCCTTGTCCCAGGTCAATCGGACATAGCCGCGTTTACAAGGGAGAACTTCTTCCTCCGGGTCGCGCAGCAGGTACTCTTGAAAAATCTTTAAGACGTTTTCAAACGTCAACATCAGCCATCACCTCGTTTCTGACTCCATTATCAAGCACAACCCGCCAAAACGCAACGATACCGGCAAAGAAAAAAAGAGGGAGGCCCGGCGATGCAGCCTGCACGCACCGGACCTCCCTCACAGCCGGGGCGTATGCCCCTGTCACGTCAGCTTTGCCAGCTGGGTCAATACCTGATGCACCCCATCCCACAAAGCCTCTTGCCGCCGGGATATATCCTCCAGGTCAGCGTCGTAGATGCGCCCGGTTTCATTCACGCGGCGGGCCAGCTGGTTCAAGTTGTTGCTGGAATAGCGCATCAGAGAGACAAGCTCCTTCAGTTCCGGCAGTTCCAGGCGCACCACATAGCCGTCCAGGGCCATCTTGCGCAGGTAGGCTTCCCGGTTCTTTGTCCCCAGCTGAGCCATCTTCTGCTCAATCAGCGCCAGTTCCTCCGGCGAGACCCGGAAGTTCAGCTGCACCTCCCGTTTGCGCTTGGGGCCGCTCACCGCTCCGGCTCCTTTTTCTTACGAACGGGCGCTTTCTTTTCAGCGGAACACGGCTCCTGCTTCAGCTGGCGGCGGACCGAAGGGCGGCGCTGGCGCAGCTCTTTGGAACGGTCCTCGCTGGCCAGAATGGTGACATAGGTGCCGGGCAGGTCCTTCATGCCGGTGATCGCCAGGCTGCGGAACGGCAGCAGCGCCATCAGCTGGTCGTGGGCCTGGGTGCCTGCGCGGGCCAGAAAGTCCGGCGAAACGCGGGCCATGTAATGGGTGCCGTGGGGGCTGTTGGGCGTATCCGGCGCACGAAGCTCCTGCAACAGCCGGGCGGCCTCAGTGTGAATTTCCTCCGGCGTCAGCGGCTGGAGCCGCAAATAATCCTGCCGCGCCTGGCTCAAGAACAGATCGACCAGACCGGGGTGGCTGTCCACCACGAAGTCCAGGTTGCGGTCGCCGCCGAAGCCGTCCGGGTTGGGCGGGATGTCCACCGTCCTGGCCCACGCTCTGTTGGCCGGGCTGAACCGTCCATCCCATTCCATCTGCTGTACGGTGTTTGCCAGCACATAGAGGGTGCGGGTGTAGCCGAACTGCTCGATCACCTGGGGCACCGCGTCTCTGTCCAGCCGGTTGTCCCGGTAATGTTCCGAAAGGGACGCCTCGATGGCCTCCTTGCAGGCGATGTTGGCGCGTCGGGACGCCCGGTACAAATCCAGGTTGCCCTGCTCACGGGCATAGGCGGCGTCGTGCCGGTAGAGCGGCAGTTCCCGCTGGGCGTCCAGCGCCGCCTCGGCCCGCTGCTCGATGCTGTCCCGCACCACATCCATGTAGGAAATTTCCCGGTCAGAAAACTCCTTGTAGACATCGGCCAGCGGGGACGGCGATGCCAGCAGCGCGGCGGCCCGGCTTTGGGGCAGGTCAAGCTCCTCCATCGCCATCAAAATGTCCTCCCGGACCGTGTACTCATAGGTATGCTTTAGAATTTCCTCCGGGGGCTGGCTTTTCAGCCAGTCCCGGAACTTGTCCTGTTCGGCGGCCATCTTTTCATAAAGGGCCGTGTTTTTATCGGTATTCATCTTATCGCACCTCCTGTTCGTGGTGTTTGGGTTTCTTTTCGGGATTGCGCGGCGGCACCGGGCGTTTCAGCCCTTCCAGCACCGAGGGGCGGCTGCTCTTGGCAAGCACCGCCTCCGGCTCAGGGCGGCCCCGGCCGTCCATGTTCAGCAGTACGTCCAGCTCGGCCAGCCGGGCGGACTTTACCCGCAAATCATCCTCAAAGGGGAATGGCTTGCCCACCTCCGCTTTGGCGGCGGCCTGCTGTTGGTAGAGATTGTCCAGCTGGTTCTTCACCGCCTCCAGCCGCTGGGGCATCTGGCTGAGCGCATTGTCGATACGGGTGAGATTTCCACGGGGGTCTGTGCCAAGCGTCGCCCGGTGGGTCATCTGGCCTTTCAGCAGGAGCATATACTCCTGCCGGAAAGCGTCAAACGACACCGACATAGCGAAGCCCCGGTAACTGCCCACCGGCACCGGGTTGGTCCCTTTGACCTCCTTGCAGGCGTCCAGCAGCGCGGCCCCGGCGTTCTCCTTGTCGGTGAGGGTGTCGCCACGGACTTCCATCCCGGCAAAGCCGTCCTCCGGGTGGGGGTGTTCCGCCAGCGTTTTCATATCCGCTTCCAGCCCGGCGATAAACCCCTTGTTTTTCTCGATCTCCTCCGGGAAGGTTTTGAGCAGCTGGTCCTCCAGGCGGTACTGCTTGCTCTGGTGGTCGGCCTTCATCAGCTTTAACCGCGCCACGTCCACATCCAGGTCCATACGCTCCTTGATGCGCGGGTCTCCGGCGCACAGCGCCTTGATCTCAGCAAAGGAAAGCGCCGTTTCATCCACATCGTCGCAGCTTCGCACCGGCGATTTGGAGGTCATGATCTGGCTGATGAATTTCTGTTTGTTTTCCACCGTCTGCCAGAGGTAGGCGTCGAAAGTCCCCTCGGTGACATAGCGGTACACATGGACGGTCTCGTTCTGGTTGCCCTGGCGCTCGATGCGCCCCTTTCGCTGGGCCAAATCGCCGGGCCGCCACGGGCAGTCCAGGTCATGCAGCGCCACCAGGCGGTCCTGCACGTTGGTGCCCGCGCCCATTTTGGCCGTGCTGCCCAGCAGGACGCGCACCTGGCCGGTGCGGACCTTGGAGAACAGCTCCTTTTTGCGCACCTCGGTGTTGGCCTCATGGATAAAGGCGATCTGCTCGGCGGGCACACCCTGGGCGATGAGCTTTTGCCGGATGTCCTCGTACACGGTAAAAGCCGGTTCCGGCTCGTCCAGCGGCACCGCGTCCTCCAAAGCGTGGAGGGTCGGGTTGTCCAGCGCCTTGGCCACCTTTTTGGCAGGCCGGGCCTGGGGCGTGGAGATGTCGCAGAACACCAGCTGGGTCAGCTTGTCGGCCTCGCCGTCCCGCCAGATCTGCATGATGTTGTCCACGCACTGATTGACCTTGGTGCCCGGCTCATCCGGCAGCAGCTGGTTGATGATCCGCTGGTCCAGCCCCAGCTTGCGCCCGTCGCTGGTGATCTTGAGCATATTGTCCTGGGACGGGTCCACCGTACCGCTGTGTACCAGGGAAGCGCGTTCCGAAAGCGCCTTCACCATTTCCTGCTGCTGCTCGGTGGGCTGAGCCACGATGTTGTGGTACTCCACCTGCGGGGTGGGCAGGTGCAGCTGATCGGCGGTCTTGATGTCGGCCACCTCTTTGAACAGGTTCATCAGCTCCGGCAGGTTGAAAAACTTGCTGAATCTTGTTCTTGCCCGGTAGCCGGTGCCCTCCGGGGCCAGCTCCAGCGCCGTCACAGTCTCGCCGAAGCGGGATGCCCAGCAGTCAAAATGAGCCATGCCCAGCTCTTGCAGGCGGTCATATTGGAGATACCGCTGCATGGTGTAAAGCTCATAAGGTAGGAAACGCC
>JAHZGF010000018.1 GCA_019420945.1 Clostridiales bacterium | reverse complement strand
ACTCCACGATGACGCTGTTCACATGGGCGTTGGCCGCCATGTAGGCGGCGTAGTTCTTGTTATAGGAGCGCATCCCGAAGGCCATGGGGATCAGGGCCACCGGGATGGTCACCAGCAAAGCCAGGCCCATGCGCCAGTCGATGGAAAACATGGCGATGACCACCACCAGAGGCAGCAGGAGATTGGAACTGAGTTCCGGGATCATGTGGGCTAAAGGGGGCTCCACATCCTCAATCCGGTCCACAATGGTACTTTTCATGGCGCCGATGGGACGGCTCTCCACCTCGCCCAGAGGCGCGCCCATAAGCTGGTCTGCCGCCCGAAGCCGCAGGCCCTCTAAGATGGTATAGGCAGATACATGGGCCAAAGTGGTGGACAGGGCGTACCCCGCCACCTTCACGGCATAGCCTGCCAGACACACGCCGCACCAGAACAGAATACCCTCCCAATCGGCCCGCCGCTCCAGGAACAGGCGAATGATTTGATACACGCCCAGATAGGGCACAAATCCCCCCGCCACACTGCAAATGGCAAAGAGGACCGATGCGGCCATCTTTCCTCGGCAGGGCGCGGCAAAGGAGAGCAAAATGCCCAGCCAGGTTCTCTCTTTCATGCACAAGACCCCTTTTCTAAAAAAATCGTTGTGGTTTGCTTATGCTTACCACAACGATGATAGGGGATTTTCTTGATTTTTTCCGCTCCGCCAGGCCAGGCTTGCGCCGTTTAGCCGGAAGAATTTTTCCTGCTTTCCCGGCGGAATTCCAGAGGGGATTTACCCTTGGCTTCCTTAAAGGCGGCGGAAAACTTGCTGGCGCTGTCGTATCCCACCCGGCCCGCGATCTCCGCAACACTGGCCTGGGGCTCCTGCCGGAGCAGCAGGGCGGCCCGGTCCATGCGGAAGAGACGCATATAGGCGCCTACAGGCTGGCCGTACACGGATTTGAAGCACGCCTTTAACGCGGTGGCGGGGATGGAAAACTGCCGGGACAGCTGGGCGATGGTGTAGTGCCGCTCCAGATCCCCGGTCAGCAGGCGGTGGATGGCCCTGACGGTCTCCACCTGGGAGCGGTAGAAGTAGGGCTTCTCCGTCCGCTCGTCCAGTTCCAGGGCGTCCAGATACAACAGAAGCTCCAGCACCTTGATGCGGAAATAGGGCAGCTTGATCTGCTCCGGCACGGCGTAGAGCTCCTGGAAGATGTGGTCCACGCTGGGCGCCCCGTGAATCACTTTTGGGTGCCGTCCAGAGCAGAACTTCTGTTGCAGCCGGTACAAATCCACCGGAAACTCCCGCACCCATTCCCCGAGCGCCGCGGCCGCTGCGGGCAGCTCCAGCCCAATGGTCACGCCGTGGTAGTGGGCCAGGGGGAAGGTGAAGTGTCCCTGGTGCTCCAGCCGGCGGTCCAGCTTCAGATCCCCCGCCTCCACATAGGAGTAGGCGTCCGGGCCCGCCGGGTACTCCATCCGCCCCTGGCGGCAGTAGTCGATGCACAATAGGTCCTGGTCTGTGTGAAACCTGGAGTCATAGCCCTCCATGTGGAAGTCGTTATACATCAGATAGACCCCGGGGAACAGGTCGTACTGGGTCATGATCCCCTCCCCCGTGTCACTGTGGAACTGAAAGACCCGGCAGCCGCCGCTCTCTGCCACAGGGACCGGAATTCCCGGGTTTTCCAGCATTCCCTCCGGCATGGGCACACCTCCTCTCAAAGCCGCAGCACCCGGTGGCAGGAGCGCTGCAAAAATTCCTGATCGTGGGTGACCACCAGCACGATCCGCCCCCGGCGGGCCAGATCTCGGAGCACGCCGGACACCTCCACCATCCGGGCGTAGTCCAGGCCGCTGGTGGGCTCGTCAAACAGCAGCACCGGTTTCTCCGACAGCAAAGCAGTGGCCACCGCCAGGCGCTGCTTCTGTCCGCCGGACAGTGCCATAGGGTGCCGCTCCCGGAACGGAAGCAGGTGTAAGCTGTCCAGCACCTGCCGGATGGTCTCCTCCGGCGCGTCCGGGGCGGAAAGCCGGCACTCACCCCACACGCTGTCGGAGAAGAGCTGGTGGTTCACGTCCTGCATAACGCAGAACGACGCCTGCTGCCGCTGCTTTTGGTTCAGCAATTTTCCATTCCATCGGACCACCCCCGCCCGTTCACGCAGCAGCCCGCACAGGCAGCGGGAGAGGGTGGTTTTTCCCACGCCATTGGGGCCGGTGATGGCCACCACCTCACCGGGGCGGGCGGAGAAGGACAGATCCTGAAACACCGGCGGTTCCTTGCGAAAACCGCAGGTCAGTCCCTCCACCGAAAGGCCCTGGGGACTGCCCCCAGGCTCCGCCGCAGGGAGGGTACAGCTCACCGGCCGCAAAGTGCGAAGTCCCAGTGCCTCCCGCTCTCCCTCTGGCATGGCGCAAAACTCCTCCCGGGAGAAGGCGCGTTCCAGCACCCCGCCCCGCAGATAGAGGGCGCGGTCGATGAGATCGGTGAGGAAGTACAGCCGGTGCTCCGCAATGATCACCGTGCGGCCCTCCCGCTTCAGGGCGGCAATCTGATCGTGAAGCCGGGCGATGGCCGCCTGGTCCAGGTTGGCCGTGGGTTCATCCAGCACAAAGATCTCCGGCCCCATGGCATAGACGGAGCCAAAGGCCAGCAACTGCTTCTGCCCTCCGGAGAGGGAGAAGATACTGCGCCCCGTGAGTCCCTGAAGCTGCAAGGCTTTCACGGTTTCCGCCACCCGGAGGCGGATCTCCTCTGGAGGACGCCCTTCGTTTTCCAGGCCGAATGCCAGTTCGCTGTCCGTATCCAGATTGAAAAACTGGGACTTGGGGTTCTGAAAAACGGAGCCTACCTTCCGGGCCAGCTCATACATGGACGTTCGGGCGGGGTCGAGGCCATCGACCACCACCCGCCCCTCCAGACGGCACCCCGGCGTAAAGGCGGGGATCAGGCCGTTGATCAGCTTGGTCACCGTGGTCTTGCCGCAGCCAGAAGAGCCGCACAACAGGACGCACTCTCCCGGCGCCACGGCGGCACTGAGGTCAGACAGCGTCTCCTGGACCTCTCCATAGCCAAAGGAGACATGGTCAATCGTTATATTCATCGTTCCCACCGCCCCCTTATTGTATCACAAATGAAAGAATCAGCAAGGCAAGTCCTGCCAGCATCCCAAATAAGTCCAAAAGGGAGAACCGCAGAGAGATGGCGCTGGTTTTGCGGGCCGGGTTTTCGATTCCCCGGGTCACCGCCGCCGCGGACAGTTCATCTGCTGTCTCTGTAGCGGAAACCATCAGGGGAACCACCGTGCCCTCCAGCCGGGCAAGGCCCCGAATATTCCGCAACTTCATGGCGTCTCGGATGTAGCCGACCTCTTCCCGGATAGCCGGAAAATACCGCAGGGTCACAGAGATGGCCACAATCAGCTTTTGGGGGAGGTGAATCCATCGCAGCCCCAGGATCAGGACCCGCAGGGGCGTGCATTTGAGCATCAGCGCGCCGGTCATCAGGCAGGGAAACATCCGGCGGGTGTAGGAGGCAAAGATGGTGAAGCTGGTGGCGATGATCATAGGGGACGATGGCAGGATGACCTGCTGAAACACCAGCAGCGCGCCGTAGCCTACCGCCCATTTCCATGCCATGGACGGCCTGCCGTGGCCGATCATCAGCGCCAGCAGCAGGGCGATCAGGGCCGCCTCCAGCCAGAAAGTGTGGGGACGGAAGGCAATGATATTCGCCGCCACCAAAAGCCATAGTCCAGCCCGGGGATCAAAAACACGCAGTGTTTGTTCCATCTCACACCAGGCCGGCCTTTTCAAAGTGCTTGCGGAACATGGCTTTTGCAAGCAGCCCGCCGATGACGGCTCCCACGATGGGGGCCAAAAACAGTACCACCAGCATCCCAGGGGAGGACAGCGCTGCCAGGGTGTTTACATAGTCTGCGGGCATCCCCTGCTCCGTGATCTGCTGCAGGAAGTCCTCCCGCATGAGCCAGATGGGCAGCGGGGAGCCCACCATTCCCACGGAAAACAGCACAAAGGACACAAGGTTTCCTGCCATGCTTTGGTAATGGGTAAGGCCCCGGATAAGTTCCGCCAGAATGCAGGCAGTGGCGAAGGAGATCAGGATCACCACGGTAAACTGCCCGGTGACATAGTAGATAAGGCCGGTGATGAGGCCCATCAGCAAAACAGAGCCCACCTTCTGCACCTTGGCGCACATCATGAGATACGGGATACCGGTAAACAGGGCGATAAAACCTGGCATTAAGATCCACAGCAGCGGGTGAATCCCGCCTAAGAGCATGAAGGCGAAGTTGATGACGAAATAGATGGCAGAGAAAATTCCCACGGTAATGACATCTTTGCCGCCCATGGCGCGGCTTTTACTTTGTTCAGACATAGGGTGCGCTTCCTTTCGTTAGTTTTTGCTAACCCCTGGCGTGAAAAACAGGACGCTGGGCGCCCTTTTTCACAGGCAGCATTGTACCGGAAATGCTCCCTTTTGTCTGCTCCTGTTGGACGGCTTTGCACCGTTTGGACAAAGAAATTCCACGGTTTCTCCGTCTTTGGGAAATCTTTCGGAGTGCGGAGAAAGGAATTTTCCCCTTTGGCAAAGCGCTTGGTCCTGCAAATAAAAAGCGCCGAATGGGGAACTCCACACTTGGCGCTTTCATTTCGAAGATTTTATGGTTTGGTCCTGCACAGTTTTTCCAACGTCATCCCCTGGAGTTTTGCCCGGAACTTCTCTTCCACCATGGTGTAGAATTCCCCCAGCGCAGTGTCCTTGGGAGCGGTGGGGACCAGCCCTTCCGCATTTTCCATACAGGTGAAGACGTCCCACAGCGAGATGTTTTCAGGGCTGCGGGCAAGGGAAAATCCCCCTGCCGGGCCGCCGGTGACTTGGACGAAGCCGGCCTCCCGCAGCATAGCGCCAAAGTGGAGGACATACCGGGGAGAGACACCCAGCTCAACCGCCAGCTTGGAGGAAGGCACCGGATTTTTCGCCCCTGCCACGCAGCAAAGCAGCCGGATAGCATAATCGGTGGTCTTATGGATCAGCATGGGCGTCCTTCCTCTCCACGGACTGCTTCAGCTTCTGAAAGCTCTCCTCGCTGAGTGTGTGTTCCATGCGGCAGGCTTCCCGCTGAGCGGTGTGGTGTTCCACCCCGGCAGCGGTGAGCATTTCAAAGAAGAACCGGTGCTTCTCATACACTCGCTCCGCTACCTCCCGGCCCACATCGGTCAGGTGGAGGGAGAAATCATCCTCCATGGTGAGAAATCCACCTTGCCGCAAAGTCGTCACCGCGTAGCTGACGCTGGCCTTGGATACCTCCAGCTGGTGGGACACATCCACGGAGCGCACAGTGCCGTGTTTTTGCTGGAGCATCAAGATGGCCTCCAAATAGTCCTCGCCTGATGCGGTGGTATGCTTTTTCTCCATAGAGTCCTCCCATGCCATTCGTACCAGTAAAGAAAACATAGCACCCTCTACATTACTGCGCTGTTTCAGCAAACAGTTTCCAGTTGATTGCTTTCTCCCGGACATGGACAAAATCTGCATAGATACCCGGCTGCTCCATCAGCTGCTGATGTGTGCCGCACTGTGCAATCCCACCATTTGCAATCACGATGATTTGCTGAGCGTTTCGGACGGTTTTCAGCCGGTGTGCAATGATAATCACCGTTTTATCCTTTGTCAGTTTCTCGATGGCCTGCTGTAATTCCGCCTCGTTTTCCGGGTCAACACTGCTGGTGGCTTCGTCCAGGATGATGATAGGGGTGTCCTTCAAAATAGCCCGTGCGATGGAAATTCTCTGCTTTTCTCCGCCGGACAAAGTTGCACCGCTTTCCCCGATGACCGTATCATAGCCATTGGGAAGTGCCATGATAAAATCGTGACAGCAGGCAGCCTTCGCAGCCTGGACAACTTCTTCGTGGGTGGCATCTGGCTTTCCAAATTTGATATTGTTCTCAATGCTGTCCGCAAAGAGGAAAACATTTTGAAAGACCATGCTGATGTTGGAAAGCAGGCTGTCCAGTTTGTACTCCCGTATATCCACACCCCCCAACTTGATACAGCCCTCGTTCACATCCCAAAAGCGGGCAATCAGACTGCACAATGTTGTTTTCCCGGAACCAGACGGGCCAACAACTGCTGTAGTCGTTTTCGCCGGGATCGTCAGGTTCACATGGCTCAGGATTCGGTGATCCCCATAAGAGAATCCCACATCCTGCAATTCAATGGTGGTGTCTTTGGGCGTAATATCTTTCCCGGAGAGGTCCATGACCGGGGTGTCGTCAATGGCATTTACCTTGTCAATCGAGCTTTCGATCAGCCGGAGCGCAAAAGACTTGCCGCCGGCAGCCTCCAGCTCACTGAAAATCAGGAAAGAGGCAACACACATCATCAAGCAGTACACGAGGGTCATGCTCCCTTCCAGATAGAACAGGATGGAACAGAACATGATCGCAACACTTGCCAGCCGCAGCATGAACAGCTGCAGCATCCCGTAGGGGCCGAAAACCGTCTCCAACTTTGTGTTTCTGGCGCGGCTTTCTTCAATCGCCTGCTTCATCTTCTGATTGGACCCACCGCCCAGGTTAAAGGATTTTACAATGCCCATACCCTGGATGTATTCCAGTGTGGCCCCTACCAAGTCCTCCTGCGCTGCCTGCCGCTTTGGAGAGATTTCCTGGGATTTCTTTTGCAGGAGCGAATTGCAGAACAGAAACAGCAGGATTCCCAGGCAAGCCAACAGGCCGATCCGCCAGTCAAAGAAAAAGATAACGATGGTGATGACAACCACATGGATAAAGCCGTGAATGACAGTAATCAACACAGAGGGAGCATTATTCTCCACATCACTGATTGTAGTCGTCACGGTAGAAGTCAGATTTCCAAGGCTGTGGCTGTTAAAGTAGCCCATCGGCATATATTTCATCCTGTCGCCCACATGGATGCGCTTATCCGCGCACATGAAATACCCAACCCTCGTCTGCGAAAAGTCGGAAATATAACTGCAAATGATTTTCCCGATCACACCGGCCAAAAGGAGCAGGAATGCAAATATAATGTCTTGACCATGAAGGCCCTCGACCAATCCGTTGAGGATAAGGAAAAGCGCACCGATCTGGAACATATCAAAAATGGAGTGCAGCAAACTGAACACAACCGTTTTTTTCAGTACCCCTTTCCATCTGCCGGAAAAAACATAAATCTTCTTTAAGGCAGTAATCATGCCGTTTCACCTCCCTCGTCACGGCTTCCGATATGGGCCTGCCACATTTCCTTGTAGAGCGGACATCTTTGCAGAAGTTCCTCATGTGTTCCGGTGGCTTCAATCCGGCCTTGATTGACGACAACCAGCTGATCCGCGCCCGTGACAGTGTAGAGCCTGTGGGCAACCATAATCAGCGTTTTTCCTTGTACCAATTTAGAGATGGCTTCCTGTACCAAACTCTCATTCTCTGGATCGAGGTACGCTGTCGCTTCATCAAAAATAATGATCGGGGCATCCTTCAGCATAGCTCTGGCAATGGCAATTCTTTGACGTTCACCGCCTGACAGATGGCCGCCAGCGCCGCCTACGATCGTGTCATACCCATGCTCTAATCCCATGATAAAATCATGGCAGCCGCACTTTTTGGCGACATCCTCTACTTCCTGATCGGTGGCAGATAACCGGCCCATGCGGATATTTTCCCGGATGCTCTCGTCAAAGAGATAATTGTCCTGGGATACATAGGACACGCAGGAGGAAAGCTGTGACAAGGGGATATTCTTCAAATCCACTCCGCCCAGCGTAATCGCACCGGAAGTGGCCTCCCAAAAGCCTGTAATCAACTTTGTAATGGTGGATTTGCCTGAGCCGGAGGGCCCCACCAATGCCGTCATCGTTCCCGGCTGAATCGTCAGGTTGACGTGATCCAGTATCGGCTTCGGGTCCTTTGGGTCATAGGAGAAAGAAACATCCTGGAAGAGGATGGTCAAGTCGTGAATGTCGGCATCGTGAGCTGGCCGCACCATTTCCGGTGCATCCAGAAGGCTCCCAACTTCGCCTACAATCGTACCCAACTGTGAAATGTTATCTGTAAACTTAATGGCCCCCAAAATCGGCCCTACAATACCCAGGGACAAAATCATAATCGTCAGAAATACCGGGGCGGCCAAGGTCCCATTCTGATAAAGCACAGCGCCGATGGGCAGAACCGCCAGCCAGACACTGGGCCAGATCGTATTGCTCATGGACATGAACAACTGCGTGTCCTTCATCCAATCCACCGCGTAGCTGGCGTCATCGTTGACCGCATCGGAATACTTCTGATAAGAGTTGGCGGACTGATTGAATGCCTTGATGACCTCAATTCCTCCCACATACTCAATAATGGTGGCATTCATCTTCTGCACCCGTTTCATCAGACCGGAAAACCGCTCACTATACCCGCGGGACATCCCCATATAACACAGAAAACCAATGGGCAGGGTCACAAGGGAAGCCAGCGCCATACGCCAGTCCAAAATGAACAGGTAGACAATGATACACAGAGGGACAAACAGATTTGAAGTCATTTCCGGCACCAAATGAGCCAGAATCGGCTCCATGCTTTCCACGCGGTCCACGATAATGTCCTTGAACCGCCCGGAGGACTGATCCATGATGTAGCCCATGGGGACCCGTGACAGTTTATCTGCAATTCTCATACGGACCTCTTTCAATGTCTGGAAGGTCGCCGTGTGGGACACCGTTGTGGACAAGGTGGAAAATAGCAGCTTCAGCGTAAACCCCAACAGGATCACGCCGCACCATAAGGCATAGGTACTCAGGGCGGTTACGCCATCCATCAGGCAGAGCATGATATAGGCGATGGCAAAATACGGAATCATCCCACAAGCGACGCCCAGGATCGCCAGGAATATGGAGAACGCATAGGCCCTCCGATGTGCGCCAGCCAATTCCCAAAGCCGCTTGACTGGCGATGGTGTTTGTTTCATCATCTCTCACCCTCCATCAAAGCAATGCGGGGCAGTCGGTTCCTCCCAACCACCCCGCATCGCCGCATTTTTTATTCTGCCGGTGTGATCTGCGTCACATCCAGGAAAGCATAATCGGAAGCAAAGTTATAGTCTGCAATCTTATCCGTATTGTAGACGATCATATCCATCTGATGGGTCAGAGGAACATCCAGCACCTGGTCGAGATCCGTATTGATGAGGAGTTCAAACAGCTCCCGCAGGCGTGTCTCATCGTTGCAGGTCTTAAATTCGCTCAGAGCGGAAATGAACTCGTCAGAATTGTCCAGCAGCGGGATGGAAACATCCTCCGGCATCTGCGCCATCATCGCCGAGAACCAGCACTGCGGCATAGCATAGTTGAAGAAACCGGCAGTCATAGCGGTAATATCCCAGCCGGTGGGCTCCATATAACTTGCGTACCACTCCATCTTTTCCATGCTCTTGATCTCTACTTCAATTCCCACTTCGGCAAGCTGGCTCTGGAGCAAGGTGGCGATAGAGCCGATGGTGCTGTCATCTGTGGGGCAGGTAAAGACCACATGAAGCGGTGTTCCATCCTTTTCCCGGATACCGGTGGATTCATTCATTGTCCAACCGGCGTCATCCAAAAGCTGATTTGCTTTGTCCACGTCATAGCTGTATTCAATAGTGCCGCAGATGTCAGAGTAAGGCGTTCCCTCCGGAACAATCGTGTTCGCTACCGGCTCATAGCCATAGGTCAGGCCCTCAGAAATAGCCTCCTTGTCAATGGCGTAGGCCAGCGCCTGGCGCACGCTCAAATCAGCCAGATTCCCATTGAAGTTCAGAATGATGTTGCGGATCGTCGAACCGGAAGGAGCAAACTTACCCTCAATTCCCTCGATGGCGGTGGCCTGGTTATAGTCCTCATAGCTCAATTCCGCGGAGCCGTAAATCAGGTCAATTTCACCGGTCTGTAATGCCTGCACACGGGAGGCATTGTCAGGAATGTACTTTGCAACAATCTTGTCGTAGTAAGGCTGTTCTCCCCAATAGTTTTCATTGCGGACAAAGGTGGTGTACTGGCCCGCCACATATTCATCATAGATGTAAGGGCCGGTTCCGGCATAACCGTTGACGGTCTGGAAATCTCCCTGGGTAATCAGTTTCGGAGAAATCATGGTGCAGACATCCGGCCAGCAGAAGTCGTTGATGTATGCAAAGTACGGCGTATCATAGGTCAGGCGGATAGTGTACTCATCTACGGCCTCGATGTTTGTATAGTCCACAACGCCAGGCAGAGAGGCAAAGGAAGGATTGATGTGCCAGGATTCAATATTGGCAATCGCAGCCTCAGCATTGAAAGGCTCTCCATCATGGAAGGTCACACCCTGCCGAAGATAGAAGGTAAGCTGGGTGCCGTCCTCGCTCAGTTCCCAATCTTCCGCTAGGACCGGCTGGATCTCCCCATCCACGTATTTCACCAGACCCTCATAGAGCAGTTTCTGCGTGGGACGGTTGTCCGCGATCATATAAAGGGGGGATAGGGTTGTGGTTTCGCCAATCGTGGCGATGTTCAGGACCTTTTCCTCCGTTTCGGCCGAGCTGCTTTCCTCTGCACTTGTTGTTTCAGAAGTACTCACTCCATCAGAATCTGTCGCGCTGCTGGATGTTTCCCCACTGCAGCCGGTAAGCATCCCCACGCACATAACCGCGGCAAGAGCAAGGCCCAAAACACGTTTGGTTCGTTTCATCTCATTTTGTTCCTTTCTGTGATTTTATAGTTATCGAACGGCCTTTTTTGTGATTTTGCCGTGTTCGATCTCGTAAATGACCTCGCAGAGCCGCGAGGCGATTTGCAGGTCATGAGTAATGACCAGATAGGCGCAGTCATGTTCCTGCTGGTATTTTTCTAAAAGCTGAAAAACTGACTCGGTTGAAATCAGGTCAAGGCCAGCTGTCACTTCATCCAGGATCAAAAACTCTGGAAAAATAGATAGAGAGCGCAGAAGCGCCAGACGGCGTTGTTCCCCGCCGGACAATTTTCTGACCGGAGTATCCAGGAGGTCTTTTCGCAAACCGGTTTGCTCCATCAACTCAGATATGCGGCTTTTCCTCTGTGCAGGGGATAAATCCGTCAAGTTTACAAGAGCTTCCTCCACATTTTTCGAGGTACTCCAAGCAGGATTCAAGGTTCCGCCCGCATCCTGAAAAACCGCTTGAATTTTGCCCCGGTGTTTTCTCCACTCTCTATGGCCCCATTTGGTGGTATCGGCTCCATTGACCAGTACACGCCCCTCAGAGGGCCGCTCCAAACCAATCATCAGCCGGGCCATAGTGCTTTTCCCGCTGCCGCTTTCTCCCATGATGGCAACACTGTGGCCCTGCTCCCAGGCCAGGGAAACATGATCCAGGGCACAGAAGGTTTCTCCCTGTGCATCGTAATAGGTCCTGGTGAGATGATCTAACTCAATGCAGTCCATTTCCAGTCTACCTCCTCCCGATGACAGGCTGCTGCGGCAAACCGTTTTGTCCACGGCTGCTGTGGATGAAGAAACAGTTGTTCCGTTTCCTGCGTTTCAATGACTTTCCCATGCTCCATCACATGAGTGATGGGGCAAAGTGCTTTCATCGCTTCGGTATCATGGGAGATGAACAGGATGGCGGAACTTTGCTGGTACTCACGCAACAGATCGAGCAGTAAGTCCCGATTGGCTTCATCCAAAGCACTGGTTGGTTCATCTGCCAGCACATATTTTGGCTTTGTTCCTAAAATCAGTGCCATAGCAATGCGCTGGAGCATCCCACCGGATAACTCTCCCGGGTAGGCGTTCAGAATCCGCTTGGTATCGGACAAATTGACCCGCTGCAAGACATCAGCGGCCAGTGCCAACGCTTGCTTCTTATCCATGCTTGCGTGCAAGCGGAATGTTTCTGCCATTTGATGTCCGATCTTTGTATGCGGGAAAAACGCTGTCATTGGATTTTGGGGAATGAAGCCGATAACCTTGCCGCAGAGTTTCCGCCGTTCTTTGGCGGTATGTTTTAGCAGATTATCTCCATCCAGCAGGATTTCCCCATGAGGGATTTCCAAGTCGCCGCCATACATCCCCATGATGGATTTGATTAAAGTTGTCTTGCCGGAGCCGCTGGCCCCGGTCAAGCCGATGCAGCTCCCCGTATCTATGGAGAGGGAAACATCGCTCAGGATCGGCGCATCATTTTTCACTTTGACTGTCAGACTTTTGACCTCCAGCATCAGGCCCCCTCCTTTTCCAAAAGCCGCCCCAAGTAGTAAAAACAGAGGGAGCTGATAAAGATAAAGAGGATCGGATAAAGGAGCAGTTGGGGATGTGTTCCCGCCAATGCCCTGGCATCGGAAAGCATTACGCCCCAGTCGATTACATCATCGCCCAACGAAAGGCCGATGAATGAGAAACCAGAGATTGCGATAATCATTTCCGCACAGGAGAGGCAAATAAACTGCACAATGTCCCGGATGATATTGGGGAGGATATGTACCAGCATAATTCGCACTTTGCTTGCACCACAGGCAATGGCGCACATGATGTATGCTTTGTCGTATTCTACCTCGATTAAGGTTTTAACCAGCTTAATCATCCGCAGGATAAGAGAGGCGGTCAGGGCCACCAGCATGGTGGGAATGCTGTTCCCCCAAATGCCGATGAAGATAATCAGGTAGGCCACCGGCGGAATGGCTGTGACAGCATTCAAAATGCTCTCCGCGAGGATATTCCTGCGGCGGCCCGTCTTTGCCAGCAGGATACCAAAAAGGATTCCCAACACAATCACAATGGCCGATCCGACCAGCACGATCCCCAAAGTCGTTTTCCCACCCTCTAATATGCGTGAGAACTCACAGCGGCCAAAATCATCTGTGCCAAAGGGATACTCGGCACTGCTGGTGAGGAATTTGCCTCGGATATTTGTGGCTGTCGGGTCATGGGGTGCGAACAGCGATCCAAACAGGAAAAACAGCAGTACGGCAATGGGAATTGCGTAAGAGAGGATATGCTTTACCCGGCTCACAGTCTGGCCCCCTCTCTGGAAGAAGCGTCCCGCTGCAAAATCCGCCGCAGCACATCCGAAAGGATGTTAAACATCACCAGCGAGAACGCCAGGAACAGAATGGTTGCGTGGATTACCGGCGAATCCCGGTACAGAACGCTGTCAATAATCAGATAGCCCAGCCCAGGCAGGGAAAATACCCGCTCCACGATGGCGGAACCGGCCATGCAGAGGCCGAGCATCTGACAAAAGTTGGGCAGCAATGTGACCACGGCGTTGGGGAGCGCATAGCGCAGCAGGATTTTTCCTTCAGACAGTCCCCGGCAGCGGGCATAGAAGGCGCTGTCCTGCTCCATTTCTTTTTGAATGTTGTTTGCCAACATGGGCGAAAACAGGGCAATACACCCAATCGCAATACAGACCGCAGCCGGAAGATAACGCATCAGGCCAGTGTTTCCCACCACCGAAGTCAATCCAAGTTTGACGGCAAAAATGTCCAGATAGGTGCTGGCGAAGAAAAACGAAGGAATGGAAACGCCTGCGATACACAGGAAAATCAGCGCGTGTCCGATCATTCGCTTTCTCGTTACATAGCACAGGCATCCAAACAGAAGAATAAATACCGCCTGAATCACTGCTGAGATCAGGACAATCGTTACTGTTATGCCGATTGCTGTTGTGACCTTTTCAAATACCGGCTGTCCGCTGACAAAGGACTCCCCAAAATCCAAATGGAGCGCATCCTTCACCCATGTCACATACTGCACGGGCAGCGGATCATTGAGGCCCATATCTTCCCGCAGCGCCTCCATCTGCTCGTCTGTAAAGCTGAACGCGGCAAATGACCGGCGGGCATAGGCTTCAGCCGGATCGATGGGTGACAGGCGCACCAGCAGGAAGGAAATCAGCGTAACAACAACGAGCGTTATCAGCATTTCCAAAATTTTATTGACGATAAATCGCCTCGTTGCCTTGCTCATCTGTCCTCCCCCTAATACCAAAAATGCTGCGTGGTTAGTATTGCCTAACCACGCAGCATATCATAAACCAGATTTACTTTTTGCTCCACTCCGCAAAGCCGCAATCTATCCAAAAAGCCAACTATTTTCTGTTCTTACGGTACTCCGTGGGGGACTGCCCGATGATCTCCTTAAAGGCAGAGGAAAACTTGTTGGGATTTTCATAGCCGAGTTTCCCTGATATTTCAGCAATTGACAGATTAGTCGTGACAAGCATTTTTGTTGCTGCCTGCATTTTATATTCCCTTTGAAACGCATGGATCGGCTTGCCGTACACAGCCCTGAAGCAGTCTTTCAACGCCGTCAGGCTCATACCATAGCGGGCAGCCATTGCTTTTAAGGGTTCATGGGTATCCAAGTGTTCTGTTAACTCTGCCCTCAAGGCTTTGACTTTTTTGATGTGACTGGCAGAGTAATAGGCTGCTGTTTGAAAATTTTCTTCCGGCAACATTTGAGAGAGTAAGAAAAAACTTTCCAATACCTTGAGGCGAAGATACCCCAATGGCGCGGCACTTCGCGCGTTACAGATTTCATGGAACACATGGAGAAGGTCTGGGGGCGTCTTGATAACGGAACAGGTGTGTCCTGCACAGAATTTTTGTGCCAGCTCATGCAAATCAATAGACACCCCCTCTACGATGTTTTCAAAACAGGGGCCTGTAACATCCAAATCTACAATAATTGCGATCCCATCATAGTAACCGATGGGAAACGCTGGCGGCTCCTGCTCTGGCGCCAAAATGCTGACTGCAAAATCCCCCTCACCCAAATAGGTGACATATCCATGTTTGTACTCGCATTCAAAACGGCCTGCTTGACAATAGGCAATTTCCAGAATATTCGGCATAGGCTTATCTCTCATAAAACAGGAGGACGCATGAAACGTGGAGTATGCCAAATCAATTCCAGGGAATATATGATAGCAATGCATAAAGCCGTTTCGTGTATCGCACTGCATCTGATACGTCGTTTCATCCTGCTTCTTTGTAACTATCGTTGCCTGACTTCCAAATATGGTTTGCGACAATTTGTCAGCTTCCGTCATCGTATGTGCCCCCTCCACGCAAGTTAGCTTCGCCTAATCTCCCTCTATAGTATCACATCCCTTTCCAAATGTCTATTTTGGTTCCCCAAACAGAGACGAAGTGTTCCAGAAGGTTCTCCCAAGGAGGATTTATGAAAACTGTTGCTTTGATCCTCCCATACTCCCCAGCAGAACCGCAATCACATTTTCCTTATCCACAAATGGCTTCTGCCAAACCCGGCTGTCCAGGGAATTTTCCCGGTTATCCCCCACCACAAAAAAGCACCCCTCCGGGACGGTGAGGGTGCGAGTTGATTCCGGAAAAGGGCGGTTGACCGAAAAGCTGCCGGTTTCGTCGTTCAGGAACACCCGATCTTCGGACACCGCCGCAATGCGTTTCACCAGGCTTTTTCCGTCGTGCTCGAATAGAATCACATCCCCTTGGCGGAGTTCCCCCACCACGCGGCATCCCAGGAGAACACTCCCTGCCGGGATGGTGGGTTCCATGGAGGCAGAAGGCACCACTCCCACAAACAACACGGCCCGAAAGAGAACGCACACTGCCGCAAAAAGAACTATGGGAACCAGCAGCCAACTTATTTTCTTCAAACCCATTCATCCTTTCTAAAAAAGCAAAGGCCCGCAGAAGGAAAATCCCTTCTACGGGCCATTTTCATGCGTCCGTTTATCCAGCCGCCTTTCTCAGCGCCTGTTTGGCCTTTGCTTCCCACGCTGTCACATAGTTTGGGGGGACGCCTAATTTCTCGCCGATCTCCTTGGTGGAATATCCCTCCAGCCGCAGGCGGATGGCCTGGATTCCCTTGGCCGCGACGCCGGTGACGCTTTGAGCGGTTCTATCCAAAAGGGTTTTCAGCTCCAAAACTGCCTGGGTGTCCGCCGGAGCCTCCTGCCGGTCCCAGAAGAGATCCTCCTGGACCAGTTCCTTGTTCTCCCGCTGGGTGGCGGCAACCAGGGCATTACAGATCTCATTCCAGATCAGCCGGTAGGCATAGGTGGAAAAGCAGCCGCCCTTGTCGGTAGCCGCCGCTTTACACAGGCCAATGCAGCCTATTTGATACAGATCCTCCCGGGTGTAGCTGCCAAACTGCCGGCCATGGACTTTATCTGCCAGCACTTTGCCCACCAACCCCATATTCTCCTCTGCTTTACGCTGCTGCTCCGCGGTCAATTTCACGCTGGTTTCCCTCCTCTGGGGCCGGTACGGACCAACAGTTCCTTGGCGGCCTGAATCACCTGCTTGCAGGTGTACTCTCCCAAATACCCGATGTGCGCCTGAGACTGGGGCGCCTGGAGGAAGTCTGCCAGCCAGTGGTAGGCCTCCTCCTTGGTCATGCGCCCGGTTTTATAGAGCTGATCGAACTGCCGGTGGGCCTGTCTCCGCAGGGCCCGCAGCTCCCCGTTGGCCAAGGTGCCCAAGGGCAGCGAGGTCCCCGGCTGGGCCCGCACATAGGCGTCGCACTCTGGGTATCGGGAACAGACATAGAGCATGGTGCCCGCCTTGTTTTCGTGGTAGATCCCGTCCGCGCTGCGGTACACCACTGGGGCCCCGCAATAGGGGCAGCGCATGGGTTTCTTTCGTTTCTTTTTCATGGGGAATTCCTCCTTGTAAAAGAAAAAGGCCGACTGATCCCCTCGAAAATGAGAGATTGTGGGGTCTGCCACGCACTCTTTTTCTCGGAGCCAGTCGGCCGAAATCTTCAGAATCAGCTTGCGCTATTGTGGTTTGGGGCGCGTCGCGCGCCTGCAACCGTAACAGGTTCCCCGTCCGCAGGACGGGTGATGGCGGCGGGGTACCTTCCTCCGCACCTGAAAGCCTGAACGCAAGCCTCTGCTGCCCTTATAGAGTAGCACATCCGTTCCCTCCCGTCAACTGTTTTTCAAATCTTTGTTCGATTGCACAAATCGCCTTCTGGCATACCGAACCCAGCTTTTTTCACCATCATTTTGCACAAAGATTAGTCCGATTCCTCTCAGTAAGGCATGGCGATGTGGATATGGGTCAGTCCCCGGATTATTTCAGATGGATGTTTTGAGAACTGCGCTGGCAATCAGGTTGCATTCAATTTCGATGCAGGATATAATAAAACCCAGCATAAAAGGAGTTCACCTGCGTGGAGGTGGTAGAGTTATGATTGAGCAATTCATCGCAGAGGCAACAGAATGTGATTTCAAAGTTGCCGTAGAAAAGAAACGACCAAAAAGCTGGCTGAAAAGCGTCAGCGCCTTTTCCAACGGAATCGGTGGCACACTGCTTTTTGGGGTAGATGACAACAAAAATATCATCGGGCTGCCCGATGTAAAAAGCGATTCCGAAGCAATCAGTCGGTTGATTAAAGAGCGCATCACGCCGCTGCCGCAGTTTGTGCTTCGACCCTATCAGCAAGACGGCAAAGACCTGTTGGCATTGGAGGTTCCCTCTGGCCGCAGCACACCGTATTATTACAAAGCAGACGGTGTGATGGAAGCGTATGTCCGAGTCGGCAACGAAAGCGTCATCGCGCCCGACTATATTGTCAACGAATTGATCCTCAAAGGAACCAACCGTTCCTTCGACACACTGGTCACTGATGCAGTCAAAAAGGATTACAGTTTCACTCTTTTGGAAGCGACTTATCTGGAACGGACCGGCTTGCATTTCGAGCCGGAAGATTATGTCTCCTTTGGCCTTGCCGATAAGCGCGGCCATCTGACCAACGCCGGAAAGCTGATGACCGACCAGCACACCGTTTACAATTCCAGAATGTTCTGCACGCGGTGGAACGGGCTGGAAAAGGGTTCTATCTTTGATGACGCTTTGGATGACAAAGAATATGAGGGTAATCTGATTTATCTACTAAACAGCGGCTGCGAATTCATCCGCAACAACTCCAAAGTGCGCTTTTCAAAAAGCGCGCGCTACCGGGTCGATAAGCCGGACTATGCCGAACGCGCTGTGACAGAGGCTGTTGTCAACGCACTCATCCACCGCGATTACATTGTGATGGGCAGCGAGATTCACATTGATATGTTCGATGATCGTGTGGAGATCGTATCGCCCGGCGGAATGTTTGAAGGCGCGCCAATTCAGGAGTGTGACATCAACCGCATCCGTTCTGTACGCCGGAATCCTGTAATTGCCGATTTGTTTCACCGCATGAAATACATGGAGCGGCGCGGCAGCGGTTTGCGAAAGATTGTCAGTGAAACCGAAAAATTGCCAGGCTATACCGAAGCGTTCAAACCGGAATTTTTCTCTACAGCAACGGATTTCCGTGTGATTTTGAAGAACGTAAATTTCCATCTTGGTCAGGGGGACTTGCCCAGTGACCAAGATGGTGACCAAGACGGTGACCATGATAGATATGACGAAACAACAAAACAGATTTTGGATTTTTGCCGAACCGCACGGAGCAAGCAGGAAATCTGTGCGCATTTTAAATACCGAAATCTGACCTATTTCACACGGAAATATCTAAAGCCTCTATTAAACTCAAAGCAGCTGCGAATGACTATCCCAGACAAACCGCAAAGCCGCAACCAAAAGTATGTGGCGGTGCAAAGAGACCAGCAGGGCTGATCCACCTCATCACAATGGACAAAGCTGCTGGCTAGGAAGACAAGACCGCTCCAGCGCCTTGTTTCTCTCCCTTAATACGGCATGGCGATGTGGGTGATAGCGCCCCAGATGCGGTTGCTCTCATGGTTGATGCCCAAGATCCGCACGGTTACCCGGGCGCCCCGGGGCGGCCGTCCCCGTTTGGGGTAGGAGCACAGGCAGTCGATCCCACCGTCCAGAGCCACAAAGACCCCGGTGGTATCCACCATACTCACCGTCCCCACATACCGGTTGCCCACCGAGTAGCGCCGCAGCGCCTTCTCATAGGGATTCTCACCCGCCTGCTTCACGGAAGCCTGGATACTCACTTCGTCCCGGCCGGCGCGCTCCAGCTTCAGCAGCTTTACCACCACCCGCTGGCCCGGCTGGAAAGAAGCGCTGGCGTCCAGCATCCGCTGGTAGCTCAGCTCCCGCAGGGGAATAAAGGTTTCCACCCCAAAGAGTTCCACGAAAATCCCTGCCCGAATCACGGACACCACCCGGGCTTCCCCGCAGGCCCCTTCATAGAGCAGATGGTTCCCGGCCCGGTCCACGCCGAAGTAGTACTCCCGGCGCTTTTTTGCCATGGCTTCCAGCCGGCTGGCGGCCGCCAAACCGGAGTTATCGTCCATGCCTTTGACGATGTAATCCACCTCCGCTCCCAGGCGCTTGTTGAGCATATCGAAAAGCACCTCTCCTTTGGGCCTGCCCCGCAGGTCCGAGGGTGCTTCCACCGCCTGCTCCGCCGGGAGGATCACCTTAAAGTCCCCATGGTACAGCACCGCCATGGAGTGGTCCGGGTCATGTTCCGAGCGCTCCACCCCTTGGATGGTGCCGGTAAGGATCCGCTGGCTCTTGAGGGACTCCACCAGATCCAGCAGCGCGCTGCGGGCTTTATCGGCGTCTGTCTCCACGCCCAACCGGGAACCGATGGCCACCACCCCGGGCTGCCGTCTCCGAGGGCGGCGGGCTGTTCGGGAAGAGGAGCTTTCCTCGTTTTCCACAGCCGGCGCTTCCCCTGTGGAAGGTGTTTCCTCCTCGGGTAGTTCCATAGTTTCTTCCAAGATGTCTAATTCTTCTTTTTCCATTTGCACGCTCTCCTTTCAAAAACGATTAAAACTCCTCCGGCGGTTTGGATACGCTGTAAAGCCTGGGTTTTCGCCGGGGAACGGTGGGCTGCGGCTCCTGGGTGGCTTGAGGGTTTTCCTGCCGGGACTGGGGCCTTCCCGCCGGGGCATAGTCTAACACGCTGGCCCGGGCGATCTCTTTGGCCATGGGCAGTTCGGTAAAGTCCACTTTTTCCAGTTTCAAAAGGTTATGGCCGCGGATGACCACCAGCAGCTCATGGTTGGGTAATCGCAGCACCTCGTCCGGGGTGAGCAGCCGGCGCCTGCCTTGCCCCTGTGTCTGCCGGTACTGAGGGATCACCTGGGCTATGGCCATGGTCTGGCGCACGGTCATGGTGGAGTTTACCTGGATACTCATGTCGCCGCTGCGGGCGGAGAAGTATTCCGCCGTCACGTCGTCGGTGCAGCCCAGCAGCAGCTGGACATCGCAGTTGCCCACGATCTCCGCCCACAGGTTGTTGGGATACCGGTTTTGCAGCTGCCCCAGGCTCTGCACCGCTAACATGACGTAGATGCCCCGGCTGCGGATGACCGACAGGGTGCGGGTAAAGTCCGAGCCGTCCGCCGCGCCGCCCAGTTTTCCAATGTTGTTGAACTCGTCGAGGATCAGGTTTACCGGCACGGCGCAGCGCATCTCTGGGGTACTGTCAGCGTAGCGCACCAGCTTGATGAACAAGAAGGAGAAAAACAGGGAGCTGATGAAGGCCATGGTGGCGTCCTGGTCGCTGAGCACCACGAAGATGGCGCACTTTTTCTTTCCCGGCCTGGTCAGGTCGATGTCGCTGCGGCGGAGGATGCGGGCCACCGCCTCGTTTTGCAGCACCTGCAGCCGGGTGCCCAGCCCCAGCACAATGCCGGAGCGCACCGTGTCGCTGGCCTGGGAGAAGAGCCGGTATGGTCCCCGGGCAGGATGGTCCAGGGGGAGCCGCTCAAACAGGGCCGTAAGTTGAGCTGCGCTGTACCGCAGCAGCATCTCATACACCGCCGGAAGGTTCTTTTCTTCCGGTTCCCGGGTGGGGTCCAGGGCCACATAGAGGATCAGGGCTTTCAAGAGATTCCCCTCGCCATTGTCCCAGAAGTGGTCTGTTTTCCCCGAGCTGGTATTGCCGATGATGACATTGGTCAATACCTGGGCAAGTAATGTGTCCCCGCCCAGGTCGGACATACAGTTCCAGGAGTCCCCATGCTCGGGGGTTACCAAGTTGAACACCTGCACCTCATAGCCATGGCTGCGGAACAGCTCCGCTGTGTCGGCGTAAAGCTCGCCCTTACTGTCGGTGACGATGGCGGATTCCCCCCGCTCTATAATGCCGAACAGCGCCGGGCGGATCAGCCCCCGGGATTTGCCGGTCCCGGATGCTCCAAACACCGCAATGTGCCGGTTGAGCCGGGTGTCCACAGGGAGACACACGGCTTTTCCGTTTCGTTTGCCCAACAGGATTCCGTCCGGCTGAGAGATGGGGCAAAGCTTCAGCACCTCTTTTCGTTCCTTTTCTCCCATCCAAGAGGCGGTGCCGTAGGTTCCCTCTTTGCTTACCGTGAACCCCCGGGGGTCCTCCAGCCCGCCGCCCAGCCGGGAGCGGAGCTTTCCATATAGGGCAATTCCCCCGGAAACCAGGACCAAAAGTCCCAGGGAGCGAAGGCCCTCCGGTGTGAAAGCAGCCTGGATGCAGGGGAAGGGGGCAAAATCCGGGCCGGTGATATTCCCCTGCCCCCATAGTCCTCCTGCCTCCCGCCAGGACTCATAGTGGGAGAGCAGCTGCCCCAACAGCCCGCTCCCATAGAGCAGCACCCCAAGGCCCAGCAAAACCGCGGCTGCGATTGCGGCGATCCTTGCTTTTCGAATGGAAATACCCCCTTTCAGAAAAATAGGTTGAATTTATCCTAGAATTGTGTATAATAGAACTGGGAGGTGGTTTGGATGACCATCAATACGAAAAACATTGTGTCCATCACCGAGGCGAACCAAAATTTCTCCAAAGTGGCCCGCCTGGTAGACGAAAACGGCGCCGCTGTTATTTTGAAGAACAATGTGCCCCGGTACCTGGTGTTGGAATTCAGTCAGGCACAGCAGGAGGAACAAGCGGATGAGGAAAGCCTGCGGGATATTTCCCGGCGGCTGATCGCAAAAAACAGAAAGGCCTATGAGGATCTGGCGAAATGAGAATTCTATCCCTCCAGGCAAAAGCAGCCCAGTTGGGATTTGGAATCGCCGCGAATCACGCCTTTCAGGATGGGAACAAGCGAACCGGCGCTCACGTAATGCTGGTCTTCCTGGCGCTCAATGGCATCGAGCTATCGTACACCCAAGAGGAATTGGCCAGTACTTTTTGGGCAGTCGCAGATGGAAAAATGGACAGTGCCGCCCTTCTTCAATGGGTGATCGCCCATGAAATATGAACGCGCTCCTTCGTTAAGGAGCGCGTTTTTTTACGGTTCTTTCACCCCTTCCTCCACCGCGTCCAGCTCCACCACCCGCAGGTCTGCCAGACCGCCCAGAAAGTCCTCCACAAAGGGGACCTGCTGGGGAAAACAGACCACCTCCGCCTTTCCCTGGCGGCTCCACAGGCCCTCCCGGAACCGGAGAAGCCGGGCGATGTCCCCGTCCAAGTGGGAGAGAACCCACACGCCGCCCACCTGGGCGTCACACTCCATCATGCCCTGGCCGTAAGTGCGGGTGGAGGGCTCAAAGAGCAGGTCCAGCAGCCGTTCCTCCCAAGACGGGAGGGTGAGCAGACGCAACAACCGGGCGCCGAAGGGGTCTAAGGGCACAAAGTGGATGTGGGGATAGATGCTGTCAAACCGCAGCTCCGGATGGCGGGGGTCGGAATACTCCAAGGCAGAGAGGGCGGCTTCATAGGATTTCCCCATCAGCACCGCCCCGGTCAGCCGGGTGATCCCGCCGTTCCATCGGGCCACCTCTGTCAAGCTGTGAAGAGCCTTAAACTCTCCCATGCCTTTCCACTTCATGGCGGCATCTCGCGTATTGTACACAGCATAGCAACCCCCGGGGAAGAACAGCGCTCCCACCGCCCGGGTGAACATGGTCTTCTTTTCTTCACCGGGAAAGGCTTTCTTGATGTCCCGGGCCAGATAGAGGGCTGGTTCGTCCGGCGTGACCTTGCGAATCTCCAGCTGTTGAAGCCGGGGCAGGTCATAGGGCAGCACATTCACACCGGCATCCCCACAAAGGGCCACAGTTTCCGCCACCCGGTGATTCCGGTTCCGGTGGGCGGAGTCGCCGGGGAAGTGGTGATTCCAGAAACTGTCTATGTAATAGCCGTAAGCGCTGGGATGGAGCCAATGGAGCAGGGGAAGCGCCCCTTTGTAGAGCCGCAAACTTTTCTCCCGCCCCTTCCCATTGAGAACAAAGAGTTTGGTGTGGATTTCTTTCCCGGTTTGAGGATTGCGGAAAAGGGTGGGATGGGACAGGCGGCTCACCATTTTCTGCACCGTAGGAGGATTTCCCAGAAGATGCAGGGAGCTCCAGGGAAACTCCCCCGTCACCGCTAAGATTTGCAGCACATTCCAGACAAGGGTGTTTGACTGAAGGGTGGGCGTGTTCACGCACCTCCTCTCTGTGGATTTTCCGACAAGATGCCTGCTCTCTTCGTCGGATTTTCGGGATACCAAGTGGGGAAACCGCCGGGAATTTCCTAAGTTTTTCCCGTCCCTGGAGCTGTCCCAAACCAGTCGGGAAAAAAAGGACCTGTTTGGGACAGGGATTTTCCCTCTTTACGGCCTGTTTCGCAGAAGCGCCACCCCCTCCTCCTGCATGGTTTTTTCCGACAAGAGCCACTTGGCGAACTCCCCTTCCGGCACCACATAGATTTCGGTGCGTTCTTCTGTCCCTTTGGCGGAGCATTCGTAGTGGCTGCAGGCCGCGGGAGAGTCGTCCTCCATCGCATAGAGGGCCACACAGTCCGAGGCCATGTTGGTCTCGATGTTGTCGTGATCCCGCAAGGCCCGATCGGGGCGGTCTTTGGCGTAAACGTGGCGGTAAACCAACACACAGGGGCTGATCCGCAAGGGCTGCCTTCCCTGGAAGAACCGGCGCAGCGCCGGTAGCAGGAGCATCCGCACATAGGCGGCGGAACCAGACTCCTTTTTGGGCAGCAGCATGGGCATCCGCAGGGAAAACCAACCCTCCTTGGTGAAGCCCATCTCCACTGGCGTGGGGCTTTCCCTTTCGGGCCCGCCCTCCCAGAACACATGGGGCCTGCCTGTGCAAGCCGGCAGGGAACGGGCCAGGAGTACTGCCTGCTCACAGGCCTCCGCCAGCTGCTCCGCCATCCGATAGGCCACGGTTTCCTCCTCCAGGGTGGCGGCCTGCCGGACCGTCCGGTCTAAGGTCTGGATGCGGCGGAGCTTTTCCTCCAGGGCCAACAGGGTGTTTTGAAAGCTAGGCGGAAGCACCGCTGTTCACCTCCTCCGCAAAGAAATGGACTTGGGGCTCTTTCTCCCCTTGGAACTCCACCGTGGCGAACAGGCAGGGCGCCCGGGGAAGGACCAGGCAACTCGCCATCTGGAGGTTGGGCACCACAAAGATGTACTTCAGATCTTCCTGGGGATGGAGCAGCTTTGTAAGGCGCTGTTCCCCCTCGTAAAGGACCACAATCTCATAGCCGGTGTTCTCTTTCAGGAAAAACAGCTGGCTGGGATAGGTGGCGGGGTAGTGGGCCAGGGGCTCCACTCGGTCTATAAATTGCAGCAGCACCCACACCGCCAGAATCATCCGTTGGTCCGGGGTGCCGTAGGGGTCCAGCCCCAGGTAGTATCCGTCCCCTACCGGGGCAATGCGGTGGTCCTGCTCCAAGCGCTTTAAAATGCGTTCCGCCGTGGAGGGGGACTTGTCCCGCAGCAGCCGCACCACCTGGGTCCTGGGCAGCGGCCCGTACTGGGAAAGCCACTTGATTACATATTGTTCATCGGTTAACAGCATAGCGTCACTCCTTGTGCGTATTTTCGCAAGAATGCGTTTTTCCCATTAAAATGTGTATTAGCTGGTATCCGGGACCGGAATCGCCCCGGAATGCGTATTTTTTCCACAATGCGCGAAAAGCAGAAAATGCGTTTTTTCAGGCTTCATGGACATACCTCCCCCACAAGCTCCGCCACCACCAGCACACGGCTGTTGCCACCCCGGTCGTTGCAGGTGGAGAGGGTCAGGTAGCCCGCTGCCTGGGGAACAGCGTCCAAGCCGGTTTCCTCCAGCAGCGTGGAGCGAAAGTTTTCCCTCTCGGCAGTGTGGCTCAAGTCTGTGTAGGTGTACACCGGCGAGCGGGTGTTGGTTTCCACTGCCGCCACCACTTGGTAGTGGTATTGGATGCCGCCCAGTTCCAGATAGATGTCCTCATGGGTCACTAGAAAGTTGGGTACCAAATATTGGAGTACCGGCTTGAACATGGAGCCGTCCAGCATATTGTGGCCGTAGATAAGGAGGTTTTGCCCCTCTGCCTGGGGCGTGTTGCGCCCGTCCAGGAACGGGGTCCCTCCGCTGGCGTGATTTCCATAAAAATCCCGGCGGAGGTAATGCTCTGGATCACTGGAAGTCCACACCACGGGGTAGTCCACTGAGGTATCGGGGATAGTCAGCCAACCAATGCAGTCAGGGTTTTCAGCTTGCAGGGCGGCCAGGTCATGGCGGGGCGGGGTGGTGGTCAAGGGGACCTCTGGCTCCTGCTGTTCCGCGGTTCCGCCGGGAGATTCCTCTTCCGCCAAAGACAGGCTGGGGGCAGGTTCCTCCAGTAGGAAGTCCTCCGCCAAGGTTTTGTAGGTTTGCTTCTGGTGTTGGGAGTCCACCGCGTACCAGCCAAGCCACAGGCCGCTGGCCACGATGACCACCACCAGCACCACGCTGAGAACGATCAAAATTTCTCTTTTCATAATCCTCAAAAATGGGAGGGGCCGCAGCCGCGGCCCTCCGTCACATTACAGTTTATTTTGCTTTTTCAAGAGAATCAGCACGATGCCCAGGCTGCCCAAGGCCAAGATAAGCAACGCGCCCACCCACAGGGCCATGCGGCTGCCACCGGTCTGGGGCACCGTGGGCGTGGGCTCTTCCGGCTCCGTGGGTTCCTCGGGAGTCTCCGGCTCTTCGGGGCTGGGCTCGTCCACCATACCTACAAACTGGATTTCCGCAGTGTTTTCCACGGCAAAAACGATGTCCTCCGCCAGCTCATACCCTTCCGGGGCGGCGGTTTCCTTTAGCACATAACCCTCGCCCACAGGCAGGCCCGTAATGACGTGGGGGATGTCAGAAGTCTCCCAAGATTCCAGCAGCGTGCCGTCCGGAGCGTAGAGTTCCAGGGTAGCTCCGGGAAGTTCCTCTCCCGTTTCCGCATCCACCTTGGAGATGTGAATCACCGTTTGGCTGTTGGCGATGGGGTCCAACTCCACTTCCGGGGCGTTGACCTCCACGGCAACAGGCTCTTTCATGGTGAGGTAGCCGGGCACTGTAGCCAACTCCATGACTTGGAAGGAGCCGTAGGGCGCTTCAAAAGTAAACTCCCCATTGGCGTCCGTTTCAGCTATGGAAATGGCATTCTCCGTTGTAAAATCGGTGGTTTCCGCAGCGAACAGCCCAAAGGTGACACCCTCCAGGGGAGCCTGCTCGGCCCCGGTCTTGTGGCCGGTGATTTTGCCCCGGAGCAAAGCATTGTAAAACTCTACGGTGGTGGCTACATCTGCTGTCACGGTGACTGTCTGGCCTGCGGGAATTTCATACCGGGATGTTAAGTCATTCTCTTGTTCGGTGACGGTGTACTCGCCGGGGGCCAGATTCTCGATGTAGATTTTTCCCGCACCGTCGGTGGTAAAGGTTTCCGAATACCCGTTGCCCTCCACCAGGAAGGTGAAGCCCTCCAACACGCCGTCCTCGGAGGTCTTTTGAATCAGCAGGCCGCCCTTGGGGGCGATGATGATGGTCTGATCCTCGTCGTTGATGTCGGCATGGGCGGCAATCTCCACCCCGTCCTGATACAGCGTTTCAAACACCACAATGGTGGTACCAGCCAAGGTGCTGGCATCCAGAGTATAAGTCAGTTCTACGGTTCCAATGGTTTCTTCAGGAGTGAACTCCACCTCTGCAGTAACTTCCGCGCCGTCTATCAGGAGGGGCTCTCCTGTGCCTTTGTTCATGAGGATGCCGGAAACGGCGTAGGTCTTTCCAGGAATCAAGCCGGTGTACTCCACCACGTCCACAATGGTGATTTCGCCCGTGGGGTCGGCAGTGTGTTGGCCATCCACCGTGGCGGTGGTGCCCAGGGTGGGTTCGTCCGGTTCGGTGATTTCTATGGTTTGTGCCTCGTCGTTAATGTCCGCATGGGCGGCAATCTCCACCCCATCGGAATACAGCGTTTCAAACACTACAATGGTGGTGCCAGCTAAGGTGCTGGCGTCAAGGGTATAGGTCAGTTCCACGGTTCCGCTGCTTTCTTCTGCCACAAATTCTGTCTCGGCAGTGACTTCAGCCCCGTCTACTAAAAGCGCCTGGCCCGTGCCCTTGTCCATAAGGACGCCGGAAACGGTGTAGGTTTGGCCGGGGGTTAGCCCGGTGTACTCCACCACATCCACAATGGTGATCTCACCTGTGGGGTCGGCTGTGTGCTGGCCGTCCACCGTGGCGGTAGTGCCGATCTCCGGGGTTTCAATAAAGGAAACCGTTTGCCCTTCATCCTCAATGTCCTCATGGCTGGCAATCTCAGTTTCGCCCAGGTAAAGTTTCTCAAAAACTACCAGGGACTTTCCCTCCAGCCCGGAAGCATTGAAGGTGAACAGCACGTCGATAGTGCCGCTGGACTCAGAGGGAGTAAAGGCAGCTTCACTGGTTACCTGAGCCTGTTCCTCGCCCTCGCCAATCAACAAGGGTTCTCCCGTCTCTTTATCCATCAGCACACCGGACAGTTTGTACTCCTGGCCCACGGTCAAACCGGAATACTCCACCGTATCGGTGATGGTGATTTGCTCGGCAGGCTCCACAGTTTTCTCGCCGTTGACGGTGGCAGTGGTGCCAATGGAGGACTGCCCAAAGGTCACGGTCTGGCCCTCATCCTCCAGATCGGCGTGAGAAGCAATCACATTCTCGCCTTGATAGAGGTCCTCAAAGACCACCACAGCTTTGCCAGCAAGAGCGCTGGCATCCAGCGTATAGGTCAGTTCCACGGTGCCATCGGAACTGGTGGGCGTGAACTCCAACTCAGCTGTGACCTGCTGCTCACCCACCAGCAACGGCTCCCCAGTGCTTTTGTCCATGAGAATGCCGGACAATTTGTAGGTTTCGCCCATCTTCAGGTTTTTGTAGGTCACGGTGTCCACGATGGTGACTTCCCCGGCGGGTTCCGCTGTATGTTCGCCATCCACCGTGGCAGTAGTGCCGATCTCCGGCACTCCCTCGAATTGGTCATCAATGGTGCCCAACTCAATCACTGTGTTATTCCGGCTAATGGTGATTCCGGACACCTTCACCAGCTCATAACCCTGGTTTCCTTCGCAGCGCAGTTCCTCCAAGGTGTACTGGTCGAAGGGAAGGGCGCACAGCTCGTCCTGAACGTCCACCATCCAGCCCTCGGTGGTCAGGCCGAACCAGGTACCGTTGTGGTCATCCCAAGCGCTTTCGTCCTCCACACCATCGTTGCCGTTGGTGTTCTGGGAGTGGGGGTTCCACTCAGTGGTGGTACGCACTTCACCGTTTTCATCGGTCACCACAATATGGGATTCCCCAGTAGTTTCAGACGTCAGTTTGAAGGCCACATTGGCGAACCGCTCCATATTGGTTTCGCCGCCCTCACCGACTTTGATGAATTGCAGGTCTCCACGGATCACCTGGTTGTAGGCGGCGTCGCCGTCCCGGAACTCAATGACTTGCCCATCCTCCCGGATCTGGAAGGAGCGAACCGTCTGGTCCGTATGGAGGTACCCTTCTCCAGGCTTGCTCTCCACCATCTGGTAGGTGCCGTAGGGCAGGGCGCGGGCGTCCGTCTGGGCGATGCCGTCCACCACCTCGATGGTAGCGCACACCTCGCCGGGTTCATACAGAGCGCCGTTCACATACACGGCGTTGATGGATTTATTGGTGATCTCAAAGAGAGTGCCATCCAGGCTGGCCCCACCCAAGGGGGTGAACAGGCCGGACTCCAGGTCACGCTTTTCGATGAGGACGCCGCCTCTTACAACTTCATCCGACATGGTAAATTCGTAAATCACGCCATCATCCTCCACCAAGACTGTCTGGTCTGGTGCAGTGAGCAGCATACTCTCGTTGGTGGCGGATTCATGGAGGATGTACTCACCGTAAGGCAGCAGGTCATCAGCAGTTGACGCTTTGCCCTCGCTGTCGGTGACCAGAGTTTTTACAACTTCACCGGGCTGGTATTTCTGGCCCTCAACAATCACCGGGTTCCGGCTGTTGTTGATGATTTCAAAAGTGATTCCCTCGAAGTTGGCGTCACCCTGGGGAGTGTTGCCGGTGATGGTATCCTGCTTTTCCACGGATAAGCCGCCCCGCTCCACATCGTTCACAGCAGTGATGGCAACAGAGTGGCCCTGCTGCCGTACAGTGACGGTTTCGCCGGTCCAGGTCAACAGCATGGACTCATTTGTCTGAGATTCCCGCACCTCGTAAGTACCATAAGGAAGAACGTCATTTCCGGTGCTGGCGTGACCGGTTTCGTCCGTGGTGATGGTCATGACCACATCGCCCACGTCGTAGGTGGTGCCATCCACTACCACGGGGTTGGTGCTGCGGTTCACGATCTCAAAGTCGATGTTGGCGAAGGAGGAGTTGCCCTGGGGAGTGGTCCCCATCTGGCTGTCCTGCTTTTCCAGGTCAATGCCGCCCCGGACCACATCATTTTCGGCGTCGTACTCCAACATTTGACCATCCTGGTCGATGGTCACGGCAATTTCCTCCGTAAATGTCTGAAGCATGGACTCGTTGGTGGAAACCTCCCGCACCGTGTAGTCCCCGTAGGGAAGAACACCCTCCCCGGTGGAAGCTACGCCGCTGGCGTTGGTGGTGATGGTCATGGCCACCTGGCCGGGGGCTGCGGTGGAACCGTTGACCACCACGGGGTTCTTACTTTGGTTGACGATCTCAAAGGAGATCCCTTCCAGAGAGGCGTCGCCCTGGGGTGTGGTGCCAGTTTGACTGTCTTTCTTCTGAATGGTCAGGCCGCCCCGCTGGACTTCCTCCGCCAGGTCCGTAACTTCCAACGTGTAGGTGTCACCCGTTAGCTGAGAGCCGTCCACGGTGTAGGTGTGGACCTCCGTATCCAGCCGGTACCCTTCTGGGGCGGTCAATTCTTTCACGGTAACGGTGCCGAAGGGGATGCCCTCCAGGGTCCCCAGGTTGCCGGAAGCATCGGAGGTCAGTTCCTCTGTGACGGTCTGGCCGCCTTTCTGGTAGCTAACTTGGTATACTGCTCCGGCCAGAGAAGCGTTGCCCTGGGGAGTGCTGCCGGTTTGGGCGTCCTTCTTCTTGAGCTTCAAGGTGAGGGTTCCAGGCTCGTCCTCCACTGACAAGCTGGTATCCGCTCCGTTGATGGTGAAGGTGTACACTTTCGTATCCAGCTTGTACCCTTTGGGCGGGGTGACCTCTTTCACCGAGTATGTCCCATCCTCCAGCGGGGTGGATAAAGTGGCATGGCCAGCTTCATCCGTGGTGAAGGTAGCCACCACCGAACCCGTCCCGGAAGTGCCTTTGTATACATTGTAGGTGGCTCCGGCAAGTGAATAGGCCGAGTTGCCTTGGGTAATGGAAACGTCCGCCGAGGTCTTGGTCAGGGTGACGGTGTACTCCTTGGGCTGTGTGGGCTCAATCTTGATGAGCACATAATAGCTGCCCTCGGTTTTGGGGGTAATGGCGCTGATCTGGTTCCCCGAACTGGGATGAGTGTTGCTGTGCCACATCTTGTCCTCGCCGTCAAAATCCCCCCAATAAAAGCCAATGTGGTTGTCCGCGCCATCGTTAAATGGCGTTTTGCTCCACCACATGAGAATGATATCGCCTTTTTCGGCCAGGCCGCTGGCGAGAAGTTCCTGCTTTGTCTCAAACGCATACCCGGTCAGGTCGCTGGCCTCGATGAGGGTCATGTAATTGGAAGCGCCGGCCAAGATGTCATAGGGCAGGCCGGACCCAAACCAGTTGGTCCCGCCGGGGATGGACTGGATTTTTGCCATAACGGCATCGGCGTCCAGCCCAGCTTTCCGCAAAACATAGGACACAAACCCACCGCAGTTTAGTCCAGCGTGACCGTTGTAGCTGGTGTCCCCATTGGGGGATTGGGCGTCCCCGCCCTCATAGGGGGTGCCTAGATAGTAGTCGTCGTTTTCATGGGCTTCCAGCTCCCGGACAATACTCTGCCGGGTGACGCCGTAGCTGGTCATGTAGTTGGTGCCGCCCTCCACATCACTTTTCAGAGAGCTAAAGTTATCCTGGGCGTACAGCACCGGCACATTCCCGGAGCTGTCCGAGATGGTGATAGTGTTCTCTGACGAGGGTGGTTCTTCCGTTTCCTCTGCCGGGGATTCTTCCGGCAGGCTTTCCGTGGGGAGAGCGCTGGAAAGTTCATCGGCAGAAACAGAAAATGGCAGCGTGCTGAAGCACAGCACCACTGCCAACAGTAGGGAGAGTATTCTCTTTTTCATTTTTATGGATACCCCTTTCTTTTCACTTTCGATTTGCTGGCTGGGTTAAATCGGGTTTTTCCTCCTTTCCCTGGACATTTTCCCGCAAATGCCCCTCGCTTTGGTGATGGGTTCGCTCATGCAGCAAGGCTTCCAGCTCCGCCCGGTCGGTGGTGATCATCTCCAGTTCCGTTTGGGACGCCTTGATGACCACCGGCACCTTGTTGGAATTGGAGCAGATCAGGGCCTCGCCCCGCTCAAACTGGGTGATGGCTCTTGTCTCGCTGCGTGTGAGCTTCAAAGTCTCCTGAACCGTGCGGGCCTCGTCCGTCTCCAGGTTCAGGATGATCTTGTTTTTAGAGTTATTGATAATGGCCCGGCCGTACTTGCCGTCCTCCAGGCCGAAGAAATCGGACAGATCCTGGGTAGCGGCCACAGCCGCCCCGCCAAATCCCCGGATGACCTTGAAGATCTCCAAACAGAACTCCGCTGCCATACGGGTGGAGCTGGCTCCTATCAGCTGCCAAATCTCGTCAATGAAGATTGCTTTCCGCTTGGTGCGGTCCGCCTTGATTTGGTCCCACACATAGTCCAGGGCAATGAACATCCCCACAGGGAGCAGTTTTCCTTTCAGCTCGCTAAGGTCCAGCACAATGTACTTGTTGCTCAAATCCACATTGGTCTGCCGGTTGAAGGACTGGGCAGACCCGGTGACAAACCGGCTGACAATGGCTGCCAGCCGGCGGGTCATGGGGTTTTCCTGCAGGTGCTTGTGGAGATCTCCTAAAATCGGCATTTTCTTAGGGTGGGGCTCCGCCGCCTTGGGGTCTGCAAACACGGAGTCGTTATCATGGGTGATGCCAAACTCCTGGTAGGTCTTGATGAGGGCCTCGTCCAGCATCTGTTCCTCCTCATTGGTCATGTCCGGAATGAGCAGCCCGAAAAAGGTCAGCAGCTGCTGGATTTTCCGAGCCAGCAGAGAGTCCGTCTCCCCATAGCCGATCTCGTCGATGAGCTCCATCTCCGGGGAGGTCACATGGCGGACCTCCATAATGTTGATGCAGTGGGGAGACCCAGGGGCCAGGCGGATGTATTCTCCGCCAATGTGGTTGCAGGCCCGGCGAAACTCGTGGCCCTTGATGGGCGCCACAATAAAACACTGAATCCCACGCATCCGCATTCGAAGAGCCAGCAGCTGCATGGTGAAGGTCTTGCCTGCCCCAGAGGTGCCCAGCAGCACCAGGTTGGCGTTTTTGTGAATCTTGGTGTTGAACAGGTCCACAATGCACAGGGAGTTGTTGTTCCGGTTGACCCCCAGCAGCACTCCGTTGTCGTCGGACATCTCAAAACTGCAAAAGGGATAGGTGGAAGCCGCCCCGCTGGTGAGTACGTTCCGCCGGGACTTTTTCTCCAAGGCCGGGTCGATTTGGAGGAAGGGCATCACCGAGCGCAGGGCCGCCTCTTGCTGGACTTTGCACTCGCTGACGAAAATATCCATGGACTTGAGCAGGTCGATCATCTGGCGCTTCCGCCATTGGAGTTCCTCCAAGGTCTGGGCGGAGATGGTGAGAAATACGCTGAGATAGAACAGGTCCTCGTTGTAGTTGGCAATGCCATTTTTGATGAAGTATCCCGCCTGGATGGAGTTTTGCAGCTCCTCGTAGTCGGTGCTGGTGTCCTGCATCCCTTTGAGCTTGGTACGGTTCAGGCGGATCCGCTGGGCCACCTTGTCAATGGCCTTGCCCCGGTTTTCCCGGCGGAGGAACAGATCCACGTCAATGCCTTCCCCGGCGTTGATGAGGGTGGATATCCAGCCCGCCCGGACCCGGCTGGGATAGCCGTTCCCCCGGATCATCAGCACGGTGTAGTACCGGCCGTCCATGATGGTGTAGCGGGATTGGGTGAAGTCGATGCCCCGTGGGGCCAAAAAATCCACCACAGGGATCTCCGGCACCGGGTCCAAGCCCAAAGTAAGTCCCTGGGCGGCCATGGTATCCAGCACCACCCGGTCCACACGGGTCTGAAAGGGCTCGGTCTGGCAGGAGCGCCGGTTGAAGATCTGGTAGAGGATCTCCGCCGTGGCCTCGTCCGGGTTTTCAGGCTGGACAATACCGTTTCCGCACTGGAGAAAGTAGGCCCGGGCGGTCTGTTCCGCCCCCTGGAGGGCAGCGCAAATCCTCCTGTAATCCCCGTCATCCCGGCCCAGCGCTTCATATTGGAAGATGAGAAAGAACCGGCGGGTCAGGGCCTCCCGATTGCCCACATCCCGGATCAGCCGCAGGTAATCCTGCCCCAGGGCCCGGCACTGTGGATTTTCCTCCCGCGCCAGCTCCTCCTGCACCAGGGAGATATGCTTATCCGAGTCCGCCCGGCGGGTGATGGCCTTAAACTGCAACCGGATGGGGGAGATCTTCAGCCAGCTGGCAAAGCTGGAGATAATATTGAATTGTTCCTCCGAAGAGCGCAGCGCAAAATTGATGGGCTCCACCTCCAAGATTTTCAGATACCGGCCGTCCGTGGTCTCCACCACGCCGTTTCGGATGTCCCGGATGGGCAGGAAAGACTGGGCCGATTCCCCTTTATTCTTCTTCCTTTTGGGGCTTTTTGGCTTTGTGTTTTTCTTTGCCATACCTTTCTATCCTCCTAAAGTGGAGTTTGCGCCGGTGAGTCCAGAACCTCAAGATGTGTCCCAGATACTGAAATAAGGAGCCCCCGTCCACCCCCATCATGGACACCACGGCCAGGGGCAGCAAGGTGACAGTCATCACCACCACCCGGAGGGTTCCGGATAAGGGCATCCACAGAAGCTCTGGAGCTCCCGCCAAAAATAAAAGGAACACCGTTTCCACAGCGTTCCTGGTTTCAATCATGCCGCCCAGCAGCTTTCCGGAGTCGGTGTAGTTGGCGGGAATGGCATAGATGTTGCTGTATTCTTTTTCGTCCAAGGACGCACCTCCTTTTGGGTACAAAAAAACCGCCCCCTGCAGCCAGGCGGCGATTTGCCTTCTGATCTTCTGTTGTTATGGGATGCTGTCAGGGGATCAGCCAGCTGTAATCCTGCCTGCCATCCAGCACATAATCCGCATAGACGGTATTGTCTACGATTTGAAAAAGGAGCATATAGCGTTTTTCAAAGAGGATGAATCGGTAGGTATTTCTGGGAATATACTCCCCAGAAAACCACGGGCATCTCTGGGGCATGACCTCCAGAGAATTTGCCGCCTTTTCAAATTCCGCAGTCAGTCTTTCCGCAGCCTCCAGGCTGACCTGCGCCAAAAACGCCGCATGATAAACCAGCATCTGCTTGGCCCGCTCGGATACAATCACACGGTAATTACCCTGCGTTTCCACGATTTGACGCCTCCTGGATCGCGCTGCGCATCATCGCCGCGACTTCCTCTACAGAGTAGCCTGGGCTTCCATGGATTCTTTCCTCCTCCACCGCCAGCAGTTCCTCCCGGAGTTTCAGCATCTTCTCCCGGCGGTTGTAGGTTTCTATGTCCATGACAACCAAATCCCCCTCGCCATTCTTGGTGAGGAACACCGGCTCTTCGGTCTTTCTGCACAGTTCGGCAATTTCATTGTAGTTCTGGCGGATTGCCGCAGACGGACGGATAATCATGTCGCACCTCCCGGTTTTGCACGATAGCAATATTCTATCCATATTATAGCCTTATTGTGCTAGAGCGTCAAGGCGTCCGCTCTTAAATGCAAATTTAATTTCCGGCAGATATTGAAAACTGGCATTTAATTTTG
>JAHZGF010000017.1 GCA_019420945.1 Clostridiales bacterium | reverse complement strand
ATCAGGCCCTTATAGGGCTTAATCAAGCCACCGGCTTAGCCGGTGGTTTTGACTAGATTCAGTTTATTTGGCTCTGCGGTGTTTTCCGGTCATGGCCTCCACCTTCAACCGAAGCACTGCGGTCTGGGGGATGGGGGCCCGGGAGTAGGGGAACTCCTCGGCGTGGTAGTGGCGCATGATCATGTCCAGACCATGGACCTTTTCCTGGTTGGCGCAAAACTCCACCGTGCCCCAACCGATGACGCTTTCATACGCCATGGTGCAGGACATTTTCTCGTCATTCAGCACCAGCTGATGACCACAGTCCATCTCGAAGGTCACCTGGTGGTGCTGGCGCAGCAAATCCAGCTTGGTACCCTCCTGGGCCGAGTGGAAATAGAGGTAGAGAGCGTCGCCCACTACTTCCTCACCAAAGTTCAGCGGCACCAGATAAGGCAGTGGCTCATGGGGGATGGCCAGACGGCATACGTCGCAGCGCCGGACGATGTCCAACAGTGTGTCAAACTCCGTGACCTCCCGATCCTTGCGCCGCATCAGAACTGAACTTCCGTCGGCTCCACCTGGAAGCCGTCCCGCATGGTGTGCAGAGCGTCGCCCAGATCATGGGAGCTGACCAGAATGGAGATATCCACGTCAGAGGTGGTGATCAGCATGATCTGAATGTTGGCCTCACTCAGCAGCGAAAATACCTTTGCGGCCACACCGGGGGTGTTGACCATGTCCGGATCATAGAAGGCAATCTTGCTGTTGCCAGGCAGAATCTCCGGGGAGAGGGTCTGATGTTTGCCGCTGAGCTGGCCCAGAATGGTCAGCACATCTCCCAAATCCCGGTCAGATACCGTGAAACTGAGCCGGACAGAGCCTCCCTGAGGAGCTGTCTGAGAGATCATATCCACGTTGATATTGTGCTGCGCAAAAGCGGTCAACACATGGGATACCGCCTTAACGCTGGGCAGGGAGGAAAGGGTGATCAGGGTAACATCGTTGGCATAGGAAATTTTTGTGATCTTCTGTTCCATATCCGGATCCACTCCTTAGTTGCGTTCCACCAGCATGGACATATCATACATGCCAGGTTTGCTGACTTCAGCCAGGAATTTGGCGGCCTTGACGGCGCCGTTGGCAAAAATCTCCCGGCTCATAGCGGTGTGCTTGATTTCGATGATCTCGTCCCGGCCGGCAAACATGATCTCATGGACGCCAACGATGGTGCCGCCCCGCATGGCGCTGATACCAATCTCCTTTTTGTCCCGGCTCTGACGGACGCTGTGACGTTCGTAGACGTATTCCGGTTCAAAGTTCAGCGCGCTGGCGGCGGCATCGGCAATCATCAGGGCGGTGCCGCTGGGGGCATCCACCTTACGGTTGTGGTGCTTCTCCACAATCTCGATGTCATAGCTGTCTCCCAGAACGGCGGAAGCCTTCTTCACCAGCTCCAGCAGCACATTGATGCCCAGGGACATGTTGGCGCTGCGGAAGATGGCCACCGACTTGCTGGCCTCCTGGATCTGTTCCAGCTGCTCGGGGGAGTAACCGGTGGTAGCCAGCACCAGGGGCACCTTCCGCTCTATTGCAAAGGACAGCAGGCCGTCAAGAGCGGCGGGGCTGGAGAAGTCGATAATGGCGTCGGCCTCTCCGGTGAAGTTGGCAGGGGAGACGTAGACAGGATAGTCCCGGCTGGCCTGGTTGACGTCAAAGCCGGCGACCACGGTGACCTCAGGGTCGGCGGAGCAGATGCTCTCCACCACCCGACCCATATGGCCGTTGCAGCCGGAAATGATAATCTTTCGTACCATGGCTGTCGCCTCAGTTCTTCAGGGCGATGCCGTAGTTGGTGAGGACCTCCCGGAGAGCCACATGGTGGGCGGGAGTCATCTCACACAGGGGCAGCCGCAGATTGCCGCTGCACAGGCCCATCATATCCATGGCGGCCTTGACAGGGATGGGGTTGACCTCCATGAACAGGGCATTGCACAGGTCAATGGAGTCAATCTGAATCTTGGCGGCCTCGGCGAAGTTGCCCTCCAGGCAGAGGTGGCTCATCTTGACCATCAGCTCGGGGAGAATGTTGCTGACCACGGAGATGACGCCCTTGGCACCCAGGCTCATCATGGGTACCACCTGGTCATCGTTGCCGGACCAGATGTAGAAGTCGTCACCGCAGAGCTTACGGGTTTCGGTGATCAGGCCGAAATTACCGCTGGCCTCCTTGACACCCACAATGTTGGGGTGCTTAGCCAGCTGCTGATAGGTGGCAGCGGTGAAGGAGCAGCCGGTGCGGGAAGGCACATTGTAGAGGATGATGGGGGTATGGACCCGATCTGCCACATAGGTGTAGTGCTTGATGAGGCCTGCCTGGGTGGCCTTGTTGTAATAGGGGGTCACCATCAGCAGGGCGTCAGCCCCAGCAGCCTCGGCGTGCTGGGCCAGCATCAGGGCGGCAGCGGTGTCGTTGCTGCCGGCACCGGCGATGACCTTCACCCGGCCAGCCACCTTCTTAATGCAGTATTCCACGGTTTCCATATGCTCTTCCAGGGACTGGGTGGCGGATTCGCCGGTGGTGCCGCAGACGCAGATGGCGTCGGTACCGGCGGCAATCTGCATTTCAATCAGCTGACCGAACTGGTCGAAATCCACCTTATTATCATCGGTGAAGGGGGTGACAATGGCGACACAGGCGCCGGTAAAAACGGGTTCACGCATTCAAATCAATTCCTTTCCATGTAGCCTTCCGCGCACAACAGCTCAGCCAACAGGACAGCGCCGCCGGCGGCACCCCGCAGGGTGTTGTGGGAGAGGCAGACAAACTTATAATCGTACTGGGTGTCAGGACGCAGCCGGCCGATGGAGACGGCCATGCCGCCCTCCAGCATCCGGTCCAGCTTGGTCTGGGGACGATTGTCCTCCTCAAAGTAGTGGAGGAACTGCTTGGGGGCGGAGGGGAGATTCAGTTCCTGAGCCCGGCCCTGATAGTTGGCCCAAATGTCCCGGATTTCCTCCATAGAGGGCTTCTGACCCTCCGGGAAGGACATGAACACCGCGGCCATGTGGCCATTGGAGACAGGCACCCGGAGGCACTGAGCGGTGATGGAGGGGGTGTTGGTGTTCTCGATGTGGTCACCGGCCACCTTGCCCCAGAGCTTCATGGGCTCCTGCTCGCTCTTCTCTTCCTCGCCGCCGATGTAGGGGATCACGTTATCGATCATCTCAGGCCAGGTCTCAAAGGTCTTGCCAGCGCCGGAGATGGCCTGATAGGTGCACACCAGAGCCTTATCGATGCCGTACTTCTGGCGCAGGGGATGCAGAGCAGGCACATAGGACTGCAGGGAGCAGTTGGACTTGACGGCGATGAAGCCCCGCTTGGTGCCCAGGCGCTTACGCTGGGCGGCGATAATCTCCAGATGCTCCGGATTGATCTCGGGCACCACCATGGGCACGTCAGGGGTGAAGCGGTGGGCGGAGTTGTTGGAAACCACCGGGCACTCGTGCTTGGCGTATTCCTCTTCCAGAGCCCGGATCTCTTCCTTCTTCATATCCACAGCGCAGAAGACAAAATCAACGCTGGAGGCAATTTTGTCAATGTCGGCGGTGGCGTCCATAACCACCAATTTTTTGGCCTCTTCAGGGATGGGGGTATCCATGGCCCAGCGGGGGCTGACTGCCTCCTCATAGGTCTTACCGGCGCTTCTGGCACTGGCGGCCACTACGGTGAGCTGAAACCAAGGGTGGTTCTCCATCAGAGTGACGAAACGCTGACCAACCATACCGGTACAGCCGACGACGCCGACTTTATACTGTTTCATGACGCATTACCTCCTAAAAAAAACCGCCAGCGGGTTGAAAAACCGGCTGGCTTTGTACTATAATGTCCGGGTGACAGATGCAGACCGGCCAATATACAAACGCAGCGACAGCTCAACATCAGTATTCTGATGACAGTCACAGACCTCTTCGCATCTGTGCCCAGGCGGCCCTTGCGACCGGAAAAGGACCCCTTCGGCGAAAAACCCTTTTGAGCGGCATCTCAGGATCTCCGGAGTCCTCCGCCGCGCTACTGATGTTTTCCGCGCCTCTATCACTTACTTTAGTTACTTTAACATAAGTGCCGGGGTGCGTCAAGCGGCAAAGCGGATAAAAGGACGCATTTTGCTGCTGAATTTACAAAAATATGAAATGGACGGAAGTGCACCCTGATGAAAACAAGTGATTTTTACTATGATTTACCCCAGGAACTGATTGCCCAGACCCCTCTGGACCGGCGGGACGCCTCCCGGCTGCTTACCCTCAACAAGGAGACTGGGGAGATGGAGCACCATCATTTTTATGAGCTGCCCCAGTTCCTGCGGCCCGGAGACTGTTTGGTGCTGAACAACTCCCGGGTACTGCCCGCCCGGCTCATCGGACACCGACCCACTGGTGGCGCAGTAGAGATTCTGTTGCTGGTGGATAAAGGCGGCGATGTCTGGGAGTGCCTGGTGCGCCCGGGTAAGAAACTCCGGGAGGGAGCCAGGGTTTCCTTCGGCGACGGTCAGCTTCAGGCGGAGATCCAAGAGGTGCTGCCCGGGGGAAACCGGCTGGTACACTTTGAGTACCAGGGCATTTTCCTGGAGGTGTTGGAGGAGCTGGGCCGGATGCCGCTGCCGCCCTACATTAAGGCTGAGCTTCAGGATCAGGAGCGCTACCAGACTGTCTATTCCAAGGTAGTGGGCTCCGCGGCGGCCCCCACGGCGGGCCTGCACTTCACCCCGGAGCTGCTGGAGCAGATCCAGGCCATGGGAGTCAAATTGTGTTATGTCACCTTGCATGTGGGCCTGGGTACCTTCCGTCCGGTGAAGGAGGAGGAGATTACCGACCACGAGATGCACTCGGAATACTGCGTGATTCCCCAGGAGACTGCCGACATCATCAACGAGACCAAACGCAACGGTGGTCGGGTGATTTGTGTGGGCACCACTTCCTGCCGTACGCTGGAGAGCTGGGCTAGGGAGGATGGCACTGTTCCCGCCACCGGGGGTTGGACTAACATTTTCATTTATCCTGGATATCGGTTCAAAGCGATGGACGCTCTGGTGACCAACTTCCATCTGCCGGAATCTACTCTGATTATGTTGGTCTCCGCCCTGGCGGGCCGGGAGCACATTTTGGCGGCCTATGAGGAGGCGGTGCGGCAGAAGTACCGTTTCTTCTCCTTTGGAGACGCCATGCTTATCATATGAGATTAGATTTCTGTATGTGATTTGACACAAAAGACAAAGCGCTCAAAACACTGCGATTCCGCAGGTTTTGAGCGCTTTGTCATTTAAAGAGCTTTCTTTTTGGTCAAGCCGGTAAGAAGCCAAATCAGACATAGCAGAGCAGAACCCTCCAGGCAGAGCCAAAAGACAGGATTGGATTCATCACTGGTTTTTGGCGTGTCTGCCTGTCCTGGATCATACTCCCCTGGGTCGGCGGCAGAGGAGGAGGAATAGAGATTGGAGAATACGATTTTCTCCGCCTTTCCATCATGATCCTTCTCATAGACGTAAACCGATAGCTTCAGCTCTCCGGTGTCATCGGTGGTCACCTGAACCGTCACAGTGTAAACGGTTTCATCATAGGTGTACCCGTCTGTTCCGCCGGGGCATTGCCGGAGTGTATAGAGATATGTTCCTGGTTCAGAATAGGTGATAGGGGGGAAGGAGCCCTTTCCTGAACCGGAAATTGTAATTGTATTCGTTTCCGGCATTGGGTCATGGCTCACGGCATTCAAAACAAAGGAGAAAGATTCAGGCGAAGAGGGGATATCTCCCGTCAGTATTGCTTCTACTTCCAACTGTACGGAAATGGGCTCTGGGGCTGCATGTGCTGAATACGCGGGGGAGACAATTGACACCGCCAAGAGCATCAGAGCAAAGACAACCCATTTTTTCACTTCCCTCCATCACCTCCTTCACACTCTGTAATCTGTACCAGCCGTCCCAAGAGTATAGTCCTGGCATTGGTAGACGCATCGGAGCAGGTGGACAGGGCCAAAAGTTGGTCCTGTTCTGTCACGCCAATTTCCCGATATTGCAGTGCATTCTCCCGGACCCACTCCAGCAGTACCGTCTGCTGTGAATCTGACAGATTGCCTGGTGTGAACACCCGTTCATCATAGGCGTCCGTCTGAAAGCTGGCGAACCACTCGATGCGGCAGGTGCGCTCCGGCAGATACAGCAACCCTGTAGGATATTCCTCAAAATAGGCTTGCTCCAGGAAATAGGCCAGTTCTCCGAACATGACCTCTCCATCCATGTGGTGGCCGTATATCAGGGAATAGGAGTCCGTAAAATCCGGGGCGTTGCGGTAGTCCAGGAAAATGCTGCCCGACAGGGAGAATGCTCCATAGACATCGGTGTTGACATAGGTCGCATTGTCGGTCCCCTGCACCACTGGGTAGTCGATATGGGTTCCTTCGATGGTAAGCCAGGCGCATACATCCGGGTTCAGAGCCATCAGCTCTTCAAAGCTGTTGCCGTTGTCGGCGTTCAACTCCGGCTTGTATTGCAGCAGGCTTTCGTCTACGCCGGCCCCATTGTAAATCCGCCAGGTGTCCCAAAGGGCAAAACAGGCATAGGCCAGAATTATTGTCAGGAGGACAATCAGCAAGCCGGTCAGAATACGATCGGCGCCTCGGGCCAGCCTTGCAGCCAGCAGCAAAGAGGATCGGTCAACAGAGCATTCCGTCGCCGGTTTCAAATGCTTTGGACAGTGCTTCGAGGGCATGATGATCTTTTAGTGGTTGCGGCGTCTTCTGGTGGCGAACAGCACCACAAAGCCGGCCAGCACCACTGCACCCAGGATGACATAGGGAGCGGTTTCCAGCAGAATGCCGGTGGGAACGATGCCGTTTTTTGTGTTGGTGAAGGTTATGGTGTGAGAGGCAGCGCCCATAGGCTGTGCATCAGTCGTATTTGAGTCAGTAGAATCGCCGCCATCCAGCACATAAGAGGTGGTGTAGCCGTCAGTGGAATAGTTGGTCTCCGTGATGGTATAGCTTGTATTAGCTGTCAGGCCTTGGATCACAATGGACTGATCGTCCTTCAGGTAGTAGGTTTTCGTAACGGTGCCGCCAGTAGCTGTCAGAGTGGTTTCATTCGTCTTTACAGCTCCATCCACCGTCGGTTTTTCCTCTGCGTCAGACAGATCGACGGTATAGACAGTGCCCTCCACTGCGCCGGAAATCGTCACTGTAAACTCAAAGTACTTATCCCGGTTGCCCTGGTTGCCGGTAACCTGCTTTTCCAGGGTCAGGTTGTTGGTAGTGTAAGTATTGGTAAATCCGGTAGATTTGGTTGCCTTGGGATCTGTGCTATCCCCGTCCTGCAGAGCATATTTTGAGATCTGCAACCGGCCGCCGTTTACCGCGTCTGCGTATTCTACAAACACATCCAAGGTGCGGGTATTGCTTGCATCATTGTGAATACCATCCTGGCTGGTCGCAGATTCAGTAATGATATAACGGTAGATGCCGGGGGCAGAGAAAGTGACGCCAGAGAAATCAACAGTCACTTCCTGTGCAGCATACTTCTTGCCTGCTGTGACATCATCTTGATCTGTGGGAAGCCCATTGGTTGTGGAATGACTCGTGGTAAAAGCGGCATCGCCAACCGTGGGTGTGCCGGAGACATGGGAGTCATTACCCGCATAAATGGCCGGATTACTACCGCTGGCAGCCACCGCTTCGCCCGGCGCAATACTAAAGTCGAAAGTCACATTAGGTACGTTGGCATTTGCGTCCATGACCAGGTACTTGTTAAAGGTGGTGGTTCCGCCGGTTGCAGGAGTATTCGCTGCGGAGGCGGACATAGTCCCGGCCATGCACATCACCAGGGTCAGTACCGTGGTGGCCAAGGCCACCAGGCGCTTCTTCAAACTTCTGTGTTTCATTCCGTCTTACATTCCTTTCTCTTCACAATCATTTATTTGGTCCCGCCGTAAATGGCGGCTCAAATCCCTCGTCGCCGCAGGATGGTAATCACCTTGCCGTCCAACATATCAAGATCCACCGGACCGTAGCTGCGACTGTCAGTGGCATTGGTGCGAAAGTCGCACAGGAGGAACACCGATCCCTCCGGGATTTGGCAGGGCAGGGTAACCCCGCCCTCCACCCGCTGGGTCAGATAGAAGATCTCCTCATCCTGAACGCTGCCGTTGACCAGCAGCTGACCTTCCTCTGTGAGATCCACCGTGTCACCGCCCTGGGCCACAACCCGCCCGGTATAGCGCCGGCCATCCTGGGAAAAGGTCACCACATCCCCGATGTGATACTCCCGCTGGAGACGGTAATACACCATCAGGTCTCCGTCCCGGAGGCGGGGGTACATGCCCTCACCCTCCATGACGGCCACTCCAAAGACGACGCCAAGTAGGACCCAGCCAACCAGCGCCATCATCGCCAGTTTGATCAGGAAATAGACAATGTCCATAACAGCCAGCCTGTCTTTGTTCCGTTTGTCCTCTGACGCAGTCTGCGTCTCCGGCAATTCCACCGGCCTTCGTACGTTATCTGCCATGTGAGTCCCTGCTCTCTTTTCGGCGCTTTCCCCTGAATATTTGATGGACGAGGAACCAGGTCATTCCGGCTGCTGCTGCAATTCCCGCTGCCAACAGCCAGGGCTGGGTATTCTGCTCGATTCCCGTGGTAGGAGGTGAATCCCGCTGATTTTCAAAGGCGACCAGAACCGACGCCATGGCAGGTAGGGTATCGTTGACTTCATAACCTGCCTGTGCCTTTTCTGTTCCCACTGTGATGGTGGTAGTATAGCCATCCGCCTCAGCTTCCGGTTCTGAGATTATGTATTGGGTTCCTGCCGGAAGACCACTGATTGTTATGCCCTGCCCATGTTTGAGGGTAAATGTCGCTATTCCGTTGTTCAGCATCAGTGTGCCGGAATCTGGGGCATCAATTCCATTCATACTATTCCCGGTGTAGGTAAAAGAACCGGCCAAAGGAATGCCCTTCGCATCCTTCAGGGTGATCTGAAATTCAAATGCCTGATCCCTGTCTCCCATATTGCCGGTCACCGTTTTGCTGACGGTGAGGGCTGACGTGTTGTCAAAGTGGTTAACGTAGTTCAGCTCTACTGCATCGCCCAGGGTAGTGTTGTGCTGGATGTTACCGGTCACTTGCACTCCGCTGATTTGAGCGTTTGTGTCGTTGCGTACGCTTACCGAAGGGGTATATCCAGCTGGCAGCGAAGTTTCCGTTACGGTGTAGGTGGAGCCGGTGGGTAAGTCTAGAATGCTCAGGCTTTCTCCGGCTTTTAGGGTAACTGTGGCAGTGCCGTTTTCATCAAATAAGATGGTGCTGATGATGTTGCTTTCACTCAACGCATCATATTCGCCGGAGATAGGAGTGTCACCGTCCATCACGGTAACGGTGAAGGTAAATTCTTGCCCGCTAGGCGCATCAGCACCGGTGACCGTCTTGCCGATCTTCAGATTGCCGGTTTTTTCGTTGGCCACTCGGACTGTGACAGTACCGGAGAACAGGCTGGTAATGTCCGTATAGCCCAGCGTTGCCAAATTACTCTTCAAAGAGACATCCACAGTGTCATCGTGCTGGTAACACTGTTGGATCAGCAGCTTGGACCAGCCTTCCTCCGTGGCCAGAGTTAGGTCATCGATGCTTCCCGCTGTTGTTGCGGCATCATCGTCGTACAGTCCGTAATCCAGCAGCTTATTGCTGTTGGCGTATTGGAGGTGAAGGACATCCCCTGAAGCCCAGTTGGCATCACTCCATGTAAAGGAGCCGTTTACATAGGTCACACTAGTAGCCAGAGCCGCCTTAATGCCCTGGAGGGTGGTGTCCACCCCGTCATCCACGGCAAACTGCACCACGCTTTTCAGCACGGAACCCACGCCCCGGAGCACGGTGACGCCGTCCTCCGTTGTCCCTGCATCCGCATAGACACCGGTGTCGTCTACAATTACGTGGATGGCCGTGTCGTTGAGCTTGTACCCTGCGGGGGCGGAGGTTTCGATTAGGTAATATTCCCCACTGGGAAGAACATCCTGAGTTGCCGGGAAACCCCCACCTCCATCTAGATTTAAACTCCCCGTAGCATCTGCGGTTGTCAGGCTGTCATATGGTTTTGCATTCTCTTTGGGAGTGACAGTGCCATCATCGGCTATATTTACGTCACTAGCTTGATAGAGGCAGAACTCCGCCCCGGCGACTGTATTTCCCTCGTCGTCCACTTTTTGCACCAGGAGATAATTTTTGACGTTTGGCACATACAGATCCATGGAAAAGGCGCGCTCCAGAGCGTACTGAGAACCTGTTTGGTCAGGGTCAGAGTCAATCCGCCAGGTGTTTTCCTCAGTTGCCTGAGCCAGGGAAGGCGCAGTTGTGTAGTAATATCCGATGGTGTATTTTGCGGTGTCCTCGTTTTGGCAAAGATGGTAATATGTCTTGATGTCCCCTGGAAGGTTGGAGATTTCCACCTGATAGGCACCACTGCTGGCCAACCGAAAGAGATAGGGGCTTGCCTGGGCTGCGGCTAGAATGCTGCTCCAGGTACTGTCCTGCCAAACATTCCAGCCGTTCAGCGGGTCACCGGAGACAGGAAGCCAGGTATACGAACCATCCTCAGCGTTGGTTTGTTTTTGAAATATGACCGCAAACATAACTGGTTTTTCCACCGCATTAACGCCTGACAGAATGACTTGATCATCGGGGTTATTGGCGGAGCGGATCACATTTGGGGCTGTCGCTGTTACCTTAGGCATGGCGTAGGCACCCTCATCCCACACGTTGTTGGATAGGAGGAGCACTTCATCTGATTTTCCCTGATAGAAATACAGGCCAATTTCTCCTCCGGAGCGATACCCTGAGGGCGTTTCCGTTTCCACAAGAATCAGATGATTTCCTTTGCTGTCCGCACAATTGTTATATGTGTTATACAGACTTTGAATGGTGATGGGAATTCCTTTGTCATCCAGAAAAACAAATTCACCCTTGCTGTCGGTGGTGCCTGAAGCGATGGGCGTTGCCTCTGTGCCGTTTTTTTCGTAGTCGTCCGCAGCATAGAGACTAAACTCCGCCCCGGGAACCGGGTCACCGATTTGGTCGATCTTGATCAGATCACTTTCTGGAATGGTGACCAGATTATATTTCAGATTCATATTGGAATCTACGTGGCCTCTCTCCAGATAAAAAAAGTCCAGCGTGTGATAGGCGTCGTCGGGTAAAGTGTCTGAATTGTAGCCCAAAAGGCGGCCTAGAGTATCTGACTGTACAACATTGTTGATTGTTATTTTCCCGGTGGAAAAATCAATTTTTACCGATGCCGCATCGTGGATGCCGCCCAGATCTGCAATCAATGTCCCATCAATGAAGATCCAGACGTCGTCATCACCGGAAAACTCATAGGTTACGGCCTTTGCGTTTGCGCTGCTATCCACATGACCACCATATTGCTGAATAAATCGGGTGGACATGTGTAAACCAAAGTAGTGGTTGAGGGAGGCATCCGTGGATGAAGTATGGTTCATCAGGGTGTAATAGCCTTCGGTGCCTCCGCTTCCAGGTGGTTTGTACCATTGTGTTGTCGCATTTGCCGTGGCCTCATTGAACGGGAAGAATTGGCCCACCGTGCCCGAAGCACCGCCGGATACAACACCGGGATACTCATACAGGGCAAAAGAATTGCTGTCCTGGTAATACACCGCATAGTTTTCTTGGCTGTTATAGTAGTAATAGCCGTCGCTGTCCACCTGCAGCAGCCCCTGCACGTTTGCATAGCTTTCCTTGCCTTCGTGCGCAACATTTGGATCAAACAGGTAGGATAATGATTCGTTTGAGTCTGAGACAGCCAAAACAGGATATCCGTCGCTGCCCAGTGCGTCCTGCACAATTCCGGGGTAAGGGTTGCTGTTTCCGGTCCATTGGTTCCATTTCTCGGTGCGAGAGCTATCGCTGGCTGAAAATACAAGTGCATGTCCGTTGTTGATACCAGACGTCTGGGTCATATTAACCCCGTTTTCCCACGGGTCTTTGTTATCGGCATCGGTCTGTGCTGTGATCCAATAATCAAACAGGTCAATGGTGGTGCCGTTGGGGGAGACCCCGTTTACATTGCGCTCAGAATAGGACGGTGTTCCAGAGGGGAGGGCCGAATAGGTCTCCCCATCGCCCAGCTGGAGGATCACGCTCAGCGCCTCCGCATCTTGGGTCAGGGCATAGGGATCGGGCAGAGAGGCGGTCAGGGTGTACTCGCCCTCATAAACGCCCTCCTCCGGAAGGCTGGACAGATCCCAGGTGAGGGCCAGCGTCACGGACTCACCACTGTCCGTACTGGCTGTGATCTCTTCGGGCAGCAACTCCGCCAAAACCTCATGAGTCAGGGGGGCATCCTGGCTGGCACCGGCCAAGCCCAACCCCCAGCCGCCCTCAGACTCGGTCAGCATCTGCTGGCTATCAATCCATTCCCAGTAGACGACGCAATAAGGACAGCCATTGACCGCATAGGTACAGGGCGTACCCTCTGCCACCTCTGCATAGCCGCAGCTTTCGTCATGCTGATGGGTACAGGGCTGGCCCTCCGCCGCGGGCTGATAAGCACAGCCTTCCACATGGTCGATGACGCCGTCACTGTCCAGATCTGTACACGCCATGCCGCAGGGGACCTCTTCCAGAGTCTTTCTATAGCCGCAGTTCTCGTCATGCGTGTGGGTGCAAGGTTGACTCTCCATGGCCTCCGTGTAGCTGCATTCCTCCGTGTGTTCCGGATGATGGACACAGAAGCTGGTGGTGTCCGAGTCGGAAACGTTTTCAGCATGGGCGGGGATATATTCCATAGAAATAGAAAGGGTTATGATGATACATAATAACAGGGAGAAGTATTTTTTTGCCTTCACAGAGGTCCTCCTTTGTCCGTAAGAGGAGACAAAGCCTCTAAAATGTATAAATTATGGAAAAAATGAAACAACTGCGCAAAAGCTAAATTCTGTTGGTTATGGCCGTCAGATTGACATTATTTTCCAATAAATTTGGCATATACATGAGCACAATTATGTCGCAAAATTGACCTTTTTTGAACAGTGTGAATCTGTTTTACCGATATATTAACATGATTTGAGTGTTCTAATTCCGCTTTTCCAGATAATTGACGATTCCCTGATTTTTTCTTGTTTTTTTCTTTATTAAATCTGGTAAAATAATAATGGGAAAAAGTTTTATAGCAGGGAGAAATGAATCAGGATGAAGAGACTTTTGTTTGTAGATGACGATGCGGATTTTCTGGAAAGTAACCGGCTCTACTTTTCAAAAAATGGATATGATGTATTGTGTACCACTTCTCCGAAGGAGGCGTTGACGCTTCTGTCGTCCACAAATCTGGATTGTATTATTTTGGATATTGATATGCCTGATATCGGTGGGTTTGAACTGTGTCAAAAATTGCGCAGACGCAGCGGAATTCCTGTCATCTTTCTCTCTGGTCTGTCCGATGTGGAAACCCGGATTGCCAGTTTTCGCGTGGGAGGAGACGACTTTCTGGCAAAGCCGTACGATATTTTGGAGTTGGAGCTGCGCATCGTGGCCAGAATCCGAAAGCAAGAGCAAGTGTTTTTCGCTGAGCCCCTCAAATATGGTGAATTGGTAATCGATCCCGATCAACGGACCATCAAATACGCGGGAAGGATGGGGGAGTTTTCTGCCCTTCAATTTGATATTTTGGCCTTTTTGGCGCAGAATCCTGGTAAAGTGTTCTCCTATGAACAACTTTATGACCAGGTCTGGAATGAGCCCATGGTGAAAAGCCGCCATAACGTCCAGGTGGCTGTGGCTACAGTCCGTCAAAAATTGGCCCAACTCTGTGATGGAAGGCAGTACATACGGACTGTTTCCAGAAAAGGTTATTATTTCTCTCCGGATGAAGATTTAGGGCCTGAAACGATGTGAAAAATCTGGTTTTGCAGGTTGGAAAAAAGCGTATAAAAAATCGGCTTTTACGCTTTTGTAAAAGCCGATTTTTTATACGCCATGGAGAATTTTTTTATTTTCTTTTGCGGATCACTGCCAATACCACAGAGCCGATCAATATGCAGACCACAATGCCTGCACCGATGAGGAGTTGGACATTGCCTGAATTGTTTGTGGGTGATGTGATTTCCTGGGGCTGGTCTGTCTGTTCTGAATGCTCGTACTTTGACTGTTGTGTGTTCGACGATTCATCCGGCTGTTCTGCTTGACTAGGCTGCTCCAACGGTCTGGGCTGCTGGGACAAATCTGTTTTTGCCTCTGCGTTTCCACTGTCGGATACAGGTGTTTCGGCGGCTAAATCCTCACTGTTATCAGTTGCTCCCGAATTCAGGTTATCCTCTGATGAAGAATCCGGATCGGAGGGAAAAGCGTCTTCTGCGGAACCGGATCCCCAAATTCCATCGTCCGGCAGCAGGCCTTCTCCTTCACCAGGGCTGGTTTCGCCGCCCCGGCCCCCTTCGATGTCAGCTGTGGTGAAAAAGAAATCATTCGTCAATTCCAACGCCTCGGAATAGCATTCTGTCCCGTTCTCCGGCAGTAGGACCATTCGATAATAGCGGGGGCGTTCAGCCCCGGCCTCTGCTTGGGAATAGGAAAGCATCCACATCAGTTTCTCGCCGGAATCTGCGGCGATCGGTTCATATCCGTCCGTCCCTGTAATCTCGGTCCAGGTCTCACCGTCGTCCGAGGACTGGATTAACACGGTTCCGGCCTGCGGTGTCTCTCCGTAGATGAACACGCTGTCATACTGTGGAGTAGTCTGTTCCAGATATACATTTAGGAAAAATGGGTTTTCTGCTGACTCCCATACCACCAGGCATTTGGGGGCAGAATCCCCGTATTGCGTATAATCTTCGGTGAAATAGCCCTGAACGATGGCGCGTTTTTGATCCGACGGGAAGGTGCTCTCATCCCAGATGACCGGAACTTCCTCTTCAAATTCTCCGTAATCCCGATTGACCAGAGCAAATACAGTTTCGGGCAGCATGTCCGGAGAGAATCCAACCCCATCAGGAATGCGGATGATGGGTAATCTCTCGAAATCATACTGCCAATAGGCGGCCGCAGTCATAGTCGGGGGAGAGATGATCTGGCCGGTGCAGGAAAATTCGGGCAGACCCATTGCTTCCTCGCTGCTGTACAAGAAAAAAGAACCTTCCTCCTGGAGAATTGCAATCCCGTTTTCTCCGGCGTCAATACAGACGCTGGTCAATCGAAGTTCTCCCCCGGGACAGACATGCAACAGCTCCTGTTTGCTGCCGTCGCCCTGGATGGTCAGATATGGCCATAGATCCAGATAGCCCTCTATATAAATGGTGTGCCCCTGGGTTTCGATGGTGATTTCTTGGCGATAGCGTCCATTTGTAAAGGTATAAGACTCCTCCGGGGGCACGGTAATATCCTGGGTCAGAACGATGGTGCCGCCGGTACTCATATTCTCGTTCAGCTGCGATTTGAGTTCCTCAAAGGAGGAAGCTTCTGCAGGTTGATCCCCGTCGCTCAGGGCATGGGCATCAATGACGGCGGACGAAAAAAAGATAGACAGAACTGTCAGGATTCCTGCTATAATGTAGGCAAAGCGTAGCTGTGCGTTTCTGCGTTTCATATCGGATTCCTTCCGCTGAACTAATTGAGGTGTTTATGATACAGAAGAGTCATATCCGGGCGGTCTGTTTCGCCCTGATCGTATGCTTGATATCGGCAGGATTTTTCCTGCTGTTGTACCATTTCGATAATAAATATACCACAAAAGCGGAAGTGTCTCAAGATGGGAGTACAACTGTTCCTTCTGCCTGGACTGAAGATGGAACACCGTCACAGGAGACTGTCTGGCTGGTGGACGGATGGGAATTTTATCCGGATCAGTTGATCGAACCCGGGAACGAAACGGGGGAGTCGGTGCCGATCTATATCGGCCAGTATTTCAGTTTTTCCGCCTTTCATCAGGACAACTCTCCTCACGGCGTGGGGACCTATCGGTTGTCGGTGAGGGGGAGCGGCAGTTATACCATGCTGATCCCCGAGGTTTTTTCCACATGCCGGGTCTATGTGAACGATCAGCTTGTCATGTCCTCCGGCTCCATTTCTCCTTATGAGCCAGTGATCAAAGACCTGGTCTTTTCCTTTGAGCTGGAGGGGGAGGCCCAGATCCTGATTCAGACTGCCAACTATACGCATTATTATTCCGGCGTCACCTATCCGCCTGCCATCGGCAGCAGTGAAGCCATCAGCCGACTGATGGCTGTACGGTTGTGCTTCTATGGCTTTTTGGCCTTTACCTCCCTGGCTCTGGCTTTGTTGGTCTCCGTTATCTGGCTGGGCATGAGAAAAAAGAAGTGGCTGGCGAAAATTTCTGGCTGGGAATTTTGGCCCTGTCCTTTTCGCTTCGGCTCAGCTACCCTTTGATCCACACCCTGGGTCTGCCCGGTTTGATGCTTCCCTATGTTTTGGAGTCGGCTATGACCGCTTTGGGGCTGTTCTGCATCGTGCGGATCATCTCTCTGATCTGTCTGACGCCTGATTCTCTGTTAGAGCGGATATTGAAGGGTGCCGCCGGGGGATTTATTCTGGTCAGCGTGGCATTTTCAGCGTTGATGGCACAGTATCTTCCGAGGTTTGTCCCGGTGTATGGGCAGATCTTTTACTGGTACAAAGTACTTGTGGCCGGCACCATGAGTATTCTTTTGCTGGTGACACTTATAAAAAAATCCGCCCAGCAAACCTCCGGTTTGCTGGCGGGACTTTTGATCTATTCCGTTTCCCTGATTTGCCATGCGTTGACGCTGGGGCATTTTGAGCCTGCCCGATTCGGGTGGTTTGAGGAGTGGGGAGGCTATGTGCTGGTCCTCTGCTTTGCGGCCAGGATGGTTTTGAGTAATCTGGCAATCATTCGGGAAAACCGACGTTTAAATGAGCATTTGCAGGAGGAAATTGCCCGCAAAACCGAGACACTTTCCAAACTGCTGGAGGAGCGCAGACTTCTGCTTTCTGGCTTCGCGCACGATTTAAAAACGCCCATCACCTCCATTACCACCTTTACCCGCCTGGTGGAACTGGATAACGCCAATCTGGATGAGGAAACTCTGGGGTATTTGAATATCATCCGAAGAAAAACCCGGGAAATACAGGAGCAATTGAGCTCGCTGCACGAATTTACCCATCTTGACGCTGTGCCCTCCGCCTTTGAGTCCATGGATCTGAGCAGGATGGTGCGTGAGTTTTACGAGCGCAATAAGCCGGACATGGATGCCGGGGGGATCCGTTTTGAACTGCTGCTGGGGTGTAATTCGGAAGTTGTCATCCTGGGCGACAGACGGAAGCTGACCAGTGTTCTGCAAAATCTGGTGTTCAACGCAGCCAGTTTTACACCGGAAGGGGGTAGCATCCGAATTTTTCTGGATCAAACAGCGGAATTTGGGGTCCTGACGGTGGAAGACACGGGCTGTGGAATGTCGGAGGAGACGATTGCCCATATTTTTGAGCGTTTTTATACCAAGCGCAGCGATGGAGGCGGCAGCGGCATGGGCCTATTTATCGTCAAATCCATCGTCACCGAACACGGTGGAACCATTGAGGTCTCTTCCGCTCCCGGAAAGGGAAGTCGATTTACTGTAAAATTACCCTTGGAATCAAAATGAAAGTGAAACCATTTGAAATATGTGGGCGTCTGTTGTATGATAACGTAGGTTTTTATTCCTATGAAGGAAACCTCTGGCATTATTGAGAACGCCGTGTCCGTTTTTTGTGCCGCGTCCAGAGCGACAATCCCAGCTCCAGCAGGCCAAAAGCCAGCAATACCCCCAGCATATCGATGCCTACATCCCGCAGCGCAGCGGTGCGGCCTGGAACAAAAGACTGATGAAATTCGTCGCTGATGGCCACCATGACGCAGAATAGAGGCGCTCCCAACCGGCGGAACCGGTGGGGCACCCGATACACCAGCATGGGCAGAGCTGCAGACCAGCATAACAATGCATATTCGCACATGTGTGCTCCTTTGCGAACCCAGAATTCGATGGATTGGGCCAGCGTGTCCAGGACACTGTAAGAGAGGCCTTTTCCAGAAAGCAGATTCCAACCCTCCACCAGCCAACGACTTACCGTCTGACTCAGACCGCCGGACTCGGAACCGGTCTGGGCAGAAAAAGAGAAAATACCCCAGAGCAGCAACAGGGCTGGAAGGACAGAGAGCGGTTTCAGTTGTTTTATGATCTGTTTCATACAGAATACCTTAACACAACTTTGAAAAAACGTAAACAGCCCCCGCTTTTGCGGAGACGTATGAACAGGAGAATGTTATGTTTCGTGTAATTAAGACCGAGGGCAAGGCCCGTCGTGGTGAGTTTAGCTGTGCCCATGGTACCGTACAGACCCCGGTATTTATGAATGTGGGCACTCAGGCCGCCATCAAAGGTGGACTGTCCGCCCATGATCTGGAGCACATTGGCTGTCAGATTGAGCTGTCCAACACCTACCACCTCCATGTTCGGCCCGGAGATGACGTGGTAAAACAGATGGGAGGACTGCACAAGTTCATGGACTGGCACGGTCCTATTCTCACTGACAGCGGCGGGTTTCAGGTGTTTTCCTTGGCCAAGCTCCGCAATATCAAAGAGGAGGGCGTTACCTTTGCCTCCCATGTGGATGGTCGAAAGATTTTCATGGGGCCGGAGGAGTCCATGCGCATTCAGTCCAATCTGGGCAGCGATATTGCAATGGCCTTTGACGAGTGTGTAGAGAACCCCGCTACTCTGGCTTATGCGGAAAAATCCTGCGCACGAACCTACCGCTGGTTGGAGCGCTGCATTGCCGAACATAAGCGCCTGAATGCCCAACCCGACTGCGTTAACCCCCAGCAAATGCTGTTTGGCATCAATCAGGGCTGCACCTTCCCGGAGCTGAGGATTAAGCACATGCAGCAGATCGCACAGCTGGACTGTGACGGCTATGCCATTGGCGGTCTGGCGGTAGGGGAGCCCACCCAGACCATGTATGAGATTATCGATGCAGTGGAACCCCATATGCCGGCGGACAAGCCCAGATACCTGATGGGAGTAGGCACCCCCAGCAATATTGTTGAAGGGGTGGCTCGGGGGATTGACTTCTTCGACTGCGTAATGCCCGCCCGGAATGCCCGTCACGGCAAGCTGTTTACCTGGAAGGGCACCATGAATATCAAAAACGAAAAATATAAAACGGATCCGCTGCCTCTGGACCCGGACTGTCAGTGCCCCACCTGCCGTTCTTTCTCCAGAGCCTATCTGCGTCACCTGGTGAAGGCCGATGAGATGCTGGCCATGCGGTTACTGGTCACCCATAATCTGTGGTTCTACAATGAGCTGATGCAGAAAATCCGGGACGCCTTGGATCAAGGCGAATTTGCTGCGTTCCGGGCAAAATACTCAGAAAAGCTGTCAGAGAGATTGTAACTTGAAAAAACACTTGCCAAATTGGCAGAAAACAGGTACAATAGCCCATATCATGTCTTGCGCTTGCAATGCAATTGGAGGTAATCATTTTGGAATGGATTTCTACTATCATCATGGTCGTCGTTCTGATTGCCATCTTCTACTTCTTGCTGATCCGTCCTGAAAACAAGAAGAAGAAAGAGGCTCAGAACCTGCGGGACTCCCTGGCTGTGGGTGATGAGGTCACCACCATTGGTGGCATCGTTGGTACCATCTGCCATGTCAAGGAGAACAGCATCGTCATCGAGTCCGGCGCTGACCGGGTCCGGCTGGAGATGATGAAGTGGGCAATTGCCAATAAGGGCGCCCAGGTGGACGAGACCAAGAAGTAATCATCCAGTATCATCCGTATAAACAACACCCTTCCCGCATAGGCTTGAATGATCAGTCTGAGGGGAGGGTGTTTTATTATGTCCGAACAAAAAAGAAAATCCATGCCCAAGCCTGGTGTGTTGGCTGCGGTACTGCTGATGGGGCTGGCGGTAGGTCTGCTGGTGTTGCTGGGTGTGGGACTGCTGATGTCGTCCTTGGTTGTTCGGGGCAGCGTAGGGGTGGATCAGATCCGAAAAGGCGTTCCGGTGGCACTGTTTCTTGCGTCGCTGGCTGGCGGTTTGTTTGTGGCCAGGAAGTTTGAAGGAATGCCCTTGATGTGGGGCGTCTGTACTGGAGTGGAGATCGTGGCAGTTACCTTATTAGGAGGCTGTGTGGTCTACGGCATGATGCCTCTGGGTGCCATTGCAGGACGCTTTGGGGCTGCCTTGCTGGGTGGTGCCGTGGCTGGGGTGCTGTGTGCACTGCGGAAAAAATAGAAAAACGATTGAAAAGGCTGGATTGATATGCTATAATGGCAAAAAGATTAGACAAGGAGGGGATTCCTTTGAAGCATGTCAAGATTCTGAACGGTGCCACTCTGAAGAACAGCGCTGCCCATGGCGGCTGCGGCGAGTGCCAGACTTCCTGCCAGTCTGCCTGCAAGACTTCCTGCACTGTGGCCAACCAGAAGTGCGAGCACAATAAGTAATTAAACGAATTCTGTTTTGAAAGGGTGGGCCTGCGCCCGCCCTTTCTGCTGTCTTTTTGGAGGTGCTGAATTGGTACATACCTTTGAGGCGCTGGGCTGTTATATCGCGGTGGACGTGAACAGCGGCGCTGTCCATGTGCTGGACAAAATCATGTATGATCTGCTCCGGGAGGTGGAGGGACCCATGGGTTCGGAATGTCCTCAGGAGCTGAAGGACAAGCTGAGCCATTATCCTGCCCAGGAGCTGGACGAGTGCTGGGCGGAGTTGCTGGAACTCCAGAACCAGGGCTTGCTCTTTGAAAAGGACGACTATGTGAACCCCGCTATGGCGGTCATCAAAAACGCCCCGGTGAAGGCGCTGTGTCTGAATGTGTCCCATGACTGCAATCTGCGGTGCAAGTATTGCTTTGCTTCCACCGGTGATTTTGGCCTGGGCCGCAAGACCATGAGCGTGGAGACCGCCAAGAAGGCGATTGATTTTGTGATCAAGCGTTCCGGCATTCGCCACAACATTGAGGTGGACTTCTTCGGCGGCGAACCTTTGATGGCTATGGAGACTGTCAAGGAGACGGTCAAGTACGCCCGGTCTATTGAGGAAGAGAAGGGGAAGGCCTTCCGCTTCACCATCACTACCAATGGTGTGCTGCTGAACCAGGAGAACATCGACTATATCAATGAGGAGATGTCCAACTGCGTGCTGTCTTTGGACGGCCGCCCCGAGGTCAACGATGCCCATCGTCCCACTGCCAAGGGTACCGGCAGCTATGACTTGATTGTACCCAAATTCAAAAAGCTGGTGGAGGGAAGAGGGGATAAGGACTATTATCTCCGGGGCACCTTCACTCGGGACAACCTGGACTTTGCCGATGATGTGATCCATATTGCATCCCAGGGGTTTGAGAGCGTCTCCGTGGAGCCTGCCGTGGGCAAGCCCGATGATCCCTTTGCGATCCGGGAGGAGGATGTGCCTCAGGTGTGCGCCGAGTATGACCGGCTGGCTCATTACCTTCTGGATCATCCTGAAGTCAACTTCTTCCACTTCAACGTAGATCTGGCCCAGGGCCCTTGTGTCATTAAGCGGATGCGGGGCTGCGGTGCCGGCTGTGAGTATGTCTGTATTACGCCGGATGGCGACATCTATCCCTGTCACCAATTTGTGGGCAACGAAGAATTCAAGCTGGGCAATGTCTATGATGATAGCTTTGACATGGAGCTGTCCTCTAAGTTTGCGGGTATGAATATCTATACTCGTAAAGAGTGCGCCGACTGCTGGGCGAAATTCTACTGCTCCGGCGGTTGCTCTGCGGCCAACTATAATGTCAACGGAGACATAACGCAACCCAGCCATGTGGGGTGCGAATTGGAGCGGAAACGTCTGGAGTGCGCCATTGCCATCCGGGCCATTCGCTCCGGGCTGGTTGATAAAGCCGAGTGAATTGCACAAAAATGAAGAAAATGACCTTCTGAGGAAGGGAATAGGGGCAGGCGCCTGCTTTGGGCGACTGCCCCTATATTTTGCTTTGGTAAACGGTAATACCCCCAAAATGTTGCGAAAATGTTAACTAAGTTTGTTGAGTTTACATAAAATTCAGGCAAACGCATTAACATAATATTTCAGCATAATACACAAAAAATAATTATTTTTATGGAAACGCTTGCGAAAATGAGAAAATAAGGCTATTATACATCGTGTGTCGAATTGTGTGGTTACATGGATTATAACACTTGTTTGGAAATCCAAACAAGAATGCGCGTTATCGCCAAATGGTGATAGCTGGACATAATTCCGTTTCCGATTTCATAGAGTACCCATGAGGTGATTCTATGGTGCGCAGACGGTTGAAAGTGCGGGATCAATCCCGGCCCACACCCGGTTTGTTTTTGCTGGCCGGCACAGTGCTGTTTGCGCTGGGACTGTTGGCGGGTTTTTTTCTCTCCGGACGTTTGGGGCAATTTGCCGATTTGGAGGGCGTGGCCTTTCTGCCGGATGATCAGGTGACTTGGCTTCAGTTCTGGGGCGTGTATTGGTCCTATTTCCGATGGCTGCTATTTGGGTCGCTTTTGGCCATGTCTGCCTTGGGGCTGTTTTTGCTCTATCCTTTGGTCTTTCTACGGGGGCTGCTCATGGGATTCAGTTTTTCCGCCCTCTTTGTCCAAGGCAGCCGCTTGAGCGTGTTTCTGCACTTTTTCCTGATCGCGTTGTTTACCTGTGCACCATTGCTGCTGGTTTCTGCCGCCGGAATGGTCCGCAGCGTAGGGGAACTGCGTCGCAGCGCCCCAGAGGACGACGGATTATTTTCTCGTCCCATGTTTGCCCTGCTGGTTCTGCTGGTGGGGGCAGCGCTTATTTTCCTTTGCTGTATTGCAGAGCTGTGGTTTTTGCCTAGCTTTGTGTCCAATATTCAGCCTTTTACCCAGTGAGAAGGAGGATCCCGCTATGGATCTGATTGAGGAGTTTAAATCCTATCTCACAACTGAAAAGAAATCCTCGGCCAACACGGTGAGTTCCTACGTGCGGGATCTGACCCAATTCAACCGCTATCTGCAGGTGGAAGGGGTCTCTCTCGCCGAGGCGGACACTGAAGTGATCGAGGGTTATGACAGCTGGCTGACCGGCAAAGGCAAATCCGCCGCCACCGTCACCCGTTCGCTGGCCTCTTTGAAGTGCTTTTACGGTTGGATGGTGTCCACCGGGCGCCGGGAGTCCAACCCCGCTTTGGGGGCCAAGTCCATCAAGGTGGAGCGTAAGCTGCCCCAGATCCTGACCAACCAGGAGGTGGAGCTGCTGTTGGCCCAGCCTCAGTGTGTGGATCAGAAGGGGTACCGGGATCACGCCATGCTGGAGTTGCTTTATGCCACCGGCATCCGGGTCAGCGAGCTCATCTCCCTGGATGTGGAGCATGTCAATCTGGCTGCCGGCTTTATTCGTTGCTTCTCCAAGAACAAGGAGCGGATCATCCCCCTCTATCCCGGAGCGGTGAAGGCTATCTCTGACTATGTCCGCAACGTACGCCCCCAGTTGGCCGTGGAAGGGGAGCACGCCCTGTTTGTCAATATGAACGGTGAGCGGATGAGCCGTCAGGGGTTCTGGAAGATCATCAAAGGCTACCAGGAAAAGGCGGGAATCAAGACCGATATTACCCCTCACACCCTGCGCCACTCCTTTGCTGCTCATCTGTTGGCCAACGGTGCCGATCTGCGTTCCATTCAGGAGATGCTGGGTCATTCTGACATCTCCTCCACCCAGATCTACGCCCAGTTGGTGAACCAGAAACTGAAAGACGTATACAACAAGGCCCATCCTAAGGCATAATTAAAATGAAATTAAGAAGGCATTTGAAATCGTTCAAATGCCTTCTTTTTTCTTGCGTGGCCAAAGTTGTGCTTATATAATAAAAGCATAAAAGATCGACCGGAAGCAATCAGAATTCCAAAGGGAGGTGAGGGCATTGATGGAACAACAGACCATTCTGGGGCATACGGTCAGTCAGCCGCTGGCGGCCCGGCTGCGCCCTCAGACCCTGGAGGAATTTGTGGGTCAGACCCACCTTTTGGGGGAGGGCAAGGTGCTCCGCCGGCTCATCGAGACCGATCAGATCTCTTCCATGATTTTCTGGGGGCCTCCAGGGGTGGGCAAGACCACCCTGGCCCGAATCATCGCCAACCGAACCAGGGCAGAGTTTATTGACTTTTCCGCCGTTACCAGCGGCATCAAGGAGATTCGGGACGTCATGCGCCAGGCCGAAGAAAACCGGCGATTTGGTGCTCGGACCATCGTCTTTGTGGACGAAATTCACCGGTTCAACAAAGCCCAGCAGGATGCCTTTTTGCCCTTTGTAGAGAAGGGGAGCATCGTGCTCATCGGAGCCACTACAGAAAACCCCTCTTTTGAAGTCAACAGCGCCCTGCTTTCCCGGTGCAAGGTGTTCGTGCTCCAACCTCTTTCCAGAGAGGAGCTGACGACCTTGTTGACCCGGGCCGTTACTGATGAACGAGGCTTTGGAAAGCAGAAACTGAGCATGCCGGAGGATGTGCTGGAGCTTATTGCCAACTTTGCCAACGGTGACGCCCGCAGCGCCCTGTCCACCCTGGAGATGGTGGTACTGAATGGGGAGACGGAAGGGGACACCGTCACCGTTTCTCACGAGATTCTGGAGCAGTGCATCTCCAAAAAATCGCTGCTCTACGACAAGGGAGGCGAGGAGAAATATAACCTGATCTCCGCCCTCCATAAATCCATGCGCAATTCCGACCCGGACGCAGCGGTGTATTGGCTGGCTCGAATGCTGGAAGCGGGGGAGGATCCCCTTTATGTGGCCCGACGGGTCACCCGTTTTGCCAGTGAGGACGTGGGGCTGGCAGATCCCCGGGCTCTGGAAATTGCCGTGGCCGCGTACCAGGCCTGTCACTTCATCGGCATGCCTGAGTGTACCGTGCATCTAACCCAGGCGGTGGTCTACTTGTCCCTGGCCCCCAAGTCAAACGCCCTTTATACCGCCTATGAGGCGGCCAAAAAGGACGCCCAGAGCCGCATGGCAGAGCCGGTCCCCTTGGCGCTGCGTAACGCCCCAACCCGTCTTATGCGGGAACTGGACTATGGAAAGGGATATCAATATGCCCACAACACCGAAGACCATCTGACCAATATGCAGTGTTTGCCGGACTCTTTGGCAGACAGAACCTATTACCACCCCACAGATCAGGGCTTGGAACCCCGATTCCGAGCCAGACTGGATCAGATCCGGGACTGGAAGGAGAAGCACCGGCCCTAAAGCCTATTGTAGAGAACGAGAGGATGTTTGTCTGTGAGCACCCGCTATAACGCCTTTATTTCCTACCGGCATAGTCCGGTGGACTCCAAAATTGCCGCAGAGATTCAGCGCCGGCTGGAGCGTTTTTACGTGCCCCGGTCTCTGCGGAAAAAGACCGGGAAGCAGAAGATTGGCCGTATCTTTCGAGACAAGGAAGAACTGCCCATTACCAGCGATCTGAACGACGATATTACGGAGGCGCTGGCTAATTCCGACTTTCTGATTGTCATCTGCTCTCCCCGCACCGGGGAATCGGTATGGGTTGAGCGAGAAATCGAAACATTTCTGCAAACCCATACCCGCCGACAAATTCTCACGGTTCTGGCGGAAGGGGAGCCGGTGGATATCATCCCGGAAATTTTGCGCTATGACGAAAAGGCGGACCCGTCCACTGGTGTGGTTCAGAAAATTCCTGTGGAGCCCCTTTCCTGCGACTGGCGAGTGCCGCCCCGTCAGGCCCGGCGGGAGGAACTGCCCCGGCTGGTGGCTGCCCTGTTGGGCTGTGCCTATGACGAACTGCGCCAGCGCCAACGCCAGTACCGGCTCCGTCGACTGACCGCCGGCCTTTCCGTGGCATTGGCAGTCTCCCTGTGCCTCAGCGTCTACTTTGTCCGCACCAGCATGATCATCCGGGAGAATTATCAGCAGTCTTTACGCAATGAATCCAGATATCTGGCCGCGGCGGCGCAGGAGCAATTGGACAATGGTGACCGACTGACCGCCATTCTGTTGGCCCTGGAGGCCCTGCCGAATGAGACGAACAATCGGCCGGTGGTACCTCAGGCGGAATATGCCCTGGGGCTGGCTGTAAACGCCTATCTGACGGAAAGTGACAGCCCGGTGGTCACCGGGGCTTTTGAGCCAGACGGCGATCCTCGAGAATTCCAGGCAGACGAACAAGGGGAGCAGCTCTGCATTCTGGACAACATGAATCTGATCACCCTCTGGGACACGGAGACGGTTCAGCGGACCCAGACCATTGACCCGGGCGTTTCTGTGGACGGTATGCTGATGGCAAAGGACAACCGGCTGGTGGTCTGGGGAGATGGAGTGGTGCTATGCTACGACCGTGCCACCGGCGAACTGCTCTGGAAGATGGAACAGGGCTTCTATGGCTGTGAAGTGCAGATAACTCCGGATCAGACCCAGCTAGTGGTGACAGCAAGCACCAGCGCAGAGGGTTGGACCACCGTAACCTACCTGTACCTGGTGGATCTAGCCGACGGAACCGTGCTGAAACAATACACGGTGCCTTCGGTACCTGGGACAGAAGTGTCCCCCGGAGTGGTCCAGATGAAAGAGAGTGCGTTTTCCCAGGACGGTAGCAAGGTGTTGCTGGCTGTTTTGCAGGACTCCCGGTATTACATCTGCCGCTTTGACCTGGAGCAGGGCGCCGGATTCTATCTGGAACAGTCCTATGATTATTTGGCGGATTTCTGCTTTACACCCGGAGGTGATGTGATTTCGGCCGGTACGCCGGGAAAAGAGGACTCCAGCTATGGAATGTACGATTACTTTTCTTACCTGGTGGAAAACACCGCATGTGTCACGGGAAGCGATGGGGAAACAGGCCAGACCATCTGGAGTACTGAGCTGAGCTATTATCAGATTTCCTATGACTCTGAGCTCAATCTGTGCTCAGACGGAGCGGAAGTGCTGTACACCACGGCAAACGTCTGCCAGCGAATGGACTGCGCCACCGGCCAAGTGTTGGGCCGCTGTGAGACTTCTGCACCCATTTTGGATGTGACTGTGAAAGAGAATGAAAGTCTGTTGGTCTTACGGGACGGCACCCAGGCTGTTTACTACTTCGATGATAACCACTGCAGTGGAATTACCACCCTGAAAAATGACCTGACTCAGGCGGAGCTGGTCTATGGCCCGGATGACTTCAGCTGGATTTTTGTATTGCCCGCCTACAACTCTCAAGTACTTTTGTATCGCTACGGTGTAATAGATGATTCCTTTGAGACTTTTAATACTGACGCAGTATTCGGTGCAGCCAGTCAAATTTCTATGACCGACAATACTCTGGCGGTGCTGGACAGCAATAACGTGCTGTCCCTCTACGACCTGGAACACCGCACCCTGAGCAGTCAGGTGGAGCTCAACTCCACGGACGACTATCTGGAATTTCAGTTGCTGGGCTTTTCAGAGGAGGTCGGACAATTTCGGCTGCTACGGGAGGAGCGCTATGAAGCTCCGGCGGCGTTGCTGTCCGTAGACCCAGCCACCGGTGAGGTAGAAACGGCGGAACTGCCCACTGAGTGGAACGGCACCCTCTGCAATCAGACCGGCAGTGCGGTCCTGCGGGATGATGCGCTGATCTATACTGTCAACGGCTGGGAGCAGGGAATGGCCCTGGCAATCTATGATCCCCAGGCCGATACCGTGGAGTATGTCTCCCTTTGGCAGGACAATATTGATCCCACGGAGCTCTATCTGCAAAGGGATCAGCTGCTGGCTGTTGGAGAGGACGGCCGGACAGCACTGGTGTCTCTGACAGACCGCAGCGTCACGGAGTTGGAGGAATCCCTGATTCCCGAGAACTACATCAATACCCAGTTGGCGGCCTGGAGTGAGGATGGCAGCCGCATGGCCGGCGTGGGAGAGGATCAGGTCTGGATCAAGAGCCTGGACGGCGCACAGACGACCTCTGTTCCTCTGGACAACCAGCAGGTGCTGGGCCTCAGCTTTTCCCCCTCCGGACAGGAGCTATTTCTGCTCTGCTCCGACGGCTATCTTTACCGCTGGAGGGTGGACGGAAGCTTCTTGTCCAAAACCGAAATTGAGAGCTATGATAATGCCTCCAACAGCCGGACCTGCCGATGGGCCTTTACGGAGGAGGGCGATCTGGCCCTGTGGACCGATGACCGGGTACTCAATCTGATTTCTTCCGACGGCTGGACCGTCACCGCCTATGCAACTCAGTGCCTGGGCTATCTGCCCCAACAGGAGCTTCTGCTGTGCTATCACTCCGGCAAGGAGAACGGCACCAATCAGCTATGCAGCTATCACCGCTATACCACCCAGGAGCTGGTGGAGAAAGGCCGTTCCATTGTTGGCGATATCCGACTCACCGAAGAAGTGAAGAGCGAATACGGCCTGAGCTGACAGAAACGGACCCGGCGCCGCCCTAAAATATAGGGCGGCGCCGTTGGTTTTGCACCAAAGTCCAGAGAGGTGACAATGGGATAATTTTCTTTGCCTTTATGGAACGAATGTGCTATAATTTTAATATCTCTTGCTATGCCTGCAGGGCGGAGGAAACACATGATTATTTTGGGAATCGACCCGGGAGTGGCCACCATCGGCTTTGGCGTCATTGAGGCCAGCCGTCAAAAGAATACGCTGATCCAGTATGGGACCATCACCACCCCGCCGGGCATTCCGCTCTCCAGCCGGTTGCTCCAAATTTCAAACGATATGGAGGAGTTAATTCATACCTTCCATCCGGACGAAATGGCCATTGAGGAGCTGTTCTTTAACACCAATATTACCACCGGCATTTCCGTGGCCCATGGTCGGGGTGTCATCCTGCTGGCTGCGGAAAAAATGGGGGTACCCATCTTTGAGTACACCCCGATGCAGGTTAAACAAGCTGTGGTAGGCTTCGGCAAAGCGGAAAAGAAACAGGTCATGCTGATGACCCAGCGGCTGCTGCACATGAACAAACTGCCCCGACCTGATGACGCGGCGGATGCTCTGGCCATCGCCATCTGCCACAGCCGGGCGGCAACTTCGCTGCTCAATACCGAGCGAGTTTTTGACGCAACCAAATATTCCACCCGATAAAAGGATCGTGTTTTCACTATGTTTTATTATCTCAATGGTACCGTGGCCCATAAGGAGCCCTATTTGGCAGTAATCGACTGTGGTGGAGTGGGTTATGCCTGTCGCACCACCGCTTACACCTTGGCTGCCCTCAATGTGGGGGAAAAGGCAAAGCTCTTCACCCATGTCAACGTGAAAGAGGATGCTTTTGACATTTACGGCTTTTCTACCACCGAAGAGCTCCACCTGTTCCAGCTGCTGATCGGTGTTTCCGGCGTGGGACCCAAGGCGGGGCTTGCCATCTTGTCCTCCAACACCCCGGCCAATCTGGCCATGAGCATCATCACCGGGGATGAACGGGCGTTGACCAGTGCCCCAGGTGTGGGCAAGAAAATTGCCCAGCGTGTGATTTTAGAGCTGAAGGACAAGTTGGCCAAGGGCCAGGTGGCTGCGGCAGGGGAGAGCTATGGTGGTACCGGCGTCACTGTAATCCCCGAGAACAAAGCCAGTGAGGCAGCTGCAGCTTTGGCAGTGCTGGGGTACTCCCGGGAGGAGATCAACACCGCTCTGCGGGGCATTGATATGGAAAACCTGTCTCTGGAGCAAATCATTCGGGCTGCGCTGCGGGGACTGGCTGCCAACGTAAAGTGAGGGTTTCTCTATGAGCATTGATTTTTCCAATGACGATTTTTCTGCCGAGCAGCCTCTGCTTACCACCTCCCGCACCTTAGAGGACGAGAACGAGTATTCGCTTCGTCCCAAGCTGCTGAAGGAGTACATCGGTCAGGAGAAGGCCAAGGGCAATTTGCAGGTGTTCATCGAGGCGGCCAGGATGCGCCAGGAGCCTCTGGACCACGTGCTGCTCTATGGACCTCCGGGCCTGGGCAAAACCACTCTCTCCGGCATCATTGCCAATGAAATGGGGGTCAATATTCGGATCACCTCCGGTCCTGCCATTGAAAAGCCCGGTGATTTGGCGGCGCTGCTCACCAACCTGAACGAAAACGATATCCTCTTTGTGGATGAGATCCACCGGCTCAACCGATCGGTGGAGGAGATTCTCTATCCGGCTATGGAGGATTATGCGATTGACATTATCATTGGCAAAGGCCCCTCTGCCAACTCCATCCGGCTGGATTTGCCCCGGTTTACCCTGATTGGGGCCACCACCCGGGCGGGCTCCTTGTCGGCGCCACTGCGGGATCGGTTTGGAGTCACCCTGCGGCTGGAGCTCTACACCCCAGAGGAGCTGTGCCGAATTGTGACCAGATCCGCCGGCATCCTGAATGTGCCCATCGAAGAGGAGGGGGCCATGGAAATTGCCCGTCGATCCCGGGGTACCCCTCGTATTGCCAACCGGATGCTTCGCCGTGTCCGTGATTTTGCCCAGGTTATGGCCGGTGGCGTCATCACCCGGGAGGTGGCGGATCGGGCCTTGGAGGCCCTGGAGGTGGATTACATGGGGCTGGACAATGTGGACCGGCGGATGCTGACCTCTATCATCGAGAACTACGGCGGCGGCCCTGTGGGCCTAGAAACCCTGGCGGCCACCATCAATGAGGAGGCCATTACCCTGGAGGACGTCTATGAGCCCTATCTTCTCCAGACTGGATTTTTAACCCGTACACCCCGGGGGCGTTGTGTGACCAAGAAGGCCTATGAACATCTGCATATCCCATTTTTTGGCCAACAAAGCTTTGATTGATTCTCACTTTAGTGTGCTGCCGTGAAAATTGATGAAATTTGGTTGCTTCATCGGTTAATATTATGACCATTTGCATAAAAAACACTTGACTTTTTTTGAAAGGCTGATATATTAGTTTGTGGAGTGAAATGATGAAAGAGCAGACCGCACTCTATGCAGAACATTCCGATGCCGAATTGGCTCATTTGGCAAAATCTGGGGACCGCGCCGCGGAAGAGGCATTGGTACTCCGATTTGGTCGCCTGGTTCGAGCCTGCGCTCGTCCCTTGTTTTTGATGGGAGGAGACAGCGAGGATCTGGTCCAGGAGGGAATGGTAGGTCTATTGGCCGCCATTCGGGAATTCGATCCTGATCGCGGGGTCAGTTTCCGGGCCTATGCAGAGGTATGTATCCGAAATCGGCTGCTTTCCGCCGTTAAGGCGGCTTCCCGTGACAAGCATACTCCGCTCAACAGCTATGTTCCCCTTGATTCAGCTCTTTTTGACGGCACCGATAGTGACGAGAGAAGAACGGTCGATCAGCGCCAGGGCAATCCTGAAGCACTGTTCATCCACAGGGAAGACATGCAGGAGCGCATGAATCGCATTTATAGCCAGCTTTCTCCCCTAGAAACCAGGATTCTCCGTCTCTATCTCAGCGGTTTGTCCTATTCGGAGATCGCATCCAAGTGTAATCGTCCGCTGAAATCAGTGGACAACGCCGTGCAGCGCATTCGGCGCAAGATTGCGCGGCAATCTGAACAGGGCGAATCCAGCCAACGCTGATCGCATATACCAATGCCTTCGGGCAGAATTTTCGTCAAAAAGAGAGGGTAAAAAAATGTTTGAAGACAAGACTCTTGTGTGCAAGGAATGCGGAAAAGAGTTCGTATTCACTGCCGGCGAGCAGGAATTCTATGCTGAGCGCGGCTTCCAGAATGAGCCTCAGCGCTGCAAGCCCTGCCGTGATGCCCGCAAGAACGCGGCCCGCGGCCCCCGTGAGTACTTTACCGCTACTTGTGCCATGTGCGGCGGCGAAGCCCGCGTGCCCTTTGAGCCCAAGTCTGATCGGCCTGTTTACTGCAGCGAGTGCTTCTCCCGTATGCGTGAGCAGGGCTGATTGACCACAATTCAACACATAAAAAGGGACGTCCGGAGGATGTCCCTTTTTTATATGTTGGATCAGAGCACGGGAGACGGTTGCTTTGTCTGTGATTTCAAAGGCATTCCAGTGTCATTTTTTTGCGGTTTGACTTGAAAATAGGCTTTTCTCTGGGTATAATAACCCTAGTCTAGTTAGGAGGCTGTTTTTTATGGCTAAAATTGAGAAGACCACCATCATCGGCGACATTCTGGACATCGCCCCTGAGACCGCCCCTCTGTTCCTGTCCATCGGCATGCATTGCCTGGGCTGCCCCTCTTCCCGCGGCGAGACCGTTGAGGAGGCCTGCATGGTGCACGGTGTGGATCCCGACGCTCTGCTGGAAGAGCTGAACAAGATGGTCAAGGACTGATTGTTACAGTCTGAAGAGAAGGCGGCGTACTGCGCTGCCTTCTCCTGTTTTTTATGGAGGATGACTTTGGAACTATCACCCCGATTGGCGGCGGTAGCCGCCTTGGTGCCCCAGGGAACTCGGTTGGCAGACGTGGGCACCGACCATGCCTATCTGCCCGTCTGGCTGATTCTGAACGGGCGTATCGACTCGGCCATCGCCGCAGATATCCGATCCGGCCCTCTGGACCACGCCCGGCGGACAGCGGAGGAATACGGCCTGACGGGCCACCTGGATCTCCGACTCTGCGACGGGCTGCAGGCCATTTCCGCCTCAGAGTGCGACACCATCACCATTGCCGGTATGGGGGGCGAGACCATGGCCGGGGTGTTGTCCCGGGCCAGCTGGACCCGAGAGGGGAAACGGCTCATTTTGCAGCCCCAGAGCACACAGGATGTACTGCGCCGTTTTTTGGCCGATCACGGCTGGCGCATCTGCTCAGAGCAGGTGGTGCGGGAAGGGGAGCGCTGGTATCCCATCCTGCTGGTGGAGGGGGGCGAGATGGCTCCCCTGAGTCCCGGGGAGGCCATGGCCGGCCGTCCGGACACCTGGGTGGAGCAGCCGGAACGGCAGGGATACCTGGCCTGGCTGCTGAAGCGCACCCGGGCCCAGCTGGTGGGGCTATCTAGGTCCGCCAAAGCCGAGGACAGCGAACGAAAAAAAGCGCTGGAGAAGGCGGAGGCTTTTTTATTGGCCCACCTGGGCTGAAATTGCCGTTTTTTTCGAGTTTTTCCTCAGATCTTCGGAAACAGGACGGGAAATGGCTTGCAAGATAAGGGGAATTGTGCTATATATTTAATGTTATGTAATTTTATTTTAGGAGGATGACCCATGTCTGGACATTCCAAGTGGCATAATATTCAGAAGACCAAGGGTGCGACTGACGCCAAGCGTTCCGCCACCTTCACCAAGATCGCCAAAGAGATGATTGTGGCCGTCAAGCAGGGCGGCAGCGGCGACCCCAAGAACAACTCCCGGCTGGCTACCATCATTGCCAAGGCCAAGGCCGCCAATATGCCCAACGACAACATCAAGCGCACCATTGAGAAGGCTCTGGGCACCGGCAGCACCGACAACTACGAGGCTCTGACCTATGAGGGCTATGGTCCCTCCGGCGTAGCCGTCATTGTGGAGACCCTGACCGACAACCGCAACCGTACCGCTCCCAATGTCCGCCACCTGTTTGACAAGTACAACGGCAACCTGGGCGCTGCCGGCTGCGTCTCCTGGTCCTTTGACCGCAAGGGCGTCATTGTCATCGATAACGAGGAGGGCGAGCTGGACGAGGACACCGTTATGATGGACGCTCTGGAGGCCGGCGCCGATGATCTGAAGAATGAGGGTGACGTGTTCACTGTCTACACCGATCCTGACGTGTTCAACGAGGTCAACACCGCTCTGGAAGCCAAGGGCTATACCTTTGTCAGCGCCCAGATCGAAATGGTGCCCCAGAACTATATCAAGCTCACCTCTGAGCAGGATATCAAGAACATGACCAAGCTCATCGAGTTGCTGGAGGAGGACGACGACGTCCAGAACGTCTGGCACAACTGGGAGCAGGACAGCGAGGACTAAGTTCCTTTTGCCGATTTATTTGAACATAAATTGAAGCGCCGCCCTTCCGCATATGTGGAAGGGCGGCGCTTTCTGTTTATAAGAGGGAAGAAGTATGTTACTTGGCGGGATAGAATCCGCTGGGAGTTTCGTTGAGGTTAATCATGATGTTCCTTTTCTGGGAGTAAGCGTCCAGAATGCTCAGATCATTCTCGCGACCGATGCCGGAACGCTTGTAGCCACCAAAGGGAGCACCGGCGGGGATCTGGTTGTAGGTGTTGACCCACATGCGGCCGGTCTCGATGGACTGGGCCACTCGGAGGGCCCGGTTGAGATCCCGGGTCCAGACGGCGCCGCCCAGGCCATAGGTGGAGTCATTGGCCATGGCAATGACCTCTTCTTCGGTCTTGAATTTAATGACCACAGCCACCGGCCCGAAGATTTCCTCCTGGGCCACCCGCATGTCATTGGTGACGTTGGTGATCAGAGTGGGCTGCATAAAGCAGCCGTTGGCGCATTCACCCTCGGTGTAACGCTCGCCGCCGCAGGCGATGGTGGCACCCTCTTCCTTGGCAATGTCGATGTATTTCAGAATCTTGCGGACCTGGCCCTCGTTGATCTGGGAGCCCATCTGGGTGTTAGGATCCAGGGGATCGCCCACCTGAACCTTGCTGAAGGCGTCCACGGCGGCTTCTACGAACTTGTCGTAGATACCCTCCTGGACAAAGACCCGGCTGCCGGCGCAGCAGACCTGACCCTGGTTGAAGAGAATACCCAGCTGCAGGCCGTCAATGGCCATATCCCACTGGCAGTCGTCAAAGTAGATGTTGGCACTCTTTCCGCCCAGCTCCAGGGTGGCGGGGATAAGCCGATCCGCGGCGGCCTTGGCCACGCTGACACCCACTTCAGTGGAGCCGGTAAAGGCCAATTTCCGGAAGCCAGGATGATCCAGAATGTACTGGCCGGACTTGCTGCCGGCACCGGTGACAATGTTGACCACGCCGGCGGGGAGCAGATCCTCAATGAGCTCCATAAAGACCAGCACGCTCAGGGGCGTGACGGAGGAGGGTTTGAAGACCACGCAGTTACCGGCGGCCAGAGCCGGGGCCAGCTTCCAGGCGGCCATCAGGAAGGGGAAGTTCCAGGGGACAATCTGACCCACGACGCCCAGTGGCTCTCGGAGCACCAGACTCATAAAATTGCCGTCCAGCATACTGGCGGAACCCTCGGTAGTGCGGATGGCGCCGGCGTAGTAACGAAAGTGGTCGGAGGAGTAGGGCACATCAATGGCGGAAGTCTCCCGGATGGGTTTGCCGTTGTCCATACTCTCCACCTGAGCCAACAGCTGAGCGTTGGCGTCAATCCGGTCGGCGATTTTCATCAAGATGTCCGCCCGCTGGCTGGGGGAGACGGCCTTCCATCCAGGATAAGCGGCCCAGGCGGCCTTTACCGCTGCGTCCACATCGGCCTGTGTTGCCTCAGCGCACTGGGCCAGAGGCTGGCCGTTGGCGGGGTTGGTGGTGGTGAAAACGCCGCCGTCAGAGGCGGGAACCCATTTGCCGCCAATGTAGAGGTTATAACGTTCTTTCAACTTGCAATCCATATCCATGCCTCCTGTTTGTTTGGTTGATGGCTGCATTATAAGACCACAGCCTGTCAGTTTTCTTGTTTGCGCGAACAAAAGAAAAGGAAATTCTTGTGTAGAAACACAAGAATTTCCCTTCAGCCTGTGATAAAATAAAGCGGGAGCTTTGTTGTGTATATCTGTAAACAACGAAATATGACGGGGTATATCTCCGGAGACAGATAGAAGGTGTGATCCAGTGAACGAAAGGAAAAGCGACATCCGGGTGGGCGAGGCCAGCCGACTTTTTTTGGATGTGATTGATCAAAACGGAGTACAGCCGCTGGTTCGGGCGGCTTCAGAGTTTTTTGGCGTTCCGGTACTACTGACCGACGAACTGTTTCATATCCGCTCCGTGTGGCCCCGAGAGGGGACCGGCGTGCCGGCTCTGGATGAGAGCATTCGCAATGGCGCCATTAAAGCGGAACGGGAATGGCAAATCCTCGATGAAAACCTGACAGGGGGCAATGCCTTTTATGAGCCATTTTATGCCGACAGCGGTGTCTGCCAACGGCTGCCCCGGCTATATGCGGAGCTGGTCTGGCAAAATGAGGTCCAGGGACACGTCATCGTATATCTGGGAGCAAAACCCTTCCAACCAGAAGATCTTGAAATTGTAGGCAAGCTGGCCTGTCTGCTGTCTATGAAATTACGGCATCGGCAGGCGGGGATGGATCGCTGGACCGCCACCCTCCAGGCAAAGCTGGAGGTGCTGCTGGACCCAGCCACACCGCCACAAGTGCGCCAGCCTGCCATGGAACTGCTGAAGCAGGAGATCAAAGGGGAATATGGCATCATGGTGACCACCATCGGAGCCAGGGCCTCCCAGAAGGCTTTCGCAGACTACGCAGTAACCCAGATCCAGCAGCGGTTCCGCAACGTGGTTGTGCTGGTTTATGATCAGACCATAGTGACCCTGTTGGGGGAGGTCAAGCGCAACGCCGTAGAGGGGCAGCTCCGGCCGGAGAACAACGGCCTGGTCAAGTGGCTGTTTGAGTATTTTGGCCAGTATGACCTGGTCAGCGGTTTGAGCGATCCCTTCAGCGATATGGAGGATCTCTATCTCCAGTATCGCCGGGCACTGCTGACCGCCCGGATGACAGAACGGCTGAAGGGGAGAAAAAACGGAATATTCCGAGACTTTATGCCCCTGCCCATGCTGGCGGCTGTGTTGGAGACCGAGCAAGTAGAAACTTTTTTGAATCCGGTGCTGTTTGAGATCTTGCACTACGATAAAGAAAATCAGACCGAATATTTTCAAACCTTGTTCCAGTATGGCATCTGCCTGGGGGACAAGGACGCCGCGGCCGCCGGTCTGGCCATCCATAAGAATACGCTCTCTTATCGTCTCAATCGGATCTCCGAGCTGTTCCGGGTGGACTTTTCAGACCGTCGGGCACGGCTAAATCTGGAGTTAAGCTGCTTTTTATGGTTCCTGACCCATGAAACGGAGCAGACAGGTCATCAAAACTGGAACATTTGAAGGGTGTAACTGCCCGGGAATCAGAGAAAAATGCCAGGATAGTGACGATAAAAATATCATTCCCTCCGGTCAAAAATTTTTTCGAAAAAGGTAGTGCAATTTGGAAAAATGTGCGCTATAATAGAATCACTTTGGTAAAACCAATTTCAAATCTATGCCTACCACTAAAATTAAATCAATTTGGAGGTAAAACAAATGAGCTATCCTGTCATCGTGGCCTATGGCCGCACCGCTTGCACCCGTGCCCGCAAGGGTGGTCTGCATGATGTGCATCCTGTGGACTATTCCGCTGTCGCTCTGAAGGGCGTCATCGAGAAGGTTCCCTATGTTGCTGAGCACATCGAGGACATCGGCGATGTTATCACCGGCTGCGCCATGCACATCAATCAGATGAACATGAACGCTTCCCGTCTGATCGTCAACCGGGCCGGCGGCACCGCTTGGGACTGCATCCCCGCCCAGACCATCAACCGCTTCTGCTCCTCCGGCCTGCAGGCCATCTCCACTGTGGTCAACGCCATCACCGCTGGCCAGTACAAGGTGGGTATCGCCGGCGGCTGCGAGTACATGACCGGCTGCTTCACCCCCTATGACTTCGCCACCTATGGCAACAAGTGGATCATCGACAACTATCCCGGCGGCTACATGAGCATGGGTCAGACCGCTGAGAACGTGGCCAACGACTATGGCTTCACCCGTGAGGAGATGGACGCCATGGCTTTGGAGTCTCACACCCGCGCTGCCCAGGCCCGTCTGAATGGCAAGCTGGCTCCCTCCATCATCCCCTATGTCAAGGAAGATGGTACTGTTGTCGACTATGATGACGGTATCCTGGCTGAGATGGACGGCACCCTGAAGACCTCCATGGAGAAGATGGCCGGCCTGAAGACCTGCTTTGTGGCCGCTGAGGACGGCGGCAAGGTCACCGCTGCCACCTCTTCCCAGACCACCGATGCTGCCGCCTATGTCATGATCATGGACAGCGACTACGCCGCCGAGCACGGCATCAAGCCCATCGCCAAGATGATCGCCTTCCAGGTGGCTGGCTGCGACGCCACCCGTATGGGCATGGGCCCTGTCTATGCCATTCCCAAGGCTCTGAAGCAGGCCGGCTTCTCCTCCATCAAGGACATGGACGTTGTCGAGCTGAACGAGGCCTTTGCCTCCCAGGCCATGGCCTGCGTGAAGAACGCGGTCAAGGATCCCATGCTGGACGGCTTCCAGGAGATGTGGGACAGCAAGAAGGTCAACCCCTATGGCGGCGCTATGGCTCTGGGCCATCCCATGGGCGCTACCGGCGCTTTCCTGACCTGCAAGGCTCTGGACTACCTGCGTGATCCCGAGACCGCCGGCAAGTATGGCATGGTCACCATGTGCATCGGCGGCGGCATGGGCGCTGCCGGCATCTACGAGATGCTGTAATTCAGACGGATCAACCCTCTGTCTACATCCGAATGAGAACCCGCAAGGCCGGAGCAATCTTGCTCCGGCCTTGTTCTTTGCGATCACAAAAGGGTGGGCGTTTTCACTAGTGCGAAAACGCCCACCCTTATCGTCTGGTGCAAGTAGGCCTATAAGCCGGGTTCTGTTTTGACAGCCATCTATCTCGACCTGACGTTGCCGCCAGGCTCTAGCTACCTCCTCGGAAACGGCCGGGCCGGCCATGCGTTTCCTCCACGGTATTGCTCCCGGATAGAGTTTACAGGGCTGAGCTGTTCCCAGTCAGCCGGTGAGCTCTTACCTCGCCTTTCCACCCTTACCGGACCGGACCAGATGCGCTACCAGCGATGCGCAATGGCATCAAAAAAATTGACATAGCGATGGCCAACAGCCGGCGGTATATTTCTGTTGCACTTGTCCTGAAGTCGCCTTCGGCGGGTGTTACCCGTTATCCTTGCCCTATGGAGCCCGGACTTTCCTCACGCTGGGCCGTTGGGCCTTCGCGCGCGGCTGTCCAGCCTGCTTGCCCGATTATTTTACCCAAACTTGGTCTCGTTGTCAAATCTACCTGACCGGTTGGGGGAGTGGAGGCGGGACATTTAAAGTGGATTTCCCTGAAACACCGCTGCCTTCCGGGTTAAATGGATTGAAATTTCTTGGAAAGGTGTATATAATTGCTTTGTCTGTGCACAAGCGACGGACAGGAGGAAAGTATCTATGACCATTCAATCTTATTTGGATTCGATCCACGATAAAAAGGTGGCGGTGTTCGGCATCGGCGTCAGCAACATTCCGCTGATCAAGATGCTGCGGGCCCACGGCATTGCCGTCACCGCCTGTGACAAGAACACCCGGGAGGGGCTGGGCGACACCGCCCGGGAGCTGGAAGAGTTGGGCACAGTGCTCCACCTGGGGCCTGATTACATGGAGAATCTGGACGCAGACCTGATTTTCCGCTCTCCCGGCATCCGCCCCGATGTGCCTGCCTTTGAGGCGGCAGTGGCCAAGGGAGCCAAAGTCACCTCGGAGATGGAGGTGTTCTTTGACGTCTGCCCCTGCAAGAAGATCGCAGTGACCGGCAGCGATGGCAAGACCACCACTACCACCATCATCGCCAAGCTGTTGGAGCGGGCTGGCTATAAGGTCCATTTGGGTGGCAATATTGGTCACCCGCTGCTGGCGGAGACCTTTGAGATGAAGCCGGAGGACATTGCCGTGCTGGAACTGTCCTCCTTCCAGCTGATGCGGATGGAGACCAGTCCGGAGATCGCCGTGGTCACCAATGTGGCCCCCAACCATCTGGACATCCATAAGGGCATGGAGGAGTATGTGGCCTCCAAGAAGAACATCTTCCTGCACCAGAAACCTGGCGATAAGGTGGTGCTGAACCGGGATAATGAGTTGACCCGTTCTTTTGCTGCTGAGGCCAAGGGAGATGTTGTGCTCTTCTCCCGCCAGAACCCCATGGAGTCCGGGGTGGTGCTGGAGAATGGTGTCATTTGCGTCAAGCGGGACGGGATGAGCCGTCCGGTGCTGCCGGTGGAGGATATTCTGCTGCCCGGAGTGCACAATATTGAGAACTATATGGCTGCCATCGCCGCGGTGGAAGGTTTGGTCAGCGATGAGATCATCCGGGACTTTGCCAAAACATTTGGCGGCGTAGAGCACCGAATCGAGCTGGTGCGGGTGCTCCATGGTGTCAAGTATTACAACGACTCCATCGGCTCCAGCCCCTCTCGTACCATCGCCGGCCTCCGGGCTTTCAAGCAGAAGGTGATTCTGATTGCCGGCGGCTACGATAAGCATATCCCCTATGATGTACTGGGGCCTGACCTGGTGGAGCACGTCAAAGCTCTGGTGCTCACTGGTGCCACCGGTCCCAAAATTCGGGCTGCGGCGGAACAGGCCCCGGGCTATAACCCGGCGGAGCTGCCCATCTACGACGTAGACGACTTTGAGGAGGCCGTCAAACAGGCTCAGACTCTGGCCAAAGAAGGGGATGTGGTGATCCTGTCTCCGGCCAGCGCCTCCTTTGACAAATTCAAAAACTTCATGGAGCGGGGCGATACCTTCAAGCGCATCGTCCATGCGCTCCAGTGAGGGAGGAATACTCTTTGGAACTTGATACATCTTTGTGCCGCCTCTGCGCCATCTCCGGCCCCTCGGGCCGGGTGGGGGCCGTGGTGGACACTGCGGCAGAGCTTTTGCGTCCCCTGGTGGATGAGGTGTCCCGGGATAAATTGAATAACTTGTTTGGCATGCGCCGCTGCGGCAAAAAAGGAGCCAAGGTTGTGCTGCTGGACGCCCATCTGGATGAGATCGGCTTTGTGGTCACCGGCCATGAGGAAGGCTTTCTGCGCTTTTCTACCATCGGGGGCGTGGACCCCAGAATGTTGCCGGGCCGGGAGATCACTCTGATGACCGAGCCCGAGGGCTTTGGTGTGGTGGCGGCCAAACCGCCCCATGTGCTCTCCGCCGGTGAGGCAGATAAGGCTATTTCTCTGGACAATCTGCGGATTGACGTGGGCCTTAGCCAGGAGGAGGCTCAGCGGCGGTACCCCGTGGGCACCACCGCCGTCTACCGTCAGGAGTACACCCATCTCCAAGGGGAGCGGGTGGCTTCCAAAGCCCTGGATGACCGGGCGGGCTTCTGCACCCTGCTGCGCACTCTGGAGCTGCTCCAGGACGATCAATTAAATGTGGACGTCTGCGTACTGGGCAGCAACATGGAGGAGACCGGGGGAGAGGGCGCTGCTGCTGCGGCCTACCATGTCCACCCGGACTATGCCGTGGCGGTGGACGTCACCTTTGCCACCCAGCCCGATGTGTCCAAGGATAAGGGCTTTACGCTGGGGGGCGGCCCGGTTATCGGCGTGGGTCCCAATATGGCCCGGTGGCTGACCCGTCGCTTTCAAGACCAGGCCAAATCTCTGGGTATGGAGGAACGGCTGGAGATCATGAGCGGCAATTCCGGCACCAACGGCTGGGATATACAGATCGCCCGGGAGGGTGTGGCAACTCAAGTGCTGTCCATCCCTCTGCGGTATATGCATACCCCCATGGAAGTCATTGACCTCCGGGACGTTGAGCAAACCGCCCAGCTGCTGGCAGCGGTGGTGCGCACCCTGGGAGAGGAGGGAGACGTATGCTGAACCTGTTAAAGCAGCTCTGCGCCCTCAGCGGCGTTTCCAGCTGGGAGGATGAGGTCCGGAACTTCATCCGTGACCAGGCCCAGCCCTACGCTGACAGCATCCGCACCGATGCCATCGGCAATCTAATCGTATTCAAAAAGGGCAAAAAGCCCACCGGAAACAAACTGCTTCTCTCCGCCCACATGGACGAAGTGGGGCTGATGGTGAAGAAAATTGAGGATGACGGCACTCTGCGTTTTTCCTCCGTGGGCGGCATTGACCGCCGGGTACTGCTGGGTAAGCGGGTCTTTGTGGGGGAGAAACGGATTCCCGCCGTGGTGGGCAGCAAGCCTATTCATCTGACCACCAAAGAGGACCGCAAGAGTGTGCCGAAACTGGACCAGCTGTATCTGGACATTGGCGCCGAGAATCGGGAAGAGGCGGAACAGCTGGTCTCCCTGGGTGACGTGGCCACCTTTGACCCGGAATGGATGGAGTTTGGCAACGGTATGCTCAAGGCCAAGGCCATTGACGACCGGGTGGGCTGCGCCGTGCTGCTGACGCTGCTGAAAGAGGAGCTGCCCATGGACTGTACCTTTGTCTTTTCCGCCCAGGAAGAGGTGGGTACCCGGGGCGCCTTTGGCTATGCCTTCTCGGTGAAACCTGAAATCGCCTTGGTGGTGGAGGGAACCACCGCCTCTGACATTCCCGGCACGCCGGAGCATATGACGGTCTGTGCCCCGGGCCAGGGCCCGGTGATCCCCTTTATGGATGGGGGTACCATCTATGACCGGGGGCTCTTTGAGTTGCTGCGGGATCTGGCGGAAAAACACCAGATTCCCTGGCAGACCAAACACCGGGTGGCCGGCGGCACCGATGGCCGTACCATCCAGCGCAGCCGCACCGGTGCCCGGGTGGCTGGCGTGGCTGCCGCTGTACGGAATATCCATACTCCCTCCAGCGTGGCCTCCCTGGCCGACTGTGAAGAGATGCTGAAGCTTGCCCGCCTGTTCATCCAGGCGGTGGCAGAGGAGAATTAAACGACTATGGAAATGAAAGAATTATTGAAAAAACTGACCTCCGCTTTCGGTCCCTCCGGCTGCGAGGGGGAGGTTCGGAGCGTAATTGAGGAGCTCATTACCCCCTATGTGGATGAGTGCACCACCGACACCCTGGGAAATCTGATCGCCCACAAAAAGGGCCCCGGCAAGAAACTGATGTTTTCTGCCCACATGGACAGCATCGGCATGATCGTCACCCACGTGGAGAAGGAAGGCTTCCTGCGTTTTGGCAGCCTGGGCTGGCTGCCTGCCCTGGACATCCGCCGTCAGAGCGTGGTGTTCCAGAACGGCCTCCGGGGTACCATCTCCCTGCCCGAGGACAAGGAGGAAAAGGAGGTCAAAGTGGATGACCTGTGCATCGACATTGGCGCCGGCAGCCGGGAGGAGGCTCTGTCTCTGGTGAAGCTGGGAGATGCCTGTGTCTATGACGCACCCACTTACATCCAGAACGGCAAAGTATTTTCCAAGTATCTGGACAACCGCTCTGGCTGCGCTGCCCTGATTGCCGGCCTGGCTCAGATCCAGAATCCTGCCAACGACCTCTGGTTTGTTTTCTCCACCCAGGAGGAAGTGGGACTCCGGGGTGCCAAACCTGCCACTTATGGGGTGGACCCGGATGTTGGCATTGCGGTGGATGTAACCATGTCTGATGACCTGCTGGGCGCCCAACACAACTGCTCTTCCGTGCTGGGCAAGGGCCCCGGGGTCAAGGTGATGGACAGCTCGGTGATCTGCCAGCCCCAAGTGGTGGCTTGGATGAATCGAGTGGCCCAGGATAAGGGCATTGCAGTTCAGCAGGACATCATGCGCTCCGGCGGCACCGATGCTGGGGCCATCCTACCCAGCCGTTCCGGTGTTTACGCCGGCGGCATCTGCATTCCCTGCCGTTATACCCATTCCCCGGTGGAAGTTTGCGATCTTGGGGATATTGAAGCTGGCGCCCGGCTGGTGGCAGCGCTGGCAGAAAGTGAGTTTGCAATAAAATGAGTTTACAGTTTTCGGAACAGGTCCTGGCCCTGGCTGCTCAGGCCCAGGCCTCTTTGACAGAGCAGTTTGCCCGGATTGATGCCATCGCCGAAGAGAACACCCGGAAGGTGCTTTCCGCCTTCCAGAACCACCGGGTGGCTGAGAGCTATTTTGCCGGCACCACCGGCTACGGTTATGACGATCTGGGCCGGGACCAGCTGGACAAGATCTACGCCGAGATTTTCGGCACCGAAGATGCCCTGGTGCGCATCCAGTTTGTCAACGGCACCCATGCCATCACCTGCGCCCTCTTCGGGGCGGTGATGCCTGGCGATACCCTGGTTTACGCTGTGGGTGCCCCCTATGACACCCTCCAGAGCGTCATAGGCACCACCGGCAATGCCCGGGGCACGCTGCTGGATTACGGCATCAAATATAAGGAAGTCCCCCTGAAGGACAATGCCCCGGACAAAGAGGGAATTGCGGAGGCCGTCAAGGACCCCACTGTAAAAGCGGTGGTAATCCAGCGCTCCAAGGGCTATTCCACCCGTTCCACCCTGTCGGTGGAGGAAATCGGGGAGTTGGCTAAAATCATCAAGGACAACAACCCCAACGCCGCCGTGCTGGTGGACAACTGCTATGGGGAGTTTGTGGAGACTCTGGAACCCACTCAGGTGGGGGCCGACCTGGTGGTGGGCTCTCTCATCAAGAATCCTGGCGGAGGCCTGGCTCCCACCGGCGGCTACATCGCCGGCCGGTCTGACCTGGTCCAGGGGGCTGCCCAGCGGCTCACTACCCCCGGCATTGGTGGGGAGTGCGGCTGCAGCCTGGGCAACAACCGGGCGCTGTACCAGGGACTCTTTCTGGCCCCCCATACTGTGGCCCAGGCAGTGAAGACCGCTGTGTTTGCGGCCAAGCTTATGGAGCTTATGGGCTATGATACCGAGCCCAAGAGCACCGACGTGCGCCACGACATTATCCAGATGATTTCCCTGAATACGCCTGAGGCGGTATGTAAGTTCTGCCGGGGCATCCAGAGCGGATCTCCTGTGGATTCCTATGTGACTCCCGAACCCTGGGACATGCCCGGCTATGACGATCAGGTTATCATGGCGGCAGGCGCCTTTATTCAAGGTGCCTCCATCGAACTGTCCGCCGACGCCCCCATGCGTCCCCCTTACACCGTCTATCTTCAGGGTGGACTCACCTATGAGTCCGGCAAAACCGGCATCCTGCTGGCGGCCCAGGAACTGCTGAAGGACTGATCTGCACCGGACGGGCCATTCCCACATACAATGGATGGGGGAGTGGTTTCTATGAGAATGCGGCGTCGGCCCCGACGGCGGGGATCTGTGAGACGTCAGATTTTGTGCAGCATTATCATTGGAATTGTGCTGGGCAGTCTGATCATTCATCTCTTTAATACCTTTTTTCGCCCGACTGCCATCACCGTTGTATCGGATCATCTCTCCAACCAGATTTCAGGCCAGATCTGCGAGGTGGTTAACACGGTGTTGGCAGAGGAGGGCATCACTTATGACACGATCTGCACTGTCCAGTATGATGCCCAGGGCAATTTTGCCGCCCTTCAGACGGATATGGCCCGGCTGGTACTGCTGCAAAACACCATCACTACCAATGTGGCCCAGGAGTTTGACAACAGTCTGGTATCAGAGAAGATCTATGTGCCTCTGGGCAGCCTGCTGCCCGGACTGTTGTTCAGCGGACTGGGGCCTGAACTCACAGTAGAAGTACTGACGGTGGGCAATATCTCCGCTCAATTTGACAACGAGTTTTTTGATCAGGGGATCAATCAGACCCTGCACCGGGTTGTACTCACCGTGACGGCGGAGCTCAGCCTGCTACTGCCCGGGGGCGTGTATACCTATACCGACGAGACCAAGGTAGTCCTGGCGGAGACTGTCCTGATGGGCCAGGTACCCGACAGTTACAGCAGCTTTGGTCAGTTTGATTCGGTGAAGGACGCCTATGACGCATACTATCACTTTGGAACAAATGAGGAATGAGGTACCATAATGGAAGACCTGCAGCGAATCGCGGAGCTGCGTCAGCAGCTGAATGAGTGGAGCTACCAGTACTATGTGCTGGATAACCCCACCGTGCCGGACTACGACTACGATATGGCCCTGCGGGAGCTGGAGCAGCTGGAGGCCAAACACCCGGAAACCATTACCCCTGACTCTCCTACACAGCGGGTGGGCGGTCAGGCCTTGACCAGCTTTGCACCGGTGCATCATCCTGTTCCTCTGGAATCCCTCCAAGATGTTTTCTCCGATGAGGAAATGATGGAGTTTGTCTCCCGGATCTCCGCTGGTGCTGACGACCCGGTCTTTATCGTGGAACCCAAGGTGGACGGTCTGTCTATCGCCCTGGAGTATGAAAACGGCGTCTTTGTCCGAGGCGCCACCCGGGGGGATGGCCAGACCGGGGAGGATGTGACGGAAAACCTGCGTACCATCAAGTCCATTCCCATGACCCTGGAAGGGGCGCCGGAACGACTGATCGTCCGGGGCGAAGTATTTATGCCCAAAAAAGTGTTCCATGCCATCAATGCCCAGCGGGAGCTGGAGGGAGAGAATCTTTTGGCCAATCCCCGGAACGGGGCTGCGGGTTCTCTGCGGCAACAGGATCCCAAGGTGGCCGCCAAGCGCCGGCTGGATGTGGAAATCTTCAATATCCAGCTCATGGAGGGCAGAGACCCCTTTGAAACCGACAGCGCTGCTCTGGACTGGTTGGAATCCCTGCGGTTCAAGGTAATCCCTCGGAAACTGTGCCGCACCGGTGAGGAAATTCTGGAGCATATCCATCAAATGGGTGAAAATCGGGATGGATTCGCCTTCGATATTGACGGAGCCTGCGTCAAGCTGGATGGTCTGGCATCCCGCACACTGTTTGGCAGCACGGCCAAATTCCCCCGGTGGGCAGCCGCCTATAAATATCCCCCGGAACAGAAGCCCTCGGTGGTACAGGATATTATTATCCAGGTGGGCCGCACTGGGGTGCTGACCCCAAAAGCCAGCTTGTCCCCCGTGCGGCTGGCGGGCACCACCGTCACCAACGCCACCCTTCACAATCAGGATTTTATCTCTGAGAAAGATATTCGCATCGGGGACACTGTCATCGTTCAGAAGGCCGGCGAAATCATTCCGGAGATTGTCTCTGTGGTAAAAGAGAAGCGCCCTGACGATACGGTGCCCTATCACATTCCGGACCACTGTCCGGTCTGCGGTGCCCCGGTGCGTCGGGACCCGGACGGAGTTGCCATCCGCTGTACCGGGGCCGAGTGTCCCGCCCAGCTGCTGAGAAACCTGACGCACTTTGCTTCCCGGGATGCCATGGATATTGAGGGCCTGGGCCCTGCGGCGGTGGAAGCTCTGGTCAATGCAGGTCTGGTCAAGACTCCTGCGGACCTATACCAACTCAATCCCTCCGATGTGGAGGGACTGGAGCGAATGGGCAAAAAGTCAGCCCAGAACCTGGTGGAGGCCATTGAGCGCTCGAAATCCCAGGGTATGGCCCGACTGCTGTTTGCCTTTGGCATTCGCCAGGTGGGCCAGAAGGCTGCCCAGGTGTTGGCCCGGCAGTTTGGCAGCCTGGACCGGCTCATGGAAGCGACTCAGGAGGAGTTGACTCAGGTCAATGACGTGGGAGGTATCACCGCAGATTACTTGGTCAACTGGTTCCAGAACCCCCAGTCCCGGCATCTGATCGAAAGCCTGCGCCAAGCTGGCGTCAGTTTTGAGAGCACCGAGGCTCCGGTAGGGGATAAGCTGGCAGGCAAAACTTTTGTGGTCACTGGCACTCTGGAACATTTCAGCCGCAAGGAGGCGGAGGAGGCCATTCAGGCCCAGGGGGGCAAGGCTTCAGGTTCTGTTTCCAAAAAGACCAGCTATGTTGTGGCCGGGGAAGCGGCGGGTAGCAAGCTCACCAAGGCCCAGACCCTGGGGGTTCCCGTCCTAACCGAGGAAGAGTTTATCGCCCTTTTAAACGAATAAGAAAAAAGCGTCGGTTCCCGTAGAACGGGAACCGACGCTTTTTTAATGTCGTTCCGAAAGAAACAGCCCGGCCAGGGTGAGCAGTACACCCAGGACGGAGAGCCAGGTTACCGGCTCCTTTAGAATGAGGGCGGAAGTCACAACCGTGACCACTGGGGTCATATAGATGTAAGCTACAGTACGGACAGTACCTACCACATGTACTGCAAAATTCCAGGCAACAAAGCACAGAGCAGAGGCTCCCAATCCCAAAAAGAGCAAATTGGCCAGGTTGACCGGCTGAACCACTTGGATCCAGTCAGGGCTGAAATCCATTAGGAACAGGGCAGGTACCATAAACAGCAGCCCGTAGAGGAAGATACGGCGTGTGGATTGAATGGTGGTGTGGCCGTAAGAGCTGATGTGACGGGTCACCACCGAGTAGACCGCCCACATCAGCGCCGCCAGCAGGGCCAGCAGATCCCCCAGAGGATTGATGGACAGCCGACTGGAATTAAAGCTGATCAGGCAAATTCCCGCCATAGCCACCCCGAAGCCCACAAAAAAGCTGGGGGTCAGCCGCCCTTCCTCCTTACTGACCAGCCGGGTGAGGATGGCGGTGAAAAATGGGGCAGTGGAGATGATCAGGCTGACATTTGAGGCCATGGTGTAGGTGAGGGCCACATTTTCCAGCAAAAAGTAAAAGGTCACGCCGCTGGCCCCGGCGGCAGCATAGGTCAGCTCCTGGCGCCAACTGGTGCCCCGCATGGGCTTGGGCTGCAGCAGGCAGAGGGCGACAAAACCTGCCACAAACCGCAGGAACAGGATCTCAATGGGGGTGAGTCCCCGGAGTAACACTTTGGTGGAGATAAAGGTGGTGCCCCAGACCACAATGGAGATGATTGCGGCTGCGTGTCCAAGGCTGGTTTTGGTTTTCATGGTTGATGGAAGCCTCGCTTTAAGATGAAAATTACCGAAGGGAACCGGGCCCATCCGATGGATGCAGCCCGGTTGATTGTTTAGCTAGATTTCTCTTGCCCCTTTTTTCGCAGATGCTCTGTGGTCTCAATGACATAGTTCGCGAGAATCGAGGTAATGACAATACCGCAGGCGATGCCCATGGTAACAGCAATGGTACTGATTCCATAACTCTGGAATTCAGCTGTCTCCTTGTTAAGCAATGCCAGAGTGGTGTAATAGAGATAGCTGCCTGGCAGCAACGGAATGATGCCGGGGACCAAAAAAATGGTAACGGGGGCTTTCATAATCCTGGCCATAATCTCACTCCAAACATAGACCGCAACAGCGGCAACCAGATTGCTGAGGAACAGATTGGGTGAGAAATAGTAGACCAGCAGATAGACCGCCCAGGACAACAGCCCACCCAGTGTGGCGGCAGGCAGCAGACGGGTTCGGATATGGGTGAACAGTGCGAAACCGAAGGTGCCAATGGCACCAGTCAAGATCTGAATCCAGGCGTGCATCATGGCAGTATACCTCCAAACAGATAAATCGCCACACCAAAGCCAGAGGCAATGGCTACCGCAAGGATGATAGCCTCCACCAGTCGATAGACGCCGGTTAAGATATCCCGATAGAACAGCTCTCGTACACCGTTGACCAAACTGAGGCCGGGAATAAAAAGCATCACATCGCCAATCATAATTTTATCCGCATGGTTCCCAAGCCCGATCCGAACCAAAAAAAGAGCCAAACAGCCCGACAGGAAACTTGCCAAAAAGGTGTAGAACAGCCGGTTTTGATTGGACTGAATTCGGTGGTTCAGCAGGCGATCTGTGGCAAAAATCACAGAAGATACCAATGCGGAAGCAATGCCGTCAAACACATCGCCGCCAAAGAAGATGGCAAACCCAAAGGTCATGGTCAAATAGCCCACAAAGGCCAACAAAGGCGGGTAGTCCTTTTTTTGCTCTTCCTGAACCAACTTGCGGATCTCTTCCACCGAGGGCGTGTTCTGGCAGATATACCGGGCCATGGCATTGAGGCGTTCTAGTTTTCCCAAATCGGTACCGGTGGAGAGCACCCGTACCGCCTGAGTATAGTGGGTCCCGTCAGGGGCCTTAATCGAAACGTCTATTTTGGAACTGATGGCATTGGCGCATCGAAGCTCAAAACCATAGGCGTTGACAAGCCGCAAGGCCGTGTTTTCTGCCCGCCGGGCCTCTGCGCCACACTGCAGCATCTGACTGGTTATATCCAACACACATTCTAAAAAAAGTTCACATTCCTGTTGTTCCATTACGCTACACCGCCGCCTTTCCGAACGCATGCAAAAGAGGCCTGTGTTCAGTCCGAGTTATTATATCTCACGGATCCTTACCTTTGCAAGCCTATGTTTCGCCCGCATATTGACTGCCCAATGTTAGAAATGCATACGCAAGCGCATATTAAGGGAAATAATCCCATTTAATGTGATTGTTTTTTTCTTGGAATAAATATGTAATTTTGTATCTAATTTCCGGTTGATTTTGAGAAATCCAGCAGTTATCATTGAGCAAAAGTAATCAAAAGCGTTCGCGTATGCACAGATGATTTAGCTTGAAAACAAACACATACTAACAATCAGAAGCATGATTGGAGTGAACTCTATGGAAAGGAACGAACAGGCGTTGACACCCGTTGAAAAAGATGAAATCGAGATTGATTTCAGAGAGTTATTTCATACCTTATGGCAAAAGTTTTGGGTGTTGCTGTTGGCCCTTGCAATAGGCGCTGCATTTGCAGCGGGACTCACTTTGATTACCACCCCAAAATATCAAGCCACATCTATGATCTATGTGTTTAATCGTGAAACGGATTTGAGCACTTTGGCCAGTCTGCAGATTGGCTCCCAGTTGACTGCGGATTTTGAAATCCTGGCCACCAGCCGACCTGTGGTGGAAAAGGTAATTCGGCAGCTGGGGCTTGAGATGTCGTACGATGAACTGGTAACGCAAATCAAAATTGGAAATCCGGAAGACGCCCACATGCTCACCATTACCGTGACAGACTCAGATCCCCAGCAAGCAGCCAATATCAGCAATGCGCTCTCCGATGCGTTGAGCGATCGTGTGGAAGAGGTGATTGACACAGACCGGCCCAATCAGGTTGAGGAGGCGGTGGTACCGCAACATCCCTCCAGTCCCAGCATGAAAAAGAATGTGGTATTGGGCGGTTTGCTTGGATTGGTGTTGGCAGCAGTTGCGATACTGGTTCGTTATTTTCTGGATGACACCATTCAGACAGAAGAAGATGTCAGCAAGTATCTTGGATTTCACACTTTGGCCAGTATACCCCTTTCAAAATCAAGTGGACACGGAGAACCCCACAAAAACGCATCCGGTGGCGGAAAAAGCCAATTAAAGGTCGGGCGTGGAATGTTTTCCGGTTCGGCACAGGGTGGCAAACGCCAGAGTAACAGGGAGGTGGGCAGAGCAAAATGAGTCGAAAAAAGCGCTGGATTCTGTTTTGCCTGCTTTTGCTGTTGTCTGCCGGGGCCGTGGGCTATATCGTGTTTTACTCTGTGTCGACACGTCAAAAGGAAGAGATCTATCAGCAGCTTCAGACAGAAATGAATTTGCCACAGGAAAGTATTTCTTCAGACCCAGGAGAACAACAGACAACATCAGATATTCCGGTGGATTTTGAAGCACTTTGGGCCATCAATCCGGATATCTATGCCTGGATTGAAATTCCCGGAACCCAGGTAAATTATCCGCTTGTCAGATATCCTTCTGATGACAACTACTATCTGGACCACACCATTGAAGGGGTGGAGGGATACCCGGGGGCACTGTACACCCAGCAATGTGACGCTGCAGATTTTTCCGATTTCAATACAGTGATCTATGGCCACAACATGAAGGATGGCTCCATGTTTGGAAGCCTGAAAGAATACCGCGACCTGGAATACCTGTCAGAGCATCGAGAAATTCTGATTTATACTCCGGAAAAAAAGCTGACCTATCAGGTCTTTGCCGCGGTTGTCTACGACGATCAGTATATTCCTTATTACTACGATGATGAAATCCCGGAGGATCGTCTGGCGTTTCTGGACTCCTTGTCCAATACCCGTAATTTGAATAGCCAGGTATTGGATGACCTGCAGGTGGATGAGAACAGCCGGATTCTGACGCTGAGCACCTGTATTGGGGGCCAGCCAGATCAGCGGTATCTGATTGAGGCGGTGTGTGTTGATGAGACATAAACGCGTTTATTTCCCTCTCATGATTGCGGCAGCAGTCATTTGCCTGAGCATCTCAGCAGGTCTTTGGCTGGCCCGCAACCAATTGAAAGCAGATCAGAACCCAGCCTTGGGGCAAAACCAGCCCCAACAGGGGCAGGATGACGGCAATGGCTTCAATGGTACCATCCTGGTGGACGGACAAAACTATCAATACCGGGAGGGGCTGAAAACCATTCTGTTTCTGGGCGTGGATCAATCCCCGGAGGATACCACTGACGGCGTAATTGGCACAGGTGGTCGATCCGATACCATTTTGCTGTTTCTGTTGGACGAGGCCACCCGCACCACCCAGGTACTGGAACTCTCCAGGGATACCATGGTGAATGTGGATGTTTATAACAGCGCAGGAGATTATGCATACAGCGGCAAAATGCAGCTGGCCATGCAGTATGCCTTTGGCAAAACGCCCCGGATCAGCTGCCGTCTCACCCGGGAAAAGGTAGCCGAGCTGCTCTATGGGGTGAAAATTGATGCCTGCCTGTCGCTGACAATGGATGCCATTCCAGAGTTAATTGACACTTTGGGAGGCCTGGAGCTTACCTTTGACCGAGATTATACCTACGTCGACCCCGCCTTCGTTCAGGGGACAACCCTTCGAATGAATGGCCAGCAGGCGTTTGACTTTGTCCATTATCGGGACACCGCGCAGCAAGGCAGTAATGAGGACCGTATGGATCGTCAGCAGCTGATTTTGCGCGCGCTCTCGCACCAGATCCGTCGCAGCGAGGACTCCGACGCAGCTGTGCTTACCTTGTGGAAGGCGGCAGAACCCTATCTTCAGAGTGATCTGAGCGTCGAGGAGCTCCAGGCCTGGGCGGAATACGATCTGGTGGAACCGTGGTATCAGTTGCCGGGCCAGTCGGTTGCCGGACAACTGCACGACGAGTTTTATGTGGATGAACAGGCCTTACAAGACCTGGTGATCCAGCTGTTCTATGAGACAGCGTCTGAACCTGTGTTTGACCGGTGAACCAGGGGCACATCGGCCAAATATAATTATTGAATTTGGAGGAAAATATTGATGAGAAAAGTTACCCATGCAGCCGTCGCTCTGCTTTTGATACTGAGCCTTAGCTGCACCGCTTTTGCCGCCAACAGCATTACCTATGCTGCGGAAGTAAATACCGCCAAGGACGCCAGCGGAAATACCGTGGAGGTCACTACCAAAACTTCCACCGTTCAGATGACCCAGGACCAGGCTGAAACCCTGCTTCAGGCGGCCGGCGTGTCTCAGGATAAAACGGTTTCTGTTGCCTTCCTGGCCGATGTCAGCGTGCCGGAGGGTACCCAATTCCCCGTGGATATCACCTTTGATGTGGCTGGCGTCACCACCGGCATGGATGTGGTGGTTTACCATTTCAGCGCCGAGAAAAACGAGTGGGAGGCCATGCCCACCACGGTTGCCAACGGAAGCGTAACCGCTACCTTCACCAGCCTGTCTCCTGTGGCGGTGCTGGTGGCCGCAGATGGAGCTGAAGGTGAGGGAACTGTTACCTCTCCCAAAACCGGTGAGTCCAATCTGGTCTATTATGTGGGTGCCGCTGCCCTGATTGCCGGCGCAGGTGCCTTGTTGGTGGTCCGGAAGAAGCACGCTTGATCCGACGCGGGATTGCATTGGATTTCCATAGACGCAAATGACAGATGCCGCCCATCCCGGGCCCCTGGGGTGGGCGGCAAACGGCAAAGGAAGAAGGGGTGCATATGGATCAATTGACGGACTTGCACTGTCACATCCTGCCCTATGTGGATGACGGGGCGGAAGATCTGGACGAGGCACTGATGCTGCTTCAGCTTCAGCGTGAGCAAGGGGTTGGCTGTGTGGTCTTGACCCCTCACAGCCGCACCAAACTGTTTGAAACGGATGACCATGTGATTTTACGACAATTTCAGCGGCTCTGCCAGGAAGCGGAGCAGCGGAAGGGAATGCCCAATCTTTTGTTGGGCAGGGAATACTTTTGCGATGGCGCAATGATGGAACGTGCGGCCCGACAGCGGCTTTGTACGCTGGGGGACAGCGACACATTACTGATTGAATTTTCCGGCAGACACCCTTTTGAGCTGGTTTATCAGCGGGTAAAACGGCTGTCGGAACTAGGTTACCGACCTCTGATTGCCCATGTGGAACGCTATGTCTGGACCCACGAAGAGACAGAGGATCTATTTAAACTTGTTGATCTTGGCGCAAAGATTCAGATCAATGCCAGCAGTGTGCTGGGCAAACTAGGATGGAAACAAAAACGGTTTTGTCGGAAGCTGATGGAAGAGAATCTGGTGGATATTATTGCATCAGACTGCCATCGGACTCAATGGCGCAGTCCCGATTTGGGGATTTGCCGGACCTATGTGGAGCGGAAGATGGGAGAGGACTATGCCCATCGCATCTTTTTTTCCAACCCGACAAGACTGTTGGACAATAGACGATGATGTACGGAAAGTTGGTAAAACTATGAACTACATTGCACTGGAGAAACGGGAGCTTCCCTACGAAATTGCAGAGGAATTAAAACTGCTTCGGACAAACCTTCTGTTCTGCGGGAAGGACAAAAAAGTCATTATGCTGACCAGCTGTGTCAGCGGCGAAGGGAAATCTACCATTTCATTGGAACTTGCCCGGTCTTTTGTGGAGCTTGGGAACCGGGTACTTCTGATTGATGCGGATTTGCGTAAATCGGTTCTGGAAGATCGGGTAGTGGATGGAAACATCCGAAGCGGCCTGACGCATTATCTCTCGGGCCAGTGCAGTCTGAGCCACGCTGTGTACGCCACAGAGACGGAAGGTTTGGATGTGATCCCCGCCGGAGCGTTGGCGCCCAATCCTACAGAGCTGATTTCCAACGAACTATTTTCGAAACTCATCCAGATCAGCCGGGGCAATTATGACTACATCATTGTAGACTGCGCCCCACTGGGCTTGGTGGTGGATGCCGCTATTGTTGCCCCCCGCTGTGATGGTGCGGTATGGGTGATGGAGTCCGGTGCCATTAAGTATCGATTTGCCCGACAGGCGGCCCAAAAGCTGGTGCAAACTGATTGCCCTGTTTTGGGTGTGGTCCTCAACAAGGTGGATCGGCGCAGTGGCCGATATGGAAAATACTATGGATATGGCAAATATGGACAGCGCTATTCCGCATATTACCAAAAATAACGTTTGAAACAAGTTTCATGTCCCGCGGCCCCAACAGGCCGCACAAAGCAAAGGAGGTCCAAACGCAATGCACAAAGCCCCCACTCAATTAAACCGACAGGAGGTTTTGCGCTCCCGCAGAGGCTATTGGATGTTGAAGCGGGTACAGGATGTGATTTTATCCGCACTTGCCATCGTGACGTTCTCTCCGGTCATGTTGGTAACCATGATCGCAATCCTGATTGACGATCCCGGCGGCAGTCCCGTCTATGTCCAGGATCGGGTGGGCCGGGATGGGAAGATCTTTCGAATCTATAAATTTCGATCCATGTGCCGAAATGCCGACCAGCAACTGGAGGAACTGATGAAGGACAACGAGATGGACGGGCCCGTATTTAAGATCAAGGCTGATCCCAGGATCACCCAGGTGGGCCGATTTATCCGGAAAACCTGCATTGATGAGCTGCCCCAACTCATCAATGTGCTGAAAGGGGATATGAGTCTTGTGGGCCCAAGGCCTCCGCTGCCCAGGGAAGTCGCCCAATATGGAGACTACGAGATGCAAAGACTGTATGTGACTCCAGGTCTAACCTGCTATTGGCAGTCAACCCCCAATAAAAACAGCCTGATTTTCTCCGAGTGGATGGAATTGGACCTGAAATACATACAGGAACGCAGTTTTTGGGTAGATTGGAAGATCATGTTTCGGACGGTGAAAGTTGTCTTTCAGCAAGAGGGATACTGACGGGATTTCTGGCAAAAACTTGATAGGGTGTGATCCGGAACAAATGAGGAGATGACCCGAAATGAAACTGTGTCTGGTTGGCTCCAGCGGAGGGCACTTGACCCATTTGTATATGCTGAAACCTTTTTGGAATGGAAAACAGCGGTTCTGGGTGACCTTTGACAAGGAAGATGCCCGCAGTATGTTGGCTGGGGAGACAGTATATCACTGCCATTATCCCACCAATCGCAATGTGAAAAATCTGATCAAAAATACTTGGCTGGCATGGAAGGTGCTTCGCCTTGAAAGGCCGGATCTGATTGTGTCCTCCGGGGCTGCGGTGGCAGTGCCTTTCTTCTATCTGGGAAAGCTGATGGGCGCAAAACTTATCTATATTGAGGTTTTTGACCGGATTGACAAGCCCACATTGACAGGAAAATTGGTCTATCCCATCACAGACCGTTTTATTGTTCAATGGGAGGAGCAGAAACAGGTCTATCCCAAGGCCATGAACCTGGGCAGTATTTTTTAGCAAAGGTGGGAAAAACTTGATTTTTGTCACCGTAGGGACCCATGAACAACCCTTTGACCGGCTGATCCGCTGGGTGGATGAGTTAAAACGGACAGGGGTGATCCAAGAGGACGTTATCCTGCAAACCGGATACAGCCGTTACAAGCCCATCCATTGTCAATGGAGCCGTTTTTTCCCCTATGAGACCATGCTGGATTATACGGCAAAGGCCCGTATTGTTATCACCCATGGGGGACCTGCCAGCTTTATTTTGCCCCTGCAAATGGGGAAGCCGCCGGTGGTGGTGCCCCGTCGGCAGGATTTGGGCGAGCATGTGAACGACCACCAGCTGAATTTTGTCCAGGCTCTGGCAAAACATATGGGGACCATTCTCCCGGTGTATGACTTGTCCGGTCTAAAACACGTTTTGCTCCACTATCAGGATTTGGTGTCCAATATGCCCTTGGGTATGGACAGCAATAATCTCAGGTTTAATGAAGAATTGGAAGCCATTTCATCGGAACTTCTAAGAAAAGCAGGAGAATAGCTATGGCTGAAGTAGGCATTCTGTCGATGCAGCGCATTGCCAATTACGGCTCATTTTTACAGGCCTACTGTCTCAAACAGATGCTTGAGGAGTTGGGCCATCGGGTGCAATTCGTGGATTATCATGTAGGAGCCCCCTTAAGCATGCCTGGGAAAGAGGCCGGACCGGGATGGAAGAGAGCCGCCCAAAAGGCGGCGGAAGTCATGTCCTATGATGCGCCGCTATACCAAAGACTTCAGTTCCTGCGGTTCAAACAGACTTTTTCACAGCGCTATCACGCAATCCTGGGCCTGACCAGCGTTCCGAATTACACCCCAAAACTGGACTCGCTGGTGATTGGCAGCGACGAGGTGTTTAATTGCGTTCAGCGCAATCCCAATGTGGGTTACTCTCCAGATCTGTTTGGAAAAGATCACAGGGCCCGTCAGCTGCTGACCTATGCTGCGTCCTTTGGCAATACAACCATGCAGGACCTGCAGCACTATCACAAGACAGAAGAACTTTCTGCTCTCTTAAAGGACTTTCAGGCCATTTCTGTACGGGATGCGCATTCTGCCCAATTGGTTTGGGCGTTGACGGGACGAGAGACAAGTTATCACTTGGACCCGGTACTGGTGTATGACCTGATTGGAAAATGCGGTCGGATTCCGAAAATAGTGCCAAAAGAAAAGTATTTACTGTTATACGCCTACTCGGGGCGAATTTCCCACCGAGAAGCGTGCTGGATTTCTGATTACGCCCGTCAACACGCCCTCAAAATCTATACGCTGGGAGGCATTCAACCCTGCGGAGATCGGTTTATTCCTTGTGACCCATTTTCTGTTCCGGCCTGGTTCCGGAGTGCAGAACTGGTATTGACTGACACTTTTCACGGCACGATTTTTTCCATCATTACACAGCGTCCCTTTGTGACGCTGATCCGCAAAAGCGATCAAGGCAGCTATGGAAATGAGGAGAAAGTAAGGGATTTGCTCATGCGTCTGAACTTAGCAGGCCGAGGAATCACGGAGATTGAATCAGCAAAAGCGGTTTGGAAGAAGCCGATTGATTTCACCCAAACAGGACAAATCATTCAGCAAGAGAGGAAGGCGGCTTACCAATATCTCAAAGAGCAGATACGGGAGCCACAGGAATGAATACCATTGCAAAAATAGGCCTGGATTGTGTGGGATGCAGAAGCTGTGAGCAGTCTTGCCCCCAGAGTTGCATTACCATGAAAGTCAATCAGGAGGGATTTTTATATCCCGTTATTCACCAACCTAACTGCATTCAGTGCGGCGCATGCCTGCGTTCCTGTCCAGTCCATATTTCTTCACTGGAAGAGCGGCGCCCTTTGGCAGTATATGCTTGCAAACAGAAGGATCAAAACGCATTGTTTTGCTCTGCGTCCGGGGGTGCTTCCGACGCTGCGGTTAGGGCTGTGCTGCAACGGGGCGGCGTGGCTTATGGCGCCGCCTATGATGCCAACCTTACCGTGGGGCATATTGAAATAACTACCCAGAAGGAGCGAAGAAAGCTTCAGTCCTCCAAGTATGTGCAATCGGATTTACGGGACTCTTTTTCCTTGGCAAGGCGTCGGCTGCAACAAGGGCAGATCGCTTTGTTTACCGGCACACCCTGCCAAATTGCGGGGCTGTATGCCTTCCTGGGAAAACCCATGGAGGGCCTCTATACTATTGACCTAATCTGCCATGGTGTCCCGTCCCCTGAACTGTTTGCCCAATATTTGAGTTACCAGAGTCAGAAATTGGGGGAGCCGGTGGAACAATATTCCTTTCGGGCAAAAGACCGGCGGGGATGGGGAACGCAATATCTGCTGAAAACCAAGTCCCAGACCAAATCAAAACCATTGGCTTTGGACAAGTACGGAACACATTTTTTAGCGGGTGATTGCTATCGGGAGTGCTGCTACCGATGCCAATACGCTGGCTTGAACCGACCGGCAGATCTGACGTTAGGAGATTTTTGGGGCATTGAAAAAAGTCATCCGGCCTTTAATGAGGCACTGGGCGTATCTGCTGTGCTGGTCAATACAGAAAAAGGCCAACAATTACTGTCTTGGATGCAGGAATCTGTGGAATTGACGTCTGCTTCCTTGGAAGAAGTCCTACAAAAGCAGGAAAACCTGCGTCATCCTACCCCCAGGCCCAGAAAAAGGGACACCTTTTACCGCCATTTAAAACAGCCTGATTTTTTTGCAAATCTTTCGGTTGGTTTCCAATGGAAAGAACGGATCAAACAGTTCCTGCCGCCTGAGACAATTCGCAAGATCAAGCGGCATTTCTGAAGCGAAACAACTCCCAATTAAAATAAGTTGTTGCTGCGCAGGGCAGGTTAGTATCATGGATCAATTTTCGAGCAAAGATATTGCTGTGGGCATCGTGCTGTATCACCCGGATGAGACAAGATTCAGGAAATGCCTGGACAGCATTCTGCCCCAAACTCAGCGGGTCTATATTTTTGAAAATGACATGACAGAAGAACGTTTCTGGCCCGATGACCGAATTTTTTTCTGGGGCGACAAGGACAATCAGGGGCTTGCCTATGCGCTGAACCGTATTATGGAGCAGGCAAAAGGAGACGGCTTTCATTGGGTGGTCACCATGGATCAGGATTCCATTCTGCCCCCAGGTCTCATAGACGCTTATGCCCAAAAAATACTCCAGCCTCCGCCACAGCCACTGGGCATTCTCTGCCCCCAGGTGATTGACCGGCGGCGAGCATATTTACAGGTAAAAACGGCGCCGAAAGAGGAATTTGTGTCCAAGTGCATCACCTCTGCAAGCTGCACTTTTATTCCCGCCTGGGAGCAGGTAGGGGGCTTTGATGAGTGGCTATTTATAGATCTGGTGGATAACGAGTTTTGTAAGAGATTACAGGTGTGCGGTTATCAGATCTTACGGTTGAACCCGTGGGTTTTGGATCAGGAATTTGGCAAAATTGAGCCTAAATCAGAGGGAGTACAGCGATTTTGGCTGCGGGTTGCCAAGCTGACTGGCAATCCCAATTTTGCGAAGTTTTCCTACAAAAAATATGTCAGCCCCATGAGAGTCTATTACACAAACCGAAATATTATTTATGTAAACAGGAAGCTAAAACCCTATGGAGCAGTCGGTTACGAGAGCTATCACTGCCATAACTATCCGGGTTTTCTGATCAGCTTTTCGCTGCCCAGTATCTTTAGGGCACAGCACAAATGGAATGTTGCGAAAGCAGTGCTCCAGGGGATACGGGATGGCTTAAAGCATCCGACAGCTGCTTGGCAGGCGGAGGAATATAGGGCACATGAAACGAATTCTGATCGTTAACACATCCGGCCTTGGGGTGGGAGGCATCACCGCCCATATGCTGAACTTTTTGGAACAGATGAGACCAAGACTAGAAAACGGTCAGGTTACAGTAGCGGCCACCGGTGTCAAATCCCAGAAGATACTGAACCGGTTCCGAGAGCTCGGCTGTTTGATTGCTTTTTTGCCGGATCGGAAAAGACGTCCAATTGCCTATGCCATCGCCCTGTTTCGCCTGATGCGGCGAATGAAATATAATATTCTTCACGTTCATGGCAACAGCAGCACCATGGCTTTGGAACTGATTTTGGGCAAGTGGACGGGGATATCGACTAGATTAGCCCACTGCCATAACTCCCGCTGTTCACACCCCAGAATGCACCGGTTGCTGCTGCCCGCTTTTCGAACTTCGTACACCCAGGCCCTTGCCTGTTCAGTGTCAGCAGGAAACTGGATTTTTGGCCCACAACAATTTACAGTTTTGCATAATGCCATCAATCTGGATCGGTTTTCCTTTCATACCTCAATTCGTCGGGAGTACAGAGGAAAACTGGGTGTTTCGGAAGAAACCATATTATTGGGCCATGTGGGAAATATAAATCAGCAGAAAAACCACGCATTTTTACTTCGAATATTTAACAGATTTCAAGAAACAAACTCCGCGGCCCTGGTATTGATCGGGACCGGGGCTTTGGAATCGGAACTCCGGGCACAGGTCTGCAGCTTGGGCCTGGAAGGCAAAGTTCATTTTCTAGGGGAGCGGGAGGATGTAAGTTGCTGGATGCAGGCCATGGACGGTTTTGTGTTTCCTTCCAGATGGGAGGGCCTTGGCATGGTGCTGATTGAAGCCCAGGCTGCCGGGCTTCCTGTCTTGGCCTCCGATGCAGCTCCCCAGGAGGTTAAGTTAACCCGGTGTTTTGTCTTCCTGTCGCTGGAACAGCCGGTGGAGGAGTGGTGCCGTGTGCTGAAGCGACTGTTGCTGTCCCATCAGCAGGGGAGAAGGGAACAACCTAGAGCCGCTTTGCGTGATTACAACATTGTGTTGGAAGCAAAAAAATTATGCCGTATTTATGATATCTGACGAAGATTTCGTTTTGAGGATATGGAAGGGGCCCAATGGCTTTGGAGGAAAAGCAAGAAATCTTTACCTTTTGGGATCAGGGGTTTGCCTACGCTCCAGACATTGTGAAAATCTGCCATCAAAGTCTGTTGAAGCATTACGATCCTGAGCGGCAGACGGTGGTGGTGCTCACAGAAGAAAATCTCGCCCACTATATTGACTTGCCGGGACATCTGATGGACCGTTACCACATGGGTGTACTGTCAAAAACCCATTTATCGGATTATATCCGAGCCAAACTGCTCTGTGAACACGGGGGATTGTGGGTAGATGCAACGGTGTTATTTACCAGAGACCTGGACCACCACCAAGTGTTTGACAGAGATTTTTTTACGTTCCAGAGAAAAGACAGTCTGCCGGGGGATATAACTTCAAGATGGACCTGCTTCTTCATGGGCGGCAAAAGACAATTTCCCCTCTTGCAATTACTGACGGAATTTTGGGAAGACTATTGGAAGCGGGAGCAGATGCTGCTGACCTATTTGTTGACGGATCATGTCTTTTACCTTGGTTATCAGATCAATCGAACGATCAGACTGGCCCTGGATGCCTGCCCTAAACTTCAATTGGAGATTGACGCCCTGCAGGGAAGGCTAAGTAAACCTTATGATCCGAATGAGTGCTCAAAACTGCTCTCTACAGACCCAATCTGCAAATTGTCCTATAAGCTTCCTCTGTTCGAGGGCAGAAAGGGACAAGCTAGTTACTTTGATTGGTTAAAGAAGGAGTTTTTGACGAAGCAATGAGCTTATTTTTCCGCTATGGTACCCAATTTCTTTGCAAATGGAGACAAGTTTTCAGCAAAGAACGGCTTCAACGGTATGGTTTTCGGTTAGCAGTTTGGGAGATGGCAGAATTTTTAGGCCATCGGAATTTTCGCTCCAGAGCATACCACTGGATTGTGCTGCAAAAAGACCGCCAGGTACAGCGCTATTTGTTGAACAATTTTAAGGGAATATGGAGTCGATACCATTCGGATCTGAATTAAGGAGAGACTGCCCGTGACCGTAAGACTGAATCGCTTCACCCTGGTGAGACTGGTCTTGGTGTTCATGGGGCTGGTCTCTCTCTCTTATGGACTGTATATCCTGAATCAGCCGGAATCACTATACCAGGCACTGATGGTTTTCCGGGGACTCTTGCTGACAGCCATTCTGTTGGGTTTTTCCCTCAATCCAATCAGAATTGACCGCTGGACCATCTTTCCGATGATATATGCTGGTTATGTGCTGTTTCGTTCCTATTGGGGTGGGGGCAACCTTGTGGTTCAAACCCTGACAATTCTGACCTGGCCGCTGCTCTATCTTTTTATGTATTCTCACGCAGCTGGGCGACCCGAGAAAAATCCTCGTCAACTATATTTGGAACAAAGAAAAACCAACCGAATTTTGATTCTGTTTGAACTTTCTTTGGCTCTGGTCTGTATCCCGCTGCTGCAGCGTCATTTATCCGGGAATGGACGGGCGGGGGAAGTGGTGTTTCCTGTTTACTTTTTTCTCACGCTGCTTCCGCTGATCCTGTATTTTTTCCCAAAGTCCAAGTTTTTCTGGATTTTGCCCTGCTTCTTTATTGTTTTGTCCACCAAGCGAACAGGAATTCTGACCATTGTTTTTGGACTGTTCCTGGCTCAGATATCCAACTATCACTTGATGGACTCCCTCAGGAAAAAAGCCAGACTGATTTGGAGTACCATTGTGCTCTCTGCCGCTTTTGCCGCAGGTTTCCTGTTTGTAACGCGGTCCTTTCAGCTGGGAATCTTGGAGCGGTTTCTCAGCCTTTCCCAGGATGGCGGTTCAGGACGAAACGAAATATGGGCCAGCATTTTGCTCCATTATTTTGATGGCACAACGACACAGCGCTTATTTGGTCGGGGATTTCAGGCTGTCACAGAGCTGAAGTTAACCGGCCGTGCCATTCTGGCTCACAACGACTATCTGGAGATTTTATATGATTACGGCATTGTAGGTCTGCTGCTTTTGCTGGCGTGGCTTGTCCAGCTGGCTTATTTGTATCGTCGGGCATGGAAGGCCAAATTAGCCATTTTACCCAGTTATACCTATGCGCTGTGTTGTATTTTGTTTCTTTCCGTATTCAGCTATCTTTTCATCCAATCCGATCTGATGCTTTTTATGGCCTCTTACCTGGGCATAGCAACAGCGGCCATCTCTGCCGATCACAAAAGGACGGTGAGTCAGCCTTGACATTGAGCGTTATCATTCCGGTTTATAACGCCAAAGCATATTTGCAGACCATGGTAAACAGCATTTTAAGCCAATCGTTTGCGGATTTTGAACTGCTGCTAATTGATGATGGTTCCTCTGATGGCGGCGGGGAAGTGTGTGATGCGCTGGCCGACAGCGACAGCCGGATCAAAGTTTTTCACACTGCCAACCAAGGGGTTTCTCTGGCCCGTAATTTCGGGCTTACACAGGCAAGGGGCCAATATGTTCACTTTGCCGACTCTGACGACCGACTTCAAGCTGGGATGTATGAGGCCTTTGCTGGGGCAGCAGAACAAAATGAGGCCGACTTGGTGCTGTGTGGTACCCGTCAAATTGACACCCGGAAAAAGACTGCTGCGGTGATTGCCCCTGGGCGGGATCAGATCATAAGGGGAGAAACCCAACTCAAAGAATATCTGGATGGAATTACAGAGCACGATATGCGATGCCTAATACACTATGTCTGGAACAAATGGTATAAAAGATCCCTTCTACTTGAGCATAACTGCCGCTTTTCAGATCAACTTTCTTCCGGTGAGGACTATTTGTTCAACTGTCATGTGCTGGCCAATATTGAGCGCATGAGGGTCATTAAAACACCTTATTATGACTATTTCTTGCGGGGAACAGGTCTGGTGTCCGCATTTCAACCGGAACCATGGAAGATCCGGCAACTGTTGCTGGATGCCCACATTCAGCTTTACCGCAGATATGGAATCTGGAATCAAAATAAAGAGCAAATTCTAAAAGAAGAGGGAAAAATGTGTTTTGCTGCCCTGCGCAGCCTCAATAGCTCCCGTTGTTCTTTGACAAGGCAGGAGAAGCAACGCTTTCTTTCCCAATTACGCCAGTCAGAGTCCATGGACCACATGCTCTATTATCTCAAGCAATCCGACAAATTCATGCACCGAATCTGGTTTTTCATGCTGCAAAACTGGGGAATAGGTGGGCTTGAAAGCGTGTTGTGGCTGGATCGGCAGAGGCGTCAATGGGAGGAGAAAAGAAAGCTTTGAACGTAGGAATCCTGACATTGTATTATCACAACTATAATTACGGCGGACAACTGCAAGCCTATGCCCTCTGTCGTTTTCTTAACTGCCTTCCGGATGTAACCTGTGAACAGATTTCTTTTTGCAATCCCGGAAACCAAAGAGAAAAAAGGCGGTTGAAAAGCCTCTGTTTTCCTCTGTATTCCAGATTCCGACACCCACTGATATTTCTGAAGCTGCATCAGCGAAAAAAGCGAATAGAGTCGTTTTCTGATCAGATTCCACATTCTATGCCCGTAGATCAACAGGCCTTGCATTTCTTGGGCCAACAGTACGATCGTGTTGTGGTGGGGAGCGACCAGGTTTGGCACCCCAAATACGGAAGCCAATGTTTTTTTCTGGATTTCTTACCAGAAAAAAAACGCTGCGCCTATGGAGCTAGTTTTGGAGCAGACCGTTTTGATACCCAATGGCATGTAGATGCGTTGCCTTCTCTGCGAAAGTTCAATCTTTTGACTGTACGAGAAAAAGCGGCGCAACTTTTTTTGACTCAGCATGGGATATGGAACGCGAAAGTGGTCTGCGATCCCACTTTGCTGCTGAGCAGGGAAGCGTGGGAAAGACATCTGGACAAAATCCCGGCCCTCATTGGTTCCCAGACATTGTTTGCGTATCTGTTGGGAGATCGCCTGGACACCCGGCAGCATATCAAAGCCAAGGCCGCAGCTTGGGGCGGACAGATTGCTTCCATTCCCCATGTTCATTTTTCCTATCAGAAGCGGGATCGCAATTTTGCGGATATTGATCTCTACCAGGTGGGACCCTGGGAGTTTTTACGATTGATCCGGGATGCAGAGGTAATTGTGACGGACTCTTTTCACTGTACGCTGTTCTGCATTCTTTTTGAAAAAAACTTCTGGAGCGTTCAGCGGGAACCGAACGGGGAAGATTCCACCAGCAACCGTTTGATGACTCTTTTATCAAAAGCCGGGTTGACGGAACGTTTTGTCCCGTCAGCAGCGCACGTTGATCTGTACAAAAGCGTCAACTACACAGGTGTGAAAGAAAGATTAGAACCATTTATAGAGCAATCTAAAGATTTACTGCAAACCTATTTTGCTCATTGACATGGCAGCAAGACGGAAGATCGAGCCGGAGAAAAAATGAAGATCCATCGAACCAAAAATGCAGGCCGAAATATTCTTTTCGGCCTGCTGTTAAAACTATATCAGATTTTAGCCCCTTTTTTGCTGCGAACAGTTATGATCTACTGGATGGGCGTAGAGTATTTGGGGTTGGACAGCCTGTTTACCTCTATTCTACAGGTATTGAATCTGGCGGAGCTTGGAGTAGGCAGCGCCATGGTCTACGGAATGTATCGCCCCATTGCAGAGGATGACAAGACCGCCATCTGTGCGCTCATGAAGCTTTACCGGATCTATTACCGGGCAATCGGCGGCGTGATCGCTGTGATCGGGTTGGCAATCACGCCTTTGATTCCTATACTCATTAAAAGTGATTTGCCTTCCGGATTAAATATTTATGTGCTCTACTGGCTAAATCTGGCGGCAACGGTGTGCTCCTACTGGTTGTTTGCCTATAAAAACGCCCTGTTTCAGGCCCACCAGCGGGTGGATATCACCAGCAAGGTGAGTTTGTTCACCTATACCCTTCGTTATGGGGCGCAGTTGTTGGTCATCTTTCTTCTGAAAAACTATTATCTGTATATTATGGTAGCTCTGATCACACAGCTTCTCACCAATGTAATCACTGCGGCGGCTGCGGAAAAAAAGTACCCCAATTACCACCCTCACGGAAGCTTGGAGCCATCTCAGGTCCACCAAATCAACAGCAGAATTCGTGATCTGTTCACCTCCAAGCTGGGAGCTGTCATTGTCAATTCCACTGACACCGTTGTCATTTCTGCGTTTCTGGGGCTGACGGTGTTGGCGATCTACCAAAATTATTTCTTTATTTTGACTGCGTTGATTGGATTGATTACCGTCCTGTTTCAAGCCTGCACAGCAGGCATTGGCAACAGCATAATTGTGGAGTCAAAAGAGAAAAATTTTAATGATTTGAAAAAATTCACCTTTCTCATTGCCTGGCTGAGTGGGTTCTGTACCTGTTGCCTTTTGTGCCTGTACCAACCCTTTATGAAACTTTGGGTAGGAGAGCTGCTGCTTGGTTTTCCGGCAGTCATCTGCTTCTGCATCTACTTTTTCGTCTACGAACTAAACCAACTGCTCAACACCTATAAAGACGCAGCTGGAATCTGGCGCCAGGACCGGTTCCGTCCGCTGGTTACCTCTTTGAGCAATCTCGTTATGAATCTGATTCTGGTACAGTTTTGGGGAATTTATGGCGTGTTGCTCTCCACAGTCCTTTCAACCCTGCTCATTGGTATGCCATGGCTGCTGTACAATTTGTTTCACATTTTATTTGAGCCGTGCTATCTGTCCAACTACCTAAAGAGATTGGCCCGCTATGCAGCGGTGGTACTGACGAGCTGCACGGCTACTTTTTTTGTCTGTCAAACAATCCAACTCCCGGACATTCTGACACTGACACTGCGTTTGGTGATTTGCGGAATTGTTCCCAATCTGATTTACTGGTTCATCTACCGCAGGCAGGAAGAGTTCCGGCAATGTATACAGTTGGCGGATCGGCTGACAGGGGGTAAGCTTCGGCTGCAGCATTTTTTTCGAACAAACTGAGTCATAAATCATCGGCAGCGAGCGCAGCTAAAAAAGCATGTCATCCTTCGCGGAGGAGCAAAGACAGCCGGGTTGCGAGCACATCATCTTCGATCCGATCCGGGAGCAAGGTCCTCAGAATTTGGAGTGAGGCTGCGTAACCGTCCCCATGGGCCTGCTGCAAAAACGTTTCTCCCTGAATATAATTTAAAAAGGCCTGGCCCACCGGCTTCAGCTCCTGGTGGGTATTCAGATAGAGGAGAAGGGCCATAAACCGGCCCCGTCGGCGAATACAGGCACACACAGTATCGCAAAACCCGGGGATCTCCTCGGGTTTTATTTCTGCCCAGAGGTTTTCATTTGACAACCGATCCTGGCCTCCGAACAGGGGTTTGACTTGGTAGTCACCATTCCTGTCCAGAGACACATAGTCCCATAGGTAGAAAAAGTTGATATATCTTGTAAAATCCTCTGGCCTCAGTGACTGAAATCCATCCCGCTGCAGCCAGGTGAGGGAGGCATCCCAGAAATCATTGGTCTTACCATAGCGCCCCCGGTTGAAGCCGTAGGGAACCAAAATAAAATTGCCGATGCAGTGGGTGAGCTGGGCAAAGGCCGAGAAAACGGACTCTGGGTCCCGCTCTGGAAACGCCTTGCGGTACAATCCTAAGGTGGTAGCCACCGAATTCATGGTGTCTCCACCGAAACCCCGTTCACCCCAAGTGGAAAGCCGGCCCTGTGCCTGCCTGTTTTCCTCACAAGTCTTCGACATAAGCCCATCCGGCCAGCCCCAAAGGCAGCGGTAAAGCTCAAAGGTCATGTCACAGGTGGCGTTGGAATTGTCGCAGTCAAATTTTTTGCCACTGAACTCCTTATCCGCACGCTTATAGCGCCAAAATTGTTCCAAAGAGGTTCCCGAACAGACGTAAGGAAACTCGTTGCTGCGAAACATGTGGGCTAGTTCCTCCCGCACAGATTGCCGCATTCTGGGGGAACCGGTATTGTAATAACGAACCATCAGCCGTTTCAGGTCATAGAGTTCCGGATGCTCCAGTTGGGCAAACTCTTTGAGATTTGCCGGTTCCAAATCCTCTAACTCCGGTACAATTCTGGACATGGAGAGACCTCCTTTGGTTTTTGTGTCTCTATTGTATGGCAAAAGGGAGCTGGACGCAATTGATGTTGTCGGAAAGTGACGGGCGGACTTGTATTTTCTTCATAAATCCGATAAAATAAGGCGGTAATTACGAATAACAAGCGACCAGACAGGAGGGACGCCCATGGATGCTCGTCTGAAGCGAATCCTGCCCCGGGTGCAAAAACCCGCCCGCTATACCGGCGGAGAATTTAATGAGATCCAAAAGGACAAGGCGGAAGTAGACACCCGCTTTGCTTTTTGTTTCCCGGATAACTACGAAATCGGCATGTCCAATCTGGGCATGCGGATCCTCTACGGTGTGATGAACCGGATGGAGGGGGTGTGGTGCGAGCGCTGCTTTGCCCCCTGGCCCGATATGGAGGAGGAGATGCGCAAAGCCGGCATCCCGCTCTACGGGTTGGAGAGCGGCGATCCCATCACCGACTTTGACTTTATTGGCTTCTCTCTGGGCTATGAGATGGCCTATACCAACGTGCTCAATATGCTGGACCTGGCGGGGCTGCCAGTCCGGGCAGAGGAACGGGGAGAGGATACCCCCATCATCGTGGCTGGCGGCACCTGCGCCTATAACGGTGAACCCCTGGCGGATTTTGTCGACATCTTCTCCCTGGGTGAGGGCGAGGATGTGACGGTGGAGATGATTGAGCTCTACCGGGAGGGCAAGCGCCAAGGCTGGAGCAAGCGGGAATACCTCCGCCGGGCCGCCCAAATCCCCGGCCTCTATGTGCCATCTCTCTATGAAGTAACTTATAACCCCGACGGCACTGTGGCCGCCATCACCCCCAAGGATGGGGCACCCGCCACCATCACCAAGCGCATTGTCCAGGACCTGGACGCGTCCTATTTCCCCACGGATACCATTATCCCTTCCACGGAGATCGTCCATGACCGGGTAATGCTGGAACTGTTCCGGGGCTGCATCCGGGGCTGCCGGTTCTGCCAGGCAGGTTTCTGCTATCGGCCGGTGCGGCCCAAGAGCCTGGATCTGCTGATTCAGCAAGGTATTGAAGCCTGTCAGCAGTCCGGCTATCAGGAAATGACCCTGTCATCCCTGTCTTCCAGCGACTATCGGCAGCTGGAAGGGTTGTGCGACGGTCTGCTGGATTACTGTACTCCCCGAAACATCAACCTAAATCTGCCCTCTCTCCGGGCTGACGGCTTCTCCATGTCCATTATGGAAAAGCTTCAACGGGCCCGAAAGAGCAGCATTACCTTTGCTCCGGAAGCGGGCACCCAGCGTTTGCGGGACGCTATCAACAAGAACGTCACCGAAGAGGACCTGCTGAAATCCTGCCGCACCGTCTTCGAAGGCGGCTGCAATGCTGTGAAACTCTACTTCATGCTGGGCCTGCCCACGGAGACCGATGAGGACGTGCTGGGCATCGCGGATCTGGCCAACAAGGTCTATCAGTGCTGGCGCCAGTACGCCACCAGCCGGGCCCGAGGCATCCGGATCACCGTGTCCACCAGTTTCTTTGTGCCCAAGCCCTTTACCCCCTTCCAGTGGGAAGCCCAGATCTCCATGGAGGAGTACCAGCGCCGGGTGCAGCTGCTGCGCAGCGCCATCACCAATAAATCCATTATCTACAACTGGCACGACCCGGACACCTCCTATCTGGAGGCAGTGTTTGCCCGGGGCGACCGTCGTCTGGGCAAAGTCATTGAAGAGGCCTGGCGTAACGGGGCCAAGTTTGACTCCTGGAGCGAGTATTTCAATCTGGAACGCTGGCTAAAGGCTTTCGAGACCTGCGGCGTGGACCCGGACTTCTACGCCACCCGGGAGCGCAGCTATGAGGAAGTGCTCCCCTGGAGCCACATCTCCGTGGGCGTCCGGCCCGCCTACTTCTGGCGGGAGCGCAACCAGGCATATAAGAGCGTCATCACCCCGGACTGCCGGGTGCAGTGCATGGGCTGCGGCGCCGACAAATTGCTGGAGTGCGGAAAGTGCGACGAGGAACGGACCCGTCGGGAAAGGGGAGAGGCGTAAATTATGGCACATATGCATAAACATCGGCTACTCTTCGCCAAGACCGGCCGGGCCTGCTATATCTCCCATCTGGACCTGATGCGCACCTTCCCCCGGGCCTTTCTGCGGGCGGGCTTAAACGCCAAGCAGACTGAGGGCTTCAATCAACACACCTTTGTCTCCATCGCCCTGCCTCTTTCGCTGGGCTATTCCAGCCGCTGCGAGATTCTGGAGTTCGAACTCTTGGATGACATTCCTCTCTCTGAGGTACCCGGCCGCATCAATGCAGTGCTGCCCGAAGGCATCGAGGTACTGGAGTGCTACGAAGCTCAGGTACCTGTGCGTAAAATTGCCTGGTTGAATTGGGCCTGCCGGCTCACCTTTGACCAGGGCATTCCGGCTGGAGTAGAGGAGGAGTTCTTATCCCTCTATGATACCGACAGCCTGGTGATTCAAAAGCCCTCCAAGAAGGCGAAAAAGGGCTTTACCGAGGTGGATCTGATCCCGCTGATCCACTCCATGCGCCTGGAACGGGATGGGGAGGCCCTGGTTCTGCACGCGGTGCTGGCTGCCCAGAACCCAGGCCTGAACCCGGAGCTGCTGGTCTCCACTGCCCGGCAGCATTGCCCGCTGTTCCAGCCGGATTTCGTAGAGTTTGAGCGCCGGGAAGTACTGGACGAAAATTTTGAGATTTTTCGCTGAAAATCCTTGCAATCCCTGTTGGGCCATGATATAATGCCATGGTTAATAAAGGGTGGTCCTCTGCGCTTTTTTAGAAGTAAGCCGCATGAACGCCTATAAAACAGGAGGAAAACTCAATGAGCAATCTGATTGATGTCCTTGACGCTCAGAACGTCAAGAGCGAGCGTCCCGAGATCGAGATCGGCAGCACCGTCCGTGTGCACATCAAGATCAAGGAAGGTTCCAAGGAGCGTATCCAGGTCTTCGAAGGCACTGTTATCGCCAAGAAGCATGGCGGCGTTGGCGAGACCTTCACTGTCCGTCGTATTTCCTACGGCGTGGGCGTGGAGAAGGTGTTCCCCGTGAACTCCCCCAACGTGGTCAAGGTTGAGACTGTCCGCAAGGGTAAGGTCCGCCGTGCCAAGCTGTACTATCTGCGCGGCCGCGTGGGTAAGGCAGCCAAGGTCCAGGAGAAGCTGTAATTCCTCAATGCAAAAATGGGAGCGGGCAACCGCTCCTTTTTGCGTTTTTGTCCAATAAATCAACCGAGAAAGGGTAGGTGACCAGAATCCATGAACGTGCAGTGGTATCCCGGCCATATGGCCAAGACCCGGCGCATGATTGCGGAAAACCTGAAGATGGTGGATGTGGTGGCGGAGATTGTGGACGCCCGCATCCCCATTTCCAGCCGCAACCCGGATATTGATACTCTGGTGGGCGCTAAACCCCGGCTCATCATCCTGAACCGGGCAGACCAGGCGGACCCGGCGGGCAACAAGGCCTGGAGCGCCTACTTTAAATCCAAAGGCTATGCCGTACTGGAGACCGACGCCAACTCCGGCAAGGGGGTCAACCAGTTCGCCCCCACAGTACGGACTTTGCTGAAGGAACAGATTGCCGCCTGGGCCGCCAAGGGTCAGGTGGGCCGCCAGGTCCGTGCCATGGTGGTGGGAGTCCCCAACGTGGGCAAATCTACCTTTATCAATAAGGTGGCCCGGCGCAAATCCGCTGCCGCCCAGAACCGGCCCGGCGTCACCCGAGGCAAGCAGTGGGTGGGCGTAGACAGCGGTCTGGAGCTGCTGGACACCCCGGGTATCCTGTGGCCCAAATTTGAGGACCAGTCCATCGGCCTGAATCTGGCCTACACTGGAGCGGTCAAAGACGAGATCATGGACCTGGAGGAGCTGGCCAGCAATTTGATGGCCCTGCTGGCCCGGGAATACCCCGAGGCCATTCGCACCCGATATAAAATCGAGTTGCCCGAAGGCGCCCAGGGCTGGGAACTGCTGGAGGCCGCCGGTCGGAAACGGGGTTTCCTGATTTCCGGCGGAGAAGTGGATCTGGAGCGAATGAGCCGGGTGCTGCTGGAGGAGTACCGCTCTTGCAAGCTGGGCCGGTTCACTCTGGAGCGGCCTGAGGAGGTCAAAGCATGACCTGCGAGGAATATCTGACCCTGGAACGGGAAGCCCATGAGCAGGGCTATCAGGTGGTCTGCGGCGCCGACGAAGCCGGGGCCGGTCCTCTGGCGGGTCCCGTCTACGCAGCTGCGGTAATTCTGCCGGAGCAGTTTGACTTGCCCTGGTTAAATGACTCCAAAAAGGTAACCCCCAAGCGCCGGGAAGCCCTCTTTGACCAGATCAAGGAGCAGGCAGTGGCCTGGGCGGTGGCCAGCGTGGATGAGCATGAAATCGACCAGATCAACATTCTGAACGCCCGACTGAAAGCCATGGATCTGGCCATTCACCAGCTGAATCCGCTGCCGGATTTCGCCCTGATCGACGGTAACCGCAACAGCGGCATCACAGTGCCAAACCGGATGGTGGTCCACGGGGACGCTCTGTCCGCCTCCATCTCCGCCGCCTCCATCCTGGCCAAGGTGAGTCGGGACCGGTACATGCTTGAGATGGCGGAAAAATACCCCGAATATCATTTTGAACAGCATAAAGGCTACGGCACCAAGCTCCACTATGAGATGCTGCGGAAATACGGACCCTGTCCCATCCATCGGCTGTCCTTTTTGAAAAATCTATGAGCAGCGAAACCACGTTATTGGGCCGCTGGGGCGAGGCGCAGGTGGCGGAGTATCTGCATAAAAAAGGATATCGCCTGATTGCCTCTGGCTATCGCTGCCGGATGGGGGAAATTGACCTGATCGCCCGAAAAGGCCAGTTTCTTGCCTTTGTGGAGGTCAAGCTGCGCCGAGATGCGAAGTTTGCCACCGCCCGTGAGCAAGTGACCACTGCCAAGCAACGAAAAATTCTGGTGACGGCGGAGCATTTTCTCTCCCAGCACCCGGAGATGGGGGAGTACCACTGCCGCTTCGATGTGGCGGAGGTGTACGCTCCGGAAGGCCTGAATACCAGCAAGCCGGAGATCAGATACTATGAACACGCCTTTTGGTGAGAAGGGTGGTTTTGCCGTGCAGATTCCCTACTTTGATGCCCACTGCGACACGTTAAGCCGCATGGCCCGCTTCCCGGGCCGGCACCTGGACCAGCGCACCGGCCAGTGGGATTTGAACAAGCTGGAGGGGGTTACCGGCCCCAAGGCCCAGTTTTTCGCTATTTTCTACGACTCCGCCCTGCCGGGCAAGGACCTGGCGGTTCAGATGCAGCTGGCCGCCTTTCAGCGGGAGTGTCGGCGACTACCGGACCGCATTGCCCACTGCACCAACGCCCAGGCGTCGGTGGAGGCCTTTCAGCAGGGTAAGCTGGCGGCTTTTCTCTCGGTAGAGGGGGCTGAACTGTTGGACTGTTCCCCGGAAAAACTCCAGTGGGCCTATGAGCAAGGGGTCCGGGCCGTCAACCTGACCTGGAATCACGCCAACGCCCTTTCCGGCAGCCATAAAGAGGAACCGGACCGGGGATTAAGTGAGCAGGGAAGGGCCTTTATCGCAAAAATGGTGGAGCTGGGAATGCTGGTGGATGTGTCCCATCTGTCAGACCCAGGTTTCTGGGACGTGATGGAACTGACATCTGGGCCGGTGATGGCAAGCCATTCCAATAGTAGAGACGTGTTTTTTCACACAAGAAACTTGACCGATGGCCAATTTACTGCGATAATAGAGAAACATGGTATTGTGGGTTTAAATTGCTATACCGCCTTTCTGGGGGATGGCAAAGTCACAATGGACACCCTTTTGCGTCACCTGGAGCATTTTCTCTCCCTGGGTGGGGAGAAAACCGTGGCTCTGGGGGGCGACTGGGACGGCTGCGACAAGCTGCCCCGGGGCTTTGAAGGATCCTGGAACTGGCTGGACTTCTACGAATACCTGCTGAAACGGAACTATCCTGAAGATTTGCTTCAGGACCTGTATTTCAACAATCTGATGAGGACAGTGAGAGCAGTATGTACTATCTGAGCACCCGAGACAAAACCCTTCGCTTCACCCCCGCCCAGGCCATTGCCCAGGGACTCTCCCGGGAGGGCGGCCTGTTCGTGCCGGAACAAATCCCTCAGCTGCCGGAGGGCGCCCTGGAGCAAATGAAGGACATGACCTACCAGCAGCGGGCGGCCTATGTGATGGGGCTGTACCTGGAGGGATTCAGCCAGGAGGAGCTGGCGGGCTTTGCCCAAAAGGCCTATGGCCCCGACAAGTTTGACACCCCCGCCGTGGCCCCGATCCGTAAGGTGGACGACAACACCTATTGCCTTGAGCTGTGGCACGGTCCCACCTGCGCCTTCAAGGACATGGCCCTGCAGATGCTGCCTCATCTGCTCTCCGCCTCTCTGGTGAAAAACCAGGAGGAGCGCACTGTCTGCATCCTGGTAGCCACCTCCGGTGACACCGGTAAGGGCGCCCTGGAGGGCTTCAAAGACGTGCCCCACACCAAGATCATGGTGTTTTATCCCAAGGATGGCGTGTCCGAAATCCAGGAGCTCCAGATGCGTACCCAGGAGGGCAACAACGTAGGCGTCTGCGCCGTAGTGGGCAACTTTGACGACGCCCAGACCGGCGTAAAAAAGCTGTTCTCCGATGAAAAACTGCGGGAAGTCCTGAATGAGCGGGGCTATTTCTTCTCCTCCGCCAACTCCATCAACTGGGGCCGAGTGCTGCCTCAGGTGGTCTATTACATCTCTTCCTATGCCGATCTGCTGAAGTCCGGCGCCATTCAGATGGGCGATCCCATCAACATCTGCGTGCCTACCGGCAACTTCGGCAACATCCTGGCGGCCTACTACGCCAAGCGGATGGGGCTGCCGGTGAACAAGCTGATCTGCGCCTCCAACAGCAACAACGTGCTGACTGACTTCCTGAAGACCGGCGTGTACGACCGCAACCGGCCCTTCTACACCACCGTTTCCCCCTCCATGGACATTCTGATTTCCAGCAACCTGGAGCGGCTGCTGTATGCCTTGTCCGGGGAGAACGACGCCCAGGTGGCGGATTACATGGGGCAGCTCAACGCCTCTGGCCGCTACGAGGTCAGTGAGGACATTAAATCTCAGATCCGGGACCTTTTCGCCGCCGGCTTTACCACGGAAGGCGAGACCGAGGAAACCATCGGCAAGATGTGGCAGGAAAAGAGATACCTCATCGACACCCATTCCGCTGTGGCCTTCCACGTGCTGGAGCAGTACCGGCAGGAGACCGGGGACAACACCGTCTCCGTGGTGGCTTCCACCGCCAGCCCCTTCAAGTTCGGTGATGCGGTGCTGAAGGCCATCGGCGTCCAGGATGTAAAGAGCGGCGTGGCTCTGCTGGACCAGCTCTCCGAGGCCAGCGGCATTGCCGCTCCGGCTCCTTTGGCCGCCCTGAAGACCAAAACTCCCCGGTTCGACCAATGTGTCGAAAAGGAGAATATGGAACAGGCGGTCCTGGGCTTCTTGAACTGATATGGCGCTGTATGTGCTGGGGGATCCCCATCTGTCCCTCCGCTCCCAGAAGCCCATGGACGTCTTCGGGGGCGCCTGGACCGGCTATATGGACAAGCTCCGGGAGGGGCTCTCCGTCCTGAAAACCGAGGACACCATTGTGCTGGCAGGCGACCTCTCCTGGGGGATGAGCCTGGAGGAGGCCACCGAGGATTTCGCCTTTCTGGATTCCTTTCCGGGCCGCAAGCTCATCGTTAAGGGCAACCACGACTATTGGTGGACCACCGCCAACAAGACCTACACCTTCTGGGCCCAGCACGGATTCACCACATTAAACTTACTGCACAACAACTGCTACGAGTACGGTGAATACGCCCTTTGCGGCACCCGGGGCTGGTTTCTGGACGAGGACAAGAACGGCCACAACCAAAAGGTGTTCAACCGGGAGCTGATGCGGCTGGAAACCTCGCTGAAGGCAGCAGGGGAGCGACCCAAATTGGTGTTTTTACATTATCCCCCCCTGTATCAAGGCTATCGGTGCCAGGAGATCCTGGATTTGTTGGAGCGCTATCAGGTGAAAGCCTGCTATTATGGCCATCTCCACGGCGGCAGCCACCGGCTGGCCCTGGAGGGAATCCATGGAAGCGTGGAATACCACCTGATCGCCGGGGACTTTTTGGGCTTCCGCCCGTTAAAAATTTGTGAAAACTAAAAAAAAGACTGGTATTTCCTGCGCTATTCTGATAGAATAGCCACGATATTGCGAATCCAATGTATATTTTGCCCCTCTGGGACATATAGGAGGAAGAAACCAATGAATCTGAAGAATGTGGAAAAGAAAGAAAAGAACACTGCTGTACTGACCGTCGAGGTGAGCGCTGAGGAGTTTGACGCCGCCGTCGAGAAGGTCTACCGCAAGAATAAAAGCGTGATCTCTCTGCCTGGCTTCCGCAAGGGCAAGGCTCCCCGCAAGCTGGTGGAGCAGATGTACGGCGCCGACGTGTTCTATGAGGATGCCGTCAACGACCTGTATCCTGTGGCCCTGACCGACGCCGTCAAGGAGTCCGGCCTGGACATGGTGGGTTATCCCTCCGTGGAGATGCAGACCCTGGGTAAGGACGGCTTCACCTTTATCGCTACCATCGCCCTGCGTCCCGTGCCCGTGCTGGGCGAGTACAAGGGCATCGAGGCCCCCAAGGCTGAGGTCACCATCACCGCCGAGGACATCGACAACGAGATGAAGCCCCTGATCACCCGGGCTACCCGTCAGGTGGTCGTGGAGCGTCCCGCTCAGAACGGTGACACCGTGGTCATCGACTTCGAGGGCTTCAAGGACGGCGTCGCCTTCGAGGGCGGCAAGGCCGAGCAGTACCCCCTGGAGCTGGGCTCCGGTTCCTTCATCCCCGGCTTCGAGGATCAGCTGGTGGGCACTTCCGCCGGCGAGGAGAAGGACGTCAACGTCACCTTCCCCGAGGATTACGGAGCTGCTGATCTGGCCGGTGCCGCTGTGGTGTTCAAGGTCAAGGTCCACGAGGTCAAGGAGTCCCAAGTGCCCACTCTGGATGACGAGTTCGCCAAGGACGTCTCCGAGTTTGAGACCCTGGAGGAGCTGAAGGCTGATCTGGAGAAGAAGCTGCGCACCCGTCGTGAGGAGTCCGCTCAGAAGGACTTCGAGAATGCCGTGCTCTCCAAGCTCATCGAGAACACCGAGATGGACGTGCCCGAGGCTATGGTGGAGTATGAGGCCGACCGCATTGTGGAGGACTATGAGAACCGCATGCAGGGCGTGGGCTTCACCTTCGACCAGTATCTGCAGATGATGGGCACCAACCGGGCCGAGTTCAAGGAGAACGCCAAGATCGCCGCTCTGCGTCAGATCCAGGGCGACCTGATCTTCGCCGCCATCGCCGAGGCTGAGAAGCTGGAGCCCTCCGCTGAGGACATCGAGAAGGAATACCAGGATCTGGCCGACCAGTACAACATGGAGCTGGATGTGGTCAAGAAGACTGTTCCCCAGGAGGAGATTGTGCGTCAGCTGAAGGGCAACATGGCCTCCAAGCTGGTCTATGAGTCCGCTGTGGCTACCGCTCCGGTGGCTGAAGAGGCTCCCGCTGCCGAGGAAGCTCCTGCCGAGGCTGAGTAATTGAATTTCCCGCAGGTATATCCTTCCATTTGGAAGGATATACTTTTAGCGGTCTTTTCCAACCAAAACAGGCCGCAAAGAAAAGGAGTATGAAAATGAGTTTAGTTCCTTATGTGGTCCAGCAGACCAGTCGGGGCGAGCGTTCCTACGATATTTTCTCCCGTCTGCTGGACGACCGCATCATCTTCCTGTCCGAGGAGGTCAACGACACCACTGCCAGCCTGGTAGTGGCTCAGATGCTCTACCTGGAGGCCCAGGACCCGGATAAGGACATTCAGTTCTATATCAACAGCCCCGGCGGTTCCGTTACTGCAGGCATGGCCATCTATGACACGATGCAGTACATCAAGTGTGATGTATCTACCATCTGCATCGGTATGGCCGCCAGCATGGGTGCCTTCCTGCTGTCCTCCGGTACCAAGGGAAAGCGGATTGCTCTGCCCAATGCGGAGGTCATGATTCATCAGCCCTCCGCTGGAACCCAGGGCAAGGTCACCGATATGGAGATTGATGTGGAGCATGTGCTGCGCATCAAGCGTCATCTGAATGAGCTGCTGGCCAAGAATACCGGCAAGCCCGTGGAGCAGGTGGCCGCCGATACCGAGCGTGATCACTGGCTCACCGCCGAGGAGGCCAAGGAATACGGCCTCATTGATCAGGTGTTCTATCAGCGCTGATTTCAAATCCGATAGCCGGGGCCGCTGCTTTGTCGGCCCTGGCTTTCGTCAGTTTCATTGAAGAGGAAATAGTTCATGGCGAAAAACGACGACATCAACAAGAAAAGTATCCGTTGCTCCTTCTGCGGCAAACATCAGGACCAGGTGAGCCGCATTATTGCTGGCCCCGGGGCCTATATTTGCAACGAGTGTGTTGCCCTGTGCAACAGCATTCTGGACGACGGAGACTATGACGACCACACCATCGAAGAAGATATCCCCGAGGAGATCCCCACTCCCGCAGAGATCAAGGCGGTGCTGGATCAGTATATTATTGGCCAGGATCGCACCAAGGTGGCCCTGTCTGTGGCAGTGTATAACCACTATAAGCGGATCTATTTTGGCGGTGGGGATGATGTGGAGCTCCAGAAGAGCAACATTCTGCTGGTAGGCCCCACTGGCTGCGGCAAAACCCTGTTTGCCCAGACTCTGGCCAAAATCCTGAATGTACCCTTTGCCATTGCCGATGCCACCACCTTGACCGAGGCTGGCTATGTTGGCGATGACGTGGAAAACATCCTGCTGCGGCTGGTCCAAGCCGCTGACTACGACGTGGAGCTGGCGGAGCGGGGTATCATCTATATTGACGAGGTAGATAAAATCGCCCGTAAGAGCGAGAACACCTCCATTACCCGGGATGTGTCCGGCGAAGGCGTTCAGCAGGCTCTGCTGAAGATCCTGGAGGGCACCGTGGCCAACGTGCCTCCCCAGGGCGGCCGCAAGCATCCCCATCAGGAGTTCATTCAGGTCAACACCAAAAACATCCTATTCATCTGCGGCGGTGCCTTTGCCGGCATTGAGAAGCTGATTGAGGATCGTCAGGACCGGAAGGGAATTGGCTTCGGCGCGGTGATTCAGCGCAAGGAGGAGAAGCAGAAGGACACCATTCTGCGGGATCTCCAGCCCCACGACCTGATCAAGTACGGCCTGATCCCCGAGCTGGTGGGCCGTCTGCCGGTGGAAGCCACGCTGGATCCCCTGGATCGGGACCAGCTGGTGAGCATTCTGACCGAACCCAAAAACGCCCTGGTCAAGCAGTATGTCAAGCTGCTGGAGTATGACCGGGTGGAACTGGTCTTTGATCGGGCAGCCCTGGAGGCTGCCGCTGATGAGGCTCTGGAGCGGGAGATGGGAGCCCGTGGTCTGCGGGCTGTACTGGAAAAGTGCATGACTCAGATCATGTACGAAATCCCCTCCGATCCGACGGTCTGCAAGGTGACCATCACCGAGGACTGCGTGAAAAATGGCGCAGCACCTCAGGTGGAACGGGATCCGGACCGGCTGGAGCGCCCCTTCCGCCTGGGGGCGGCCACCTTACGGGAGGCCAAGACCCACAGTGCGGAGAGCAGCGCGTCTTAATTGCGTCACGATGGGGTGCAGGGCCTTGGCCGTTCTGCGCCCCATTTTGCTTCATTTGAATTGTTTAAGCGAGGAATATCATGTTAGAACCAATGGAAACTGCCAATATCGTCTCTGTGATGCCGGCGTTGGCCCTCCGGGGAATCACAATCTTCCCCAACATGACCCTCCACTTTGAGGTGGAGCGGGAACCATCCATGCGGGCATTGGAGCAGGCGATGGAGAAGGGCAAGCAGATCTTTCTTGTCACCCAACGGGATATCAGTCTGGAGCAGGTTGGCCAGGAGGATCTTTATGAGATTGGCTGTATTTCCGCCGTTAAGCAGGTACTTCGGCTGCCTGGTGACAATGCCAGGGTGATGGTGGAAGGCCTTTCCAGAGGCCGTCTGTGCCGTCTGACACAACGCAAACCATATCTAGCCGCAGAGGTGGAGTCACTGGAGGAACAGCCCGTGAAAAATCGGGACAACCTTCGGGCAGAGGTCCTGCTCCGTGCAGCCTATGATCTGTTCCAGCAGTACGCCCAAACCAGCGGCAAGGTCACCGGGGATCTGGTGCTGGAGGTGTTGGCCGCCCGGGACCCCGGCTGGTTGGCTGACGACATTGTGCAAAGCATCCCGCTGCGGTATGAGGACAAACAGGCTGTGCTGGAGGAGATGGATCCCTGTAGCCGTCTGAGTCTGGTCAACGAAATTTTGCGCCGGGAAATTCAGATCATGCAGCTGGATCAGGAACTTCAATCCAAGGTCCGGGAGCGGGTCAACGACACTCAGAAGGAGTATTATCTTCGGGAGCAGCTCAAGCTGATCCAGGAGGAGCTGGGAGAGGGCGGCGATGACGAGATTCGCGAATACGCCGTCAAAATTGCAGAGGCCAATCTCCCCCGGGAAGTGTCAGACAAGCTCAATAAGGAGCTGAATCGGATGGCTAAGCAGCCTTTCGGGTCCGCTGAGGCCGGGGTACTGCGCAACTATCTTGACGTATGCCTGGAGCTGCCCTGGACGGTGAAAACCAAGGAACGGGTCAATCTGGCCCAGGCCCGGAAAATTCTGGACGCCGATCACTACGGTATGGAAAAGGTCAAGCAGCGCATTCTGGAGTTTTTGGCGGTCAAGAAAATGGCTCCGGACCTGAAAGGGCAGATCATCTGTCTGGTAGGCCCTCCTGGCGTAGGTAAGACTTCCATCGCTGCCTCTGTGGCCAAAGCCCTCAACCGTAAAATGGCTCGGGTGTCCCTGGGCGGTGTCCGGGACGAGGCAGAAATCCGGGGGCATCGCAAAACTTATATCGGCGCCATGCCCGGCCGCATCATCAACGCCATCAATACCGCAGGCTCTTCCAACCCGCTGATTTTGTTGGATGAGGTGGACAAGCTGGGCAGCAATTACCGGGGCGATCCTTCGGCGGCACTGCTGGAGGTGCTGGACGCGGAACAAAACGCCACCTTCCGGGATCATTTTATTGAACTGCCCTTTGACCTCTCGGAGGTACTCTTCTTCACCACCTGCAACACCCTGGATACAGTGCCCCGGCCTCTGCTGGACCGAATGGAGGTCATTGAGGTAACCAGCTATACGGATGAAGAAAAATTGCAAATCGCCCGCCGGCATTTGCTGCCCCGGGAGATGAAACGCCACGGCTTGACCGGTGCACAGCTCCGGGTCACCGACGGCGCTTTACGGGAGCTTATCGTGGGCTACACCCGGGAATCCGGCGTCCGGCAGCTGGAGCGTGAAATCGCCGCCCTGTGCCGTAAGGCCGCCATGGCCATCGTCAGCGGCGAACATAAACGGGTGTCCGTCAACGGGGACAATCTGGAGAAACTGCTGGGCGTGGTCAAATACCATCCTGAGAAGCTGGAACACGAACCCCAGGTGGGTCTGGTCAACGGCCTGGCCTGGACCAGCGTAGGCGGCGAGCTGCTGGAGGTAGAGGTCAGTGTCATGGAGGGCACAGGCAAAATCATGCCCACCGGCAACCTGGGCGACGTGATGAAGGAATCCTGCCAAGCAGCCATCTCCTTTATCCGGTCTCATGCCAAGGCTTTGGGCGTGGACCCTGCCTTCTATCAGAACCGGGATATTCACATTCATTTCCCAGAGGGGGCAGTGCCCAAAGACGGCCCCTCCGCCGGCATTGCCATTACCACTGCCATTGTCTCCGCCCTCACTGATGTGCCGGTGCGCCGGGACATTGCCATGACCGGTGAGGTCACCATTCGTGGCCGGGTACTGGCCATCGGCGGACTGCGGGAAAAGACCATGGCCGCGTTCCGCAACGGTATCCACACTGTTATCATCCCCGAGGACAACCGCAAAGATCTGGAGGAAATTGATCAGACCGTGCGCCAGGGACTCCACTTTGTCACTGTCTCCAACGCCACAGAGGTGCTGGAGGAAGCCCTGATCCATCTGGAGGGTAAAAAGCAGAGCCAGCCTGACCAGCAACCCGGCCAGCCGGATCGCAGTGGGGAAGATGCGCCGCTGTTGGCCCATCACACTCCTCAGGAACCCCAACACACCCACATCTCCCAGTGAATGAGAGGACACATATGAACATTCAAAACACCGAATTTGTCATTTCCGCGGCAAAAAAGGCGGATTTCCCTCGGGACCAGTTGCCACAGGTGGTCTTTGCGGGCCGCTCCAATGTGGGCAAATCCTCAGTGATCAACTGCCTGCTGGGGCGCAAGAACTTCGCCCGAGTGGGTAATTCCCCGGGAAAAACAACCCACATCAACTACTTCCGAGTGGACAACCAGCTCTACCTGGTGGACCTGCCGGGTTACGGCTACGCCAAGGTTTCCCAGGCGGAGCGTGCCCGCTGGGGTCGTCTTATTGAGCAGTGGTTTCAGGATCCCAGTCTGATGACCCTGGGCATTCAGATTGTGGACGCCCGGCATAAGCCTACTGCAGATGACTGCACCATGATCGAGTGTTTCAAGCAGTCCGGAAAGCCTTTTATTGTAGTGGCAAATAAGTTGGATAAGCTGAAAAAGAGTGAAATTGAGCCCAATTTGCTGCGAATCAAAACCACTTTACAGTTGGATGATTCCGTAAAGGTAATCCCCTTTTCAGCAGAAAAGAAAATCGGACGCAGTGAACTGTATTTCCTTGTCACCGGGGAAGAGGCCCCAGAGGACGGAAAGTAAAAACAGATTTCGCTCCTATCGCCGCTCAGGCCCCCGGCTCTTGGCTGGGGGCTTGTGTTTTTATGGTGTTTTCTGCTATAATAGTATATTATCATTCAGAGAGGAGCGCAGCCATGTCTTTCTTGCGCACCTTCACCCAATCCCTAGATGTATCAGCGCTGATCGCCCTGCTGACCCAGGTAGCAGCTGCATTGATCTGCATCATTTTTCACGAATGCGCCCATGGCTTCGCGGCTGACCGAATGGGAGACCACACTGCCCGGCAGAAAGGTCGGCTGTCTTGGAACCCCCTGCGTCATATCGATCCCTTCGGCCTGATCATGATGATTGTGGCCGGGGTGGGCTGGGCCAAGCCGGTGCCCGTCAATCCAGGCAATTTCCGTCATCCTAAACGGGGAATGGCTATCACCGCATTAGCCGGGCCTGTGGCCAACTTCGCCATGGCAATTGCCGCCACATTTTTACTGAGCCTGATCTACCACTCGCCCCTTAATTTATGGGCGCAGCCGGTGTATTTTGTCTTTCTGATGCTCTATCGGATTGCCGTGCTCAGCGTTGGTCTGGGCGTATTCAACTTAATTCCCATTCCGCCTCTGGATGGGTCTAAAGTGCTGTTTTCCTTTTTCCCTGACCACATTTACTTCACTATCCTTCGCTATGAGCGGTATATCACGCTGGCTCTGTTTGCCTTGATTTTCTGGGGTGTTCTTGACGGTCCCTTGCATTACGGCATTGGCTTTGTGATGCGCTGGATTTGCCTGCTGACAGGTATGCCCGCTTCTGCCCTGGGATTCTAATTGGCTTGATTTTTCTTTGGAGGTGTGTCATTTGGACGCCCCTGTATATCATTTGGAACGCGTGGTCCACTCCCGGGAGGAGATGGAGGACTTTAACGGCCCTCTGGATCTGATTCTGCATCTGCTGAGCAAGAACAAGATGGAGATTAAGGACATTCAGATCTCCCTGATTCTGGACCAGTACTTGGAGTGGATGGACCGGCGCAAGGAGATGGATCTGGAAATTGCCAGTGAGTTTGTCACCATGGCTGCCCACCTGGTCTATATCAAGACCCGAATGCTGCTCTCCATTCAGGATGAGGAGGCCACCAGCGAGATGGAGCAGCTGATCGCCTCTCTGGAGGAGCATCAGCGCCACGAGAATTTTGACCGAATCAAACAGATCATCCCCAATCTGGACCGACGCTATCGGGTGGGCCGGGATTATCTCACTCGCAGCCCAGAGCATCTGCCGAAAGACCACACATACCGGTATGTCCATAAGCCGGAGGATCTGCGCAGCGCGATGAAAGCGATTTTTGAGCGCACTGACGGGGTCCAGGCACCGCCGGTCAAGGCCTTTGAGGGGATTGTGGGCCACGAGCCATATCCGGTCCAGGACAAAGTAAAGGAAGTGTTGGCCCGGGTCCTCAAGGCGGGCATCACCCGATTCCGGGCCCTGTTTCGGGGCAGCCGGAGCCGTTCAGAGATCGTGGCTACCTTTTTGGCGGTGCTGGAGCTGTGCAAAGGCCGCCGGATCAATTTGGCAGGCACCGAGGCGGACTGCACTGTAACAGGCACAGAGGACACCTCCGACCTCACCGAACTGACGGAGTCCTACTGAGACACGAAAGCCCTGATTGGGCCCTGGGCAGGAGAGCCGCAGCTGGTGAAACGTGGTTTGATGGGAGTTTTTAAAGAAAATGGAATTAAAAGACATAGAATCTGCCATTGAGGCCATCCTATTTGCGTCGGGAGATCCGATCTCCGCAGAGCGTCTGGCCATGGCACTGGAACTGGATATTGAAACGGTGGAACCGGTGGTCAATCATTTGGCGGACTTTTACAGCTACGAGCGCCGGGGGATCCGGTTGCTGAAAATTGACGACTGTTACCAGCTGGCCTCAGCACCGGAGCACGCAGAACGGGTGCGTAGGGCCATGGAAACCCGCCGTCCGCCGCAGTTGTCCCAGGCAGCATTGGAATCTCTGGCGGTAATTGCCTATTTCCAGCCTACCACCAAGGCCTATGTGGAGCAGATCAGGGGAGTGGACTCCTCCTACACCGTCGGCCTGCTGGCAGATCGTGGACTCATCGAGGAATGTGGCCGGCTCTCTGTGCCGGGACGTCCCATTCTCTATCGTACCACCCAGAATTTCCTGCGGTCTTTTGGGCTGAAATCGCTGGAAGACCTGCCTGAGCTGCCCGACTCCTCGCCGGAGGATGGACAGATCACCCTGGAAATGCAGGCGGCAATTCAGCGCCTCAAAGAGGAGCAGGAGGAGCAGCAGACGCCCACAGAGGGAGAGTGATGCAATGCTTGCACTGATCATCATTGGTGGCGTACTGCTTTTCTTTGGGCTGCTCCTGCTGGTGCCGGTGGGGTTCCGGGCTTCTTATGACGCCACCGGGCTGATTCTTCAATTGAAAGTGGCCTGCTTTCGCTTTCGTCTCTATCCTGAGCGGGAAAAACGAAGGAAACAAGCCAAGCAAAAAAAGAAGGAGCAAGATCAGGAAGCGGAAGTGTCGGAAGGGGCACAAGATAAGCCAAAGAAACAGTTGGGCGACCTCAAATGGCTGCTGGAACTCACAAAACCAGCCCTCAAGGCCCTTGGACAGCTGCGACGCAAGCTGAAAATTGGGCATATGCGGATAGAGTATTCCATCGGCGGCGCCTCAGATCCGGCGGAAGCCGCTATCAAGTACGGCATTGTATCTGCCGGCGGTGGAGCCTTGTTTCCGTTGCTCAACGCCGCCTTTGACGTGCGGGATTGGAACGTAGACCTGGGTGTAGATTTTGAACATCAGGAGTCCCGGGTAGCTTTAGAGGCCGATGGAAGCTGGTATTTGGGCACTCTGCTCCGAATTCTGTTTTCTCTGGGCATTTGTGCCCTGCAAGCGTATCGTAAGCAGCAAGATCAATCTGCTGCAAAGACTGCCAACCATAAGGAGGAAGTAAAAAATGGAAGAAAAGCATCAGATCGGTGAGATCATGGGCGTCACCATGGAAAAGATCAAAGAGATGATTGATGTGAACACCATCGTGGGTGAGCCCATTCGTACCCCTGACGGCATCACCATCATCCCCGTTTCCAAGGTCAGCGTAGGTTTTGCCTCTGGCGGCTCTGATTTTGTCTCTAAAAATCAGGTTGGCGGCAAGAATCCCTTTGGCGGAGGCAGTGGTGCCGGCGTCAACATTGCGCCGGTGGCCTTCCTGGTGGTCAATAAGGATCGGGTGCGTCTGCTGCCTGTGGCGCCTCCTCCTGGCGGTGTTGCCGAACGGGTGGTGGAACTGGTGCCGGAGTTGGTGGACAAGGTCACCGATATCATTGACAAGAAAAAGGAAGAAAAAGCCGAGGATAGTCAGGTGTTTTAACGCAGATACTCTTTGGTGATAACATTCATGAGGAGAGAGAGTTATGCGTCGTCTTTTGACGTTATCCTGGTCCGGCATGCTGGTGCTGGCGCTGCTTTTTACTGCCCTGATTCCCGTTGCTCATGCCGAAACAGAGGGAGAAGCAACATCTCAGGAGTCTGTTGAGACTGCGGAAACCTATGTGGATCCCTATGGACTCAATATCTCCGCCGAGTGCGCCATCCTGTTGGATGCATCCAGCGGCCGGGTACTCTACGAGAAAAACGCGGAACAGCGGCATCTGATTGCCAGCACTACAAAAATCATGACCGCACTGGTGGTATTGGAGCGGGCTGAAAATCTGGATGCCACCGTCACCATCCCGGAGGACTGGATGGGCGTGGAGGGCTCCTCCATGTATCTGGAAGCGGGAGATGTGGTTTCCATCCGTGGGTTGCTCTACGGCCTGATTCTCAACTCCGGCAATGATGCTGCCACCGTGCTGGCCACCACACTGGCGGGAGATGAGGCCACTTTTGTGGAGTGGATGAATGAGTACGCCGCTCGTTTCGGCATGAATGACACGCATTTCTCCAATCCTCATGGGCTGGATGCGGAAGATCACTATTCCACCGCCCACGATATGGCCCGACTTATGGTGGAGGCCATGAAAAACGAGGAGTTCCGGGAGATCACCCATACTCGTTATATCTCCATTGACGGCTTTGAACTCTATTTTCACAATAAGCTGTTGAATATGTATGAGTACTGCATCAGCGGCAAAACCGGCTATACTGTGGCTGCAGGAAGAACCCTAGTCACCGCATCAGAAAAGGACGGCCATTTATTGGTGGCGGTCACCTTGAATGCCCCCGACGACTGGAATGACCAGATCGCTATGTACGAATACGGGTTCAACAACTATTCTCTCACCGACATCTGTACCGGGGGAAGCTGCTATACAACGCTTCCCCTGGCCGGTGGTGACGCATACCTGCCGGTTTATTGCGTCAATGATTTGTCTTACCTGGTTCTGGACAATGAAACTGTGGAGCGTACCGTATATTTGCCCTGCGAAATTACTGAGAGCGTAGGGAAGGGAACAATAATAGGGAAGGTGGTGTACCAGGTGGACGGAAGTGTCGCTGGTACCACCTACCTGATTTCCGGCGCCTATGCGGACGCTGAATGTAAGGAGGTATCCGTCGCTTGGAACAGCGACTTCAAAAGTTCCTGTCGGCTAGCGGGATTGTATCCCGACGGACAGCCGAACGGTACATACAGAGTGGACGGGTTACTGTCAACGGCGTTCCTGCACAACTGGGGATGAAAGTAGATCCGGACCAAGATGAGGTCGCAGTAGATGGCCATTTGATTTCCGATCGTCCGCCGGAAAAGCTCTATTTAATGCTGAACAAACCCCGAGGATATGTAACGACTCTTTCAGATGAGCGAGGCAGAAAAACCGCAGCAGAGTTGGTTCAGAATTGCGGCGGCCGAGTCTGGCCGGTGGGCCGGCTGGATATGTATTCCGAGGGCCTCTTGCTTTTTACCAATGACGGTAAGTTTACCCAGTGTCTGGAACACCCAGGCTCAGAGGTGGATAAGGAATACCTGGTCCGGGTTGACCGCTGCGACGAAAGGGCACTGCAGGTGCTCAGGGGGCCCATGGCTCTGGATGGGCGGCCGCTTTCTCCCGCTCAGGTCCAGTTGGTGTCCCAGGACCGGGAGAGCGTGCTGCTGCGCTTTGTCATCCATGAAGGAAGAAATCGTCAGATCCGTCGTATGTGTCAGCAGGCAGGCGTTCGGGTCTTGCGGCTCAAACGCGTCCGCGAAGGGGAAATTCTTCTTGGTAATTTGAAGCCCGGACAATGGCGAATGCTCAAAAAAGAGGAGATTTCCTCGGTTTTTTCCCTTGAAAGAAGGGATTGACTCCATCTTGTTGCAGGAATTTCATAAATAACTTGCAAAAACAACTTGCATTTTTCCGCCTAAAACGGTATGATGTGGTCAGAATTATACAAAGCATTCCACAGGTTAGGTGATTGAAATGACGAAAGATATTCTGACACACATTCAGGAGAATATGAGTTCCTTCTCCAAAGGTCAAAAACTCATTGCTAATTTTATTCTGGAATCTTATGACAAGGCGGCATTTATGACAGCCTGCAAACTGGGCAAAACCGTTAATGTCAGCGAATCCACCGTAGTGCGTTTTGCCGCAGAGTTAGGATATGACGGCTATCCCAGCATGCAAAAAGCACTGCAGGAGATGATCCGCAATAAGCTGACCTCTATTCAGCGCATTGAGGTGTCCAATGACCGAATCGGTGATCAGGACATCATGTCCATGGTGATGCAATCTGACATTGAAAAGATCCGCATCACATTGGAGGAAACCTGTCGGGAGAGCTTTGATTTGGCAGTTCAGGCCATCACTTCTGCTCGCCGCATCTATATTTTGGGTGTTCGGTCCGCCAGTGCTCTGGCCAACTTTATGAGCTTTTACTTCACGTTTATCTTCGATAACGTGATTCGGGTGGATACCACTTCCATCAGCGAAGTTTTTGAGCAGGTGATGCGGATCGGTCCCGACGATGTGTTGATCGGACTTAGCTTCCCCAGATATTCCAAGCGTACTGTGAAAGCCATGCAGTATGCCAAGAACCAGGGGGCCAAGGTCATCGCCATCACTGACAGTGCCGTCTCTCCGCTGGCCAATATTGCTGACGTGTCCCTGTTTGCCAAGAGCGATATGGCCTCTTTTGTAGATTCGCTGGTGGCTCCTCTGAGTCTGGTAAACGCTCTGATTGTGGCTGTCAGCCGGATGAAGAGCGACCAGTTGGAATCCACTTTTGGTAAATTGGAGAAGATCTGGGCCGAATACGAGGTATATGAGCCCTCCAACAGCGAGACGGAGAGCTGACAGATTAACCTAAAATCATCACTGGGGAGATTTGTTTTGAAAGAACATCCTGATGTGATCGTCATCGGCGGAGGCGCTGCCGGTATGCTGGCTGCGCACTCCGCCGTTTGCGCTGGTGCCAAAGTGACGCTGGTGGAGCGCAACGAAAAGATGGGTCGCAAACTCTACATCACCGGAAAAGGCCGGTGCAATTTAACCAACAACTGTACTGCGGAAGAAGTGCTTCAAAATATCCCACGAAACACCAAATTCCTTTACAGCGCCATGGGTCAGTTTCCTCCGGCAAAGGCCATGGAATTTTTCGAATCTCAGGGACTGAAGCTGAAAACCGAGCGAGGGAACCGGGTCTTTCCCGCCTCAGACCGGGCCGCAGATGTGATTGATACGCTCTATTACGCCCTACGCCGCCAGAAGGTGTCCTTTGTCCATGCTCGGGTGCTGGAAATTCTGACCCAGGATGGCGCCGTGTCCGGGGTCAAGCTGGAGGACGACAGAATTCTGACAGGTGATCGGGTGATTCTGGCCACTGGCGGCTGCTCCTATCCGCTGACAGGCTCCTCTGGCGACGGTTATGACATGGCACAAAAGCTGGGGCACACGGTTGTGGAGCCCAAGGCCTCCTTGATTCCACTGGTGGAGGAGGGGAATGATTGTGCCAAAATGCAGGGCTTGGCTCTGAAAAATGTGGAGATCAAGGTGCGCAATCAGAAGAAAAAGGTGATTTTCCAGGAGTTTGGTGAATTGCTGTTTACCCACTTTGGCCTGTCCGGACCGGTGATTCTGAGCGCCAGCGCCCATATGCGCAATTTTGAGAAGGAACACTATACTGTGTCCATTGACCTAAAACCGGCGCTGGAGGAAAAGAAGCTGGATGAGCGCATTTTGCGGGATTTCAGCGCCAACCAGAACCGGGAGTTTATCAACTCTCTGGGCGCTCTGCTGCCCCGACTTATGATCCCGGTGGTGGTGGAGCGCACCGGAATTCCGCCGGAGACCCGAGTACATGACATTACAAAGGCCCAACGGCGGGCGTTGCTGGAGGTCATAAAACGTTTTGACATATCTATTGCCGGCACCCGACCCGTGTCGGAGGCCATTGTGACCAGCGGCGGCATCAAAGTATCTGAAATCAATCCCTCTACCATGGAGTCCAAAAAGTGCTCCGGGCTGTATTTTGCCGGAGAAGTCATGGATGTGGATGCCTATACCGGTGGATTCAATCTGCAGATCGCCTGGGCCACAGGCCATATGGCAGGTGTGCACGCCGCATGGAACGGGGATAAGGAGGAAGAATAGATGAAACAGATCAGCGTTGCCATTGATGGCCCCTCTGGGGCCGGAAAAAGCACTCTGGCCCGGCAGGCTGCCCAGGCGCTGGGCTTTCTGTATGTGGATACCGGCGCCATTTACCGCACTGTGGCTCTGGCCTGCAGTCGTAATGGAGTCAGTCCTCAGCATCCGGAACAGGTGGCTGCCCTGCTGCCCAATCTGAAAATTGATCTGGATTACGGTGCGGACGGTGTTCAGCGGATGCTGCTGAATGGAGAGGATGTGTCTGATCAAATCCGCACCCCCGAAATCTCCATGCTGACCTCGGCGGTGTCCGCCCTGCCGGAGGTCCGGTCTTTTTTGCTGGAAAAGCAGCGGGAGTTGGCCCGAACCCGGAATGTTATTATGGATGGCCGGGACATTGGCACTGTGGTACTGCCCCAGGCAACAGTTAAGATTTATCTGACTGCGGACGCCGAAGCCCGGGCACAGCGTCGCTGCGCCGAGCTACGGGAAAAGGGGATGGACGTCTCCTTTGAGGACGTGCTGCGAGACGTGCGGGAGCGGGATGAGAACGACTCCAATCGAAAGGTTTCTCCCCTGCGCAGAGCAGAGGATGCCCGGCTGGTAGATACCACGCTGTTGGATCTGGAACAGAGCTTGGAAGTGCTGATCAGCGTAATCCGGGAGGGTATGGCCAGTGAATAACCAGAAAAAGGTCAAATACAAGCATCTGAGCAAGAAGGGGACAGACAGGCTCTATCATATCCTGTTTTGGCCCGTCTTTGTCGTGTTTTCCATTTTCCATCCAGTGCGGATGGTGGGCCGACAAAATATTCCTGAGGGCGCAGCAGTAATTGCCGCCAACCATTCCGCCTATGCAGATCCCATGATGGCCATTATGGCCTTTGGTTACAAGCATCCTCTGCGAATTATGGCGAAAGAAGAGTTGTTTCATATACCAGTCCTGGGATGGCTTCTGATCAAGGTGGGTATGTTTGGTGTAAACAGAGGGCAGAGTGACATGGCTGCCGTTAAACGAGCCATCAAGGTGCTGAAAGAGGGCTGTAAGCTGTTGCTGTTCCCCGAAGGCACCAGAGTATCCGCCGACGAAGAGGAAAATTCTGAGGCCAAGACTGGGGCTATCATGTTCGCAGTTCGGGCGGGTGCTCCTCTTCTGCCCGTCTATATTCCCCGAAAAAAGCACTGGTTCCGCTTTACCAAAATCACGGTAGGGGAGCCCTACTATCCGAATGTGCCCGCTAAAAAAGCCACTACTGAGGACTATAAACGGGCCGCGGATGAGTTAATGCGGCGTATTTATGCGCTTGGAGAGGAAACCCGATGAAAAAAATCATCCTTGCGGAAAGCGCCGGCTTTTGCTACGGTGTCCGACGGGCGGTGGAGCTGGCTCAACAGCAGGCGGAGCAGAAGACCTCCTGTGTGATGTTGGGCTCCATCATTCACAACCGCCATGTGGTGGAGCACTTGGCCAACCAGGGAATTAGTCAGATCGATGTGCCCGAGCAAGCTCCTGCTGGTGCCCAAGTACTCATCCGTTCCCACGGGGAGGCCCGTGAAGTCTACCGTCAGCTGGAGAACCAGGGCAATCCTATTTTAGACGCCACTTGTCCCAATGTCTCCCGCATTCACCAGCTGGTCTCGCAGGCAGAACAAAAGGGCCGCTGTCCGGTGATTATTGGCGCTCCGAATCACCCCGAAGTCAAGGCAATTGCCGGCTGGTGTCAACATCCAGTGGTGCTGGAGAATGTGGATTCTTTGCAAAAATGGCTGGAAGAAGATCCAAATCGGAGGCAAATACCCCTGACATTTGTCTCTCAAACCACCTCCACCAGAGAAAATTGGGAAAAATCTGTGAATTTCGCAAAAAAAGTGTGTACAAACCTTGAAATATTTGATACAATATGTAACGCTACGTTCCGTAGACAATCGGAGGCCCAGAAAATTGCGTCAAAATGCGACGCAATGGTGGTCATTGGAGATCATGCCAGCTCCAATACAAAGCATCTGGTGGAGCTGTGTCAAGAGCGCTGTCCGATGGTTCTTTGGGTGGAACAGGCCGATGAGTTGGACCTGGATCGCCTGAAAAGCGTAGCTTGTGTCGGTATCACCGCGGGTGCGTCCACACCTGGGTGGATAATAAAGGAGGTCTATGACAAAATGAGTGAAGAAAATCTGGAGATCGAGGAATCCTTCGCTGAGCTGCTGGAGAAATCGATCAAAACTTTAAATACAGGAGAGAAGGCCACCGGCGTTGTTGTGAACATCACACCTACCGAGATCCAGGTGGATCTGGGCACCAAGCATGCTGGTTACATTCCTGTGTCTGAGTATTCTGACGATCCCACTGTCAAGGTTGAGGACTGCGTCAAGGTGGGTGACACCATCGAGGCCATGGTTATGCGCGTCAACGACAGCGAGGGTGTTGTCACCCTGTCCAAGAAGCGCCTGGACGCCAACAAGAACTGGGAAGAGATCGAGGCCGCCAAGGACGAGAAGACCACTGTGGAAGGCCTGGTTGTGGAAGAGAACAAGGGCGGCGTTGTTGTCAACGTCAAGGGCATCCGTGTCTTCGTCCCCGCTTCTCAGACCGGTCTGCGCCGCAACGAGCCCATGACCGAGCTGGTCAAGACCACTGTTCGTCTGCGCATCACTGAGGTCAACCGCTCCCGCCGCCGCGTGGTGGGCTCCATCCGCGCTGTGGCTGCTGAGGAGAAGGCTGCCGCCGCTGCCGCTATCTGGGCTGACATTGAGGTGGGCAAGCACTACACCGGCACCGTTAAGAGCCTGACTTCTTATGGCGCCTTTGTGGACATCGGCGGCGTGGACGGCATGGTTCACATCTCCGAGCTCTCCTGGAGCCGCATCAAGCATCCCTCCGAGGTTGTCTCCGTGGGCGACACCGTGGAGGTCTATGTGATTAAGGCTGATCCCGAGAAGAAGAAGATCTCTCTGGGTATGAAGAACCCCGACGAGAATCCCTGGGAGACCTTCCTGTCCAAGTACGACGTGGGCAGCGTTGCCGAGGTCAAGATCGTCAAGCTGATGAGCTTTGGCGCCTTTGCTGAGGTTGTTCCTGGTGTCGACGGCCTGATCCACATCTCTCAGATTGCTGATCACCGGGTGGAGAAGCCCGAGGATGAGCTGGCTGAAGGTCAGATCGTTGAGGTGAAGATCACCGACATCAACACCGAGACCAGAAAGATTTCTCTCTCCCGCCGCGCCGTGCTGCAGGACGCTCCTGTGGACGACTATCAGGATGACGAGGAGTAATTCTCATCTGATTTGATTGGACAAACGGGCCGGATCTTAAGATCCGGCCCGTTTTCTGTTGTCCAGAACAGCGGATTGTGCTATCATTTTGTCATGAGAAAACAGCAGGGGAGATAGAATGAAAGAAAAGAACTTCCCTGGAGAAACGAGGGATGATATGGGCTCTTTGTTTCATAAGTTGAAGCGAAAACCGCAGCCGACCTGTGCCGCGGTGATTGTGGCGGCGGGCAATGCCAGCCGAATGCAGGGCGTTGATAAAATTATGGCGGAACTGGGTGGTAAGCCGGTCATTGGCTATACTCTTTCCGCCTTCGAGTCCTGTCCTCTGGTTCAGCAAGTGGTGGTAGTGACCCGCTCCGATCTGATTGTGCCCATCGGCGAGGTGTGCAAGACCTACGGCCTTGCTAAGGTAACCAAGGTGGTAACCGGAGGGGAAGACCGCAGCCACTCTGTGCTCATGGGTCTGAGTGAAGTGGATCAGGCGGTGGATTATATTGCCATTCACGATGGTGCCAGACCCTTTGTCTCCCAGCAGGTTCTGGAAGATGCCATCAAAATGGCCTGGAAGACCAGTGCCGCGGCTCCCGCTATTCCCGTCAATGACACCATTAAAACAGCAGAAAATAGCCAGGTAACCGGAACTCCGGACCGTTCCAAGCTCTTTGCGGTACAGACCCCCCAGGTGTTTGATGCGGATCTGATCCGGGGCGCTCTGCATCACTGTATTGAGCATCATATTGCGTTGACCGACGACTGTTCTGCTGTGGAGCAGATCGGGAAGGTGGTCACTCTCACCGAGGGGGACCGGAGAAATCTCAAAATCACAACCCAGTTTGATCTGGTGATAGGGGAGGCAATCGCAGCATGTCAGGATGCAACATGAGAATTGGACAGGGTTATGATGTCCACCGTCTGGCCCCGGAGCGCAAGTTGATTCTGGGTGGCGTGGAGATTCCCTACGAACTGGGTCTGTTGGGCCATTCTGACGCCGATGTAATCGTTCATGCGGTGATGGACGCTCTGCTGGGCGCAGCAGGGTTATGGGATATCGGACATGCATTCCCCGACGACGATCCCAATACGGAAGGCATTTCGAGTTTGGTTCTGCTGGACCGGGTCCGGAATATGCTGTCACAGCAAGGGTTTACTGTGGTCAATGTGGATGGCACTATCATCGCCCAGCGCCCCAAGCTATCCCCTTACATTCCGTCTATGCGTAAAAATATTGCCGCAGTGTTGGGGATCGAGGAAGCAAGGATCAATCTAAAGGCCACTACAGAAGAAGGGCTGGGCTTTACCGGTACTGGCCAAGGCATGGCCGCCCATGCAGTAGCACTTCTGGAACAAAATGAATCAACCGTGTAAATGAAACAGGCTGTGCCCAAGAGGGCACAGCCTGTTTCATTCACGCCCAACAACATCGGTCATAAACTGGGACAGGAGGCGCATTTTTATGATTTATTATCTGATTGTTTGCCGTTCTCTGACATACGCCCAGAGAACAGCTTCTGCCCTGGAACGGGCCGGCATTTCAGCTCACATTTTTCGTTCCCCAAAAAGTATTTCCCCTGAGGGATGCAGCTATTGCGTCAAAGTATCCGAGCGCAGTTTGAGTTCTGCGCTGGTGGTATTGAATCACGTCGGATTGAATCCGGGAAAAATTTACCTCTCTTCCGGCGATGGTAGCTATCGTGAGGTGATGCTGTGATCTACTTTGACAGCGCAGCGACAACGCTGCAAAAACCGTCTACCGTACCAACTGCGGTGGCCCGGGCAATACAACAATGCTCCAGTCCGGGCCGTGGAGATTCCGAAGCCTCTCGCCGAGCTGAACAGGTCATGTACACTTGCCGCACAGAACTGATGGAGTTGTTTGAGGCGTCTGGGCCGGATCAAGTGGTATTTACCCAAAACGCAACCCATGCTCTCAATCTGGCCATCCGAACCCTGGTCCATCCGGCAGATACAGTTTTGATTTCCGGTTGGGAGCACAATGCAGTAACCCGCACCCTGGCCTCTATTCCCGAGGTTAAAATCCGGGTGGCCGAGGCGCCGCTCTTTGACGACGCCGGAACCCTCCAGGCCTTTGAACAGGGGCTGCTCGAGCGGCCGGCGGCGGTGGTGTGTACCTGTATTTCCAATGTGTTCGGCTATGTGCTGCCCATTGAGGAGATCGCATCAGCATGCCGCCGTAAGAAGGTGCCCTTGATTCTGGACGCATCTCAGGCCGCAGGATGCCTGCCTCTCTCTATGGAGGCGCTGGGTGCAGCCTATATGGCTTTTCCAGGCCATAAGGGGTTGTATGGCCCTCAGGGAACCGGGGTACTGCTCTGTGGCTCACAACAGGAACCCTTAAACCCGATTTTAACGGGAGGGACAGGCAGCGAATCCATGCGGCAGGAAATGCCTCTGTTTCTACCGGATCGGGGGGAGGCCGGGACTCAAAATGTTGCTGGTGTGGCGGGGCTTCTGGCCGGCGTAAGATTTATCCGCCGCACAGGAGTAAACCGAATTGCCCGGCACGAGCAGCGGCTGATGGGGCAACTAAAACAGGGGCTGCAATCTATACCAGAGGTCCGTTTTTTTGCCTCAGCGTCTAAAAATCAAGTCGGGGTGCTCTCGTTTATCTGCCCTAAAATGGACTGTCAATCTTTGGCTGGAGCCTTGGGACAGCGAGGTATCGCTGTTCGAGGCGGTCTGCATTGCGCCCCCTGCGCGCACCGGTCAGCAGGTACGCTGGACACCGGGACGGTGCGGATCAGTTTTTCTGCCTTTAATACCCCCGAGGAAGTAGACTCCTTTTTACGGGTTTTGAAACAGATTGTTCATCACAAATTAACATAAAAGTCCCTATCTTTGCTTGCCATGATTCTGGCAATGCGATATAATGAATAGAATGAAATTATTATGGGTTTGTAGCGCTTATGTGAGGCGTCCTTCTGCCCTGGTGTATGATAGGGGGGAGCGCAATGGGCTTGATTGCGCACTATGCAAATATCTGTCTCAGATATGTCCAGATGATTAAAATCACAGATGTCATTGATATGGCCATTATCGCCTATATCATATATCGTCTGCTTTTGTTAACCAGAAAATCCCGGTCGGGCCAGGTACTCAAGGGCATTGTTCTGGTACTGCTGGCCCTGGCCGTGGCTTATTACTGCAGATTGTATGTGTTGTACTATATTTTGCGGGGCGCGGTGGAAATCGGCTTCCTGGCCCTGATCGTGGTGTTCCAGCCGGAGATCCGCCGCTTTCTGGAACAGGTGGGCAGCAAAGGCTTTGGAAAGCTGTTGGCCCCCCAGGCAAAGACCAGTCAAACCGAGCGGGCCATTCTTCAGACCGTGGACGCCTTTGCCTCCATGTCAAAGGACCGCATCGGCGCGCTGGTTGTATTTGAGCGAATGACTATTTTGGATGACTGTGTTAAATCCGGTACCGTGGTGGACGCGGAAGTCTCCAGCGAGCTGTTGAAGAATATTTTCTGGCCTAAAGCGCCGCTTCATGACGGTGCTGTCATCATTCGCGACAGCCGGGTCTTGAGTGCCGGCTGCGTGCTGCCACTCACGGGGAACCTGAATATCAGCAGAGACTTGGGCACCCGACATCGGGCTGGCATTGGCGTCAGTGAACATTCTGATGCCGTCGTTGCTATTGTCTCAGAAGAGACTGGCGCGATTTCCGTGGCTGTGGGCGGCATGCTGAAGCGTCACCTCTCCTTGGAAACCTTGGAGCGTTTGCTCCGCAATGAACTGATTCCGACCGAGGAACAGAACACCCGCAAGCGTTCGCTCTTTGATTTCCTCCATCGGAAGAAAGAGGAAGGGGGCGACGATCATGCGGAATAATCTGTGGGAAAAGCTGAGCAACAGCAAAGTTTTTTACATGATCCTGGCAATCGCCTGCTCTGTGGCACTTTGGCTGTATATTGACATTGTGGAGGCCCCCAAGAGCACTACGACTGTCTACAATATTCCTGTCACCTTTATCGGAGAGGATGAGCTGGCTGATGACGGACTCATGATCACCTCCGGAAAGGACACCACAGTTACTCTTAAGCTGGAGGGTCCTCGCTCTGCTATTTCTCAGGTGAACCGAAACAATATCGTGATCTCTGTTCGGGTTGATTCCCAAATCAATGGAGAAGGGCATTTCAGTCTGTACTATGAGGAAAATCTCCCCAGTTCCGTCTCGACAAAACTGCGCGTGGTAGAGCGCAGCGTGTCCACCATTGACGTGGATGTGGTGGAAATGCTGTCCAAATCTGTAGAGATCAAGGGACAGTTTGTTGGCACCGCCGTGGAAGGAGCCCGGATCAGCGACACAGACTTCGAATTCGAGCAGAAGGAAGTTACCGTAAGCGGTGAACGCAGCCTGGTGGAACAGGTGGACCACGCCCTGGTGACTCTTGATGTAGAGGATCTCAGCTCCACTTGGTCTGGGGATCTGCCTATCACCCTGGTGGACTCTGAAGGCAATGCCGTGGATATGACCAACCTCACCTGCGATATTACGGAGGTTTACACCATTTTCCCGGTCCAGATCGTAAAAGAAGTTCCCCTGACGGTGACATATACCTCCGGCGGCGGCGCCACCAGCGCAAACGCAACCACCATGATTGATCCGGAAACCATTACCATCTCAGGCACGCCGGAGCGTTTGGAACAGATTGATTCCATCAGTCTTGGCACCATCGACCTATCTCAGATTGTCACATCTGAAGTGCTGAATCTTGAAATTCCCCTGCCGGAGGGCGTCTCCATTATCAGCGGCATCACAACGGCCCAGGTTACGGTTTCCATGACCGGTCTGACCACCAGAGTGGTGCAGACCTCGGATATTGAACTAATTAACGTTCCCTCCAATTTGGGCAATGTGGATCTGGTTACAGAGGCCCTGGAGGTCCGAATCCGCGGCGCCTCCAATACCATGGAATTGGTCCAGGATCAAGATGTCTATGTGATTGTGGATTTGGCAGATCTGGACGAAAACACGCAGGGTACCCGCACACTGCCTGCGAAAGTAGGTGTCCGTGGATTTGCGGATGTGGGTGCCGTGGGTGAATACCAGGTTGTGGTCAATATTACCGGGTCATAATTGAAGCAATGTTTGGTTATGTACTGCCCGTACGGGAAAAACTGACAGAACAAGAGTGGCAGGATTACCGGGCCGCATACTGCGGCCTATGCCATACTTTGAACAAGAGATATGGTTTTTTGGCCAGTTTCCTGCTCAATTATGATTTTACTTTTCTGGCTCTGTTGCTGCGGAGGGAGAAGGAAGCGCCTTGCGTTTCATGCCTGCGTTGTATCTCTTCTCCGTTCCGGGGCAGATATGCCAGTGAATCCGACCCTTCCCTGGAGGCAGCCGCGGATATTTCCGTGCTGCTGGTTTACTGGAAACTAAAGGACCAGCTGGCAGACGAGCGGGGACTGCGACGCCTTCCGGCGCTGTCTCTCTTGGCCCTCTTTCACAGAGTGTTCCGGCGGGGCCAGAACCAGAATCCGGCACTCCATCGAGAAATTGGCCGCAGGTTATCTGATCTGCAGCAGTTGGAACGGGAACGGTGCAGCTCTATTGACCGCATGGCGGAGCAGTTTGCGCTCATTATGACCGCCATGGTCCCCCAAAATTGGGACGAGTCCTCCCGTCGCGTGATGGAACAGCTGCTCTATCACTTGGGCCGCTGGATTTATTTGATTGATGCCTGGGACGATCTGGATGAAGATCTGAAACACAATCGCTACAATCCAGTGGCCAGTCGGTACCAACTTACCGCTTCCACACCTTCGGAAGTCCGGCAAGAGGCCCGACAAAACCTGGAACGGACGGTGTGCCACTCAGAGAATCTGGCCATTTCCGCCTTCCACCTTGAAGACTTCGGATACCACTCGGCTGTGGTTGAAAATATTCTCTGCGCTGGTTTGCAGAGCATCAGGCATTTGGTCTTTTCCGGAGAATGGAAAAAATACCGCAAACAAAAGAAACAGGAGTTAAAGCAAACATGAACGATCCCTACAGTGTACTTGGCATTACCCCAGAAGCGACGGATGAAGAGGTGAAGCAGGCCTATCGCACCTTGGCCCGCAAATATCATCCGGACAACTACCAAAACAATCCTCTGGCCGATCTGGCAGAGGAGAAGATGAAGGAAATTAACGAAGCTTATGAGGCCATCACCAAGATGCGCGCCGGAGGCGGCGGTTATCAATCCTCCTCTTCCTCCGGATACCAGAGCCGTTCCTCCGGCGGCGGCAGCAGCTATAATGGCTACCAGCAGCAGCGGGGGAGCAGCGATCCCATCTATGCCCAGGTCCGCAGCGCAATCAACGCTGGAGACATCTATCAGGCCGAAAACCTGCTGGCACAGGCTGTTCGCCAGGATGCGGAATGGTATTTTCTGCAGGGAAGCATCGCCTATCGCAAAGGCTGGTTGGATGAGGCCATGAGCAACTATCAACGGGCCGTCACCATGGATCCCGGCAATGTGGAGTATCGTCGGGCTTATAATATGATGCAGCAGGGAGGACAGGCTTACCGCTCGGATGGCTACTCTGCCGGTATGGATGCCATGGACTGCTGCACCACGCTGATGTGCCTCAACTGTTTGTGCGGAGGAGGCCGTTGCTGATGGACCGCCCCAAAATTTCTGTTCAAATTGTTGCCCTGTCCGGTATGCTGGCGGCGGTGGCTTTGGTCATTCAACTGCTGGCCAGTCTGATTCCCAGCGGTTGGACCGCCCTGGCCGCCGTGGCCGGACTTGCCGTGGCGGTAGCGGTGTCCGCTGCCGGCTATGTGTCCGCCGTGCTGTGCTATGTGGTTTCCGGCCTGCTGGCGCTGATCCTGCTCCCTGCAAAGCATGTAGCAATCTTGTATGTATGCCTGTTCGGCGTTTACCCGCTGATAAAAAGCCTGCTGGAGCGGCTGAAATGGCGAGTAGTGGAATATGTGCTGAAGCTGGCGTTTTTCAACGTAGTGCTGGGGCTGCTGTATTTGTTTGGCTATCAGCTGTTTTTCCAGTCCGCCGTGGCGGCCTGGAGCTATCCGTTGCCCTTCCTGCCTGTGCTCTGCGTGGTAGGCAGCGTCATTTTCCTGGCCTACGACTATGCCTTCTCCAAGGTGATGGCCTTGTTGCAGGCTCGGGTTATTCCTCAGATCCGCCGCCGTTTTGCCGGACATTGACTTTACATGTCGGGGAGAAATTGGTATAATTATTGATTGCGAAATGATCTCGAATGAGGTGTGCATATGATTAAAAGCATGACAGGTTACGGCCGGGGTGAGGCTGAGCTGAACAACCGGACCATCGTCATTGAACTGCGAAGTGTCAATAACCGCTATCTGGACTGCTCTGTTCGACTGCCCCGATCCTGTTCCTTTGCAGAGGAGGGAATCAAGAGCCGTGTCAAGGCGGCTACCTCCCGGGGCAAGGTCGACGTCTTTGTTTCTGTAGACAGTACCCAGGCTGACGCCGTGGCCGTCAAGGTCAACCGTCCCTTGGCAGAGAGCTACTTAAAGGCCTTTGGCGAACTTTCGGAGGCCTTTGACATCCGAAACGATGTCACCGTCTCTGTGCTGTCTCGTTTCCCTGATGTGCTGACGGTGGAAAAGCTGCCCCAGGATCAGGACGCCTTGGCGTCGGATCTGTACGCGGCGCTGGATCTGGCCTTGGCGGACTTTGACCGCATGCGCAGCACAGAGGGCGAAAAGCTAAAGCAGGACCTGTTGTGCAAACTGGCCCATCTGGAAGATTTCGTTACTCAGGTGGAGGCGCGCTCTCCTCAGACGGTGAAGGAATATCGGGAAAAGCTGCTGGCCAAGCTGCAGGAAGTGTTGAATAACACCCAGATCGACGAAGGCCGCATTCTGACCGAGGCCGCCATTTTTGCCGATAAGGTGGCTGTGGATGAGGAGACTGTACGGCTGCGCAGCCATATTGCGCAGTTCCGGGACCTGCTGGAGCAGGGTGGCATCGTGGGCCGTAAAATCGATTTCCTGATTCAGGAGATGAACCGGGAAACCAACACCATCGGCTCCAAGTGCACTGATCTCGCCATCTCTCATGTGGTGGTGGATATGAAGTCTGAAATTGAAAAACTGCGGGAGCAGGTTCAAAATATCGAATAACATTCGGAGGTCACACTATGAAGCTGTTGAATATTGGCTTTGGCAATATGGTCTCTGCAGACCGGCTTATTGCTATTGTGAGCCCGGATTCAGCTCCCATCAAACGGATGATCCAGGAGAGTCGTGAAAAAGGCCTGCTGATTGACGGCACTTATGGCCGTCGTACCCGAGCGGTCATTCTGATGGACAGTGACCATGTGGTGCTCTCCGCCATTCAGCCGGAGACCATCGCCAACCGGCTCAACAGCCGGGAGATACAGGCAGAGGAGGAGTCTGAGGATGAATAAACCGCAGAAGGGGAGTCTGGCCATCATTTCCGGCCCCTCCGGCGTGGGAAAAAGCACGGTGATTGCGGAAGTGTTACGCCGCCGGCCGGATCTATACTTTTCCGTTTCCTTTACCACTCGGAAGCCCCGGGAGGGAGAAGTAAACGGAGTCAACTACTACTTTGTGGACGTGCCTGAATTCGAGCGCATGATCCGGGACAATGAGCTGCTGGAATATGCCAACTATTCCGGCAATTACTATGGTACATCCGCCAAGCTGATTGACGAAAAGCTGTCCGCCGGCATCGACGTGCTGCTGGACATTGAGGTAGTGGGCAGCAAAATTGTACACGATAAGCGCCCGGACACCCCGCTGATTTTTGTAATTCCGCCTTCCTTTGAGGTATTGTCTCAACGGCTCCACGGCCGCCACACCGACCCGGAAGAGGTCATCCAGCGCCGTCTGGAGCGGGCTCGGGAAGAGCTGAAGGAAATTTCCAGATATGATTATCTGGTGGTCAATGATGAGGTTTCGCAGGCTGCCAACGAGGTGCTTTCCATTCTCTGCGCTGAGCGCTGCCGAACCAGTAAGCGGATCGATCTGATCAAGGAGGATTAATTGTTATGGTTCTTTATCCGATGAATGAGATGCTGGCCAATATTGAAAGCCGTTATCTTCTGGTGAACATGGTGGCCCATCGGGCCCGGGAGATCTCCGAGGAGGCGGAAAAGGACTCCATTTCCCTGGAGGAAAAGCCCGTCACCATGGCTCTGGAGGAAGTGCGCAGCGGCGAACTCCGCCAGGAAGAGCCCATTGTATTCTAATATTGGGGGAACAGCGTCCGGTTTTTGAGCCTGGGCGCTGTTCCCTGCATTTATCAACCCGTGAAAAAGGAGGCGGTAGGCCGTGCAAACGGATCTTTTGTGCCATGTTGCGGTCTCTTCCGCCACCTATGCCATCGATAAACCCTATACCTATCTGATCCCGGCCTCACTGGAGGAGCGGGCCCAGCCGGGAATGCGGGTCATCATCCCTTTCGGAACCGGCAACCGCCGGGTAGAAGGTCTGATTCTGGATGTATTTCCAGGTCAGCGCACAAAAGGCCTTAAGGCTGTCTTTGCACTGTTAGATGAATCCCCCATGCTGGACTCGGAGAGCATCCGGCTGGCCCTTTGGATGCATGAGCGGTATTATTGCACCGTCTATGATGCCGTGAAAGCTATGTTGCCCGCAGGACTGTACTTTTCCCTGAAGGATCGCTACTGCGTGGCCCCAGGCATCGACAAGGAGGCGGCCTATAACGCTGCTCACCGTCCCGCGGCGCAAAAAGTGCTGGATTTGATCTTCGCCAACGGGGGAGCGCTGGAAAAAGGAAGGCTATTGGAGGCTTTTGGAACTTCTGATCCCGGCCCGGTTCTGCAGGAGTTGCTGGGACAGGGAATTTTGACTCTGGAGACGTCTGCCTCCCGGAATGTAGGGGACAAGCTGGAACAGATCGCAGTGCTGGATCTGGCGGTAGAGGAAGCCCGGACAAAATTGGGCAGCCGCTCCACCTCCCAGCAAGCGGTGCTGCGGCTATTGGAGGAAGTACCCGAAGTATCCCTGAAGGATATCCGTTACTTCACCGGAGCAACGGCTCAGACTGTCAAAGCCATGGAGAAGAAGGGTGTTTTGCACCTGGAACATCGGGAGGTATTTCGTCGGCCGGAACGGCGTTGGGTGGAACCCGCTCCACCTCCGGAGCTGAACGAAGAACAGCAAACTTGTTTGGATGGATTGGAGTCCCTGCTCGCCGCAGAAAAACCGGAATGCGCCCTGCTCTATGGCGTCACCGGCAGTGGCAAAACCCAGGTCTACATCCGTTTGATTCATTCCGCCCTTGCCGCAGGGAAAAGCGCCTTAGTACTGGTACCGGAAATTGCTCTGACCCCCCAGCTGTTGTCACTGTTTTCCGCTCAGTTTGGCGATGAGATTGCATTGCTGCACAGCATGCTGCCGGCAGGGGAGCGGTATGACGAATGGAAGCGTGTCCGCTCTGGCCGGGCCAGCGTGGTGGTGGGCACCCGCTCCGCCATCTTTGCTCCTTTGCAGCAACTGGGCCTCATTATCCTGGATGAGGAACAGGAGAGCAGCTATAAATCCGAGAGTACGCCCCGGTACCATGCCCGGGATATCGCCAAGTACCGGGCTGCTCATACCGGCGCTTTATTGGTGTTAGGGTCTGCTACACCGTCAGTGGAATCCATGTATCACGCTCAGGCGGGGGATTATCAACTTTTCACACTGACCCATCGCTACAATCAGAAGGCGCTGCCCCAGGTCATCATAGCCGACCTGAAGGAAGCCCTGCGCTCCGGCTCCGACGCCATTTTGGGTCAGGAGCTGGTTGGGGAGCTGAAAAAAAATCTGGAGGCGGGGGAGCAGTCCATTCTGTTCATCAACCGCCGAGGCACCAGCCGGATGGCTGTGTGCACCGAGTGTGGAGAATCCCCCCTGTGTCCTCGCTGCTCTGTCCGTCTCACCTACCACAAGGCCAACGGCCGGCTCATGTGCCACTACTGTGGCCACTCGGAGCCTTTGCCGACTCATTGCCCCAGCTGCGGCGGAGCGCTGGCCTTTTCCGGTGCCGGTACCCAGAAGGTCCAGGAGGAAGTCCAGCGATTGTTCCCCGGGGTTGAGGTGATGCGGATGGACACGGATACCATTTCCGCTACCCAGACCCATGAAAAAATGCTGGACAAGTTCCGTCGTTGTAATATCCCTGTGTTGGTGGGCACCCAGATGGTGGCCAAGGGCCTGGATTTTGAAAACGTCACCCTGGTTGGCGTAATTTCAGCAGATCAGGCCCTTTATGTGGATGACTTTCGAGCTTCGGAGCGCACCTTTTCTCTGCTTACCCAGGTGGTGGGGCGAGCTGGCCGGGGACAGCGAACCGGTCGGGCAGTCATTCAGACCTATACTCCCAAAAATGATGTCATTCTCCGAGCGGCAGAGCAGGACTATGACCGCTTTTACCAACAGGAAATCCAGCTGCGCCAAATGCGTGGCCTGCCGCCTTATCGGGATTTATATGTATTTACGATTTCCGGCCTGGACGAAGGAGCGGTGCTGCGCAGCTGTATGCGGCTGGCAGATGGACTGAGAGCCTGGCAGCGGGAACCTTCGCTGCAAGGTGCTGAACTTCAGATCCTGGGCCCCGCCCCAGCGCCGGTGCTGATGGTCAATAAGCGGTATCGATATCGGATCACTGTGCTGGGCAAAAGCGGCCCGGCCTTGAGAAATATGGTGGGTTATTTGCTCAAATCCGCCCACTCAGACCAATTAAACCGAGGCGTGTCCGTTTACGCGGACCTGAATCCTATGGATTGATGGAGGAATAGAAACATGTTGCGTGAAATTGTCAAAAAAGGCGATGAAGTCCTCAATAAAAAATGCCACCCTGTCACCAAGTTTGACGACAAACTTCACACTCTGCTGGATGACATGGGCGAAACCCTGCGCAAGGCAGACGGTGTGGGGCTGGCCGCTCCCCAGGTGGGCATTCTCCGCCAAGTGGTGGTGGTCATCAACGAGGATGACGAACTGATTGAGCTCATTAATCCGGAGATCATTGAGACTTCCGGCGAGCAGTTCGGCCTGGAGGGCTGCCTGTCCGTCCCGGGTCGCTACGGCTTTGTCAAGCGTCCTATGGTGGTGAAGGTCCGGGCTCAGGACCGGAACGGCAACACCTTCGAGGTGGAGGATCAGGGTCTCACCGCTCGTTGCTTCTGCCATGAGATTGACCACCTGGGCGGTCATCTGTTTGATGAGTTGGTGGAACGTACCTACACCATTGACGAGCTGGAGGCTATGGAGGCTGAAGGCAAAGAGATTGAGGAGTAAGTATGCGGATTGTGTTTATGGGCACTCCGGATTTTGCGGTGCCCTCTCTGAAGCAGCTGATTGAGGACGGCCACGAAATTGTCGGTGTCTTCACTCAGCCGGACAAGCCAAAAAATCGGGGAATGAAGTTGACCCCCAGCCCCGTGAAGGTGGTTGCTCTGGAGCACAACATTCCGGTCTATCAGCCCACTACTCTGAAGGCGGATGAGCCCTTCGAGGACCTGGCCACCCTGGCCCCGGAGCTGATCGTGGTGGCTGCCTACGGCAAAATTCTGCCCAAACGTTTTCTGGATCTGCCCCCCAAGGGCTGTATCAATGTCCACTCCTCGCTGCTGCCCCGGTACCGGGGAGCTGCCCCCATCAACTGGGCTATCTTAAACGGAGAGTCTGAAACCGGCGTTACCATCATGTATATGGCCGAGGGTCTGGACACCGGTGATATTATCTCCCAGCGTTCCACTCCAATCGATCCCGATGAGACGGTGGAGTCGCTCCATGACCGGCTGGCTGATATCGGCGCCCAGCTGCTGGGGGAGACAGTGGCCGCCATCGGCGCCGGCACCGCGTCCCGGATTCCTCAGGACGATGACCTGAGCTGCTACGCCCCCATGCTGAGCCGGGAACTTTCTCCCATTGACTTCTCCCGCTCCGCCAAGGAGATTCATAATCAGGTCCGGGGATTGATTCCCTGGCCCGCCACCACGGCGGGAATTAAAGGAGAAACCTTTAAAATCTTTGCGGTGGAGGAGACCGCCCAAACCTCTGACAAAGAGCCCGGGACCTGGCTGGGAGCCGATAAAAAAGGAATCAACGTGGTCTGCGGCGATGGCCGGATATTGCGGATTCTTGAGCTCCAGGCTCCGGGCAAAAAGCGGATGCGGGCCGTGGACTATCTCCGGGGGCACCCGCTGTTTGATTAAAACTATCCCACACAAAGGAGAGAACGTTTGATGAGTGGCCTTGCCCTGTCCAGCGCCCGGGAGGCGGCCTATGCCGCCCTGATGGCCTGCGAAACCCAGGGAGCCTGGTCCGACCAGGCCATCCGCAGCGCCTCAAAAAAATGGAAGCTGACGCCCCGGGATGCGGCTCTGGCCGCCCGGCTCTGTTACGGTGTCGTGCAGAACCGGCTGTTGCTGGATTTCTGGATTGACTCTTTTTCCAGCGTCCCCTCCGAAAAACTGGATTCTTCTGTACGCCAGAGCCTGCGGTTAGGCTTGTACCAGCTGCAGTTTTTAGACCGGGTTCCCGACCGGGCTGCGGTCAACGAATCCGTGAGTTTGGTGCGGAAATACAATCGCCATAAGGGAGCTGCCGGGCTGACCAATGCAGTGCTGCGGGCAGCTCAGCGGGCGGAACAGATGCCGCGGGCCACCACAGATGACCCTCTCAAAACCCTCTCTCTGCAATACAGCCACCCATTGGAGCTGGTGAAACTGCTCTCAAAAGAGTTGAACGGGGATGTGGAATCACTATTGGCCCTGAACAACACCCCAGCGGAGATGGTGCTGCAGGTCAACTCCCTGAAAACCGACCCCAAATCCCTGCTGGAGGAGTTGACTCAGTTTGGAGTACAGGCGGAACCTCATCCCTGGTTGGAGGGATGCCTGTTGGTCAGCGGCAGCGGCGATCTGGAACAGCTTCCGGCATTCCAGACCGGCAAATGCTACGTTCAGGACGCAGCGGCCCGGCTGTGTGCCCTGGCCGCCGATCCCAAACCCGGCGACAAGGTGCTGGATGCCTGCGCCGCTCCCGGTGGCAAATCCTTTGCCATGGCCCTGGCCATGGGGGACCAAGGGGACATTCTGGCCCGGGATCTTCACGAAAACAAACTCAAGCGCATCCGGTCCGGAGCAAAGCGGCTGGGATTGGAGTGCATCCATACCGCTGCGGCAGACGGTCGGGATTTCCAGCCTGAACTTGAAAATGCCTTTGACCTGGTGATTGCCGACGTGCCCTGCTCCGGCCTGGGCATTATTCGGAAAAAGCCAGATATTCGCTACAAAGATTTGAAGGCGACGGAAGGGCTGCCCGCAATTCAGTCGGCACTGCTGGCCAATTTGAGCCGTTATGTCCGACCGGGCGGTGCGCTGGTCTACTCTACCTGCACGGTTCTGCGCCGGGAAAACCAAGACGTTGTAGCTGAATTTTTAAATACGCACCGAGATTTTACATTGGAACCCTTCCAATTACCGGGCCCTGTGGGTGCGACGGCCGGAGAAATCACTCTATGGCCTCATATCCATGGAACCGACGGATTCTTTATCGCAAAGCTGAGGAGATTAAATGGCTGAGCAGAAAATCGATTTAAAGTCCATGACGCTGCCTGAGATTGAGGCGTTTCTGGCCTCTCTGGGGGAGCCTAAATTCCGGGCAAAACAGATTTTTGTCTGGATGCACCGGGGTGTGGAACACTTTGACGAGATGACCAACCTTCCCAAGGCCCTGCGGAGCAAGTTGGCGGAACAGTGTACCCTAACCGCTCTCAAGGTGGAACGCAAGCAGGTCTCCAAACTGGATGGCACCATCAAGTACCTGTGGAAGCTGGAGGATGACAACTGCGTGGAAACCGTCCTCATGCGCTACAAGCATGGCAACACCATCTGCGTCTCCTCGGAGATTGGCTGCGCCATGGGCTGCGCCTTCTGCGCCTCCACCATCGGCGGGCTGGTACGGCGGCTGACCCCGGCGGAAATTCTGAGTCAGGTCATTTTTACCCAGAAGGATTCCGGTCTGCCCATCTCCAATATTGTACTGATGGGCATCGGGGAACCTCTGGACAACTTTGACAACGTGATGCGCTTTCTGGAGCTGGTCAACCATCCCGACGGAATGAATATCGGGATGCGTCATATCAGCCTTTCCACCTGCGGTTTGGTAGAAAAAATTGACAAACTGGCCGATCTTCAGTTACAATTAACGTTATCGGTCTCGCTGCATGCGCCCGATGATGAAACCCGTACCACCATTATGCCGGTCAACCGGGCAGTGGGCGTAGAGCGGCTGTTCGAGAGCTGCCGCCGCTACTTCGAAAAGACGGGACGTCGGATCTCCTATGAATACGCCATGATCGACGGAGTCAATGACAGTGACCAGCAGGCAGATCTGCTAGCCAGCTATTTGAAAGGCACTCCAGGCCACGTCAACCTGATCCCTCTGAATGATGTGCGGGAGAGCAAGCTGAAGCCCAGCCGGCGGGTCTCCGCCTTTCAAAAGAGATTAGAGAGCCATGGTGTGACGGTGACGGTACGCCGTAAACTGGGCGGCGATATCGACGCCTCCTGCGGCCAGCTGCGCCGCAAGACGCTTCACCTGAAGGAAGGGTAAGGAAGGTGTTTGTTTGAACGTATATGGAATTACAGACCGGGGTCTAGTGCGCAAGCAAAATCAGGACTGTTTTGACAGTTGTACCCTGGAAAATGGCATCTTTGCCGTTGTTTGTGACGGCATGGGCGGTGCGCTAGGCGGCAACGTGGCCAGCCAAATGGCGGTGGACTATGTCATTGATGTGGTAGAGCACGCCGAACAGGATGAACCCGGCGCTGTAATGAATGAGGCGCTGGCGGAGGCTAACGCCGCCGTACGTCAACGCTCTCTCACTGATCCAGAGTGCTCTGGAATGGGAACTACTCTGGTGGCGGCTTGGCTGCTGGAAAACCTCCATGCTTTTGTCCTTAATGTGGGAGACAGCAGGGCGTATCATGTCAGTCCTTCTGGAATCAGCCAGATCACCCGGGATCACTCTCTTGTGGCGGATCTGGTGGCCCGGGGAAAAATCACCCCGGAGGAAGCCCGGACACACCCCAATAAAAACATCATCACCCGGGCGCTGGGTACCGATCGCCATACCCCTGGCGATCTATTTGAAATCGACTTGAACGCAGGGGAGTATATCCTTCTGTGCAGCGACGGTTTGAGCAACGTTGTCACGGAGCAGGAAATCCTCTACGAGGTAATATACGGCGGCGCCGACGAAACCTGTTGCCGCCGGCTGTTGGAGATTGCCATGCACCGTGGTGCTCCAGACAATGTGACTGCTGTACTGATCTGCGCTGAAGGCGCGGATGAAGTCAACGACGATTAAGAGGAGCGTTTGCTATGGATCCCTATATCGGCAAATATCTCGATGACCGCTATGAAATACTGGATGTATTGGGCACCGGCGGAATGGCTGTGGTTTATCGCGCCTACTGCCACCGTCTCAATCGCTATGTTGCGGTCAAGATTTTAAAAAGTGAATTGGCCGCAGACCAGGATCTGCGCCGCAGATTCCACGACGAATCCCAGGCTGTCGCCATGCTCTCCCATCCCAACATTGTGGCTGTCTATGATGTCAGCCAGGTGGATGGTCGGGAGTTCATCGTTATGGAGCTCATTGACGGCATTACGCTGAAGCAATACATGCACAAGCGGGGAGGCTGTCTTAACTGGCGTGAGGCACTACACTTTATCGTGCAGATCCTCCAGGGCCTGAAGCACGCCCATAGCCGGGGCATCATCCACCGGGACATCAAGCCCCAGAACGTCATGGTGCTCCGGGACGGCAGCGTTAAGGTGACGGACTTCGGCATCGCCCGTTCCACCACTTCCCAGGTTACCATGACCCAGGAGACCATCGGCTCCGTGCATTATATCTCCCCAGAGCAGGCCCGGGGCAGCCATATCGATGCCCGTTCCGATATCTACTCCGCTGGCGTTGTGCTTTATGAGATGCTGACGGGCCGACTTCCCTTCGAGGGAGACAACCCGGTCTCGGTCGCCATTCAGCATATCAAATCTATTCCGGTTCCTCCCAGAGAGTTGAATCCCTCTGTGCCGCTCGGCATGGAACAGATCACCCTGAAGGCCATGGCCTCTGTGCCGGATCGTCGTTATTCCAGCGCGGAAGAAATGCTCCGGGATTTGGATGACTTCCGCAAAAATCCTGACATTGACTTTGGGTACAGCTCCCCCGGCGTGTTGGAACCCACCGAAGATGAGCCCACAGTGGTCAAACGAGGCGGCACCTTCCTGGATGATGAGGATTTGGCCGACGTTGATGCCACCGTCCGCAGCTCTCCCGTGCGCCGCCCTGTGGCCCGGTTTGAGCGGGAAGAGGAGCGCACAGCCAAGAAGAGCTACCAGGACGAAGACGAGTACGACGAATACGATGAAAAGAAGAAAAACAAGGTTTTCATCGGTGTAACCGCCGGTATCGCCGGTGTTCTAGTCATCCTGTTTGTTGTTCTGTGGTTTACCCTGTTCCGAGGGCTCTTTGCTTCGTCCCCCAGCTACCAGGTGCCTGATCTGCTTGGCAAAACCGTGGAAGAAGCCCAGGCTATGATCGACGCCGATGAAAACCTCAAAGCTCACTTTACCATCACTGTCGGCGAAACCGTGGCCAGTGAAGAGGAGATCGGCACCATTATCGAGCAGTCTCCCGACAGCACCCGCACCGTGAAATCGGAGACCACTGAGATCACCGTCACGCTAAGCGGTGGCCCGGAAGAAGATAAGCCGGAGCAGATTGTCCTGGAGAATTACAGCGACGGCACCCATGACTATCGCCAGGTGAAGAGTCAGCTGGAATCCCTGGGTCTCCAAACCGTTTGCCAGCCGGAATACAGCGATGATATTTCCGAAAACATGGTCATCCGCACAGATCCTGCTGCCGGTACTACTCTGGAAAAGGGTAAAACCGTGACCATTTATTACAGCCAAGGCCCGGAGACCAAGACATTTGAAATGATCCAATTGCTGGGCCTAACGGAGGCCGATGCCAGAAACGCCATTTCCAATATGGGTCTTGTGCTTGGTTCTGGCGGTGTCAGCTATGAACACAACGATGAAGCTGAGGGCAAAGTGTGCTATCAGAGCATTCCCCAGGGAACTCCGGTCCAGGAGGGTGACTCGGTGGATATCACCATCAGCCTTGGGCCTGAACCTGAACCAGAAGAGCCTGATACTCCTGATTCCTCTCAGGGCGGTTCCGGCACCACCGAGGATCCAGAATCCAAGATCTGGAATATTGAGGTCACTCTGCCTGAGGGACGGACCAAGGATGCTCTGCTTCAAATCACCATCAACGGTGAGGTTTATGAAGATACCGTCTCTCCGGATGACCCCACCTATGTGCTGCCTGTGCAGGGCACCATTTACTCCTGTACCGCTACAGTAGACGGTGTGGAATGCCCCTTCCACATTTCCGAGAAAAAGAGTTAAGCAATGACCGGCACCATCATCAAAGCCCTTAGTGGCTTCTACTATGTGGACTGCGACGGGGAAACGATAACCTGCCGGGCCCGGGGTAAATTCCGCCATGCGGGCACCAGCCCGCTGGTGGGGGACCGGGTTGAGATCACCCCTCTGGGCAGCGGCACCGGCAGCGTGGAACGGATTTTGGATCGAAAAAATTTCTTCAGCCGTCCTTCTGTGGCCAATATGGATCAGCTGGTCATGATCGCCGCCGGCGTCAATCCGGTCACGGATCCCTTTCTGATTGACCGGGTGGCTGCCATTGCAGAGCGCAAAGACTGCGAACCGGTAATCTGCCTGAATAAATGCGATTTGGAGCCCTGCGAGCAACTTTATGAGATTTATCGGCAGGCAGGGTTTACCACCATTCAGGTCAGCGCAGTAACAGGTGAGGGAATTCAAGAGCTCTCCGATGCCATTGCGGGTAAAACTGTGGTGTTTACCGGCAACTCCGGCGTGGGGAAATCCAGCATTTTAAATGCGCTGGACCCCAGGCTATCCATTGCCACCGGCGAAGTCAGTGATAAGCTGGGCCGTGGTCGGCATACCACCCGTCATGTTGAGCTGTTCCGGCTGCCCAATGGGGCTCTGGTGGCAGATACCCCTGGTTTTGCCAGTTTTGACACTGAAGTTCCAGAGCTGTTGGAAAAAGAGAGTCTTGCGCTGGCTTTCCGGGAGTTTCACCCCTACCTGGGCCAGTGTAAGTTTGTGGGCTGCTCTCATACCAAGGAAAAGGGCTGCGCTGTTTTGGAGGCTTTAGAAGAGGGAAAAATCTCAAAATCCCGACACCAAAGTTATGTCCGCCTTTACCAGGTGGCAAAGGAGTATAAGCAGTGGGAGCATCGTTAAAAAAACAGGCCGTTATTTTTGGTTCTGCTCCCGGAAACAACTGGAGCTTTTTAAAGAACTATCTTCGTTCTGACGCTGCTATCATCTGTGCCGACGGTGGCCGTAATACGGCGGAAGGCCTTGGCCTTACTCTGGATTGGTACGTGGGAGATGACGACTCTGGTGGTCACGCCGGAAACTGTCCAGCGGATTTATTACCCTCTGAAAAAGACGTCACCGACCTGGACATGGCGGTTTCCCGGGCATTGAAAGAAGGCTACCAGGAACTGCTGCTCTGCGGCTGTACCGGAGGGCGGCAAGATCACCATTTTTCCGCCGTAGGACAACTGGAACGAATCTGGCGGGCTGGTGCTGATGGGATGATTCTGGATCCATGGAACGAGATTCGGTTGCTGCCGCCGGGGCGGACAGAGGTGCCCCATCATCCACATTACCACTATTTCGGTATTGTGCCACTGGATCAAACGCTGGAGCGAGTTACGATTACCGGAGCTAAATATGAAATTCAGCAGGTGAATCTCTATCGTTGGGAATCCCTTGGCATCAGCAATGAATGTATGCCCGGCCAACCCTGCATGATTGAAGTGGAATCTGGAATTGGCCTGCTGATCCGGAGCAACTGAAATTTGTGACACAAATAAAACACCCTCTGCGTAGACTGTGACAGCAGTATTACGCAGGGGGTGTTTTCATGCGTCATTGTAAGCCCAGTGGGCTGTGTGCCATTTCCCTTGGAATCGGAATATTGCTGAGTATGGTTCTGCCGACTTGCGTCATCATCTTTGTGGGGGCGGGCGCCCTGATTGTGCTCGGCCTGAGCTGGATGCGGAAACCATAACCATCTGTCCGGACATACGGTGTGAATGAGGAGGTGCCGGGATGAAGATCGTCATTTGGAAATCACCCAAGTTTTTATCTGGTATCCTGAAGGTCCTATTCAAAATGCACTAAAGGGACATTGTAAGGACCATGCAGCATGGCTTTTGTTTTCCTAGATAGTCATAACCCAGTCAGCTTGGACATATCTTTCTCTTGAAAACGTCCTTCAAACAAAATAACGGAAGAGATTGTACCGAGCAATCTCTTTGAGAGGACGAAAGGAGAGATTGCTTCATGGATCTTGGTTTGCAGTATGAGGAGCTGAAGTGTTATTCCTGCGTTCTGGATACCGTAGTGCGTCGAGAGGAGACTCAGGAGAGCATTGTGTCCGACTCTATGCCGGATATCGGAACGGTAGTGACCGCTTCAGCCACATTGTATCTGCGCACTTGCCGTGCAGGAGAAGGTAATATCACCTGTGAGGGTGATGTAATCGCTTCGGTCCTTTATGCTGCAGAGGAAGAGGGAAGTGCTTACAGCATTCCAGTACACATCCCGTTTCGCTGCGCTGCGGAGGCCGGCAACATTACGGAATCCTGCCGGGTGAATGTGCTGCCCAAGCTGCTGGGTGTCGATGTCAAAGTCATGAATCCCCGCAAAATTTTGGTTCAGGCTGAGGTTTCCGCACATTTTCTGGTATTTTCCGCTGATAAAATGCGTTATTCCGTTGGAGTGGAGGGGGGAGAAGTCCCCATTCAGACGAAAATGGAACAAGTGGCCTTTCAGTATATCTCCCAGGTAACGGAGAAAACGTTTCCCTTTGAGGAAAGCGTAGGGCTCCCCGGCGGGCACCGAAAGCTGGAACGTCTGTTGAGCTGCGATGTCACCCCCTATTGCAACGAAAGCAAAATTGTTGGCAGTAAGATTGTGTTCAAGGGAGGCGTCAAAGCCAGAGTTCGGGCATTGGGATCGGATCACGAGTTGATCTGCGAAGAATACGACTTGCCTGTGTCCCAGGTGCTGGACGCCGGAGAATCCAGTGAGACGGCCATGCCTATGGTCAACCTGGCTGCCACCGATCTCCAGACAGAGCTGTCTGGGGATGACACAATCTACTTCAATATGGAACTTTACGCCTGCGCGGTGTTGGTGGATTGCCGGGAGAGCAGCGTACTCTGTGACGCTTACAGCACCGCCTGCCCTTGCCAGTGTGTGGAAGATCGCCAGGAACAATTCCGAATTGCTGAGCAAAATACCCTGATTCACCCCTTCCGTCAGGCAATGGATCTGGAAGTACCCACGGCTGAAGTCTTGGATCAGACAGTGACCCTCAGCGAAATCTCTCCGGGCAGCGCCGGGAGCAGTTATCGATGCAGACTGAAAATCTCCGCTTGCTTGAAGGAGCGGGACGGACATCTTTCCAAGATCGATCAGAGCTGCTATGTGGAGCTTCCCATTTCTCAGCCACAGACGGAGCGGGTTGTTCTGGAAGCAAAGCTCTTGGATGGGGCCTGTATTTCGGCGGCAGGAGGAATGGAGCTGCGGGGAAGCCTGTTGATCCACTATGCCGTAATCTCTGTTTCTGCCTTCCATTATGTCAGCGCTCTGGTACTGGATGAGGCAGAGGAGGATGGTCTCCCGAAGCCCTCTGCCGTACTTCGTATGCTGAGGGAAGGGGAATCGCTCTGGGATCTGGGGAAGGAGTACTTTGCCACCGTGGAAGACATTTTGGCAGTCAATCAAATCAGCGATGAGTCCGCTGCCGGAGGCAGATTCCTGCTCATCCCGCGCAATCGCTGAAGGGGGGACGTTATTATAATGGAACAGCATGAGATCTATACGGATATGGCGACCCGTACCGGCGGAAACATTTACATCGGCGTTGTGGGCCCGGTTCGCACTGGAAAATCCACCTTCATTAAGCGGTTTATGGAGACCCTGGTGATCCCCAAAATCGAAAACGTCTATCAAAAAGAGCGGGCCAAGGATGAGCTGCCCCAGAGCGGTTCCGGCCGCACCATCATGACCGCCGAGCCCAAGTTTGTACCGGAGGAAGCGGTGGAGATAGAGACGGAAGAGGGGATCCGTTTTTCCGTTCGACTCATTGACTCGGTGGGTTATCTGGTCAACAGCGCGGTAGGGCAGATGGAAGACGATCAGCCCAGAATGGTGACAACCCCCTGGTTTGACTACGAAATCCCCATGGCGGAAGCGGCGGAAATCGGGACCCGCAAGGTCATCACCGAGCACTCCACCATCGGCATTGTAGTCACCACCGACGGCACCATTACCGATATCCCCCGGGAGGACTACCTGGAGGCGGAGGAGAGAACCATCCAGGAGCTCAAGGAGCTGGGCAAACCATTTTTAATCCTGCTCAACTCTGCAGATCCTACAGCCCCCAGAGCCCAGGCCATTCGGGAAGATATCGAGAGCCGCTATGGTGTAGGTTGTCTGGCGGTAGACTGCCAGACGCTGGACGAACAGGATATTACCGACATTCTGTGCCGGGTACTGTATGAATTCCCGCTGCAGGAAATCGATCTGTTCCTGCCCAGCTGGGTGGAGGCACTGCCTTCCAAACATCCCATGAAGCAGGAGCTGTTTGCTCAAATCTGTGCAAAAGCCCAACAGATTTCCCGCATTGCAGAGATCAAATCCTTTTCTTCCAGCATCTCCGAATGCGCCAATCTGGCCTCCACGGAGCTTTCCTCTGTAGATTTGGGAAGCGGCATTGCCTCTCTGAAACTGGAACTGCCCAGAGAGCTGTTCTTCCAGACATTGTCTACCGAAACCGGAATTGAGGTACGGGACGATGGCGATCTGTTCCAGCAGCTGACCGTACTCGCCTCGGTCAAGCGGGAATATGACAAGGTGGCCGACGCTCTGGAATCTGTCAAAAATACCGGCTACGGTATTGTGGTGCCCACCATCGAGGAGCTGAAACTGGAGGAGCCCGAAATCATGAAACAGGGAGGACGTTACGGCGTCCGCCTCAAGGCCAGTGCTCCTTCCATTCACATGCTCCGGGCTGACATTGAAACGGTCATCTCTCCCATTGTGGGCAATGAGAAGCAGAGTGAAGAGATGATTAACTACCTGCTCCAGGAGTTCGAGGGAGACCCCAAGCAGATCTGGCAGTCCAATATCTTCGGCAAGTCCTTCCATGAACTGGTCAATGAAGACTTGCAGGGCAAGCTGATGCGCATGCCCGAGGATGCCCGTGTCAAGCTGCGGGAAACCCTCCAGCGAATCATCAACGAGGGTAGTGGTGGCCTCATCTGCATCATTTTATAAGCTTTCGCCAAGGGCGTCGCATGTTTTCACATACGGCGCCCTTGGTCTACCTTAACTTCTTTTTCCTCGTATTCAATGAAACTCATAAAATGGTGCCCTTCCTCATAGGATGCTAACGAAAGGGGGACAGGCTTATGACAATAAACCAGGACAGGCGTACAGGTACGTCAATGGCCAAGCGGGCATCCAAAGCCCCCAAAAAGGGGGAGCAGAAGCTCAACCGACTACTGCTTCAGTTGATCGCCTCCGCCGCAATCTTTTTATTGGTTTTTGTGGGTGGCGGGCTGATTCCGGAACAGGTCTTTGATGTGTTCGGTTCGGTGCGGCAGGTAATCTCCGGGGATCAGTCACTGCTCAACTCCGTGGAGGCATTGGGGGAAGCGGTCAGCGCTGGAGAGAGCTGGCCCCAGGCGGTGCGTGAGTGGTGCGTTGACACCTTTTTACCCACCGAGGTAGAAGAATCCGCCGTGGAGGAAAGTGCAGCATGGTTGGAGTCTGCGGCTCAATTTCATAGCAATCTATTGCCCAATACCATTTTATCGGCTGAATCAGATCTGGCGACGGTTCAATCTGGGCAGCAATGAAGTATTCCATAGGACGGGTCGATCTCTACCCCAGTTTTATCGCGCTGCTCAGTGCCTCCGCCTATTTTGGCAGTCTTGAGCTGCTGGCAGCACTGCTGTTGGCGGCTGCCTTCCATGAATTTGGCCATATCGCAGCCGCATGGTGCACTGGCCGCCACTTAGACCGTCTCACGTTGACTGCCCTGGGGGCGGAATTGACGCTGGAAGAGGAGTGTGTTTCCGGCTCCTTTTTCCAGGACCTCATTCTGAGCCTTTCGGGGCCGGCCGCCAATCTGCTGCTGGCGGCTGTTTTGACAACCAGCTATCAGTCCCCGCTGCTGATAGGTGCTAATCTGCTGCTGGGGTTCTTTAACCTGCTCCCGGTAGCACCTCTGGACGGAGGCTGTGCCCTGTTTTCACTTTTGTCCTGGCTAACCAGCCTGGAATGGGCCGATCGGCTGACCAGTTGTATTTCCAAGGGTTTCTCTCTTGGTATCATCCTCTGGGGCATAGCTCTTTTACTCCTGCCAGGCGGAAAACCCTGGCTGCTGCTGATGGGATTTTGGCTGGCCTCGGCCAGCTTTCATTTCACCCGAGATAAAGCTGCAGTTTTACTGTAGTTTGGGGTACAAACTGGCCCCTCAAGCGGTCTAATCCGTGTTGGACCGCCAGATCTGTTCCAATTCTTCGGCTTTTTTGATCTGAATTGAACCGTATCCAGTGTGCAACCATCCCAATCGGCCAAATCGATTTAAAATGCGGCATACCGTAACTCGACTGGCGCTGACCGCAGCTGCAATATCATCCTGGGTACAGGATATAGATCCGTCTTCTCCCCGGGGCACTGAGAGCAGAAAACGAGCCACTCGCTGATCTGTGCGCAAAAAAGCCATGTCATCCACATGCTCAGACAGCAACCGGACCGTTCTGGCCAAATATTTAAGCAGCGCCAGAGCCAGTTCAGGATTTTGAGAAATCTCCTGGGTGGCCATCTGACGGTCAATGCGGACAATATCACATTCCGTGGCAGCCACTGCAGAAGAAACCCGGGGCATCTCATCAAAGAAGGCAGCTTCTCCAAACAAATTGCCCTGTCTGTATACGTTCAATACTTTTTCCGTTCCATCCTCTGAGGAAATGAAAGTCCGCACCTTGCCGGATTTCAAATAGTAAAAGCAGTCCGCTTGGCTGTCCTGAAGATAGATCATTTGATTGGGCGCATACCGTACCGAAGCATAATGTTGAGCAAAGGGGGCCCATACATCCTTGGGCAAATCCAACTCCTGAATACTGAAATACTCCATAGCTCCACCAACTTTCCGCTCCAATTGTAACACATGTTACATTCTTTTGCCAGAATAATTGCAATAATAAGTTATCACTCAACACATAAGAGGAGGACTCCATGAAATGGGTATGACTATGACGCAAAAAATTCTGGCGGCCCATGCGGGATTGCCCAGCGTGGAAGTTGGACAACTCATCGAGGCCAAGCTGGATTTCGTTCACGGCAACGATGTGACCACTCCGGTAGCCATCGGTGTGCTGGAGAAGTACGGCATCACCCAGATTTTTGACAAGGACAAGATCGGTATTATTCTGGACCATTACACCCCCTGTAAGGACATCAAGGCAGCTCAACTCTGCAAAACCGCCCGGGATTTTGCCCGCAAGCACAACATCACCCACTTCTATGATGTGGGCGTGGTAGGCGTGGAGCACGCCTTTATCCCGGAAAAGGGTCTGGTGATCCCCGGTGACCTGACCATCGGCGCTGACTCCCACACCTGCACCTATGGCGCTCTGGGCGCCTTCTCCACCGGCGTGGGCTCCACCGATATGGCTGCCGGCATGGCCACCGGTCTGAACTGGTTCAAGGTACCCCCGGCCATCAAGGTCAATATTCACGGTAAGTTCAAGCCCTTTGTCTCCGGTAAGGACGTCATGCTCCATCTCATCGGCCTGATCGGCGTGGATGGCGCCCTCTATAAGAGCCTGGAGTTCACCGGCGAGGGCATCAAAGAACTGACCATGGATGACCGGTTCACCATCGCCAACATGGCCATTGAGGCAGGTGCTAAGAATGGCATCTTCCCGGTGGACGAACTGACCCTGGAATACATCAAGGGGCGTACTGATCGTCAGCCCATCATCTATGAGGCCGATCCCGATGCAGAGTATGAGCAGGTGGTGGACATCGACCTGAGCCAGCTGGACTCCACCGTTGCCATGCCCTATCTGCCCGGCAACGCCAAGCTGGTCAAGGAGGTCAAGGGGATCGCCATTGATCAGGTGGTCATCGGCTCCTGCACCAACGGCCGCATCAGCGATATGCGGGCCGCTGCCCAGATTTTGAAGGGCCGTAAGGTACATGACGGCGTCCGCTGCATTGTACTGCCCGCCACTCAGGACATCATCAAGCAGATGATTGACGAGGGCATTTATCAGGATCTGCTGGCCGCCGGCTGCGCCATTTCCACGCCTACCTGCGGCCCCTGCCTGGGCGGTCATATGGGCTGCATGTGTGAAGGGGAGACCTGTGTCTCTACCACCAACCGCAACTTTGTGGGCCGCATGGGACACGTGGATTCCAAAGTGATCCTTGCCAGCCCCGCTGTGGCCGCTGCCTCCGCTGTGGCCGGCTGCCTGGCGGATCCCGCTGATCTGTAAGAGGGGAGGAGCGTTTACTATGTCTAAAATCTATGTCTATGGCGACAACGTGGACACCGATGTCATCATTGCCGCCCGTTATCTGAACGACCCGGATGAGCGAAATCTGGCCGCCCACTGCATGGAGGATATTGACCCTCAGTTCTCCTCCACCGTGGAACCCGGCGACATCATCGTCGGCGGCGCCAACTTCGGCTGCGGCTCCTCCCGGGAGCATGCTCCTCTGGCCATCAAGGCCAGCGGCGTCAAATGCGTGATTGCCGCCTCCTTTGCCCGGATCTTTTACCGCAACGCCATCAACATCGGCTTCCCCATCATGGAGTGCCCGGAAGCGGCCGCCAGCATCCAGCCCGGCGATCAGGTGAGCGTGGATTTCCGCACCGGCAAGATTACCGATGAGACCACCGGCAAGACCTTCCAGGCGGCTCCGTTCCCTGAATTCATCGACGGCATCATCGAAAACGGCGGCCTGATGAATTCGCTGAAGGCCCGGGGCCTGGCCAAGTAAAGAGGGGAGTCATACAAAATGGAATTTAAAATCGCACTGATCCGGGGCGACGGCATCGGCCCCGAGGTGGTCAACGGCGCAGTCACTGTCATCGACCGGGTAGCCGAAAAGTTCGGCCACACCATCACCTATGTGGATGTGGACATGGGCGGCTGTGCCACCGACAAATATGGCGTCAGCTATCCCGAGGGAACCGCCGAAAAATGCAAGGCCTGTGACGCGGTGCTGCTGGGCGCCGTGGGTGGCCCCAAGTGGGGTCCCGACAAGCCGGCGGAACAGCGGCCCGAGACGGCCCTGCTGGCCATCCGCAAGGATCTGGGTCTGTTTGCCAATCTGCGCCATGCCACCCTGCGGCCGGCTCTGATCGATGCCTGCCCCCTGAAGGATGAAATTGCCCAAAAGGGCATTGACATCATGATGGTACGTGAGCTCATCGGCGGCGTCTACTTCGGCAAGCGGGACCGCTACGACACCCCGGACCGGGGCGTAGAATGCACTGATCTGATGGCCTATTCTGAGATGGAAATTGAGCGGGTAGGCCGTCAAGCCTTTGAGCTGGCCATGAAGCGCCGGAAAAAGGTCACCAGTGTTGACAAAGCCAACGTGCTGGAGACCTCTCGGCTGTGGCGCAGCGTGATGCACCGGCTGTCCAAGGAATATCCTGAAGTGGAGTATGAGGACTATCTGGTGGACAACACCGCCATGCAGCTGGTCCGGGATCCCTCTCAGTTTGACGTGGTAGTGACGGAGAACATGTTCGGCGATATCCTCTCCGACGAGGCCTCCATGATCACCGGTTCTTTGGGTATGCTGCCCTCCGCCTCCATCGGTGCCCAGGCCCCCGGCCTTTATGAGCCCATCCACGGCAGCGCCCCGGATATCGCAGGTCAGGACAAGGCCAATCCTATCGCCACGGTCTTGTCTGTTGCCATGATGTTCAAATACTCTTTTAATCTTCCCAATGAGGCAGCTGCCATCGAGGCAGCCGTAGATGCAGTGCTGGCGGAAGGGTGGCACACCCCCGATATCGCCGGCAGCGGTGAGCTGGTGGGCACGAAAAAGATGAGCCAGCTGATCTGCCAACACATTTGATTTTTCTGAAAATCGAATATTCAAATTCTGCAAAAATCGGAATGCATAGAAAGTTGCATTCCGATTTTTTGCAATTTGTAGGATTTGCTATTGCATTTCTGCAAGAAGGGGAATATAATAATGCAGAAATAAGACGGTTTGGAGGCATTCAGTACATGAAACCTATTTCCAGCATTGCACGGGGCATTTCCCCTTCCGCCACCATGGCCATCGACGCAATGGCCAAGCAGATGAAGGCCAGTGGTATTGACGTGATCTCGTTCGGTGCCGGTGAGCCTGATTTTAACACCCCTGAACACATCAAGGAGGCTGGCATTGCCGCCATCAATAACAACCAGACCAGATATACTCCTTCCGCCGGCATTCTGCCTCTGCGGGAGGCCATCTGTGACCGGATCCTGCAGGATACCGGCGTTCATTATGCGCCCAGCCAGATCTGCGTGACCAGCGGTGCCAAGCACAATGTTTACATTGCGCTTCAGGCCATTATCAATGCTGGCGAGGAAGTCATTCTGCCTGCCCCTTATTGGGTGACCTATGCTGAGGCCATCCGTATGGCCGGTGGTGTTCCCATCATTGTGGAGACCACCGAGGAGACCGGCTTCAAGCTGACTCCCGAAATGCTCAGCGACGCCATCACCCCCCGCTCCAAGGCTGTTATGCTGACCAATCCTTCCAACCCCACTGGCATGGTGTACAGCAGGGAAGAGCTTCAGGCTCTGGCCAATGTGATTCAGCGCCACGATCTCTATGTCATCAGCGATGAGATCTACTACATGCTCTGCTATGACAAGCCCTTTGTGAGCATCGCCTCCCTCAGCGAGGACCTGCAGGAGCGCACCATCATGATCAACGGCGCCTCCAAGTCCTACGCCATGACCGGCTGGCGTATCGGATACGCCGCCGCCAACGCTGAGATTGCCAAGGCTATGAGCAACTATCTGAGCCACTCCACCGGCTCTCCCTGCAGTATTTCTCAGCAGGCCGCTCTGGCCGCCTTTGGTGACAGCCAGGAGCCCAGCTACGAGATGAAGAAGGCTTTCGATGAGCGCCGCAAGTATTTCTATGAGCGGGTGCAGAACATCCCCGGTGTCAGCTGCCTGATGCCTGAAGGCGCCTTCTACATCTTCATGAACATCAAAGAGCTGCTGGGCAAGACCATTAAGGGCGTGAAGATCAACAACTCCACCGACTTTGCCTCCGCCTTCCTGGAAAAGGGGCTGGTTGCCGTGGTGCCCGGCATCGCTTTCGGCGCCGAGGGCTATCTCCGCTGGTCCTATGCCACCTCCATGGAGAACATCAAGGAAGGCCTGGACCGTCTGGAACGTTTCCTGGCTGACTGATAAAACCACACAAAAACCTAAAACGGCAATGCCTCTTAAGAGCGCATTGCCGTTTTCCTTGCCCTGGATTCTTTTCCGCTTTTATCGGGATTCTTGTTTTCAATTTCAGGGCTGCGTGTTATAATATTATTTAGATTATATAGATCCCAAACACCGGTTTACGCCGAGATAAGGAGCAAATGCACATGAGAAACACCTATGAAAGCCCCCTTGCTTCCCGCTATGCCAGCAAAGAGATGCTGTACATCTTTTCTCCTGATAAGAAATTCTCCACTTGGAGAAAGCTTTGGATCGCTCTGGCACGGGCGGAGATGGAGCTGGGTCTGACCAATGAGGACGGTACCCCCACCATCACCCAGGACATGATTGACGAGATGGAAGCCCATATCACTGATATCGACTATGAGATGGCTGCCCAGGAGGAAAAGAAGCTCCGCCATGACGTGATGGCTCACGTTCATACCTTTGGCCACCAGTGCCCGAAGGCCGCTGGTATCATCCATCTGGGCGCCACCAGCTGCTATGTGGGAGATAACACCGACATCATCCAAATGAAGGAAGGTCTGGTGCTGGTGCGCAATAAGCTGGTCCAGGTGTTGGACGCTCTGGGCAAGTTTGCCAAGCGCTATAAGGCACTGCCTACCCTGGGCTTCACCCATTTCCAGGCCGCCCAGATGGTTACTGTGGGTAAACGGGCTACCCTCTGGATGAACGAGCTGCTGATGGATCTGGAGGAAGTGGAGTTCCGCATTGACAGCCTGAAACTGCTGGGCAGCAAGGGTACCACCGGTACTCAGGCCAGCTTTATGGAGCTGTTTGACGGCGATACCGACAAGATTAAGTCTCTGGAGCAGAAGATCGCCGCGGAGATGGGCTTTACCGCCGTTGTTCCGGTCTCCGGTCAGACCTATTCCCGCAAGGTGGATGCTGCTGTGCTGGCCACGCTCTCCGGCATTGCCCAGTCTGCCTCCAAGTTTGCCACCGACGTGCGGCTTCTGTGCCACATGAAGGAGATTGAGGAGCCCTTTGAAAAGAACCAGATCGGTTCCTCCGCCATGCCCTACAAGCGCAATCCCATGCGCAGCGAGCGTATTTGCTCTCTGGCCCGCTATGTGATTGCCGACGCCACCAACCCCGCTGTAACCTCCGCTACCCAGTGGTTTGAGCGCACTTTGGACGACTCCGCCAATAAGCGCATCTCTGTGCCCGAGGCTTTCCTGGCAATCGACGCTATTCTGAATATCTATCTGAATGTGGCCTCCGGCCTGATCGTGCATGAAAAGGTGATTGCCAAGCACATTCAGGAAGAGCTGCCCTTCATGGCCTCTGAAAATATCATGATGGATGCGGTTCGTCGGGGCGGTGACCGTCAGGTTCTCCATGAGGAAATCCGCAAGATGTCCATTGAAGCCGGTCGTGTGGTAAAAGAAGAGGGCGGCGAAAACAATCTGCTGCAGCTCATCGCTCAAAACCCCATGTTCGGCATGTCTCTGGAGGAAATCTCCGCCCACATGGATCCTTCGCTGTATATTGGCCGCTGCCCCCAGCAGGTGGATGAGTTCCTGGCCCAGGATATCCAGCCGGTTCTGGACCGGTATGCCGAGGCACTCAATGCTGAAGCGGTGGAGCTCACGGTGTGATGTTGTTTATTTGCAGGACTAAATGTAAGGCAAGTAAAGGTGGATGACATGAAAGGAAAAAATCACAATTTCTTTGCCGCTGGTTTGGCCGCCTTTTGTGTCATTGCCGCCAGTATTCTGCTGTTCTTTCTGCTGTTTAAAATTCAGGCCATTGGAACAGCGGTAAAACAGTTCACTCAAATTCTGGAACCCTTCTTTGTCGGCGGTGTAGTTGCCTATTTACTGGCCCCGATATACAACTTACTTTTGCGTAATTTGATGGAGGTATTTTCGAAAAAGCTTAAGCCACGCCTTGCCCGAGGGCTTTCCGTTGGCATTTCGCTTTTTATCTCTATCCTTGTGGCCTTGTTGGTCCTTGTAGGCATTTTTGCATTGGTGGTTCCCAGATTTATCAATAGTCTGATTGGAATCGTCAACTCTCTTCAGACCTATTCCAACAATATGGTAGCTTGGCTAAATGATATTTTGTCTGGTCATCCTGATGTTGCGGCGCAGGTCCAAACCACCTATGAAAACATTGCCAACAACTTCATGCAGTGGATCAACAGCAAACTGACCCCTGACGCAGAAGCAATGCTCAGCTCCTTGGGCAACCTTTCTTCGTTGCTTTCGGGTGTGGTTTCCGGTGTGAAAATCGTCATCCGCCTGCTGAAGGATTTCATCATCGGCATGTTCGTCTCAGCTTATCTGCTGGTTTCCAAACGGCGTCTGATTGCCCAAGCGAAGAAGATTACCTATGGTATCTTTCCTCAAAAGCATGCAAACTACATTATTTTTGAATGTCGTTACATTCAGAATGTGTTTGGTGGCTTTATCCGAGGCAAAATTTTGGATTCTATCATCATCGGTTTGATCTGCTTTGCAGGATGCACTATTTTCCGTTTTCCGTTCCCGTTAGTGGTCAGTGTCATTGTAGGCGTTACCAATATCATCCCGTTCTTCGGTCCCTTTGTCGGCGCAATTCCCAGTGCGGTGCTGATTTTGCTGGTCAGTCCCATCAAATGCGTCTACTTTGTCATCTTTATTCTGGCATTGCAGCAGTTTGACGGTAACTGGCTGGGGCCCAAGATTTTGGGCAACACCACAGGCCTGTCCTCCTTCTGGGTACTGTTTTCCATCCTCCTGTTCGGTGGGCTGTATGGCTTTGTGGGCATGATTATTGCAGTACCATTGTTTGCGGTAATCTACTCCATGATCTCCTCTTTCATCAATCACAAATTAACCAAACGTGACATGTCGCTGGACACCAAAGATTATGAACTTCTAGATCATGTGGACGAGTCCTCGGGGGATTTTGTCCATCTGAAAGATCCGGAAACAAAATAAAAAGCACTGACTGAAGATCAAAGGAGGTGTATCAACCATGAGTCCAAACCTGCAGCCCGAAGGAATTCTTCCTTCTCTGGATTCCAGTGTGTTGCCGGAGGGAATTCGCTCCAGCTACACGCTGGCCAACGGACTCCGGATACACTATCTGGAAGCGGGATATCAGACTCCTAACCGACCTTGTGTAGTGTTGCTGCATGGTTTTCCAGAACTGGCCTACAGTTGGCGATACAATATGCTTCCATTGGCCGCTCAAGGGTTTCACGTCATTGCTCCGGACCAGCGGGGCTATGGACGCACCACTGGATGGGCTAAGGGGTATGATATTGACCTGACCTCTTTTGGAATTCTAAACCTGGTGACAGACGTGGTGGATCTGGTGACCGCTTTGGGCTACCGCCGAGTCCACGCCATTGTGGGACATGATGCCGGCGTTCAGGTTGCCGCTATGGCTGCCCTGATCCGCCCAGATATCTTTCGATCTGCTATTCTGATGTCTGCTCCCAACCCTGGTGCTCCAGCTCGCATCCCCGGACAGCAGGGAAGAGTTACCCCCTTTGATCAGGATCCTATTCATGCTGCACTCGGCGCTTTGCCCCGGCCTCGTAAGCATTATCAGGTTTATTATTCCACCCGAGAGGCCAATCAAGACCTTTGTGACGCTCCACAGGGACTGCACAACTTCATGCGGGCCTACTTCCATTACAAAAGCGCAGACTGGAAGGGCAATCAACCGTTTCCTTTGAAGGCATGGACAGCAGAGGAAGCGTCCAAAATGCCCACCTATTACATCATGGAGCGAGACTTGGACATGCCCGCCTGCGTTGCTCCATTTATGCCGACCCCTGAAGAAATTTCCGCCTGCACCTGGATGTCGGAAGCAGAGCTTGAGGTTTACACACAAGAATTTGAGCGAACCGGATTTCAAGGTGGATTAAATTGGTATCGGTGTGGTAGCAATGGTTTAAATGCCCAAGAAATTATGCTGTTTGCTGGAAAAACCATTGATGTTCCTACATGGTTTGTTGCCGGTAAAAACGACTGGTGCCCATATCAGATCCCTGGCTATTTAGATACCATGGCCCAGCAGGCCGCCAGTGATTTTCGTGGATGCTTCTTTGTTGACGGCGCCGGTCACTGGGTGCAGCAGGAACAGGCGGACAAAACAAATGAATTGTTGCTTCGATTTTTGAACCTTTGAACAAAGAAACCCGCCGGGGAGTTGGTCTCCCTGGCGGGTTTCTTTGTTTGAAATCAGTGATCTAAAATGATCTTCCATGCTGCGATCAGCTGCTCAAGCCCCCATCTAGCGTTGGCAGGACTGGTAGAGGGGAGGCATAGTGCGTTTCGGCCTGTGACTGGCTCCAAATAGCGCCGATAAAGGGAATCCGCCTTTTGACCATTCACATAAATATGCCGAATGGGAGCTTTCTCTAACAGAAAGGTCAAATCATTGGGCACAACATTACGAATGCTGCTGTCAGAGGATCCCACAATGTCACAGGAGGCAATCACATCCCATAATGCCACATGGTGCCGCAATAAAAAGTCCTGTTTTTCTGCTATGGTCTGAGGTATTTCATCCTCAAATACCGCCGCCAGAACACGCCAAAAACGATTTTGGGGGTGCCCATAAAAAAAGCCCGTATCTCTAGATTGGACTGAGGGGAAACTGCCCAAAATCAGTATATTGGAACACTCATTGAAAACAGGGGGATGGGATGCTCTATCATGATTTTCACCTTTTCCTTATGCTTGGGTACGCACGCCCTCAATATGCAGGAATCTAATGTTCTGATAGGAGTAGGAGTTGAGCGGACGATCAAGCGCATCATAAGTGTGTGTGGACACCAAGACACCATGATCTGAGAATCCAGTGACCAGTAAACTGTGGTAAAACTCTCCTTGATGATTGCCTAACTGAATAATGTCACCCAACTCCAAATTCTCCAATCCAGTTTCTCGAGCAAAAGGACCCACACCTTTATTGGAGATCAAAAAATGATACAAAAAGGGGACTCCGCTCCAGGCCGGTGCCCGGTTCCTGGGGGAGAGATAGTACCAGCCAAAGGTGGAAATGTAATTCATCTGACCAGCTCCCGCATAAAGGCACTGGGAGATAAAATTGGTACAGTCTCCGCCTAAATTGGAAAAATTATAATACACTGGGTTACGTTTATAGGCCCATTTTCTGGCGTATTCTACCGCCGCATCCCGGTGGTAAGGCCGTACAGAATACATGTGCTTCACCTCATACCAGCTTATGCGGGCAAGAGAGCGAGACACCTTTCCGCTGATCAAGTCACAAATATTTTTTTCAATTTTGCATAGCAGGGAAGCGACGCCTGTCGCTCCGGCTGCGGCTCACCCTGAATCAGCGGCAATGCATAGTCAATGAAAGGCTGAGTCACACCGTTGCCTGCCTCATTGATCCATTCCAGAGGCACTTTCTTTTCCGCATTGGCCACCTCAGACAGATTTACAGCAACAGGAACACAGCGGTACTCTGTCCCCGGCATCCGGGAAAACCCGATCATCTGATCTGTACCGCCTGCCAAAGCAGTTTCAACTGCAGCTCTACCTGCCATATAAGCCTCATCAATATCCGTCTGAGAGGCAATATGGGCCCCGCAGCGCTGTAGCAGGGACAACTCAATTCCTCGGGCTTTATACCCCAGTTTTGTCTTCACTTCCTCTGCCAATTGCACTCCGAGCCCGCCCAGCTGTACATGGCCAAAGCCATCGGCTGCAGCTGTCTTAACCTCGTTAATGTAGGTGCCGTCAGCATAATGGATGCCTTCCGAGACTGCCACGACGCAATTGCCCCGGTCTGCGACAACCCGTCGCACATCCTCCAAGAAAGACTCCATGCTGAAATTTCGCTCCGGCAGATAGATTAAATCCGGCCCCTGTCCCACAACACCCGCCAAAGCGGCAGACCCGGCAAGCCAGCCCGCATGACGCCCCATAATCTCCACAATGTTGACCGTAGGCGTCTGGTATACCTGAGTATCCTGACGCAGCTCTGCACAAGTAGTGGCAATAAATTTGGCCGCAGAGCCAAATCCCGGACAGTGATCTGTGCCCACAAGATCGTTGTCAATGGTCTTTGGCACACCGATAATACGGCAGGGATAACCCACGCGCTTCATATATTTGGAAACCTTATTACAGGTATCCATTGAGTCATTTCCGCCATTATAAAAGAAATAGCGCACATTGTATTTTCGGAAAATTTCCAGAATGCGTAGATACTCCGACTCATCCTGTTCCGGGTCCGCCAGCTTGTGGCGGCAAGAACCCAGTGCAGAAGCAGGGGTGTACCGAAGCCGCTCCAGTACCTGTGGATTCTCCTGGCCCAGATCAAAAAGCCGGTCATTCAAAACGCCGGTAATACCGTTTTCCGCTCCCAGTACACGGGTAATTGCCTCAGCCCCAAGGGCTGTCTGAATTACGCCAAGAACACTCGCGTTGATCACACTGGTAGGACCTCCGGACTGCCCAACTATGCAAGCGCCATATAAAACATCCATATCATATACTCCTTATTTTCCCAATCCAAAGAAAAAGTAGCAAAAACAAAAGTTATTTTATAAAAATGCTTTCTTTTTTTGCTTAAAAAATTATATCACATCCTCTTGCATTAAGCAATATCCTATGATAAAATGAAAATAATTCAAGGAAAGGGAGTGTCTGTGATGCCTTTTGTCACGACGACCGAAATGTTCCGCAAGGCTTACGAGGGCGGCTATGCCATCGGTGCCTTCAATGCCAACAATATGGAGATCATTCAGGGTATTACTGAGGCAGCCAAAGAGTGCCGCGCCCCGGTCATTATCCAGGTTTCTCCCAGCGCTATGCGCTATGCCAATGCCACCTACCTCGTGAAGCTGATCGAGGCTGCCGAGAAGGAAACCGGCCTTCCCATTGCCCTGCATTTGGATCACGGCGACTCCTTCGAGACCTGCAAGGAGTGCATTGGCTACGGATTCACCTCTGTGATGATCGATGCTTCTTCCAAGCCCTTTGAAGAGAATGTGGAAGTTACTCGTAAGGTGGTTGAGTACGCCCATGATCACGGCGTTGTGGTCGAGGCTGAGCTGGGTGCTCTGGCTGGCGTGGAAGACGAAGTAAACGTCTCCGAGGAAAATTCCTGCTACACCGACCCCAACGAGGTGGAGGAATTCGTGCAGCGCACCGGCATTGACTCTCTGGCCATTGCCATCGGAACTTCTCACGGTGCTTACAAGTTCAAGCCCGGCACCAAGCCTCAGCTGCGGTTTGACATCCTGGAGGAGGTTTCCCGCCGTCTGCCTGGTTTCCCCATTGTGCTTCACGGCGCTTCCGCTGTTCCGCCTGAGTTTGTCCGCATGGTAAATGAAAACGGCGGTAACATGCCCGACGCCATCGGCATCCCCGAGGAACAGCTGCGCAAGGCTGCCAGCATGGCAGTCTGCAAGATCAACATCGATTCCGATATGCGTCTTGCTCTCACCGGTTCTATCCGCAAGTACTTCAACGAGCATCCCTCCGAGTTTGATCCTCGGAAGTATATGTCTGTTGCCAGAGACAACATCAAGGGCGTCGTCAAGCATAAGATTGTCGATGTTCTGGGTTGCGACAACAAGATCTAATCCGACACATTTTGTGATTATACTCTATGCTCCGGCGAGTGAAAATCTCGCCGGAGCATTTTCAACAGGGAAGAGGTACCTAAAATGAGCGAAGAGAAGTTCAAGCGCGTGGAAATCTGTGATTGCAATGTCATTCATATGGATATCGTAGAAAAAGTCCGGAAGCAGATGCCCGATGAGGAGCCCATTTACGAGGTGGCCGACCTGTTCAAAGTCTTTGGCGATTCCACTCGCGCCCGTATTATCTGCGCACTGTCCATTTCTGAGCTGTGCGTTTGTGACTTGTCAGCACTGCTGGACATGTCTCAATCAGCTGTGTCTCATCAATTGCGCACACTAAAACAGGCCCGTATCGTCAAAAACCGCCGAAGCGGAAAAGTGGTCTACTACTCATTGGATGACGACCATATTAAGGCACTATTCAATGTAGCTTTTGATCATGTCATGGAAGATTGAACGAAAAATCCCTGTATCAAAATGATACAGGGATTTTTTATTCTTTGTCTTTTTTTCCATCCTGCTTTTTGACATGGGCCAAAGGATTGGCCTGGGCAGCAATGCGAAGATCTGCGCTGTCCACATGGGTATAGATCTGAGTGGTATTTAGATGATCGTGACCCAAAATCTCCTGCAGAGTACGCACATCCACACCGTTTTGCAGCATCAAGGTTGCAGCAGTGTGTCGCAGTTTGTGTGAAGAATACTGGCTGCTGTCCAGCCCCGCCTCGGTCAGGTGCTTTTTAACCAACAGGTGGACGGCAGATTTTGATATTCTGGTCCGCTGGCTGGAAATAAAGAGTGCTTTTGCATCCAAAGGATGCATTCCTTCCCGAAAAGGCAGATAATCCGCAAGGGCTGATTTACAAGCATCATTTAAAAAGAGAATTCGTTCTTTATTGCCTTTGCCCAATACCCGAATATAATCTCCATGTATATCCGATAAGTTAAGGGAGACTAACTCTGAAATTCGTAGCCCACAATTTAAAAAGAGCATAAGAATACAGTAATCCCGAAGTTGATACCGACCTTGTACAGACTGAAGCAGCTGCAAGCTCTCGTCAAGGGTAAGAAATTTTGGCAAAGCTTTCATAATCTTCGGGGGATCCAGATCCTCAACGGGATTAAAGGAAAGCTGGTGGGTCTTATTGGTCATGTATTTGAAAAAAGACCGAATGGTAGATACTTTACGAGCTCTGGACGCTGCATTGAGTCCGCGCTCACGGCTCAGGAAGGTCAGGTAATCATAGATATCGTTTAGCGTGATTTTGTGAATGAAATCCAGGTCAATATCACGAATTGGAATTTCATCAAAGGGCGTATCATCCGCCACAAGACCTTTGCGCAGTTTTAGATAGCGAAACATGGTGCGCAGGTCCAGATAATACTCATCAACGGTTTTTTGAGAATGTCCGCGCACCGTCTCATGGTAGGATAAAAAATCACACAGAATTTCCGGAGCGTCCATGCGGTAATCCAACATAGCGCTTGACGCCTAACATCCGCCAGCCTGATAAAACGGGCTTTGGGGGCGCCACTTTCTGAACAAAATTTTTATTTTGTTCAGAAAGTGGTAGAGGCGCACAACCTCCTCTCTTATAGTATAGCGGCCAAGGCCTCTCTGATATTTTTGACAGGAATCAGATTCAGCCCTTGTATTTTCACTGCTTTTCCCATAACACTGCTGGGCACAATGACTTTTTGAAATCCCAGCCGATGAATCTCAGACAAGCGTTGATTGACTGCATTTACGCTGCGCAGTTCTCCGGTCAAACCGACCTCGCCAATGGCAGCAAGATCAGAGGGCAATGGCTTGTCCCGAAAACTGGATGCTAACGCCAACACGGTAGCCAGATCTGCTGCAGGTTCGTCTACATAGAGTCCGCCAATAACATTGACATAGGCATCACAGCCGCCAACCAGCAGACCTCCCCTTTTTTCCAGAACCGCCAGCAACAGCATAGCACGATTATAATCCACACCATTGCTGGTTCTGCGCGGATTGGAATAGCTGCTGGGGGCAACCAACGCCTGAATCTCAGCCAGCACGGGACGATTGCCTTCCATCACACAGGTCACACAGTTGCCGGGGGCATTTTCTGGTCTGGAGGCTAACAACATCTCTGAGGGATTGGGAATTTCCCGCAATCCCTCGTCCAGCATTTCAAACACACCAATCTCATTGGTAGCTCCAAAGCGATTTTTTGCCGCCCGCAGGATGCGAAACGCCAAATGCTGATCTCCCTCAAAATAGAGCACACAATCAACCATATGCTCCAGCACTTTAGGGCCTGCGATAGACCCCTCTTTATTGATATGTCCAATGACAAATATGGTCAAATCCTCTGTCTTTGCCAAATTCATCAGCGCTGTCGTACACTGCTTTACCTGACTGATGCTGCCCGGCGCGGTTTCCGCATTACCAATGCTCATGGTCTGAATGGAGTCAACAATCAAAATATCGGGTTTAATCTCATGAACGGATTCAATAATATCTTCCAGCTCCGTCTCGCTGAGCAGATACAAACTGTTGGCGTTCACGCCCAATCTCTGTGAGCGGAGTTTAATCTGTTTTGCAGATTCTTCTCCCGATGCATACAAAACCACACATTTCTTACACAATTCGTCGCAGATCTGCAGCATCAATGTGGATTTGCCAATTCCAGGTGCGCCGCCAATCAAGACCAAGGAACCCTTGACTGCTCCCCCACCCAGCACTCGGTCCAGCTCATTCATTCCGGTCTGAAAGCGTAATTCATCTGTGGTCTCGATTTCAGTGAGACGTTGTGCCTTCGACCCAAAGCGTATTCCACCCCCGGCTCCCCTTTTAGCGGCTGCTGTTTTAGGCTGGTTAGGTTGCTCTACAATGCTATTCCATGTACCACATGCAGGACATTGTCCCTGCCATTTCGGCGTCTCATTCCCGCATTGGGTACAATAAAATACGGTTTTTGTCTTTGCCAAACCGCTCACCTCTTTTGTAAAACTTATCAGTTAGATGAAAGATCCATCGTCAGGTACGATGTCAAAATTGTAATTGCCAATTCCGTCTGATACCCATCAGTTTCCAATCGTTTTGCCTCTTCCCTGTTTGAGATAAAGCCGCACTCCACTAAAATCCCAGGACAGGAAATATGGTTCATCAGATAGATGTCCTCAGAAATTTGCTTTGAAAGGCGATGATTGTCTGGATCTAAATTTTCCACTAAAAGCTGCTGGCAATATGTACCCCAATCTTCACTTCCCTGCGTGGGCGCATAAAAAACCTGGGCTCCACAATTCGATGCACCTGAAAAGTAGTTTTGATGAATACTAATCAAAAAAGTATTTTTATTTTTTTCAATCAATTTTACACGGTTGCGCAGGTCCGTCCGTTTTTTTTGCGCTAACGTATCCGCGTTTGCATCCTTCAGGCATACATCCTCATCTCGGGTTAAAACAGGATCTACTCCAAATAAACCGCAAATCTGCTGCATTTTTAAGACAATAGAGAGATTAATTTCACTTTCCAGCGTGCCTGTCACCGAAACCGCCCCACCATCTTCCCCGCCATGTCCGGCGTCTAGGATCAGGACATGGCCGGAAAACCGCTGGGGTTGAAAACAGGAATCCGACTTAGTGTACCACGGAAAAAAAATCAGACAACCACAGCACAAAAGAACCAGCACTGCTATATTAACACGAATTTGATTGCGATTCCACTTCATTTCCATCACCGATATACGGTATGCAAAAAAAGCGAAGCAAAGAACGTCACACAATCCTCCAATCGATGGGATCTACACCGTAGTTAGTCAGAAAATCATTGACTTTACTAAAAGGACGACTTCCAAAGAATCCCCGACTGGCGGAAAGAGGGCTGGGATGATTGGATTGGACAATCAGTCTAGGGTACTTTCCGCACCCCAAATGATTTTCCTCAATCTTTTTTTGTGCTGATTTCCCCCAAAGAATGTAAGCGATTGGCTGAGGCTGCCGCTCCACAATATCAATGATGTCAGAGGTAAAATGCTCCCATCCCCAGCCTTTATGGCTGTTGGCCTGTCCTTCATACACCGTCAGCACGGCGTTGAGCAAAAGTACTCCCTGCTCAGCCCAGCATTTCAGAGAACCGTGCTCCGGGCTTGGCAGCCCTAAGTCCGTCGAAAGCTCTTTATATATGTTTCGCAAGGATCTTGGAATTGGAACTGTTTTATGGACGGAAAAGCTGAGCCCCTGAGCCTGGCCCTCCTCATGGTATGGATCCTGCCCAATAATCACGCATTTAATCCGGGTGGGCGGAGTCAGCCGCAGTGCAGTAAACAATTCCTCCCTGGGTGGGAAAACCCTTGGTGAATTTACTCGATATGCATCTTCCACCCGTTCAGATAGCGCTAAAAACCACGGTTCTGTCTGCATTTCCTGAAGATAGGGTGCCCATTGCCCCAAATCAGAATGGGAAAAAGCCATAAGAATCGATTCCTTTCCTCTGTTGACGATAATTGAAAAAATGCGCTATAATAGCGCAACAGAAACTTAAAAATGGAGCGAGAAATGGTTAAAGTATTTGACTTAGATGGAACTCTGCTGGATTCCAACGGAGTCTGGCGCTGGGTTGACGAAACCTTTGTGGGCCAATATGGTCTATCTCTCACAGATGAATACAATGAATATGTGTCCCACGCAATTTTCCCGGATGCAGCCCGATTTACCAAAGCCTACTACGGGCTTTCTATCTCAGAAGAAGCTATTATGGATTCCTGGTACCAATTGGCCTACAACGCATATGCCCGAGAACTGGAATTAAAGCCTAATGTGCTGGTTTATTTAAAGCGTTGCAAAGCGCAAGGCGAACGAATGGTACTTTATACTTCCAGCCAGCCAGCACTATGCAAAGCCGCTCTGGAACATCATCAAATCACGGCATACTTTGAGGAGTTATTCTTTGCCCAGGAGCTGAACCTGGAAAAGAAATACCCGGCCTCGTTTACTCAACTCAGCCAAATGTTAGACGAAGCGCCGGAACACTGTCTGCTTTTGGACGATTCTCCCCTGGCCTGCGCATCTGCCAAATCTGCAGGCTGGCAGGTAATCGGCGTAGAAGACCCCTTCTTTGCTCACAGGCGAACAGAACTGATTTCGCTCTGTGACCGCACAATTCAAGATTTTTCTGAGTTACTCTCCTGATAATCATAAAAAATGTGCACCGTAGCATAAAATACGGTGCACATTTTCATATTTTCGCAAGCACCGACTCCAGACGATGAGAAAAGCTGCGATAAGAAAGCTCTTCTTCAAAAAATTTGCGGGCTGCCTGGCGGGCCTTCGTCTGATCCAGTGAAAGCCAATCAAGTTCCTGGCTTCCGTCCCAATTGAACCCAAATTTATTGCGATCAATCAGCTCCCAGGTATCTCCCGGAATGGAGTTGATGACAGGCAACGCACCCGCAAAATAATCAATGCTTTTCATGGTCAGGCCGACACAAACAGTGGGTTTCATCACGTTCAGGCCAAAATGACACCGGTTAAATACAGCCTGTTTTTTTGCGGCATCATAGACGGCTCCGTGGTCTGTTACCTCTACTCCTACCCCTTGAACCTGGTTGATCAAATGCAACTTGTTTTCCCCATCGCCAATGATGTGGAGTTTAACAGGCCGTACCGTCTTTAAAGAAGATAAGATGGCCACAATAGCGTCAATATCAATAATATGGTTGATTGATCCCAAATAGCAGACCGAAAAATAATCTTCTGGCAGCACTGCAGTCCGATCCAACGCCAGCTTTTCTTCTGGCTTACAGAAGTAGATGGTGGAGGCATTGTCATTCTGTTCCAAATTCAGACGTTTCCGAAACAGGTCACACTCCGTTACGACATAATCTGCTGCCATCAGATGTAGGTCCCGCAGAGACCGCCACATCTGAAATGGCGGCAAGGACTTCAGTCCGCCCAACGGAAAACTCTCCGGCCATAGGTCATTGACATCGAAAACCAGCTTAGTATCCGGATGAGTCCGCTTATACTGAGCGCATTGCTTTACTAAAGAATTGGGTGGAACTAAGACCCAGATTAAATCCCATTTTTCCTGAGCCAACACATCTTTGACGGCCTTTGCGAACTTGCTGTGGGAGTACATACGTTTTATTGAAAGGTTTTTATGATAGGGTAGTCCCGGAATCATCGTATACCCGTTCGGGGTTGTCGTCCAAGTGACCTTGTCTCTGTGCCGAAAATCCGAGAGAAACGCGGTAACATCGTCACCTCTGGCTTGGAAAAAATCTATCAATGCCTGTTGACGGTCCATAAATGTGTCAAAACAGTTGACAATGGCTACCTTCACAAGATCGACCCCTCAATATACTGCCCTTAGCTCCTGGTATTTTTCCGTTTCTTTTGTAACGCACCAGTTCCGCCTTCTACAATGCCTTTTCTGCCCAGTACATAGGCAAAGGACCCCAAAAAGCACTTTACATCAAACCAAAAGCTGAGATGGCTCACATAATAGCCATCCAATTCTGCTTTCACATTGATCTCCAGCTCATCCCGACCATTGATCTGTGCCCAGCCTGTCAGACCAGGCCGAACTGAATTGGCTCGAAATTGGTCTCTGGCTTCAATCAAATCATATTGATTCCAAAGCGCAGGCCGAGGCCCCACAAAACTCATCTGACCGACAAGAATATTCCAGAGTTGGGGCAACTCATCCAGAGAGGTTTTTCGCAGGAAACCACCCACCCGAGTAATATACTGATCGGGATTTTCCAGCAAATGAGTTGGCATATCATGGGGAGTGTCAATGCGCATCGTGCGGAATTTCAAGATAGAGAACGTAGTCTTATTGACTCCGATTCGCTTCTGTTGAAACAATACAGGACCTTTGGAGTCTAATTTAATGGCCACAATCAAAACTAAAAGAACCGGCGATAGAACAATCATGATCAATGCAGCAAGCACAAAATCCATTAGCCGCTTCAGAATCCGATTATAAATGCCGAACTCTCTCCGCTTTGCTTTCTCCATAAAAAGCTCCCATCCTGCAGAACAAAATCATTCCTCTGTCTGCAATTCCATTACTTTGCCACGAATCTCCAAATTGGAAACTTCTTCCCCTAAGGAGAATTCAATTTGACTGTCAATCCCATTGAAATACCAGTTTTTCTTTACATTTGTCCCATTCGATGCAAGCACATTAATCTCCACAGGGACACCATTGGAGTAGACCTCAAGGCCCCGCAGCAAACAGGGTGTAAATCCAACGGGATCGAAGCGAAGGTGCTTGCTGGGACGTTCCAATTCAAATACATGAGTAAATTGCTTGCCATCCATTTTGACAGCTTTTGAAATACAATGTTCTTCAGAAAATCCCTGGCCATAGTCAATGTAAAGCGCCGAAGTTTCTTCCTTGGCTCCAGGCTTCCCCTGATAAGCAGCACAAACTTCCTCCGCATCTCCAACCATTTTTACTTGTCCATGGTCCAGCCAAACCACCCGGTTGCACATCTCCTCTATCTGTGCAATAGAGTGAGAGACAAACAATACCGTAGTGCCGCCTCCCATCAATTCAAGCATTCTCTGTTTGCTCTTCTCCTGGAAGTTGGCATCACCTACAGCCAAGATCTCATCCACAATCATGATTTCTGGGTGGACCACCGTAGCAATGGAAAAAGCAAGACGCATCAACATACCGGAGGAATAATTCCGAATGGGCATCTCAATAAACTCTCCCAGCTCGGAAAAAGCCAGGATCTCGTCATACTTTTCTTTCAAGAACTCCTCTGAATAGCCCAGGATTGCACCATTCAGGAAAACATTCTCCCGTCCGGTCAGATCATAGTCAAAACCACTTCCCAGTTCCAACATGGGAACAATATTCCCATGAACTTCAACGGAACCTCTGGTCGGATTTAAAATACCGGATATCACCTTTAAAATTGTGGACTTTCCGGCACCATTGTGGCCAATAATGCCGACAACCTCACCTTTCTTCACCTCAAAGGAAACATCCGTAAGGGCCCAAAATTCCTTATGCGTAATCTTTCTGGTAACTAATTGCAGAAAATATTCCTTTAAACTGTTGATTTTATCGCCAGTCATGTGAAACCGCATGGAAACATTCTTTACTTCAATCATATTGTCCATCGTCTCACCCCCCTTACAGGTACAGAACAAAGTCTTTTTCTTTCTTATTGAAAATCCAGATACCCACAACCAGAGGAACAACAGCCACCAGAATACAGACCAAATAAGACATCGGAGGAGGAGAAACCCGACTAATCAATGCACTGCGAGCAAAACCGATGAGCTGATAGAGGGGATTCAAATGGTAGAGTTTCTGGAAGGCGGCAGGAATGATGCTCTCCGGGTAAAAAATAGGTGTGCAATACATCCAGATCATGCTCACCACAGACCACAAAAACTGGGTATCCCGGAAATAGACCATAAGCGTAGAAAGAACATAAGAAACGCCCAAAGAGAAAGCCATCAGGCAAAGCAGATTGAAAAGAATCAACACCCAGGAAACCGCAGGATAGACCCCGGTGAAAATACACACCAGGAACAACGGCAACAGAGAAAGGGCAACATTGATTGTAGAAGACAGCATCCGAGCCAGCGGGTAAATATACTTTGGCACATAGACTTTTGTAATCAAAGGCGCATTGGAAGTAATAGAAGTCATGCCCACAGAGGTGGTCTCGTTAAAAAAGTTGAACAAAACGATACCAGAAAGCAAATAGGCAGGATAATGTTCAATCGAGGATTTAAACAGAGTGGAGAACACAACATACTGCACCAGCATGGTCAGCAGCGGATTTAAGAAACTCCAAAAAACGCCCAATACCGATCGGCGGTATTTTGTTTTAAAATCCCGGGAGACCAACTGCTGGATCAAGAAGTGATAGCGGCTCAAAGAGCTGATAAAATTGACTGTAGCACTCTTTTTTCCCTGCTTGTCCTTATAGAGCACTACCCCAAAATACAGTCCCAGCAGCACAACAGCACCCACAGCAACAAACCAATAATATTGGCCAAACCAGAGTTGCTCCCGGCTAACCTGGGTGAGATACAGGATGCCGTCCAGTTTGGTCTCCCCTATGGAGACCTTTTGGTCGTCAGAGTAAGTTTGAACTACACTGCCCCGGCCCAGGTTAATGCTGTTTCCATAGAAAACAGATACTCCATTGGCGGCTTCAGCGTCCGAGGAGATCACCAACTGAACGGTCTCCCCTTTTCTCTGCGTAATGGGCTGATCCAGAACAAAACTCTGTACTCCATTATCCGTCAGATTTGAGGCAGCAATCTGGTTTTCAGCCAGCAAAGTTCCGTCAGCAGCAAAAATCTGAAGTCTGAGGTTAGATGTATTTTCACGTCCATAGGTGGTAAACTGCAGTTGATATTGAGTCACACAATTAGAATCAACTTTGAAATTCTGTCTCACTTCGTTTTCTGCGGTGATCTCTCCCACCACTGCCGCCGCATCGATCGTGGAAGACACAGTGGTTCTATAATGAAATGAATCTCCCGCAATAAAATACAATGCCACAACAAAGACGATAAAGCCCATCAAAAACGAAAGAAAGATTTTTTTTAAGTTATACTGTTTCGACATAGCATTACCTTCCAGAACTGTAATATGGTGAATTGCGTTCCAAAAAATCATGTTATTCTACCATATAATGCATAAAAAAGCAAGATAACAACAGCCGCGCCACCTATCATAGAAAAGTGGCGCGGCTGGGCATCAAACCTTTTTTAAATGCGATGATGCAGATTTATACATTAGCCGCTTAGTACCCACATTATCAAAGGCAATTTCCAATAATGCGTCGCCTCCCATTGGCGTTATGGAAACCACCATTCCCTGTCCAAAGGCGTCATGGACCACCATTTCTCCCTTTTGAAGTTCGATCCTGACTTGACTTGATGCTGAACGTGTTCCGATAGAAGCAGTTCCATAGAGATCTTTTCTGCGGGGCGCAGACTCTTTTCGAACACTTCTAAATCCAGCATTCTCTCCATATCCAGCAAAATGCGACTGATGATAGGCAGCTCCCGCAGTGGAAGAATCTTGCCATGTACCGCCATATTCCCGGTTGATCTCGTATAGGTTCCGCCCCGTTTGCTCCAGAAACTCCTCTGGAATCTCTTTCACAAACCGAGACATCCGATTGGTATTGGTGCGGCCAAACAACATTCTCTGAGATGCGCAGGTCAAATAGAGCCTGGATTTAGCCCGGGTGATGGCTACATAACACAACCGGCGTTCCTCTTCCATCTCATCCCGCTCACCGATGGCCCGTGTACCGGGGAATATGGTTTCTTCCATTCCCACCAAAAAGACATTTTTAAACTCCAGTCCCTTGGAGGAATGGATGGTCATCATGGTCACACAGGGCTCGTCCGGGTTCCGATTGTCCAAATCAGTGTACAGCGAAACCTCATCGAGGAATCCTGCCAAACTGGGGCTGTCGGCGTTTTCCAGATAACCTTGAATAGAGGATTTCAGCTCCTGCACATTCTCAATTCTGGTGCGGTTTTCCACCGTATTTTTCGCTTCCAGCGCCGTAATGTAGCCACTGTCACGCACAACTTCATCGTAGAATTCCAGCAACTCCATTGTGCCCGCTTTTTTTCGGAGAGATTCCATCAGATCGGTAAATTTGACCAATTTTGCCGCCTGTTTACTCAATTCAGGATACTCCTGGGCGTGGAGGATTACCTGGTAGATAGGCATCCCCATCTGAAGGGCCAAAGATTCCGCAAGCTCCACAGTCTTTGCTCCAATGCCCCGGGCCGGAGTATTGATAATGCGCTTTAACCGCAGGTCATCCGCCGGATTATGAACCACGCAGAGATAGGCCAGCATATCCTTTACCTCGGCGCGATCAAAAAACTTTGTACCTCCATAGACCACATAGGGAATGCCATTACGTTTAAAGGCATATTCCAGCTGGTTGGATTGAGCATTCATGCGATAGAGCACCGCATAATCATTCCAATGCTCTCCCCGTGAAATGCCGGCTATAATCTGCGAGGAGACATATTGGGCCTCGTCGCTCTCATTCATGGCGGTATAGAGCTGAATCGGCTCTCCGCCCTTACAGGCCGTCCAGAGGTGCTTACCCTTTCTGGCAGTGTTATTTTGAATGACGGCATTGGCCGCCTCCAAAATATTTTCTGTAGAGCGGTAGTTCTGTTCCAAACGAATTACGCGGGCGCCCTTATACTGCTCTTCAAAGGACAAAATATTTTCGATGGTTGCCCCCCGAAAGCGATAGATGGATTGATCGTCATCTCCTACCACGCAAATATTCTCCCACTTGCCAGCCAGCAAGGAGGACAGCATATACTGCAGATGATTGGTATCCTGGTACTCATCAATTAACACATAACGGAATTTATTCTGCCAATACTGCCGCACTTCGTCACAGGTCAACAGCAGCCGTACGGTATGGAGAATAATATCGTCGAAATCCAGTGCGTCCGCCTCCCGCAGGCGCCGCTCGTACTCGCAGTATATCTTTGCAATCTGGTTCAGCCTATAGTCTCCCTTTTTGAGACAGGCCTTCTCAAAATCAGCAGATAACTGCATATCATCCTTTGCCCGGGAAATATAGCCCAGAACACTTCTGGGCGGATACATTTTATCATCCAGATCCAGTGTTTTCAGGATCTCCTTAACCACCCGAAGGGAGTCGTCGGTGTCGTATATGGTAAAACTGTTGGAAAAGCCCAGGCGGTCAATATCCCGGCGCAAAATACGGACACAGGCAGAGTGAAATGTGGCAGCCCAAATATCAAGAGCCTGAGGGCCAAGCATCTTTTCCAAACGAGTTTTAATCTCCCCGGCAGCCTTATTGGTGAATGTAATGGCAATGATATTCCAAGGTGCCGCAGGATGGAGCCGGCAAAGGGCCTCTGCCCGCTGCCGATCAGCCTCCCGGGGCTGCTGGATGTACTCTTCCAAAAAAACAAGATCCTCGTCCCTCACATAGTCAGGCACCTCGTTGGAGTCGGATCCACAGCCATACTTCATCAAATTGGCAATGCGATTGATCAGAACCGTAGTCTTTCCGCTGCCTGCCCCGGCCAGTAACAGCAGCGGTCCTTCTGTTGCCAGAACCCCCTCCTGCTGCTCATGATTCAAATGGCTGTATTCCAGCGCGATGGCAGCGCGCCGGGCTGCGCAGAATCGGAGGCTTTTTTTATCGTCTAACATAGGTCACTTCCCATTTTCTTCTGTTTCAATATTCAACGTGATTTTGACATCAAACCGTGCGGTCTGATCCAATCCTTCCCCATGGACAAAACACCCCTGCTGAGTGGAGGCCCTGGAAATTTGAATCTGTTCCCCCGGCTGACATTCCTGGTGATAGGTGATTTCCAATCCGGCCAGAAAGCAGTTCTCTTGCCGCCGCTCCAGTTCCATAACGTCACACGCAAAATCCGCGTATTTTGTATTATTGACGTGGCCGTTGACGTCGGTATCGCTGTATCGCATAGTTCTTACTTCCGCAAGGGTCATATCCTTGGGCGGATGCAGTGCAGTTAGCTTGCGAATCTTCGGTTCCAGTCCTCCTGCAAAATCTGACAACTGGGGAATTGGCGTCTGGGACACGTTAAGTAGCTTCCTGGTATTCAGGTCTGAAAGGACCCATAACGCACATGCATACCCCACTTCTCTGCCATCCACCAACAACTCGTAATCCCGATACAGCAGGATCCCCTTGCCTCCTCGGTGGCCAGTTCGTATGGTGAGCTGATCCAGCCAATGGATGGGTCTTACCAACTCCACTTGAATTCTGGTCAGCATCCAGAAAACGTTATAACGCTCCACCATTTCTTTTCTACCACAACCACAGACTGCAGTATGTTCTGCTGAGGCATCCTGCAGATAGCCCAGCAGAGCGGAAGCTTTGCACTGGCCTGTACCGTCCACATCCCGGCTGTTTATGATTACTGTCTTGTTGTAAATCTTAGGACAATCCATTTTATCGCTTTCCTTTGATTGACAGAGTATACTGGCAGCAAATATTTTCGATGTCCACGTCTGCCGCCGCAGGAATTTTCAGCACACCACCGCAGTCAGCGCAACGAAGCACAATAGAGGCATACCGCAGATCCAGCGACCAGCGCTTGGATCCGCAGGTGCAGGAAATGCCATCCCGGGAAGCGATTTCCTTCACTTCACTCAGAACTTCTTGCATCACCAGGGGGTTGAGAAAGCCCTCTTTGCCGTTTTCCGTATTCTCCGGCAGAGCGTCAGCACTCTCTTCCATCCGCTTGGCTGCCTCAAAAACAGCGGCTTCTTCTCCCACAACACAACTATCAAAGCCAGTGGATTTGCAGGTTAGTGCAACCGCTTTGCGCCGCAAAAGGGCCTCCTGCGGGCAGGAAACCTCATGGTTGCGGCCACATGCCACACAGGGAACACTGAGATGATACATACTCCCCATATTCTCCACACGGAGGGTAGATTTTCCGCAGGGGCAAGGGATTTGACAATCACCAGCGGCCAGAGAAAAGGCACTGCGCTGGGCAATTACAGTTTGACGGCATTCCGGGCAAATATAGGCAAAACTCCGCAACTCTTCAGCCATATGAAACGCTCCTTTTATTGCTCGATAATCTTTGAAATTATAGCACATCTGTACGAAAAATACAATCAAGAAAACAGAGCGCTCCTGACGCAGATATCAGGAGCGCTCTTTGTAAAGCAGGGTCAGTTATTATTGCTGCCGTTGCGCAGCAGAACGTCATGGCTGCCGCCCTCAACAATGCTGGTGGAGGAAACCACAGTAAGCCGGGCTTTCTCCTGCAGCTCAGGAATAGAATTGCAGCCGCAGTTGCACATGGTGCTTTTCACCTTATACAGGGTGGTCTGCACACCATCAGCCAGAGGACCGGCATAGGGCACATAGCTGTCCACGCCTTCCTCAAAGGAAAGCTTGCTGGCGCCGCCCAAATCATAGCGCTGCCAGTTCCGGGCCCGGTTGGAACCCTCACCCCAGTACTCCTTCATGGTGGTTCCGTTAATGCGAACCTTCATGGAGGGGCTCTCATCAAAGCGGGCAAAATAGCGTCCCAGCATCACGAAATCAGCGCCCATGGCCAGTGCCAGAGTGATATGGTAATCGTGAACAATACCGCCGTCAGAGCAGATGGGAATATAAATACCAGTCTCCCGGAAGTACTCATCCCGGGCACGGGCCACTTCAATCACCGCAGTAGCCTGGCCACGACCAATGCCCTTGGTCTCTCGGGTGATGCAGATGGAGCCGCCGCCAATGCCGATCTTCACAAAATCGGCTCCGGCCTCAGCCAGGAAACGGAAGCCATCCCGATCTACCACGTTGCCGGCGCCCACCTTAACGGTATCACCGTATTTTTCACGAATCCATTTCAAAGTACGGCTCTGCCATTCGGAATAGCCTTCCGAAGAGTCGATGCAGAGCACATCCACACCGGCCTCCACCAGAGCAGGCACCCGCTGCTCATAGTCCCGGGTGTTGATACCAGCGCCAACCACATAGCTCTTATTGGCGTCCAGCAGCTCGTGGACATTTTCCTTGTGGCTGTCGTAGTCCTTGCGGAATACGATGTATTTCAGTCTGCCCTGGCTATCCACCAGCGGCAGGGAGTTGATCTTATTATCCCAAATAATATCGTTGGCCTCTTTCAGCGTGGTGGTGTCGGGGGCAATCACCAGCTTGTCCAGCGGCGTCATGAATTCCTTGACCTTTACATCTTTGCTCATACGGCTAACCCGGTAATCCCGGCTGGCCACGATGCCCAGCAGCTTGCCGTTGGGGGTGCCGTCCTCAGTAATGGCCACGGTGGAATGACCGGTCTTGGCCTTCAGGGCCAGCACATCCGCCAGGGTGGCCTCCGGAGAGAGGTTGGAATCGGAAGTGACAAATCCCTTCTTGTAGTCCTTTACCCGGGACACCATAGCGGCTTCATCTTCAATGCTCTGAGAGCCGTAAATAAAGGAGACGCCGCCCTGCTTCGCCAGAGCGATGGCCAGCTTTTCGCCGGAAACCGCCTGCATGACTGCACTGACCATGGGAATGTTCATGGAAAGCGGGCACTCTTCCTGACCCTTGCGGTATTTGACCAGCGGGGTCTTCAGGCTGACAGCGTCAGGCACATTTTCCGAAGAGGAATAGCCAGGGACCAAAAGATACTCGCCGAAGGTACGGGAAGGTTCCGGATAGTAATAAGCCATATGATCGACTCCTTCTTTTTTATTTAACTTGTGTCCCATATCATAGCATATTTCGCCAACGAATACAAATCCTTCATCGACGGACTTTCTTGTTTTTTTATTGATCTTTTATGTCATTTCCACCAAAGTCCGCAAAAATCATAATTCTTTTTGCATAAGGTGGAATTGTCTGGGAAACCTAGTTCACGCAATCGATTTTTGATCTGGAAGTGATATGGTGGAAAAAAAGATCGGAAGCCGCACATTTCGCCTTCCCTCCTGCCCGTCTATCCTCTCATATGCCAACGCGGTAGGCAAAAAAGAGGGAGAAGGTCCTCTGTCCCAGACCTTTGACCAAATCTTCCCGGACACCATGATGGGAGAAAAAACCTGGGAAAAGGCTGAGTCCGCTTTTCAAAAAGCTGCCACAAAAATGGCCTTGGAGAAAGCTGGTCTGGCTGCATCCTCATTGGATCTCCTGCTGGCCGGGGATCTGCTGAACCAATGTATCGGCACCACCTACGCTGCCCGGGATACCGCTGCTCCTTTTTTGGGGCTTTATGGTGCCTGTTCTACCATGGCAGAATCTCTGAGCTTAGCCGGTATGCTGATGGACGGCGGCTTTGGACGCTTTATCTGCGCCGTCACCTCCTCCCACTTCTGCACAGCGGAGCGCCAGTATCGCACACCGCTGGAATACGGCGGTCAGCGCACGCCTACCGCCCAGTGGACCGCCACTGCCTCCGGTGCAGTATTGCTGGGCAAAGAGGGCTCAGGGCCATATCTGACCCATGTTACCGTTGGAACTGTGACCGACTGGGGCATCAAAGACGCCAATAACATGGGCGCTGCCATGGCTCCGGCTGCTTACAGCACCATTCGTGCCCATCTGTCAGATACAGGGCGGACCTACGAGGATTATGATCTGATTGTGACGGGAGATCTGGGCATGTTAGGCTCTCAACTGGTGCGCGAACTCTTTCAGCGAGACGGCATTGAATTAGGCGCGCACTACAACGACTGTGGAATCATGCTGTACGATTTAAAGGGCCAGGATGTCCACTGCGGCGGCTCTGGTTGCGGATGTTCCGCCGCTGTTCTTACGGGATATATCCTGCGGGAGATGGGCGCTGGCAGACTAAACCGGGTACTGTTTTGCGGCACCGGTGCACTCCACTCCCCTGTGGCCTTAGGACAAGGAGAATCCATCCCTGGCATTTGCCATGCTGTAGCCATTTCCACCGCAAAGGAGTTTAATGTATGAAGCTTATTTTAGAGACCTTGCAAGCCTTTCTGTGCGGCGGAATACTCTGTCTGATCGGCCAGATTTTGATTGATAAGACTTCATTGACTCCAGCCAAAATACTCACCTCTTATGTAGTAGCAGGCGTTATTTTAGGAGGCCTTGGAATCTATGAACCGATTTTAAAATGGGGCGGTATGGGAGCCTCCATCCCCTTGACCGGCTTTGGTGCCAATCTGGCAAAGGGCGTACGGATCGCAGTAGCAGAAAAGGGATTGTTAGGCGCCTTTACCGGCGGCATTACGGCTGCAGCCGGCGGAATTACCGCCGCCATCTTTTTTGGCGCTTTGGCAGCCTTATTTTCTAAGTCAAGAGATAAATCCTAACAAAAAATGAAGCGCCGTTTTAAAACGGCGCTTCATTCCTTTTCACGATGACTATGGACTTCCGCTGGTGATGTATAACCATGGTATTGAAACTGACCATATTTTTTCCGGCGAATCCGACGGCGCCTTTGATGGGATAAAGAGCGTTGATATCCTTTTCCGTAGCGACGGCTGGAGGAACTGGGGCGGCTATGACGCGATAAAACACCTCCGCCCATTGATCCTCCTCTCTTTCTTCGAAAGCTCCTGTGTCCCCCATACTGATGGCCAAACCGGATTCGGTGATATAGCCTGCGAATCAACACTACCAGTAAGAGGATCAGGGCCAAAGCGGTACAGGCTATGGCAAGTGCCAACCGTACGGGTGGTATCTGAACCCCAAATATCACTTGAATCACTCCCTTGCCCACAGTTTCAGTATGCAATCCATTGTTATTTTATCATAGCATGGGAAGCAGAAAAAAGAAATGAAAATAACACTTTTCTTGGTACTAGCTTCTATTCTTATTGGGCGCAGCTGTATTGACAAAGCAGAAATTTTGTGGTAAAAATAGTTCATTCATTTCCTAAGAAGCTTTTAGGATCCCTTGATGGAAACTGAAGGCGGAGGAAGCTCTGGAGAATCTCGCAAGAGTGCCGAAGGTGCAAGGTCTGCAAAACTGCTGACCGAATCTCTCAGGCAAAAGGACAGAGTCGCAAAAAAGCAAATTGTCTATGCGATTTTCTCTTGAGCTGCTAATGGATCATTAGCAGCTTTTTTATTTTTGAGAGGAAAAGGGAGAAACTATGGAAACATTACTTCACGCAGTACAAACCATCAACCTCTATCTGTCGGACTACATTCTGGTGGTACTCTTAGTCGCTTCGGGTATTTATTTCTCTGTTCGAACTCGCTTTGTGCAGATTCGGTGCTTTGGAGAAGGCATGCGCAAGGTGTTCGGCAACTTCTCTATGAGGGGTGGAAAACACGAGGGCGGCATCAGCTCTTTTCAGGCCTTGACCACCGCCATTGCCGCGCAGGTAGGCACTGGTAACATTGTGGGTGCCTGCGGCGCTATTTTGATTGGTGGCCCCGGCGCGATTTTCTGGATGTGGATCATTGCCTTCTTCGGTATGGCCACCATCTATGCCGAAGCGGTGCTGGCCCAAAAGACCAAGGTGGTCCACAGCGACGGCAGCGTCTCCGGCGGCCCGGTTTATTACATTAAGCATGCATTTCAAAATAAATTCGGCAAGTTCATGGCCGGATTCTTTGCCGTGGCTATCATTCTCGCCCTTGGTTTTATGGGCTGCATGGTACAGTCTAACTCCATCAGCGAAGCCTGCCATAACGCCTTCGGGATCCCCGGCTGGATCATGGGCATTCTTGTGGCGGCCCTGGCAGCGTTTATTTTCCTGGGCGGTATCAACCGCATTGCCTCTGTAACGGAAAAACTTGTTCCCATTATGGCTGTGCTGTACCTTCTCTTCGGTCTCATCGTACTGATTGTCCGGATTCGTTTTATCCCCGAAACCTTTGGAATGATTTTCCGCTATGCCTTTGTCCCCAACTCTATCATCGGCGGCAGTATCGGATATGCACTGAAAACCGCCATCAGCCAGGGCGTCAAACGGGGGCTGTTTTCCAATGAGGCCGGTATGGGCTCCACTCCTCATGCCCACGCCATTGCCAAGGTAAAGGACCCCCACGACCAGGGCGTTGTGGCCATGATCGGTGTTTTCATTGACACTTTTGTTGTTCTCACCATGACCGCACTGATTGTTATCTCCACCCTGTACGCAGGCAATGGTATCCTGGCCTCCGGCGCTGCTGAAGGGATTTCCAAAACCAATATGGCCCAGTTGGCCTTCTCCAGTATCTTTGGCTCTGCCTTTGGCAATGGAATCGTAGCAATCTGCCTGCTGTTTTTTGCCTTCTCCACCATCATCAGCTGGAATCTGTTTGGCCGAATCAATGTTAATTATCTGTTCCACAGCAAAGCTGCAAACATTGTTTACTCTGTTGTGGCAATTGTGTTCATTTTCCTGGGTTCCTGCCTCTCCAACGATCTGGTGTGGGAGCTGACGGATATGTTTAACCAGCTCATGGTTATTCCCAATGCAATTGCACTGTTTGCTTTGGGCGGCATGGTCGCTGCAACCGCAAAACATCGGGGAAAACAACTAAAATAATCCAAAAGAAGCGCCATCAACAGATGGCGCTTCTTTTTATCTTATCTATTACTTACCAGATAGCCTGCTCTGCTTCAAAATGAGCGTTGATCTGCCGGGTAAACTCCTGCGCAGCGTTAAAGCCCATCTTCTTCTGACGGTTATTCAAAGCTGCGACTTCGATAATGACGGCCAGGTTACGTCCCGGTTTGACAGGTACGGTAACGGTGGGCACGTTTACATCCAAAATGGTGGAATACTGGTCATCCAATCCAATCCGATCATAGTTGATACCGTCCTTCCACTGCTCGATGTTAATAATCATGTCAATTCGGGTGGATTCCTTAACTGCTGACATACCAAACAGCTGGCGGACATCAATCACGCCGATGCCGCGAAGCTCCATATAATAGCGAATCAGCTCCGGGGCTGTTCCCCGCAGACTGTGAGCAGAAGTGCGGGTAATATCCACTGCATCATCGGCAATTAACCGATGTCCCCGCTTCAATAGCTCAATGGCATTCTCACTCTTGCCGACGCCACTTTCACCGATCAGCAGGATGCCCTCGCCATAGACCTCTACAAGGACGCCGTGGCGGGTAATATGCGGCGAAAGAAAGTTCTTTAGGGTAGCAGTCAAAGTGCTCATAAAGTCGCCTGTGGGCTCCTGAGTGCGCAATATAGTACGGTCATGTTTCCGGGCCATCTCCATACACTCCGGATAAGGTTCCAGCCCTCTGGCGTAAATAATCGTGGGAATGGGATAGCTCAGCAATTTGTCAAAGCAGTCCAAGCGCTGCTGGCTGGTCAGATTGGCCAAATAACCGTACTCCATATTGCCAATCAACTGGACCCGATGGGTATCAAAGTGCTGAAAATATCCCACCAACTGGAGTCCAGGACGGTCCACGCTGTCGACATAGATTTTGATATTCTTATAGTCTGCCCCGCCATACAGTACTTCCAGGGAAAACTCATCTATGATCTGCTCCAGGTTGACAAAGCGTTTGCTGTCCATTTCAGGTTCCTCCTCTTCTATCTCTAATCGCCTTTGAAACGGCGTCACATTTTAACATAGTGATACAGTTAGTATAGCTTTCCTTTTCCTTTTTCGCAACTATTATTGACACTTGAAATAATACGAACTTTTTTCAAAATTCAGCAAAGAATCACTTGCTTTTTGACAGATAATCTGATACAATACCATTCGATGCGTAGTTTGCTGATATCTTAAAGCGAGGAGGTTTGGCAAATGGCTAAGTGCGAATTTTGTGATAAGGACATCAAGTTTGGCATTCAGGTGTCCCACTCTCATCGCCGCTCCAATCGGACCTGGAAGCCCAACGTGAAGCGCGTCAAGGCGATCGTGAATGGCACTCCCACTCATGTTTATGTCTGCACAAGATGCCTCCGTTCCGGTAAGGTCAACCGTGCCGTCTGATTGTTCAGCAGATCAGAACGATTACGAACAAATTACCCCGTACCACATGTGGTGCGGGGATTTTGTTTTTCTTCCCTTCAGCATACCTTTAAAAGAAAAACACGGCATCCAATTTTATGGATGCCGTGTTTTTTGCATTAAAACCGGAACGTATTGGCCAAAGTGTCCCACTTCTGATCCTTATCAGACAGATTCAGCGGAGTGCCATCTTCCAGGGTATAACCCTGGGCGGAACAATTGCCTTGGTACTCGCCTACCAGCTGAGGCCACTGAATGCCAATGGCAGGATCATTCCAGGCCAGACCACCCTCATCACCAGGATGATAGAAGTCAGTTACCTTATAACAGAACTCCGCCTCATCGCTGAGCACCAGGAATCCATGAGCAAAGCCTTCGCTGATATAGAACTGCTTTTTGTTCTCCGCAGTGAGCTCCACGCCATACCACTGGCCATAGGTACTGCTGCCAGACCGGAGATCCACAGCTACATCGAAAACGCTGCCCCGAATCACCCGCACCAGCTTACCCTGAGGATACTGCTTTTGGAAATGCAGGCCTCGCAGCACACCCTTGGTGGACATGCTCTGATTGTCCTGCACAAAAACCATGTCCAGACCGAACTCGTGCATATCATTCTGATTGTAGGTTTCCATGAAATAGCCTCTGCTGTCCCCATGAACAGCGGGCTCAATCACATACAGCCCCTCAATGGGCGCCTTGGTCACCTTGATCTGTGCCATATCAGTTCACTCCAATTTCCATCAAATAACGACTCAGAGCATCCTGCCAGGTAGGCAACGGCTCAAATCCATTCTCCACCAGTTTCTTCTTGTCCAACCGACTGTTGAAGGGCCGAGCGGCCTTGGAAAGTCCATATTCCTGAGTAGTGACGGGAACCACCTTGGTGGTACGGTTGGCCTGGCGGAAAATCTCACAGGTGAAATCATACCAGGAAATATATCCGCCCTCATTTGTGGCATGATAGTAGCCGTATTTCTCGCTCTCAACCATGTCCACCAGCAGCCGGGCCAGATCATAAGTGTAAGTGGGCGTACCGATCTGATCGTTGACCACCCGGATGGTATCATATTTTTCCGACAAGCTGAGCATGGTCTTAATAAAATTCTTGCCGTTCAAACCAAACACCCAAGCAATGCGAACGATAAAATACTTTTCAAGGGCACTGCTGACCGCCAGTTCTCCTTCCAGCTTGGTCTGACCATAAACGTTCAGAGGCTTATAGTCCTTGCAGTCCGGCTGCCAAGGCTCTGTCCCCTGTCCGTCAAATACGTAGTCTGTAGAGAGGTACAGCAGCTTGCAGTCCAGCTCTTTACAGACCTTGGCAATATTGGCGGTACCACCGGCATTGATGGAGCGCACTTTCTCTACCTTGTCTTCATCTTCGGCCAGATCCACGGCAGTCCAAGCCGCACAGTGAATCACCGCATCCGGCTTCACTTCATGCAGAACCCGGGAAACCGCTTCCCGATCTGTAATATCCAAAGAGACATAAGGCATGGATGTGACTGCGCTGCCGTCCTGAACGCCGCTATATTCCGCAGCCAAGTCTGTACCGACACCCTGATGGCCACGCTTTGCCAGCTCATTCATCACATCATGGCCCAGCTGGCCGGCCACACCGGTGACAAAAACCTTCATTTACGCATTCTCCTCGGCGCCAGCCAGGCGATCGCCATACATCTTCTGGAAGTAGTTCTGGTACTCACCTGAGATGATGTTTTCCCACCAAGGCTTATTGTCCAGATACCACTGAATGGTCTTCTGGATGCCGTCCTTGAACATGGTCTCAGGCAGCCATCCCAACTCGTTATGAATAAAGGTGGGGTCGATGGCATAGCGCATATCATGACCCTTCCGGTCGGTGACATGGGTAATCAGGCTCTCGGGCTTGCCCAGAGCCTCGCAGATGATCTTGACAATGTCAATGTTCTTCATCTCATTGTGGCCGCCGATGTTGTAGACCTCGCCCACGCGGCCCTTGCGGATGATCAAGTCAATGGCTTTGCAGTGGTCCTCCACATAGAGCCAATCCCGGACATTGAGGCCCTCTCCATAGACGGGCAGAGGCTTGTCAGCCAGAGCATTGGCGATCATCAAAGGAATCAGCTTCTCAGGGAACTGATAAGGGCCATAGTTGTTGGAGCAACGGGAAATGGTGGTTGGCAGACCATAGGTCCGGTGATAGGCGTTAACCAGCAGATCTGCACCCGCCTTAGAGGAGGAGTAAGGGCTGGAGGTGTGGAGGGGGGTCTGCTCGGTGAAGAACAGATCAGGCCGATCCAGAGGAAGGTCACCATAGACCTCGTCGGTGGAAACCTGATGGTAACGCTCAATGCCATACTTGCGGCAGGCATCCATCAGCACCTGAGTACCGATGATGTTAGTCTGCAGGAAAATACCGGGATCCTCAATGGAGCGATCCACATGGCTCTCCGCCGCAAAGTTCACCACGATGTCAGGATGCTCCTCGGCAAACAGCTTATCGACAGCATCCCGGTCGCAGATGTCAGCCTTGACAAAACGGAACTGAGGATTCTTCATAGCCTCCGCCAAAGTCTCCAGATTGCCCGCATAAGTCAGCTTGTCCAGGCAGACAATGCGATCCTCAGGATGCTCCTGAAGCTGGAGGTAGACGAAGTTGGCACCGATAAAGCCGGCGCCGCCGGTGACAATAATTGTTTTTCCCATAATCAATACCGAACCTTTCCGGCGGCAACCTTTTTGAGGTGCTCGCCATAGGGAGATTTACCATAGCGCTGAGCGGATTCCATCAAGGTATCCTTGGTAATCCAGCCGTTGATGAACGCGATTTCTTCCGGTGCGGAGATCTCCACACCCTGCCGGTTCTGGATCATCCGAACAAAGTCAGAGGCATCCACCAGAGAATCCATCGTCCCGGTATCCAGCCAGGCATAGCCCCGGCCCATGAGCTGGACATTCAGAGTGCCGTCATCCAGATAGAGCCGGTTGAGATCCGTGATCTCCAGCTCACCCCGGGCAGAGGGCTTTACCTTTTTCGCATACTCCACCACCCGATTATCATAAAAATACAGTCCGGTGATGCAGTAGTTGCTCTTGGGATTGGCAGGCTTTTCCTCCACGGAGATGGCCCGGCCGTTTTCGTCAAACTCCACGATGCCAAACCGCTCCGGATCATTGACGTAATAACCGAAAATAGACGCCTTTCCATTCTCCGCGTCCTGGACCGCCTGACGGAGCAGCTTTCCAAAGCCGTTACCGTAGAAAATATTATCGCCCAACACCATGGCGCAGCAGTCGTCCCCAATGAACTCCTCGCCCAGCAAGAAGGCCTGCGCCAGTCCGTCAGGAGAGGGCTGAACCTTATAGCTGAGTTTAATACCGTACTGGCTGCCATCTCCCAACAGGCGCTCAAAGTTTGGCAGATCTGTGGGAGTAGAAATGATCAGGATATCCTGAATGCCTGCCAGCATTAAGGTGGAAAGCGGATAGTAAATCATCGGTTTGTCGTAGACAGGCAGGAGCTGTTTGGAAGTAACCATGGTCAGCGGATACAGTCGTGTGCCAGATCCTCCAGCCAAAATGATACCCTTCAAGAAAATTCCTCCTTTTTATAAATCACTGTTTGCTGTAAATCGAAGAGAAAACGTTCATTTATGTACCCCGCAAGCGAATGCGGCATAGTCGGAGCACCAGAGAATACAGTAATTTAGCTCTACAGCGTAAAATCACACTCAGCCTGCGGGTGGATGTGGTGCTGTTTTCTCCGTGCAGTCGATGTAATAGCAGGACATCGTCTAGGTACTCAATTTTACCTGCAAATTCTGCCAGCACGGCGATCCATTGGTCATAACCGTAAATTTCGGGCAATGGCAGCAACTTGTCCCGCATGCTTTTGGTAAAAGCCATGCAGCAGCCACTCATTCGAGGCTTTTTTATATTTTTCCATTTTCCAGGTCCAATAGGATATATTTCAAAAAACGTTTGATCCTGGCGATGAAGCTGCGCATCGGTATGTACAGCATTATGGATAATCAAGTCTGCACTGGTGCGGGCAAACGCATCTACTACAACTTGTCGTTTATTGGGTAACCAGACATCATCTTGATCCGACAAAAAAATCACATCTCCCGAACAATGAGAAATCGCCTGATCAAAATTAGAGGTAATCCCTTTTCCCTGGTTATAAATGATCTTAACCCTGGGATCCTTTGCTTGATATGTCTGAAGGATGACCAGTGAATCATCTTCGCAAGCTTGATATGCGGCAATGATCTCATCCCTTGCTTCCAACTGCTGCAATATGGAGTCAAGCTGTTCTGCCAGATACAGCGCACCATTATAGACCGGAAGCGCCACAGACACCGTAGCTACCATTTCTTCGGAAAACCCCTATTCTGTTTGGTTTATGAACTGCTATATTATAGCATACCCTATAATGGGATTCAATTCCTTCTTAATTTCTTAAAAAAGTAATCATTCAGGAAACCGGAACAGATGAGAGCAATTTGGCATGGACCACAAGGCGGTTGTCGCCTGCACAGGTGGAAAGGGTAACGATACTATCCTGACTGGATACTGAAATGCCGGTGTCATAAAGAGCATCGTCTTTCATCCGATCCAGCGCGGCCTCAAAATCTGCACTTTCCTGCGCCCACAACGTATAGGTATCTGTATCATCAGGAGAGACATATCTTACCGCAAAAATTTGATAACTGCGGGTCTCGTTGGGAAGATATATGGTAATCACCCCACCGTGCTCCTGATAAAAAGACGCATCCGCATATTTTTTCAGTGCGCCGAACATGCTTCCATCTTTCATGTTGTGTCCATAAACCAACGAATAACCATCCGAAAAATCAGATGCATTCAAGGTCTCCAGGAAAATGGCTCCATAACGGCTATATTCCCCATCCCAGGAGTGATCTAGAAAATAACTGTCATCACTGTACTGCACAATGGGATAGTTAATCGCATCAATACCCGAAACCTGAATCCAGCCAATTGCATAGGGAGACGCCGCCTGCAGGGAGGCAAAATCCACCGAGTAGGCAGGAGTATTGTCCTCAGTCGCTTCCCCACTGCCGTCTATCTCATTGGTGAGCCCAGATGTCTGGTCGCTGACAAACTGGTCAACCGCAGAACGGCTGGACTGCTTTATTTGATGACTTTCCAATGCCAACCGAATGAGATAAATCGAAGAACAAATAATTACGATGATACAAATGATCATGGCAATCCCACGCAGAATGCCACCAAAAGAGACGCGTTTCTTTTTCATAGTCAATCTCGCCACTTTCATCTTAAAGTATCGTAAAAGTATAAAAACCCGAGTATCATAAGATACCCGGGTTTTGGCAGCGGGAGAAGGATTCGAACCCTCACATACAGAGTCAGAGTCTGCTGTGCTACCCTTACACAATCCCGCTGTGTTTCGCGCCGTGTTCAGCGAACAGTAGCTATTATACCAGGGCTTTTTCATTTGTCAATAGAAAAATAAAAATTTTTCTATTATTTTTCAAATCTCCACAAAAAACCTCGTCTGTGATAGAATATGGTAGCTACAAATCGCGAACGAGGTGATCTCATGACAAACGAAGCCAGAATGAATTCGCTCCGTCAGCAGTGCGATGGATGCCAAGGGTGCGCCCTGGCAGATACCAGGACTCACCTGGTCTTTGGTGACGGCAACCCTGACGCAAAGATCATGCTGATCGGAGAAGGTCCCGGCGAGCAGGAGGATTTGTCAGGCATTCCATTTGTTGGCCGAGGCGGACAACTTTTAGATCAAATGCTGGATATTATCGATCTGAACCGAACCCAGTATTATATTTGCAACATTGTGAAATGCCGTCCTCCCCGCAACCGAGACCCTCTCAACACGGAGCAGGATGCCTGCATTGCATGGCTGCGCAAGCAGACCGAAATTATTCGCCCCAAGATTATTGTCTGTCTTGGTAGGATTGCAGCCTGCCGGCTGATCCGATCTGATTATAAAATCACCCGAGAGCACGGCCAGTGGGAGCAACGGGGCGGAATCTGGATGACGGCCATCTATCACCCTGCTGCTCTGCTGCGGGACGATAGAAAACGGCCGGAAACCTTTGATGATTTAAAATCCATCCAGCAGAAAATCAAGGAAGTCTGTCCGGAAGTGTACTCAACCACCCATCGTTAAAACTCATACTGGGCCGCATAGCTGTCTGCCCAGCCCTCAATGGGTGCATCATCCAGCAGGAAGGCCACCGTTTCAATGGTCCCCAGCTCTGTCAGCGAGTCAACGATCGAATATAGCTGCAGCTCAAACCGTTCCTTCGGGTTGCAGATGCTCTCCATGGTGGCACTGTCAATGGCCAGAACACAAGTGCTCTCCTCAATCGCAACCACTTCTATCACTCCGGCTCCTCCCAGGAACCCGGTCATCTCCTCTCCGGAAGGCCCTCGGATCAACTCCTGCAAAATGGCAGTTGCCTGATCCTTGGCTTCCATGGAAGCGACCTCCACCACTCGATATTCCACGCCCAGGCCGGAACCATCTGCCAGAGGGAAATATAGCTGTGTACTGACGGTGACAGGATCCTGGGTCTCCCCTTTTAATACCACGTCTTTTTCGGACATTTTTTCCACGCCACAACCTGGAATCATCTGCCCATCAACGGTAATGGATACGGTATCCACCCCATCCATCTGAGTTAGGGTAAGAGCGATGCAGTATTCCGCCCTGGTCAGCGATATACCAGTCAACCGTCCAAATGCCTCAGACAAATCCAGCCTCAAATTACCAGCCTCTAAGGTCCAACTCTGCAAGGTTGTCCCCTCCGGAATGATGGAAACCAGTTCTGGGCTGTCCGGCCCTTCAAACAGCCGATCGACGATAGCAGGTACTGAGGCCTCTGGCACAGAGTCCGTCTCCGCCTGGACCGAAGGACCGTACGCCTTGTCCGAAGGAACACAGTAATAAAAATCCAATTGAATGCCGCCAGCGGTGTGGCTGGAAACACACCCAGTGGAAACCAGCAGGATAAGCGCCAAAATCAGCGCAATCTTTCCTTTCATTCCTTTGTCTCCCCTTTGGGCTCACTTTGAGCCAGCGGCAGATGGACAATAAACACCGTGCCGCCCTCCGGCCTGGCATCCACACTGATGGAACCGCCATTTGCCACCACAGTATCCCGCACGATGGACAATCCCAATCCCGCGCCACCGGCTTCTCTGGATCGGGCTTTATCCACCCGATAGAAGCGGTCAAAAATCTGATCCCGGTCCTTCTTTGGGATGCCAATTCCCGTATCCTCGATGGTAACCACAACGGTTTCCCGAGATTTCCGGGCTCGAATCCAAATTTTACCCTCTGGAATGTTATACTTAATGGCGTTTTCCACCAAATTAAATAACACCTGGTACATCTCATCCGGTGTGGAACGCACAATACATCCCTGGGCAACCACCAATTGGATGGAAACACTCTTCTGATCTGCCAGCGGTGTAAGCATATGCAGCGCATCGGTGATCACATCCGCCAAATCCACCTCAGAACGCTCCATCTGTGTAGTCTGTGCATTGTCCATCCTGGTCAAAGCCAGCAGCTTCTGCGTAATACGGGCCAACCGGTCTGCTTCTGAACCAATGTCCTGCACAAACTCACGAACTGTCTCCACATCCATGTCCTCGTTTTGTACAATAGAGTCCGTCAGCAGTTTGATGGAGGCCAATGGAGTCTTTAATTCATGGGATGCATCAGAGACAAAACGGCGTCGCATTTCGTCGGTTGTCTCCAGCCGTTGGGTCATATCGTTGAATGCAGTGGCCAGCGTAGCCAATTCATCCCGGCCGGACACTTTGACCCTGGTGCTGTACTGCCCTTTCCTCAGTTTTCCAATTCCTGCAATCAGTCGGCTGATCCGACGGGTCATGGTCCTTGAAAGCAATACGCTGAACAACAGGGCCAATCCCATCAGCACTAAGGACAATCTCAGCAGATTTTGCTGCAGCCCGGTGATGATACTTCCCTGCTCTCCATCATAATCGTACAGATAAATTCCTCCGATGATTGCGTTTCGATACATGACCGGGATAGCAGTCGTTGTACGAAAGGCCCCGGCACTGTAGGACCACACGCAGACATCTTTTCCTCTTAGTGCCAACGCCAGCTCTTGAATCAGCGCATATTTGGGAGTGCCGTCGCTTTCCTCGGTATCATAAAGAATCAGACCGTCCGGGTCTGTGATCATCACCCGGGTCATGCCGTTTTCATCCAGCATATCCATAACTTGAGCTACACCCTCTGACGTCAGTTCTCCCAGGGAGGAGATAGCAGATGCAATGATGGTCGCCTGATTCTGTAATGAGGATTGTTTTGCTCTAAACACCATCTCCTGTGCCGCAAACACTGGATATGTGTTCAAAATGCCCAGCGCAAAAATGATCAGCACAAGATAGGACAGGGCGAATTTGAACCGCAAACTGCGCCAAAATGGGATCTTTACCATCTCTGCGCTCCGTTCCTGGCTTTGCTTCATATTCTCCCCCTCCTTTCTCTTTACGCCGTACAAGTCAATCCTGCTTCAGAAAATACCCCACGCCCCATTTCGTCATAATGAGGCCAGGACTGGCAGGATTCAACTCCAGCTTCTCCCGCAGCCGACGGATATGAACATCCACTGTACGGTAATCCCCCTGGTACTCATATCCCCACACCAAGTCCAGCAGATTTTCCCGACTGTACACACGCCCGGGGTTGCGCATGAGCAGCTCCATCAAATCAAATTCCTTCACGGTGAGATCTACGATCTCGCCGTTTTTAATGGCCACCCGCTGGGCCAAGTTCAGGGTAACATGCCCCACTGTCAAGTTTTCTTTTGCTTCATCCTTTTTGCCGGAGGAGGCCACCCCCGCTCGGCGGATCAAAGCCCGAATCCGAGCTTTCAGCTCCAAAACATTGAACGGCTTTGTGATGTAGTCATCCGCACCAGATTCAAGGCCAATGATTTTATCCGCGTCTTCACTTCGGGCCGTCAGCATTATGATGGGTACATTGGAAAACTCCCGAATTTTTACGCAGGCTTGAAGGCCGTCAATTTTAGGCATCATCAAATCCAAAATAATGAGATCATAGTCATTGTTGCGGGCCAGCTCTACTGCCTGCGCCCCATCATAGCCTACATCCACTTCATATCCTTCACTGCGCAGATTAAAGCAGATACCCTTCACCAACACTTTTTCATCGTCGACAACTAAGATTTTCATATGCTCTCCCATTCAATCCGTAGCGGATATAATAACGTAATCCTGTATCTTCTCCAACAGCTTCTCGCCAATCCCTTCCACTTCCAACAACTCTTCTATGGAATCAAAGGGACCATGTATGCTGCGATAATCCAGAATGGCTTGTGCTTTCGCTGTTCCAATTCCAGGCAAGGACTCCAGTTCTGTCTGGTCTGCCGTATTGATGTCCACTAAATCAATGTCTACAGTTTCTTCCTCCATAGCCGTCTCATCAGCAGCAGAGTCTATGCCATTGTACTCCGTGGAAATCCAGATCCCCGGTGCCTGGGTGGTTGCCATATAGCTTACCAGAAAAATCAGTACAAAAACACCAAATAGGACAAGCACCAGGATCTCATACCATCTGATTTTCAAGGAAAACCACCCTCTTTGGCATTGCGTGGTAAACATAAATCTGATATAATCATTCCTACAGCACACTATCATTTTGATTATATCATATGTGACAGGAGTTTCCTATGAAAAAATCACGTTTCATTTCTCTGTTCCTGAGCATTGCTCTGGTCTTTTCCCTCTCGGTCTCTTCCGTCGGTGCGGTAAATTCAGAAATCGTCAATTCTATGTCGGTGGATGCAAAAGCCGCCATTCTGGTGGATATGGACACAGACTACGTTATGTATGAGCTGAACGCCCACGAAAAGGCCTATCCCGCCAGCATTACCAAGGTGATGACCGCTGCTCTGGTGTTGGATGCAGTACAGGCAGGGACCTTGTCTATGGATCAGATTATCACCGCTGGCGACACCGCTTGGCAGGGACTGGACAGCAGCAGCAGCAACCAGAACATTCAGGTTGGTGAGCAGATGAGCGTAAAAGATCTGCTCTACTGCCTGATGGTCGCCTCTGCCAACGAAGCAGCCAATATCCTGGCTGTGGCGGTAGCCGGCAGCATTGAAAACTTCGTAGGCATGATGAATGCGAAAGCTGCAGAGTTAGGCTGTACTGGAACCAACTTTGTCAATCCCGATGGTATGCCCGATGACAACCATTACACCACCGCCTACGATCTCTATCTCATTGCGAAATACGCAATGCAAAACGAGCAGTTCCGCACCATTGTCAGCACCAAAGAATACTATGTGGAACCCACCAACATGACGGAAAACCGTCGTCACTTTTTCAACACCAACGGTCTGCTCTCCAACATGAAGTACAGTGGGTATTATTATGAGTACTGCACCGGCATTAAGACCGGTTCCACTGACGCAGCGGGTTACTGTTTGCTCTCTTCCGCTGAAAAGGACGGTCAGCGGCTGATCTGTGTCATGCTGGGCTGCGAAAACCCCAAGGACGAAGCAGGTAACATCCAGCGTCTTCAGTTTACGGAAAGCTCCAAACTATTTGATTGGGGTTTCAACAACTTCTCCTTCCATACCATCCTGGATGCCAAGGAACCCGTGGCAGAGGTTCCCGTAACCCTATCTTCCGAATGTGACTATGTCTCTGTAGTGGTGGATGGCACCATTGAGGCACAGCTTCCCAATGATGTGACGCAGGAAGACTTTGAATGGACCACAGACCTTCCTGAATCCGTAGAAGCCCCCATTCAGGCCGGAGACAAGCTGGGTACCCTGACCGTCACGCTGGACGGAGAAACCTACGGGACAGTTAATCTGGTGGCCGTTAACGATGTGGAACGTTCCCAGTTCCTAGTGGTCAAACAGCAGATCAGCAATGTAATCCACAGCTGGCAGTTTATTTTGATTGTGGTACTTGTGGTGGCTTTGATTCTGGCCCTGGTAATCCGGGCCAAAGTGGTGGCCGCCCGCAAGGGACGTTATGGCGGACGCCGGTCCAGCGGTAATCGGGGCGGCGGCAACTACCGCGGGAAACGATAATCTAAAAATAAAGCCCACTCGGTTTTAAAACCGGGTGGGCTTTTGATTTATCGTTTAGAATGCGTGTCCGATATCAGTACGGAAATGCATCTGGTCGAATTGAATAGGCTTGGCTGCATCATAGGCGTTTTGGATGGCCTTGTCCAGCCCCTTCCCCAGCGCAGTAACACCAAGGACACGACCTCCATTGGTGACAATCTGGCCGTCCTTTTCCGCTGTGCCGGCATGGAACACCACGGCATTCTGAACCTGATCCAGTCCGGTGATGGGCTTTCCCTTCTCGTAGGCCAGAGGATAGCCACCGGAAGCCAGCACCAGGCAGCATGCAGCCTCATCCTTCCACCGGATATCCAGCTGGTCCAGAGTCCCCTTAACACAGGCTTCCAGAATCTCCAGCAGATCTGTGTCCAGCCGCATCAGCAACGCCTGGCACTCAGGATCTCCAAAGCGGGCGTTATATTCCACAACTTTGGGACCTTCCTCCGTCAGCATCAGGCCGAAATAGATGACACCCTGGAAGGGGCGGCCCTCCGCCTTCATGGCCGCCATGGTAGGCTCAAAAATCTCCTCTACACAGCGTCGGGCAATATCAGGCGTATAGCAGGCCACCGGAGAGATAGCACCCATGCCACCAGTGTTGGGGCCCTGGTTGCCGTCATAAGCACGCTTATGGTCCTGAGAGGAGGGCATGGGAGAAATGTGTTCCCCATCGGCAAAGCACAATACTGTCACCTCAGGGCCCGTCATGCATTCTTCAATCACCACGGTAGAACCAGAGGCACCAAACTTGTTGCCTTCCATCATCTCTTTCACCGCTGCCACAGCTTCTTCCTCCGTTGCGGCCACAGTGACCCCCTTACCCAGGGCCAGGCCGTCCGCCTTGACCACGATGGGGGCTCCTTCAGCGTGAATATAGGCGATAGCCTCATCCATATCGGTAAAGGTGGCGTATTTGGCGGTGGGAATGTGATACTTCCGCATCAGTTCCTTGGAAAAGGCCTTGCTGGCCTCAATGACTGCCGCATTCTTCCGAGGGCCAAAGGCGGGAATTCCTGCCTGCTCCAGCGCATCCACCATACCCAGGGCAAGAGGATCATCCGGCGCTACCACCACAAAATCCATCTTGTTTTCCTTGGCCCAAGACACCATGGCATCCACATCGGTGGCACCAATAGGAACGCAGGTAGCTTGTTGCGCGATACCCGCATTGCCCGGTGCGCAATAGAGTTCGGTAACCCGGGGACTCTTGGAAAGGGCCCAGACAATGGCATGCTCCCGTCCACCGGAGCCAACAACCAAAACTTTCATACTGTCAGATTCCCCTTTCCCAATCAATGGTGGAACAGACGCATCCCGGTAAATGCCATCACCATATCATGATGATCGGCTGCCTCGATGACGTTGTCATCCCGAATGGAACCACCGGGCTCCGCCACATACTTGACGCCGGACTTGAAGGCCCGCTCAATGTTGTCGCCAAAGGGGAAGAACGCATCGGAACCCAGAGCCACATCAGACATGGTGGCAATCCAGGCCTTCTTCTCTTCCGCCGTCAACACCTCGGGCTTAGTCTCAAAGGTCTCCTGCCAGACGCCTTCCGCCAGCACATCCTCGTACTCATCAGAAATATAAACATCAATGGCGTTATCCCGAGCGGGGCGGCGAATGTCCGCCTTGAAGGGCAGCGCCAACACCTTGGGGTGCTGCCGCAGCATCCAGTTGTCCGCCTTGCTGCCGGCCAGGCGGACACAGTGGACCCGGGACTGCTGACCAGCGCCAACACCGATGGTCTGGCCGTTCTTGACATAGCACACAGAGTTGGACTGGGTGTACTTCAGGGTGATCAGAGAGATCAGCAGATCCATTCGGGCCTGCTCCGGCAGCTCTTTATTTTTGGTGACAATGTTCTCAAACTGAGAATTATCCAGCTTGAAGAAGTTGTGGCCCTGCTCGAAAACCACGCCAAAGATCTCTCTGCGCTCCTGCAGCTTGGGCACATAATCGGCATCAATCTGCACTACATTGTAGTTGCCCTTCTTTTTGGTCTTGAGAATGGCCAGGGCCTCCTCAGTATAGCCGGGGGCAATGATACCGTCAGAAACCTCTGCCTTCAAATAGGAAGCGGTAGCGGCATCGCAGACGTCGGAAAGGGCAGCCCAGTCACCATAAGAGCAAAGGCGATCAGCCCCCCGAGCCCGGATATAGGCACAGGCCACGGGAGTCAGTTCCTGATCCGGCTCCACAAAATAGATCTGCTTTTCCACCTTGCTGAGGGGCAGTCCCACTGCGGCACCGGCGGGAGAGACATGCTTGAAGGAGGCTGCGGCAGGCAGACCAGTGGCTTCCCGCAGCTCCTTCACCAGCTGCCAGCTGTTGAGGGCATCCATGAAGTTGATATAGCCCGGCCGGCCGTTCAGTACGGTGACAGGGAGTTCACTGCCGTCCGCCATATAGAGCTTGGACGGCTTCTGGTTGGGGTTGCAGCCATACTTCAGTTCCAGTTCTTTCATGTGCCAAAACCTCCTCAGTTGTGCTTGTTGATGATGATATCTTCGGTATCGCCATTGGCAAGGTCGATATAGCGGACGAAGAGCGAAACCTTATTTTCTTCATTCAGGTTTTCCCACAGCATGCCGGCAAAATCGGCCACAGATTCGTTGCCCAGGGCCACCAGCTCAGGCTCTCCCTCAAAGGAGGGCAGCGGATTGCCGTCACCCATGTAAGTGTGGATGAAGTGGCCATTACCCGCCACCGGGTGATCGTACTCAAAGAAATAGCGGCAGCAGCAGTCGGGATTGCCGTTAAAGCTCTTCAGAATGGAGAGCTTATAGCTGCCATCCGGCAGCACTACACCGGAAATACGAGGGGTGTAGTTGGGGGCGTCAGGCTCAAACTCACGGGTTGTCAGCGCATGGCGGAAGCACTTCCCCTCCGCCATGAAATCTCTGATGGTATCCGTCTGGTCGCCGTTGGTGACAATGGTTTTCCCTTCAAACAGGCGCACCGGATGGTAGATAATCAAAGAGGGATCTTCCATCTTGGAGGGATCATAAGCTTCGGTGCGAATGCCATCCTCAGTGACGGAGAAAATCCGGTTACGGCTGTTCTCGCTGCGGCCCATAATAAAGTAAGCAATGACAGCATGTTTGTCATCAGCGGTACGGCCCAGCACAATGCCGCGGCCCGGATAAGGATTGTTCTTCAGCTGTTCCAATAAGTTTCTCTGTTCCACAGTCAATTCCTCCTGTTTGATGCATCAGTTCAGGCGCGCCAGGGAAAATAAATAAAAAAGGGCGCACCTTGACAAGGTGCGCCCAGACGGTCGGCATTTATACTGCTATACTCCATGTGGTAACTCCACTTCCGTCAGTCATATAGCAAAATTTAGTGTACCATAACCGCCGCGCCGTTGTCAAGAAAACTCTGGTTCAGGGCAGAATATGGACCCGTCGTCCTTCCACCGAAAGCTTGTCTCGGCAGAACAGGTCGACAGCCTTAGGCAGCAGAATCCACTCTGCCTGCTCCATGATGCGGCGCTGCAGTGTCTCCGGCGTGTCGGATTCCTCCACCGGCACAGCTTTCTGCAGAATAATCGGCCCGCCATCGCACTCTTCACTGACAAAGTGGACGGTAGCGCCGGACACCTTTACGCCATATGCAATGGCTTTTTCATGAACATGCAGACCATAGCAGCCTTCACCGCAAAAAGACGGAATCAAAGCCGGATGCACATTGATGATGGCGTTGGGATAGGCATTTACCAGCTCTTCAGTCAAAATATACATGAAACCGGCCAATACCACCAAATCAATCTTCTGGGCCTGCAGCAGCTCCGTCAGGGAAACCGTCATCTCCCGATTGGAGCCATAAGCTTTCCGGTCAATGACAAAGGTGGATATACCTGCCGTCTCCGCCCGCTTCAGGGCATAGGCATTGGGAGAGGAGGAGATCACAGCGGCAAATTCACCCTCTGGAATCTCACCTCTGTTTTTCGCATCAATCAGCGCCTGGAGGTTGGTGCCACCTCCGGAGACTAATACCGCGATCCGTTTCAAAATGCCACCTCAACACCGGTCTCGCCGCTGGTCACATTGCCAATGATATAGGCCCGCTCGCCTGCCTTCACCAGGGCAGACAGAGCCTCGCCAGCACAGCTGTTGGGCACTGCAATCACCATGCCAATACCCATATTAAAGGTGTTGTACATCTCCCGGGTGGGGATATCGCCCGCTTTCTGCAGAATATCAAAGATCACAGGACGGGGGAAGGAATTGGTCTGAATATTGGCAACCAGTCCCTCTTTCATCATACGGGGCACATTCTCGAAGAAACCGCCGCCGGTGATGTGACTGATGCCATGGATCTCCACTCCCAGATCCAACAGGCGCTTAACGGCCCGCACATAGATCCGGGTGGGTTTCAGGAGCTCTTCGCCCAGGGTGCAGCCCAAATCATTGTTGTACTGGTTGTAGGTCTCGTTGATGTTGAGCACCTTGCGCACCAGAGAATAACCGTTAGAGTGAACACCAGAGGAAGCCAAGCCGATCAGGATATCTCCCTCCTGCATATTGCTGCTGTCAATGACCTTGTCATAGTCCACCAGACCCACGGAGAAACCAGCCAGATCATACTCATCTTCCGGATAAAAGCCGGGCATCTCAGCGGTCTCACCGCCAATCAGCGCACAGCCAGCCTGACGGCAGCCCTCAGCGATGCCGCTGACAATATCCTCAATACGCTGGGGGTTATTCTTGCCGCAGGCAATGTAGTCCAGGAAGAACATAGGAGAAGCACCGGCACAAATGATGTCATTGACACACATAGCCACGCAGTCAATGCCCACAGTGTCATGCTTATCCATCAAAAAGGCCAGCTTCAGTTTTGTTCCCACACCATCGGTTCCGGAAACCGTGATAGGCCGCTTCATGCCGGCAATCTGGGGCTCAAACATGCCGCCAAAGCCGCCCAGCCCTCCCAGAACGCCGGGAACATTGGTGGATTCCACCAGAGGCTTAATGCGATTGACTGCCTCGTATCCAGCGGTCACATCTACGCCGGCAGCGGCGTAAGAGTCAGATTTACTAACGCTCATTCTCAATTCCTCCAGTTTTCTTGATATTACTCAGTGCGATTAAAAATTGCTGATACTCAGCTGATCCTCTTGCTTTCTGGGTACCGGCACCGCATAGTGGCCGGTGAAACATGCGTCGCAGAATTGAATGTTCAAATCGGTTGTGATCTCCTTCAGATCTTCCACCCGGAGATACTGGAGAGAGTCCGCACCAATCAACTGGCAGACCTCTTCCACCGTGCGGCCAAAGGCTGCCAGTTGGCCGGGTTCAGGCAGCGACGTACCAAAATAGCAGGGGTAAATAAAGGCGGGGGCGGTAGACTTGACGTGCACCTCTTTTGCGCCCGCATCCCGCAGCAGCTGAATAATCCGGGCGCTGGTGGTACCCCGAACGATAGAGTCGTCTACCAAAATAATACGTTTTCCTTTGACGCAGGAAGAGATGGCGTTCAGCTTGATCCGAACTGATTTCTCTCGCTCCCAGGCTCTGGATTCGATGAAGGTGCGCTGGATATAACGGTTTTTCATCAATCCCAGCTCGTAGGGAATACCGGACTCCCGGGCATAACCCATGGCACCCACAATGCCCGAGTCCGGCACACCCAGTACCAGATCTCCCTGAACCGTGCTGTTGCGGGCCAGCATACGGCCTGCCATCTCTCGGACTTTGCTGACAGAGGCTCCATCTACTACGGAATCCTGCCGGGCAAAATAAATCAGTTCAAACATGCACAGAGCGGATTTCGCACGAATATCACAGTGATAAGATTGGATCTCCCCGCTGCCGTATTCCGTCACCACCACTTCACCAGGGGCAACATCCCGCAGGAATGTACCGCCCAGAGCTTCAATGGCACAAGATTCAGAGGCAAACACAATGGAATCCCCTACTTTTCCCATGCACAGCGGTCGGAAACCATTGGGATCCCTGGCGGCAATCAGGCAGTTTCTGTCCATGACTACCATAGAAAAAGCGCCAATCAGATAATGCATAGCGTTGAGCACAGCATCAGCCAAAGTGTCCGTCCGAAGGTGCTCCCGGACGATCACATAGGAGATGACCTCAGCATCATTGGTGCCCTGGAAAATGCCGCCCCGGTTTTCCGTTTCCGCCCGAAGGGCCTTACTGTTGACCAGTTTGCCGTTATAGCACAGCGCCAGAGAACCAGAGGCATGGTGCACCACCAGAGGCTGAATATCGCTGACGGTAGACAGACCTGTTCCTGTGCTTTGCCGCACATGCCCCACTGCTGCTCTGGCCCCGTGGAAGGCATCCAAATGTGCCTGATCGAACACATCGGGGACCAGTCCTCTTGCCTTGTGGGCCTTGATGTCGCCATTCAAACAAACCGCAATACCGCTGGAATCCTGTCCTCTATGCTGAAGCGCAAAGAGCGCTTGGTATGTGCTGATGGCGGGGTCGGCCAGAGATTCACCCGCAGCAATGCCAAAGATTCCGCACTCCTCCTGGAGCTTGTCATCAAACAATGTACCTTCGATGCTCATAGCACCCTCCTTGCCACAGTTTAACCTCATCACAGGCTGGCCAGCTCCGCCTGGAGCTTGGTTTCCTTTTCTGCGATCTGGGCGCTCATTTCCACTCTGGCCGCATCCAACTTGGCCGCCAACGCGTCATCGGTAACCGCCAAAATCTGAGCAGCCAGCACCGCAGCATTCTTGGCACCATTCAGCGCCACCGTAGCTACCGGAATGCCGGAGGGCATCTGAACCGTTGCCAAAAGGGCGTCCAAGCCGTCCATAGCTCCCCCCTTCATAGGGATGCCGATCACAGGCAGGGTGGTATTGCCGGCAAAGGCGCCGGCCAGATGAGCCGCCATACCTGCGGCGCAGATAATCACACCGAAGCCATTTTCACGGGCAGATTTGGCAAACGCGGCCGCCTCGGCGGGAGTGCGATGGGCACTCAGAATATGGGCTTCAAAAGGGATGTCAAAGGCTTTGAGTTGGGTGCAGGCCGCTTTTACATTAGGCCAATCACTGTCAGACCCCATAATGACCGCGACTTTCTTGCTCATGAACGATCTCTCCTTTAAAAATAGTAAAAAACAGTAAGCAGGTAAGTATACCTTACCTGCTTAACAGAAATTTACTTATACAGATTTGGACGCAATAACACACCGGGCACGGAAAAACAGCATAGAGTACATCATTGCGCCTTCCTCCTGTCCATTTCATTTGTATTCATTTTAGTGGAAAAGAACCATCTTTTCAAGGGCGCAAATTTTACTGCCGTCATTTTTGTACGCTTTCACAAGGAAATACAGTCATTTTGTATCCCATTGTCCGAAATAGACAAGATTAAAGCATACCGTTATCCCGTAAAATTTGATGCAGCAAATGAGCTCTGTCGCTCCAGTCTGCCGCCCGGGCATATTGTCCTCTTCGGATCCGTTTCCGCCGCCCCAATTCGTTGGCAGCTTTCAAACAGGCCTGCTCAAATTCCTCATCACTATGGGCCCCATAAACCACATCCGGATACTCCGGCACATAGCGTCGGGGATAGACACAGGCAACGGGCTTTTGGGCGGCAAAATAGGCATATATCCGTTCTGGTACCACATCTTCGTCCGCAATGTCATTATGCAGCAGGTCAAAACACACGTCACAGGCCGCCAGGCACCCCGGCACATCTGCAGGAGAGCGGTGCCCCAAACAAAAGATGTTTTTTGCCTGCTTGATTCTGGCTGCATCCGGATGCCCCGCCTTTACCCGGCCGATGATGACAAACGTCCATCCCGGATTTCGCTTAGCTGCATATAATACCGGACGCAGATCCATATTGCGCTCCACGTTTCCAAAATAACCAAAGACTGTGCCCCGAAACCGATCAAACGCCGGATCTGGTCTTGTCTCCGGATTTCCTCCTCGGGCATATAACCCGTAGTTGACACCATTGGCCAGCAGAAACGTGTTCTGGTTGCAGGGTGAAACATGTTCCAACAGATTGTCGGAAGCGGCAAACACCAGGTCGGCATCATAGGCCACTTGACTTTCAAGTCGCTCCGGATAGCGATCCCAGGCCCGATAGCAGTCATAAATCAACCCATTGTGGGGAATCTGTTCTATGATGTCAGCCATCACCGGAGTGGCGCACCACAATAAACCATTGCGCACTCCAGCCTCCCTCAGACAACGACGGATTGCTTTCAGGGTTTTCTTCATGCTCCATTTTTCCAGCAAGGTGGACCCATTTTTCCAAAACAGAACAGTTGGCACCCTGTATACTTTGATTCCCGGATGAGGCTCTCTGGCCTCCAAGGTGTTTTGATCCATTAGATAGCTGGTAATATTTGCAGTTACCGTCAGCTCAAAGTAGCTGATCTCAACGTCATTTAACAGACGCATCAGATGCTGCGTGCGCTCTGGATCCGCGCTCCACTTGCTCTGCGCAAGACAGATGATATGTCTCATTGCGTTCACCCTTTACACATGCAGTGCCTTAAGATAGAATAGGACAAATAAACAGTTTGGAGGCACACTATGTTAGAAATCGTACAAAATATAGACAGCAGTCTGCTGCTCTGGATCCAGGAACATCTGCGCTGGACCCTGCTCAACGGACCCATGGTATTCATCAGCACACTGGGCAATGCAGGTTTGTTCTGGATCGCTCTGGGGCTTGTCCTGGCCATCATCCCAAAGACCAGAAAATACGGTATTCTGGCCCTGGTATCGCTGCTGGTCTGCTTCCTGTTCAACAACATTTTGCTGAAAAACCTGGTGGCACGCCCCCGCCCCTATACCCAGCTACCACAGCTTGTCATGTTGATGAAATGCCCTGCGGACCACTCTTTTCCATCCGGGCACGCTTGCTCCTCATTTGCCGTAGCAGGCAGCCTTATGTGGAGCATGGACCGCAAATGGAATTTCATCCGCATTCCGGCGCTTGTGCTGGCCATATTGATCGCCTTTAGTCGTCTCTATGTGGGCGTTCATTACCCCACAGACGTTCTAGTGGGCACTTGTGTAGGATTGGCAGGCAGCTTTTTCTTGTACAAGCTCTGCACCAATCCCTATGACCGTCTGGAACAGCGATTGAAAAACAGGTAAATCAGATTCGGCGAAACAAATGCAGATCAAAAGCAATCTGCACTTCCAGGCGCTCAAGCTGACGAAGGCGCTCTATGCCCTGTTTGGGTGTCTTCCACAAGTAGGGAGTCATACCAAACAGATCCTGGATGGTTTGGCTGTCGGGCAACAGAATGCGATTCTCCACCCGATCCACCCGGATGTATTCAAAGCCTTCATAGGGAATGCGCTGCTCCTTATTCTCATAAGGCACATCATACAACACCTGTTTAAGCTCCCACAGGTGTCTGGGTGCCGGAACCACATACAAGAAACAGCCGCCAGGGCGAATCACCCGCCGGAACTCATCCACCGCTAAGGGCGAAAAGCAATTGAGCAGAACATCCACGCTGTTATCGGGAATGGGCAGATGATAAGCCGACGCCACGGCAAACTCGATGGATTTGTCCCGTTTGGCCGCCCAGCGCAGCGAATATTTGGAAATATCGATTCCATATACCGCCGGGGCTTTGTCGGCACCTTCCAGCGCCGCCCTGACCCCGGTGGTATAATAGCCCTCTCCACAGCCCGAGTCAAAAAAAGTGCCCTGGCTTGGCATGACTTCCAATGCAATCCGAGCAATAGCCTCCCGTAGCGGTTGATACCAGGCACCGTTTAAAAAACGGTTTCGGGCGGCAGCCATCTGCTTGTCATCTCCCGGAACCAAAGAATGTTTTTGATTGGCCGGCAACAAATGAACATAGCCCGCCGATGCAATGTCGTAACTGTGTCCGTTTTCGCATCGATAGCGTGTCTCTTCTCGCACCAGAGACCGCCGGCAGATAGGACATAAAAACAGGCTCATGGGTTTCCCTCCCCTATTCCAGGTATTTTACCACAGATTTCGTATCTTGCAAACATTGACTTGCATTTTACAGGTGTCAAGACTATAATATTATCTATTCAAACACCGCTGAACGGTGACCGGATGGTGCTGTTTTATGGTAAAGTCTGACAGCATCCCTCCACAGAAACGAGGAATCAAAATGGACCAACGCGTGAACTATACCATGCTGTGTGACTTCTATGAACTGTCCATGGCAAACGGATATTTCCAAACTCCCCTGCGGGACCGAATCACCTATTTCGACATCTTTTTCCGCCGGGTTCCTGACGGTGGTGGCTTCGCCATCGCCGCCGGCCTGGAGCAAGTCATTCAGTATATTCAGAATCTTCACTTTACTGAGGAAGATATCGAATATCTGCGGGGCAAAGGTGGCTTTACACCTGCGTTTTTGGACTACCTCCGCAATTTTAAATTTACCGGTGATATCTGGGCAGTACCGGAAGGTACCCCTATCTTCCCCGGCGAGCCCATCCTGACAGTCCGTGCCCCGGCAGTGCAGGCCCAGTTTATTGAAACTTATCTGTTGCTGGAGCTTAATCATCAGTCTCTGATCGCAACCAAGGCAAACCGCATCGTCCGGGCCGCTGCCGGCCGGCCAGTGGCTGAATTTGGTTCCCGCCGAGCCCAGGGCGCTTCCGGCGCCATTTTTGGTGCCCGGGCCTCCTACATCGCCGGATGTGCAGGAACCGCCTGTGTCCAGGCGGACCGGGATTTTGGCGTACCCGCCACCGGCACCATGGCTCACTCCTGGGTTCAGATGTTCCCGGATGAGTACACCGCTTTCAAAACCTATTGCGAACTCTATCCCAATAACGCCACCCTTTTGGTGGACACCTACAATGTGCTTCGTTCTGGTGTGCCCAATGCCATTAAAGTGTTTAAAGAGGTTTTGGAGCCTAAGGGCATCACCAAGTGCGCCATTCGCATTGACTCCGGCGATCTGGCCTATCTCTCCCGGAAGGCCAGAAAAATGCTGGATGCCGCAGGACTCACTCAATGCAAAATTGTGGCCTCCAACTCTTTGGACGAATACCTGATCCGGGATTTGCTGGTTCAGGGAGCCCAACTGGATTCTTTCGGTGTCGGCGAGCGAATGATTACCTCTAAAAGCGATCCTGTCTTTGGATGTGTCTATAAGCTGGCCGCTATTGAGGATGAAAATGGTGTTATTATCCCGAAGATCAAAGTAAGTGAGAATGCCTCTAAAATTACAACGCCGCATTTCAAAAAGGTGTACCGTCTCTATGACAACGAAAGCGGCGAAGCTTTTGCTGATGTGATGTGTCTGTATGATGAGGAAATCGATGACACCCAGCCCATCGAACTCTTTGATCCGGAAAACACCTGGAAAAAGAAATACTTCTCCAACTTTACTGCCCGCTGCATTTTAGAGCCCATTTTCCGCGGAGGACAGCTGATATATCGGGTTCCCACCATCGAGGAGTCCAGAACCTACTGCAGTGAACAGATTGACCGTCTCTGGGAAGAGGTCAAGCGCTTTGAAAATCCCCATCGCTATTATGTGGATCTCTCCCCCAAGCTCTGGCAGATCAAAAATGATATGCTGGAAGAGATGCGCAAAATCTAATCAACAAAAAAGTGACGGCCGCAGCCGTCACTTTTTTTATCCCATCAAGGCATCCAAATTTAATCCGCCACTGGTAAATAGTCCTTTGTAATAGGCCAACTCATCGGCAATGATTTCATCCAGCACCTGCATACCCAGCAGCTCAACCGGGGCTTTGTCATCCGTCAGGATCAGATCTCCAGCCTGATATTCGGTGATATTTTGGCTGACCTGCTCCATGGCGGAAGCATACTCCGGATTCTGCAACTCTCCCCGGCTGCGCTCAAATACGTCCAGCAACTCATCGGAATTGGTGCAGAACACTTCCCGGTTGGTGTTACCGGGCACATCCACCGTGTAAACATGCCGGAACACCGACGCCATGGTATCGCAGAGATAGTCATTGATCGAGCCCTCTCGATTGGAGGCCATGTTAAGATTGACCACCATCACCCCGCCGTCTTTCAGATGTTCTGATACCTCGGTAAAGAATTCCACGCTGGAAAGCTGAAACGGAATGGTAATATCCTGATAGGCATCCACCATAATCACGTCATATTGCTCCTCCGATGCCGTCAGATAGGCCCGACCATCTGCCACGGCAACATCCACATCGTCAGGCAACGCAAAATACTCTGTGGCGATGTCAGCGATTTTCTGGTCAATCTCGGCACCCTGAATCTGTGTGCCTGGAAAAAAGCGGCTGCAATAGGAGGCATAGGTACCGGAGCCCATACCCAAGATCATCACCGAACGCTGGTCATTCTGCTGCCCTGTCATGCCCGCCATGACCGGAGCCGCCAGCGCATAGTCATAGTACATTCCAGTGAGGCCTTCCCCTTTCACCTGGATAGACTGGACGCCAAAGAGCACATTGGTAGATAAAATGGTTTTCTCTTCATCGTCAGTAACCTGCAAATAGTTGTAGATAGACTCATCCTCAAGGGCAATATCATCCTGCCAGAATGCAAAACTATAAGAAGGGACTGCAAAGCAGAGGGCTATCACAAGGATTCCCGCCACTATCCCTTTTATCGTCCGTTTATGTCCCCCAATAAAGTACACCAAGCTGATCCCCAGCAGCACTGCGGCAAAAATCAGAAATGTAGCGGCAGTGCCTACTGCAGGAATGGTGACAAAGGTGGGCAAAAAGGTGCCGATGATACTGCCGATGGTGTTTAAGGCGTTGAGTCGTCCCACCGTTTTTCCGGTATCATCCAGGTTGTCCACCGTAAATTTGGACAAGGAAGGAGTCACTGTACCCAACAGCACACAGGGGAAAGCAAAAATCACCAGGCAGGCGGCCAAAGCAGCCCAAACCAAGAAATTTTTTGTGACAAACAGCGCCAGCAAAACGGTGATTCCCGCAATCAACCATCTTCCCACAAAAGGAATCAGCGCAATCCAGATCGCCGCAATAATCAGACGGCCATAAAGACGGTCCGGCGATTTGCTCTGATCTGCCATTCTTCCGCCCCACAAATTTCCGATGGCCATGGCGATCATAATGACACCGATAATCACCGTCCACACGATCTGAGAGGAGCTAAAATAGGGCGCCATCAGGCGGCTGGCCCCCAACTCCACCGCCATCACCGACATGCCGGCAAAAAACTCGGTGACATAGAGGAAATATTTGTTCTTTAATAGTTTATGCTCCATAACACGGCCTCCAGCGTTTCAATCTCATCCTCTCTAGTATACCGTGGGATGTGGGGGGCAAGTCAAGATAAAAGAGAAAAAAAGGAAACCGGCGGGATTGTCCCGCCGGTGGAAAGGCTATTTTTATCAGTTAAATTTAAAGATTTTTTGAGACAGATGGTAACCCATCACACCCACAAATCTACCGGGGGCTCCAGGCAGATTAGCGGCCAAAGCCAGTGAGCGGTAGCGCAGTTTCTTATAGAGGGACTCGTTATAATCCTTCAGTTCCTCCCACAACTTGTCCCGTTTTGCCAATGCCTCCTCAGAGCCATCAATCACCAGCAAGATGGAGCAAATCGTGTACATCATGGCCAGATAGCGGAACATATATTTAGCCAAGCTGGGATATTTCTGGGCGATTTCCTTCAGATCGCAGCATTCTGTCATAATCTTTGTGACCCGGATCTGCTGATCCACCCGCTTGACCATCACCTGCTCATTGACGCTCTGATCCTGCCGGCCAATGAAATAACGATAGAGGTCCTCGTTCATATAGTACATGGTTTTGACGTAGGGCAGAGGCTGGTAGACAAAGACATTGTCCACATAGAAAGTATGTTTGGGCAGTTCCAGTCCGCAGTCTCTCAGCAACTGAGTTCGATAGATAGCAGAGTGCATCAGCAAATACTGGGACTCGCGGAATTTGCCCACATCCTCCCAACCAAAGATCTGCCCCTCCGGAAACACATTCGTATAATGGACGGCATGACTGGTCTGGTCTTCTACATGCTCATACACATAATTGCAGATCATCAGATCCAGTTCCTTCCCTTCCCGGTAGAACTGGCGCAACTGGTCCAGCACTCGAGTCAGCGCCTGGGTATCCAGCCAGTCGTCGGAGTCGACCACTTTGTAATAAATGCCGTTGGCGTTGCGGATTCCTTGGTTAACACCTTCCCCATGTCCTCCATTGGGTTGGTGAATCACCCGAACAATTTCAGGATACTGCTCCGCATATCGATCCGCAATAGCAGGCGTATCATCAGATGAACCGTCGTCCACAAGAATAATCTCCGCGTCCTCACCTGCAGTCAGCAGAGTTTGAATGCAATGTTCCATATAGGCAGCCGAATTATAGCAGGGTACGGCAAATGTAATCAGTTTCACAGTGACACCTCAATAATACTTTATAATTATAATTGTTTTCACGAGCACTAGTTTAACACAACTTCTCATGAAAGAACAGCAAAAACATATTAAATTTATATAAGGTTGAAATAAAGGTGGAAGCTATGGTATAGTTTTCATAGGAGATGATATTGATGAATCAAGAATGGCTGGAATCCATCCAACTGAAAAATGGCACCACTCTTGTCTCTGTATTGGGCTATCTGGGAGACGAGGATTTTTACGCGATGTATGACATTATCCTGGAATTGCTGAAGCCGGACTCCCCTACCTACGGTGTGGATTCCATGGGTATTGACGGCTCCTTTAAGAAAGACGGCTTATTGGTCCGTATGAGCAGTGAAAGCGCCTACGACCAGTGCTGCTTTGTCTATGACCCCTCAAAAATGTCCAAGGAAGAAGAAGAGAAAGTACAAAGCTGGATTTCTCAAGTTGTGACTGAACTTCACAAACGCCGGCCGAAAGAATAATCCTCTATTCCTAATAACGCAAATTGCGCCGCATAATCTTCAGCGGCGCAATTTTAATATTGAAAAATAAAATGCCGCTGGAATTCCAGCGGCATTTTTTGTGCTTAGCAGAGAATCAATTAGAACTTGTGATGGAGCTTCAGGATCTCGATCAGCATCTTGTCTCTGTAGCGGGCGCAGTCGGCGTTGGTGTGGCCGATCTCGTCGGGGAAGTTCTTCATCATCTCGTCGACGCCGGCCTGGCCGATCTCCTTGTAGGAGGCGGGGATCTTGGTCCAGTTGGCGATGTCACCGCAGAGGTTGAAGCCGCCGTCCAGCATCTCCATCATGCCGGAGATACCGTCCTTGTTGCCCAGCTGCATGATCATATTGTGACCAAAGATAGCCCAGCGGATGGCGGGGCCAAAAGTCAGAGCCTTGTCGGCATCCTCCACGGAGCAGACGCCACGCTCCACCAGGTCCACCATCTCACGGAAGACCGCCAGCTGCAGACGGTTGCAGATGTAGCCGGGGCAGTCCTTGTGCAGAACCACAGGCTCCTTGCCCAGCTTCTGATAGAACTCCTTGGCCAGCTCCACGTTGGCCATGTCGGTCTTCTCGGTCTTGGTGATCTCCACCAGGGGGATCAGATGAGGAGGATTGTAGGGATGGCCGCCCACGCAGCGCTCGGGATGGACCGCCTTCTCGGTGATCTGGCCCAGAGGCAGACCGGAAGCAGAGGTGGCGATGATGGCGTCCGCGGGAGCGAACTCCTCGATGGAGGCCAGCATGCTCTGCTTGATGGGCAGACGCTCGGGGCCGCTCTCCTGAATGAACATAGCATTCTTCACGGCCTCTTCCATGCTGGTGGTGTAGTGGATACGTGCCTTGATTGCGTCCTTATCCTCGATGGCGCCGGTCTGGGCCAGGAAGTCCAGATTGCTCTCAATGGTCTTGGCATCGTTGGCAATGCAGTCATCGTTGATGTCGTAGAGGTTGACATCATAGCCCTTCATGGCAAACAGGACAGCCCAGCTGCCGCCGATGACACCGCCGCCGATACCAGCGACAGTCTTAATTTCATCAATGCTTTTCATGTAATTTCACCTCAGAAGATCATTTACATCAGATAAATGCAACGGAGAACCGGCAATCAGCCCATGCCCTTGGCGGCAAAATAGGTGGTGCCGTACTTCTCAGCGGCCTCAACCTTGGCAGCCTCCAGTTGCTCCACGGTGACAGCGGCCAGAGCCTTCTGAGTGGCCTCCAGATCCAGGGGCTGCAGGCCCAGCATCTCACGGGCCTCGGCGGGGGTAGCCACCTCGTTGCCGTAGGCCTTGACAGCATTGGCGGCGCGCTCCACCAGCATCAGGTTGGTAGCCATGATCTTCTTGCCGTCAGCGGTACGGCCATAGACCACGTTGTCCTCCATGCCCACGCGGATGTTGCCGTTGTTGGCCAGGGCAGCGAACATGACGGGCAGGTGACCCTTGCCGATACCGAAAGCGGACCAGGTGCACTCGGCAGGCAGATCGCCCCGCTTCTGCATCAGCTCCATCTCGTCCAGCAGCAGCTGCAGGTCGTGGGGAGTGGCAGCCAGGCCGCCCACAACGCCCAGGCAGAACTGGAAGTGCAGAGGAGCCTTTACAAAGCCCTTCTTCCAGTACACACCCACAGCCCGGAGCATGCCCAGATCAAAGATCTCAAACTCGGGCTTGATGTTCTTCTCCTGGTACAGGGTGCCCAGATCGCACAGCATCTTGGGGGAGTTGTGGAACACACCGCCGGGGATACCCCAGTTGAAGGAGCCAGCGTCAAAAGTGCCCATCTCGATGCCGGGAACATTGGCATGATGCAGCACGCGGACAGCGTTGCCATAGGGAGAGTCATCGGAGACACGGTTGTCGCCGGAGGAGGTGCAGTTCACGATGACATCGCAGTCAGGATACTTGTTGCGCAGAATGCTGATGGTCTCATAGAACTTCACGGGATCCATGACACCAGCGCCCTGATCGTCGCGCATGTGCAGATGGACAACGGAGGCGCCAGCCTTCCAGCACTCATAAGCGCAGGCGGCAATGGCCTCGGGGGTCTCCGGCACGTCATAGCCGTGAGGAGTGATAGCGCCGGTCAGAGCGGCAGTAATAATGGTCTTAGCCATAATAAACACATCCTTCAAAGAGTTTTGGTGGCAGAAGGGGCGTCAGCCTGGGGCCAACGCCCCTTCCCCACTTGATGATTAAATAAAATAGGACTTAAGCCGAACAGCTAAACAGGCCAGGCCTATTAGTTGTACTTGTGCCAGCCCTCGCCGGACTTGCGGCCGAACTTGCCCTCGGCCACCAGCTTCTTGACGGACTCGGGGCACTTCCAGTCGGTGACAGGCAGGGCCTCCATGGTCTCGGTGACATGGGGGAAGGTGTCCAGGCCGGACATATCCATCATCTCGAAGGGCCCGAGGGGGTGGTTCAGACCGAACTTAATGGCAGTGTCGATGTCGTCCACGGTGGCCACGCCGTCCTCATAGCAGTGGATAGCCTCCAGCATGAAGGCGAACAGGCAGCGGTTGACGATGAAGCCCGGGGTGTCGGTCTTGCACTCGACAGGCTTCTTGCCCATCTTCTCAGCGACCTCACGAACAACGGCCACGGTGGCATCGGAGGTGTAGCAGGAGCGGATCATCTCCACCAGCTTCATGGCGTACACCGGGAAGAAGAAGTGCATGCCGATGCAGCGCTCGGGGTTCTTGCAGTCCTTGGTGATCTCGCCGATGGACATGGAAGAGGTGTTGGTGCACAGGATGGCGTCGGGCTTGCAGATCTCGCCCAGCTGCACAAAGGTGTCATGCTTCAGGGACAGGATCTCGGGAGCGGCCTCGATGACGAAATCAGCGGGGGCAACACCCTCCAGCTCCACGGTGGTGGAGATGCGGGCCATGATGGCGTCGGCAGCCTCCTGAGTGGTCTTGCCCTTGGCCACCTGCTTGTCCAGGCCAGCCTTGATGCCGTTGACACCCTTGTCGCAGAACTCCTGCTTGATGTCACGGATGATCACGTTGTAACCGCTGGCGGCAGCAATCTGCGCAATACCAGAGCCCATCTGACCGGCGCCCAGAACGGCAATCGTTTCAATAGACATGTTTGTTATCCTCCTTAAAAATGTAAGAACATCAATTAGTTGTTGGTGAACACGGGGGGCCGCTTCTCGATCATGGCGGCCATACCCTCCTTCTGATCGTGGGTGTCGAACAGCAGGGTGAACTCGGTGGTCTCCTGAGCCTTGCCGGCGGCGACGGTCTCGATGGCAGCCTTATTGATGGCGGCCTTAGCAGAGGCCAGAGCGCAGGCGGGCTTGCCCATCAGCTGCTTGGCCACATCCACAGCCTTGGCCCGAATGGCGTCATACTCCGCTTTGGCAGCAGCGGCCTCGGCGGTCTTGGCAGCGGCCTTGGCAGCATTGATGGCCTCCTCGGAACCGCCCACCTTGGCTGCCTTCACAGCGGCCTTGGCCTCCTTGGCGGCAGCATTCAGGGCGGCGTCGCCTTCCACATACCAGTTCAGCAGCCCCAGATCATAGGCCTGCTTGCCGGGGATCATCTCAGTCAGCATAACCAGCTGCTTTGCCTTGGCTGGGCCCACAATGGCGGTTGCCCGGGCGCAGCCGTTGGCGCCGGGAATAATACCCAGTCCCACCTCGGGGAAGGACAGGGTGGTACGGGAACCGCCCACCCGGAAGTCGCAGGCCAGGGTCATCTCGCAGCCACCGCCGAAGGCAAAACCAGCCACAGCCGCGATGGTGGGGATGGACATGGACTCCAGAATGTTGTTGATGTCAATAGCCAGGCCGCAGAACTCCTTGGCATAGCGGGGAGTGGCCTCCGCCATCTCCTTGACGTCAGCACCGGCGGCAAAGGCCCGCTCAGAACCGGTCATGATCAGCACCCGAACGGAGGGATCCGCCTTGACCAGATTGATGGCGGCCATAATGTCCTGGTTGATGGCGCTGTTCAGCGCATTGAGCGCCTTGGGACGGTTCAGCTGAATGGTGGCAATGCCATCTTCCACAGTGTAGATGATGTTCTCAAATTCCATGGGAAACAGCTCCTTTCAAGCTAGATTCAGGCTTATTCTGCCGGAATGGACTGGCCGCCGTCGCAGAGCAGATAGGTGCCAGTCATATAATTGAAGGAGTCGGAGCACATGGCCAGAACAGGACCGGCAATCTCTTCAATGGTGCCGAGACGGCGGACAGAGGTGGCCTTGGACTGCTGCTCATAGTATTTGGTCTTGTTGCCGTCCTTGTCGATGAAGAACTCCTCGTTCAGGGGAGTAACCACATAGCCGGGGCAGATGCAGTTGACGGTAATGTTCTCCCGGCCGAAGTTGTTGGCCATGGTGCGGGCTAGGCTCAGGCATGCAGCCTTGGAAGCGCCGTAACCCACAACGCCCTTGCCGCCGATAAAGCCGCCCACAGAAGCAGTAATGATGATCTTGCCGCCCTTCTTACCGTTGGTGGCATTCTGCTTGATCATCTGACGGGCAGCCTCCTGGCAGAACATGAAGGTGCCGGTCAGGTTGGTGGCGATGACCTTCTCAAAGTCCTCGGCAGTGTACTCCTTGCGACCTTCCCGGTTCTCCACGATCAGAGCGGTAGGACCGGAAATACCGGCGTTGTTGATCAAGATGTTCAGCTCGCCAAACTCAGCCACAGTCTTCTCGATGACCATGGTGATGTTCTCTTTCTTGCTGGAGTCGGCGGGGATGCCGAAGGCACGGCCGCCCTTGCAGTAGTTCTCGTTCAGATCCGCCACAGCGTCCTCCACCTTGGAGGCGGTACGGGCAGTGATCACCACGTTGGCACCATAGGCGGCCAGGGCGCAAGCAATACCAAAGCCCAGGCCCTGGGTGCCGCCGGTGATAATCGCCGTCTTGCCGGTCAGGTCGAAGGACGGGATGCCGATGGTCCGATTCAGATGAGCCATTTTAATTACTCCTTCGTTCAATCAGGTTAATTTGAATATGCGGACCTTCCCCTGTACAAACGCACAGGGGAAGGTCAATGAAATTACTTCTTGGCAGCGGTCTTGTAGCTGTCGAACTTGGCCAGCATGGCGCGAGGAGTCTTGGTCTCACGCTCGTAGCGGGGGCACTCGTCATAGCCGGGCAGACCAGCCAGATACTTGGCGATCTTCTTCAGCTCTTCCAGGTCATAGCGGCTCATCAGGGTGATCTCCTCCATCAGGGGGGAGCCGCCGCCATGGACACCGGCCACAGCCTGGGCGCCCTCGAAGGCGTCGCAGAGCTTATCCTCCATCATGCGCATGACACGATGGGTCTCCTCAGCGGAGTAAGCGGGGTTGCGGCGGATGTACTTGTTGCACAGATCGGCAGTCTCGGGATCGTAGAAGGACTCCTCGGTGGGCAGGCTGGCGCACACGCCACCGGTCAGGTCGGCCAGGATCTCATACTCGTGGTAGATGTTGTGGCCCGCCAGACGACGGCCGGCGTTGGTCAGGATCTCATCGGGCACCCACTGGCCGGAGGGGAACTCCACAGCGCGATAAGCGGACTGCTGGCCGGCGGCAAAGACCAGCTCGGCGGTCTGGATGATGTCGCACAGCTTGGAACGGACATGGGACTCCCGAGCGATGTCGTTGACATCGGCCACCAGAGCGGCCTGAGAGGCAATAACCTCGGAAACAGCGGTCTTGCAGCCGGTGTAGGAGTGACGGTGATAGTGAGCGAACATCAGGGCCAGGTAGCCGGCATAGCGGCAGACACCCTCAGCGTCGCGGCCGCACATGAACACGCGGTCATAGGGGACGAACACGTCGTCAAAGATGGTCAGGGACTCCACGTCACCGATGTGGGCCCAGGGAGCGTCGATGTGCTTACGCTTGTGGTGCTGGCCGGGCAGAGCCATCAGCTTCAGGCCGGGCCAATCGGCGGGCAGAGCGAAGGCGACAGCATAATCGGAGTCATCGGGGCTCATGAACTTGGTGGGGTTGACGATGATCTCGTCCACATAGGGGGCGTTGGAGTTGCAGATCTTGGCGCCCCGGACGATGATGCCCTTGCAGGGCTTGCCGTCGATGCCCACGCCGTCCACATTGGTCTCAACCACATGGACGAACTGGTCGGGATCGGGCTGCATGTGGGCACGCTTATACTTGGGGTTACGGGAGCCCTTCACGTCGGTCTGGGCGCAGTTGCAGATCAGGTCATTCTCCTGACAGTACTCGATGTACTTGTTCAGGCGCTCAAAATAATGGGTGCCGCAGGCCTGGTCGCAGTCATAGGCCACGGAGAAGATGGCGTTCAGAGCGTCAGAACCCATGCAGCGCTGCATGCAGCCGCCCACACGATGGCAGATCAGACGGGTCATCAGCTGCTTCTTCAGCAGATCGTCCACAGAGTGGTGGATGTGAGTGCAGCGGTTGATGTAGTGGCCGGTGATGTGGCTCTTGACCACGCACACGTCCTCATAACGGGGATCGTTGGCGGTGTCGTAGCACTGCTTCATCACATAGGTGCCGCCCACAATCCAGTCGGCCAGGTCCCGGCCCTCGCCCTCAACACCGTTGGAGCGATCCACCTTCTTGCCATGCAGATACACGTTGGGCTTCATCTTGAGCAGGCGCTCTTTGTACTGCTCATAGGTGCCGACACGCCAGCCGGCCTCATAGGTACGCTCGATAGACATACTTACTTCCTCCCATATTTTAAAAATAGGTACTTTATCTATAAAGATAACTGATTAAAAACTAGCTGCACTGATTCAGCAGATCATCTGTGCTCAGTTGATGGTCATACCGCCGTCCACAGGAATCAGCACACCGGTCAGATAGCCGCCAGCAGGAGAGGCAATGAAGTTGATGACACCGGCCATCTCCTCGGGCATAGCATAGCGGCGCAGAGAGATCATCCGGGTAACGGCAGCCACATTCTTCTCATCGGCCATGACATCCTTAGTCATATCAGTGAGGACATAGCCAGGGGCCACAGCGTTGACGGTGATGCCAAAGCGGGCCAGCTCATTGGCCATGATACGGGTCAGATGGGAAACAGCGGCCTTCAGGGAGCCATACACCGTGTCACCGATGGGGCTCTTGATACCGGCGGCGGAGGACAGGTTGATAATACGATAAGGATGGGTTCCCTTCTCGCAGCCCTGCTCCTTCATCTGACGGGCAGCCAGCTGGGACATAAAATACAGGCCCTTCAGGTCGGCATCCACGTACTTGTCAAAGTATTCCTCGTCCATGTCGATCATCTTCTTAGGCTGTCCGCCCAGACCAGCATTGTTGACCAGGATATCCAGGTGGCCAAACTTCTCCACAGTTTTGGCAATCAGATTCTCCCGGGCGGCAGCGCTGGTGACATCAGTGGCCACACCCAGAGCCTGTCCGCCCTCGGCCACGATCTCGGCAGCTACCTCGTCGCATTGCTCCTGCTTGCGGCCGGTGATTACAACGGCGGCACCATAAGCGGCCATGGTCCGGGCAATGGCATTGCCGATGCCCCGAGTGGAGCCGGTGATGATGGCAACCTTGCCTTTTAGGTCATAAGTAGGAAGTGTGAAAGCCATGATGAACCCTCTCCTTTTTTAATAAAAAAGTTCTTTATAGAAACAATGAACAAAAACCATCTGAGAAGTCGGTAAAACCATGTTTTTTTGTAAAAACAGAAACTAACTGCTCAGACACCAATAATTATAGCATACCATTTCAGCCATTGCAACAAATCATATATGTTTTTTTAAAAAATTTGGGTTAATATGCACACACAAAAAGGTCCCATGCCAACTCGACTCCCTGTTTCAAAACTGGCGCTTGTATTCTCCTGTCATTTCTTCTATACTTTACTTGGATTTTACTTATATTTTACGAAGCCAAGCATAAAGAGGGGATTCATCGTGCTGATCTACATATTGGAGGATGACGAACAGATTCTGGAGATGATGACATACGCCCTCAGGAGTAATGACTACCATGTTAAGGGATTCCAGAGTGCATATGCCCTCTATCAAAAATTAGGGCTGGAACACCCCGCTCTGATTCTTCTGGATCTCATGCTGCCGGATGAGGATGGACTTACCGTTTTAAAAAAGCTGAGAGCAAACCCGGCTCTGCAGGATTTGCGAATCATCATTGTCTCTGCAAAATCGTCGGAACTCGATAAGGTCCGCGGGCTTGATTTGGGGGCCGACGACTACTTAACAAAGCCCTTTGGAATCATGGAGCTGATCAGCCGAGTCAAGGCACAATTGCGTCGTCTGCCACAGGAATCCAATTCCACCTCCCTGCTGAGCTGCGGACCGTTGGTATTAAACAGCACGACAAGGGAAGTAACCTGTGACGGAGAAATCATCTCACTTACCTTTAAAGAATTCGAATTGCTTCATCTGTTGATGGAACACCCTGGCCAGGTTTTTCCCAGAACCATGATCATGGACCGAGTCTGGGGATTTGACTTCGAAGGCACCAGCCGTACCTTGGATATGCACGTGCGAACCCTGCGGCAAAAACTGGGTTGTTGGGGCAAACTGATACAGACCATCCGTAATGTAGGTTATAAAATGGAGAATGATTGCTAATGGAGGATCGAATCACCCTGAACTTACTCTATATCTCCCTGATCGCGGCGTTCATTACCATGATTATGACCGGTGCAGCACTCCGCACCTCACTAATAAAGTATTCTGAGGAGGAACAGCTTCGCACCGCAGAAGTGATGGCAAATGCCTGCGAAGATCTCTCCAACCCGGAAGATATAACGCTGCTTGTCAAGGACGGAGAACAAATCCTACTGCTAAGTCCTCAGGGAGAGTTGCTCTACTCCAGCTCCGATAAAAACCTACCCGAGGACCTCATGTCCCAGCCCCAGGTAATTCAGGCGCTGGAGGAAGGCTCCGGCACTGACCACCGCAGCAGTGAAAATAGCGGGAAGCTAACCATTTTCTGTGCTGTACAGCTGGATAACGGTAATATTCTATGTATTTCTCGAGAGCAATCCCAGATCATTCACATTTTCTCAAACTCTTTTGGATACATCATCGTCATCTTTTTAATTCTGATTCCGCTATCCTTCCTTTTTTCTCTGCTGCTGACTCGCAGAGTGATTCAGCCTATCAAAAAGCTGCCCGATCTGTTAAGCCAGCCCAACTTTGATCCGGAACAAGCTAAAGTCTACCCGGAACTGATTCCCTTATTAAAAGAAATTACCGAACGAAGAAATGAGCGGGAAGCCATGCGTCAGGAATTTACCGCCAACGTATCTCATGAACTTAAAACACCACTGACCACCATCTCTGGCTATTCGGAAATGATTGCCTCAGGCATTGCCAAGCCGGAGGATGTGGCCAGATTTGCCCAAAAAATTCACGCAGAGTCGGAGCGAATGCAGACCCTGGTAGGCGACATCATCGAACTGAATGCATTGGACAGCGAAAAAGTGCATCAGCACGAAGATCAAGTCAGCATCATGGCATTGGTCCAGTCCTGCGTGGAACAGTTGGCCCCTCACTTTGCCGCCAAACATCTCTCTGTCTATGTCACGGGAGACGGTTTTACCGTGCCCGGCAATCAGCGGCAGCTATGGGAGCTTGTCTACAATTTGCTGGACAACGCCAGAAGGTACAATGTCGATGGAGGCATGATCCGGGTTACCGTGAATGATCATATTCTCACAGTACAGGATACCGGAATCGGCATCGCAAAAGAACACCAAAGCCGGGTCTTTGAGCGTTTTTATCGAGTGGATAAAAGTCATTCCAGAGCTACCGGAGGTACAGGACTGGGGCTCTCTATTGTAAAGCACGTGGCAGAGCTGCACAGTGCCGCTGTGGAACTGGAGAGCATGGAACACATCGGCACAACCATCCGCGTGGTTTTCCCTCAATAAATTTTACTTAAACTTTACATATATATGCCACAAATTTTACATGTGACTGATAGCCTTTTTTCGTCTTTTCACGACGTTTTGAAAGAGGACGGAGGCTGATACTATGACCCCCATAGAGGTATTTAATCTGCTGGGAGGCGTGGGACTATTTCTCTTCGGCATGACCATCATGTCCAGCGGGTTGAAAAATGCCGCAGGTGAACAGATGCGGGTCATTTTGGAACACGCCACAAAAAACCGAATCATCGCAGTGATTGTTGGCGTAGCAGTCACCATGGTAATTCAAAGCTCTTCTGCCACGGATATGATGGTGATCGGCTTTGTCAATTCCAACCTGATGTCTTTGACTCAGGCCATTGGCGTGATTATGGGGGCCAATATCGGTACTACCATCACTGCACAAATCACGGCATTTAACCTGAGCGCCTATGCTCCCATCATTTTATTTTTGGGAACGGTCATGTACCTGTTCATCAAAAAGAACCTGGTTAAGCACATTGGCGAAGTCATCCTGGGCTTTGGCATGTTGTTTTTAGGCATCTCTATTATGAAAGAGGCCATCATTCCCCTCTCGCAAAGCGCCGCTTTCATCGAGTTTTTATCTACTCTTTCCAACCCTCTGCTGGCAGTACTGTTTGGGGTGGCGTTTACAGCCATTGTACAGAGTTCTTCCTCCTCTATAGTCATTTTCCAGGCTTTTGCAGTTCAGGGACTAATCACCTATGATTTGGCGGTTTATCTGGTGATTGGCGCAGCCATTGGCTCCGTAACGCCGAACATTCTCGCCTCACTGACCACCAACCGCAACGGCAAGCGGACAGCTCTGCTGAACCTGCTGTTCAATCTGTTCCGTGCCGGCTTTTTGTTGATCCTGATCTCTCTCTTCCCTCAAATCACCGATGCCATTCAAAGCCTCTCCCCCAATGACATTGGTCGATCCATCGCCAACACCCACACCATCTTCTCCATTACCGCCGTTCTGGTGGAACTACCCTTTATCAACCATATCGTTGCTCTCTCCGAGAAGATCATACCCATTCGAGGCGAGGAAACCCGTCAGCTGGAAGGCCGCAAATTGATCTACATGCAAAGCGGCCATGAAGCCATGCCTTCGGTGGCCATCAGTCAGGCCAGGAAGGAAATCTATCGCATGGGTCAGATTTCCCGGGATAATCTGGCCCGGTCCGTAGACTGCTTCTTCAATCTGGATGATGCTCTGGCCACAGAAGTGGAAGAAGTGGAAGATACCGTCAACTTTTTAGAGCACTCCATTACCGAGGGTCTGATCCGGCTTCATTCATTGGATCTGTCTGATCGGGATCTCCAGCGGGTGTCCATGATGATGCGCGTGGTATCCGACATCGAACGGCTGTCAGACCATGCGGAAAATATCGTTGAATACGCCCATCAAGTCAAATATGAACACGCTATTCTGACCCAGGAAGCCCTGGAGGAACTGCGAGAGATGTCTGTTCTCTCTCTGAAATCCATTGATCTTTGCCTGGAGATTTTCGCCAACGATCAATTTGATTTGATCCCTCAGGCAGAAGCCATTGAAAACCGGGTAGATGACCTGGAAAAAGAATATGTAACCAAACATATTGCCAGGCTCATGGCCCACAAATGCGACCCGCTGGGCGGCATTGTATTCACTGATATGGCCTCCGATTTGGAACGCTGCTCCGACCACGCCATCAATATTGCCTGCGCTCTCAGTGACAATCCCTCCTGAGCTACGGCAAATACAAATCCTGTCAATAAAGCAGCATTTTCCCTGACAATCATTGACGACCGCACAAAAATGTGTTAAACTATCTTGCGTTGTGAGCGCTACTGTGGCTCAATGGCAGAGCATCTCACTCGTAATGAGAAGGTTGTCAGTTCGATTCTGACCAGTAGCTCCAAAGCAAAACCGCTGAATTCAAAAGAATTCAGCGGTTTTTTATTGCTTCTGGGCCTCAAACTTGATTTTTGCATCGATAGACGATACCATTGAATAAAGCTGTATTTTAAGGTGGTATGAAGATAATGAAAGCATTGGTCACCGGGTTTGAACCCTTTGGCGGAGAACAGACTAACCCCTCCTATGAGGCCGTGGCACTTCTTCCCGAACGAATTGACAGTGTAGAGCTAATCAAAGCCAAGCTTCCCGTTTCTTTTAACGATTCCGGCCCAGCTCTGGCGGAACTGATAAGAAAATATCAACCGGATGTCGTTATCTGTGTGGGGCAGGCCGGCGGCTATGCAGCCATCGCAGTAGAGCGGGTAGCCATCAATTTGCGGGATGCGGCTGCCCCGGATAATAGCGGCGTTCAGCCAGAGGAACAGCCCATCACAGCAGATGGCCCTGACGCCTATTTCTCTTCACTGCCGGTCAAAAAGATTGTGGCCGCTATGAGACACAGCTCCATTCCGGCCTTCATCTCAAATTCCGCAGGAACTTTTGTCTGTAACAATGTCATGTATACGCTATTGGATCTGATCCATCGCAATAATCTTCCCATACGCGGCGGCTTCATACATGTCCCCTATTCGTCGCAACAGGTCGTCAGTAAAGCTCCAAATACCCCCAGCATGGAACTTACTCAAATGGCCCGAGGTTTGGAAGCGGCAATCCGCGCTTTGCTCTAACAAGAGACTGCTCTTTTTAATACTCAGTCATATTCGCACCTCAAAGAAACAAGGCAAGTGAATAAGCCTAAGCAAAAAGGCAGACCCAGATAGCTGGGTCTGCCTTTTTGCTCAAAGAGTCCCTACCGTTCAAGGCAATCTCTGAAATGAAGGAAAAAAATATTTTTTCAAGATCATGTTGTATAGTTTTTCAGTTAAACTTGGTTAATTTCTACCACTTTTCTGCATATTCCACGCATTTTGCAAACCTCAAATAACACTTTTTAGTTTTCATAATGTAGAAATATTAAGCGTTATTTTTCGGTTTTCAACAGTATCAACAGGGTTTTCAACAGCAGATGAAATCAAAATCATTGTATTTCCACGCATTCCGCCTTACTGCATTTCAAAGAGGCTTGCGCAATTATTTCCGACTTTTTTCTTGTCAAGTCTACATAAATTATCCCGTGAAAGAACAGAATCCAAGTCCTGCAAAATTGAATCAAAAGAAAAAAGGAGGAGCTTTAAAAGCTCCTCCCTATATCCATGTTGGCAAATCCGTTCTGAGCTGATTTTCCCCGAACGCCCGCCAAATATTCGTAATATCCCTGACAGCCGATCATGGCCCCGTTGTCTCCACAGAGGCGGAGCTGGGGCAGATAGAGTTGATAGCCTTTTTTGTGGCACATCTCCGTCAGATCCCGGCGAATCCGGGAATTGGCCGCCACGCCGCCGGCAGCAACAACCTTGCCGTAGCCCAGCATCTCGGCGGCCTGCTGGATGCGGGGCACGAGAGTATCACTGATGGCTGCCGCAAAGGAGGCGGCAAAGGAAGGCTGATCCAACTCTTCTCCCTTCTGTTGGGCATTGTGGATCAAATTTAACGCCGCTGTTTTCAATCCAGAAAAGGACATATCCAACGGAGCGTCCGTGACGTGGGTCCGGGGCAGCACATACTTATAATCGTCTCCTCCTTGGGCCAGCTTGTCCATTGGTCCGCCGCCGGGATAGCCGATGCCCAGCACTCGGGCCACCTTGTCAAAACACTCCCCCGCTGCGTCATCCCTGCTGGCGCCCAGCAGACGCATATCGGTATAATCACGCACGTCAACAATCAACGTATTTCCTCCGGAGACACACAAAGCCGCAAAAGGTGGTTCCAGCTCCGGATAGGTGATGTAGTTCGCGGCTATATGGCCCCGAATGTGATGGACTGGAATAAAGGGTACCCCCAGCGCGTAGGCGGCGGACTTGGCAAAGTTGACTCCCACCAACACCGCGCCGATGAGTCCCGGGGCACAGGTGGCAGCCACCGCGTCAATCTGGCTTCTCGTGATTCCCGCCTCAGTCAGCGCCCGGTCCGCCAGCAGGCTCACCGCCTCCAGGTGTTTCCGGGAGGCGATTTCCGGTACCACGCCGCCATAGATCTTGTGCATTTCAATTTGCGAGATAATGGCGTCAGATAACACTTCCCTGCCGTCCCGAATCACCGCCACCGCAGTCTCATCGCAGGAGGACTCTACTGCCAGAATAATCATGCTTCCACCTTCTTAAAGGTGAGGGTCATCAGGATGGCGTCTTCCTTCGGATCCTCATAGTAATTTTTGCGTCGACCCACCTGCTCAAATCCATGCTTTTGATAGAGGGCGATGGCGGCAGCGTTGGAGGCTCGGACCTCCAGAGTCAGGAAAGCCAGCTGATGGGCCTTGCCAAAGCGGATGAACACATCCAGCAGCGCAGAGGCAATTCCTTGCTTGCGATACTCCTCCCGGACTGCCACATTATTGATATAACCCTCATCCAACACCACCGTCAGGCCGGCATAACCCAGGATGGTGCCATCCTCCGCCTGGGCTGCAATGAAGGAAGCGGACAGATTGTCCAGTTCCTCCATCAGCATCTGTTTGGTCCAGGGCTTGGAAAAGCACTCCTGCTCAATATCTGCGATCTCCCCCACATTGTCCGGAGACATGGGAACCAACTTATATCGAATGGGTTCACCGGCGGGAATGCTGCCGGTGACACGTCTTAATTCACTCATATACTTCGCTCCTCAACCTCTTTAATGGGCGTCCGCCCAGCTTCTACCCACATGGGCCTCCGCCACCAGGGGCACCGCCAGCTGGGCCACATGCTCCATCTCCTCCTCCAGAATTTGAGCAACACGCTGCCCCTCAGATTCAGGGCACTCCACGATCAGTTCATCGTGGACCTGGAGAATGAGTCTGCCCTGGAGTCCTTCTGCCCGCAGACGGCGCCACACCGCCAACATTGCCTGCTTGATAATGTCCGCGGCGGTACCCTGAATGGGCATATTCAAAGCCACCCGCTCCCCAAAGGAACGGAGATTATAATTGGAGGACTTCAGCTCCGGCAGCCAACGGCGGCGGCCCATCAAGGTGGATACATAGCCGTCCTGCTTGGCCCGCTCCACGATCTCCTTCTGATAACGATGGACTCCGGCATATTTTTCAAAATACCGGGCCATGTAGGCCTTGGCCTCCTGGAAGGAGACCCCGATGTCATCGGCCAGAGAAAATTCGGAAATGCCGTAGACGATGCCGAAGTTCACCGCCTTGGCCGCCGAGCGCATCTGTTTGGTCACCTGATCTCTGGGCACCCCAAACACCTGAGAGGCTGTAATGGTGTGAATGTCCTCTCCGGTCCGAAATCCCTCCCGCATGGCCTCGTCATCCGCAATATGGGCCAGCAGCCGCAGTTCAATCTGGGAGTAGTCCGCATCCACCAGCACATTCCCCTGTTGGGCCAAAAACATTTTGCGCATTTCCGCCCCCAGAGGGGTGCGGACCGGAATGTTCTGAAGGTTGGGCTCCGTGGAGGACAGCCGACCGGTGGCGGTAACCGTATTCTGAAACAGGGTGTGAATACGCCCATCCGGGGCAATCTCCTTTTCCAGACCCACCACATAAGTGCTTTTCAGCTTGGTATACTTTCTGTACTCCAGAATCTGATCGATGATGGGATGATAGGGCCGCAGCTTCTCCAGCACATCCGCATTGGTGGAGTAGCCCCGCTTGGTCTTCTTCAGGGCGGGCAGATTGAGCCGATCGAAGAGCACTTCTCCCAGCTGTTTGGTGGAATTGATATTGAACTCCCCGCCCGCCATCTCATAAATAGCGCTCTGGGTCGCATCGATCTTCTCCGAGAGCATGTCTCCAAAGGAACACAGTGCCTGGCGATCCACATACACGCCGGACAGCTCCATCTCCGCCAGCACCCGGCACAAAGGCAACTCCAGCTCATAGAGCAGTTCATCCATGCCAAGATCATGAATTTTGGGGGCCAACTGCCCCCAGAGGGCATAGATCAATCCGGTATGGGCACACCAAACCGACAGGGCGCCGGCCTGGTCCGCCAGGGGGGCGAAGGCATCCTCGGTGCAATAAGCCTTTTCATCGGCAAATTCCCGGTTAAAGTAGGTCATGCCCAGCTTTGGCAGGTCATAGCTTCCGTCGGTGGGCGCCAACAGATAGGCCGCAATGGCGGTATCAAAGATAAATCCATCCGCCGGGCAGCCGGCCTGCAGCAAATTGTGGGTGAGCTCCTTGACTCGATGGGCGATCAGCTTCATGCCGCCCCCAAAGATATCCAGAAGTACCCCTTCAAAGTCTCCCTGAAAGCTATGCTCCAGCACCACCACTAAAATTTGCTCTGTTTGCAGCGCCACCCCCTTCAGCTCCGGCAGCGCCAGCACAGCCACGGCTTCCGCCTGACGGAATTGATTGCATACTTCCTCCCAGCGCTGGGGCTCGGTTACCTGCTCCGGCTCCAGTGCATTTTGGAACTCTGCCTGTTCCTGCACTTGCTCCGAAAGGTGATAGCGCTCAATGAGTTTGGTGAATTCCAGTTTTAAAAAGAGCTGATATAGCTGTTCCCGATCCGCTTCCTGCCGCAGGGCGTCCTCCGGCTTAAAGTCTATTGGGGCATCACAGCGGATAGTGGCCAGGTCATAGGACATTTGAGCCATCTCCCGGCCCGTGTCCAGCTTGGTACGCAGCGCCCCTTTGAGATCGGCTGTTTCAAAATTGGCGTAGAGATTTTTTATACTGCCATAGGTCTGGATCAGCCCCATGGCGGTCTTTTCTCCCACTCCTTTGATCCCGGGGATATTATCGGAGGTGTCCCCCATTAGTCCCTTCAGGTCAATCATATGAATGGGATCAAAACCGTACTGTTCCCGAAATGCTTCCGGGGTCATGTCCTTCCAGCTGGTCTGACCCATCCGGGAGGTGACCAACTTGATGGTGGTGTGGTCGGTAATGAGCTGCAGGGAGTCCTTGTCGCCGGTAGCGATGTCGCAATCCCAGCCCGCCGCCTCACAGCGCCGGGAGATGGTACCCAGCAAATCGTCGGCCTCCCAGCCATCCAACTCATAATAAGGAATGCACATGGCCTCCAGTACCTGCCGCAGCACCGGCATCTGCATGGCCAGTTCCTCTGGCATAGGTTTCCGGGTGCCCTTATAGCCTTCATAAGCCTTGTGCCGGAATGTGGGAGCTTTTTTATCAAAGGTCACACAGAGGGCGTCAGGCTTGGTCTCATCCAGCAGCTTTTGCAGAATATTGAGAAAACCGTAAATCGCATTGGTGTAAAGCCCGTCCCGAGTGGTAAGGGGTTTGATACCATAAAATGCACGGTTGACAATTGAATTTCCGTCCAGGGCCAGCAGCAGCATATTCATTCCGCCTTTCCATAGTTAGAGATAGGATATCATATTTTACGATAAAATACCACACCTATCTCCCCCGAAAAGTTAGCCTTGACTGACATTTTAGTTTAATGTTACAATGCACACACTTCACAGTGAAGACATAAACTGAACAGAGCTGATCAGGCCGAATCGGCCGGGCTATTTTTTATAGCAGCAGAAGATACCAAACACATCTGCGGGACAGCACATACTGTCTCTGTGGATGTATTTTTATGTTTGGAGGTCCCATTATGAAACAAGAACTGGATACGGCCAAGTGTCAACAAATTGCAAATCGAGTTTCCATCAGCAGTATCATCGGGAATGTAGCACTGTCGCTGTTCAAGCTGCTGGCAGGCGTCTTTGGTCACTCGGCGGCGCTGATCTCCGATGCCATCCACTCTGCCTCGGACATTGTCTCAACGGTAATTGTGATCATTGGTATGCACATCTCCTCCAAAGAGGCGGATGCAGAACACGAATACGGGCATGAGCGCATTGAATGCATCGCTGCCATTCTGTTGGCCGCAATTCTGGCAGCCACCGGTCTGGGTGTGGGATACAGCGGAATCATGAGTATCAAAAACGCCTCCTACGTGGGCATCCAGGTACCGGGCATCATTGCCCTGATTGCTGCTGCGGTCTCCATTGTTGTAAAAGAGGCCATGTTCCAATACACCAAAGTGGCCGCCAAGCGGATTCGCTCCACCTCTCTGATGGCCGATGCCTGGCATCACCGTTCCGATGCTCTCTCCTCCATCGGCTCTCTGCTGGGTGTTCTGGGTGCCCGGCTGGGTTTTCCCATCTGCGATCCCATTGCCAGCCTGATCATCTGCCTGTTTATCCTGAAGGCCTCCTACGACATTTTCATGGACGCAGTGCGAAAACTGACAGACACCTCCTGTGACCCGGCTGTGGAAGAAGAAATGCGCCAGTGTGCTATGGAGGTGGAAGGGGTGCTGGACGTGGACTCTCTTCGCACCCGTCAATTCGGCTCCAAGCTCTATGTGGATATGGAGGTGGCAGCGGACGGCAATCTGACGCTCTATGATTCCCACCAGATCGCCGAAGCGGTTCACGACAAACTGGAACTCACTTTTCCTGAAGTCAAGCATTGCATGGTGCATATGAATCCCTACGCGCCGGAGGGCGGTGCTCATTGACACAAAAGCGGGACCTTTTCCAAAGAAAAGGTCCCGCTTTTTATTTCTTACTTATGCTTTACCGTGCAGCCGGGCCGCCGTCAGTGTGTTTTCCATCAGCATAGCCCGGGTCATGGGCCCTACGCCTCCGGGCACTGGGGTGATGTAAGAGGCTTTTTCTGCCACAGGGGCATAGTCCACATCACCGCAGAGTTTACCGGCCTCATTCCGGTTCATGGCCACATCGATGACCACCGCGCCAGGCTTCACCATGTCTGCGGTAATCAGTCCCCGTCTGCCCACTGCCGCCACCAGAATGTCCGCCTGCCGGGTAATGGAGGCCAGATCCGGGGTTTTGGAATGGCAGATGGTCACTGTGCCGTGCTTGTGCAGCAGCAGCATAGCCTGAGGCTTGCCCACGATGTTGGAGCGGCCCACCACCACGCAGTGCTTGCCGGCCGGATCAATGCCATACTCCTCCAGCATCACCATGACACCGGCGGGGGTACAGGGCAGGAAATCATAGTTGCCGATCATGATTTTGCCCACATTGGCCGGGTGGAAGGCGTCCACATCCTTATCAGGCCGGATCCGCAGCAGCACCTCCTGCTCATCATAGTCATATCCCTTGGGCAGGGGCAGCTGGCACAGAATGCCGTCGATCTCTGGCCGCTGGTTCAGTACATCCACCAGCTCCAGCAGAGCCTTTTGGCCGGTCTCGGCAGGCAGGGCAAATTCCTCGCTGTAAATGCCGCACTCTTCGCAATCCCGGCGCTTGCTGGTCACATAGACCCGGGAGGCAGGATCATCTCCCACCAGGATCACCGCCAGGCCAGGGCGCTTTTGAAGCTGTTCCACCTGCTGGGCCACCTGGGCCTTGCGCTTTGCCGCCAATGCCTTTCCGTCAATCACCACTGCCGCCATCTTGGGTCTCCTCCGTTTCCATCTCAGTCTCTTGGGTTTCCTTCTCAGCTTCTGTCTGCTCCAGAACAGACTCAGTGCGAATCTGCTCCCCTTCCGCCGTAGCCGCCGCCTGATTGACATACAGCCGCTCCGGGTCATGTTTGAGTTTGATCGTCAGCACAATCAGCAACGCACCGGCAATCAGGAAGCAAATCCCCGCCAGCAGTTGGGACACCCGGATCCCAGTGTTGAAGAGGTAGAGGCTGTCAGTGCGCATTCCCTCAATCCAAAACCGCCCCAGGCCATACCAGGACAGATAGAACAGGAACACCTGACCGTCAAATTTCCGGTGCTTGCGCAGCACGAAATGGGCAAAGGCCAACCCTACCAGATTCCAGACAGATTCATAGAGGAAGGTAGGGTGTACCTCGATGTACTCCCCTGCCACCGTCAGGCCCATACGCCAGGGCAGGGTCGTAGGACCACCGTAGGCCTCCTGATTGCAGAAGTTGCCCCAGCGTCCGATTGCCTGGCCGATGAACAGGCCGTAAGAGCCCAGATCAGCAAAAGCCAGGAATTTGATCTTATTGACTGCACAAAAGATCAGAAGAATGATAATGGCGGCAATGACGCCTCCATAAATGGCCAATCCGCCATCCCAGATGGCAATGGCTTTTCCCCAGTTAAAAGAACCGTCGGGATTTCGGTACAGGGACAGATAAAACACCACATAATAAATGCGGGCGCCAATGATGCCGCCGGGAGCGGCAAACAAGATAAAATCAATCACTCGATCCTTTACAATGCCAAATCGTTTCGCATTGTAATAGCAATAGGTCACCGCCAGGATAAAGCCACAGGCAATGATAATACCATACCAATAGATGTCCTTTCCAAATACGGAAAACGCCACTCGGTTGATATTCAGTTCCAGCCCCAGGCCGGGAAAAACAATGGGATTCATGTCGCTTGATTACACTCCTTTGGGTCTTACGATGGACAGGGCACTGCGGACGCCGGTGACGGAATCCCGCAGCAGCTCCTCTACTTCCTGCCGGGTAATCTGATCGTAGAGGTCACAGAATTCCAGATAACGATAGCCTTGGAAATGACCCTGGGCCATCTGAATACAGGTGTGTTCAAAGGAATTCAACGCCCGCACTTTCGCCCCATAGAGGGCTTTGCGGACCCGTTGGAACAGGGCCTCATCCACACCGTTCCAGGCGATGCGGATCCCCTCACTCATAATTCGCTCAGCCACTTGCACCGGGTCTGCGCTCTCGCCGCCCATAATAAAGTGGGCCGTCTCCCCGTCGGAGTCAAATTCCATCCCAAAGGTCTTGTCAATCAAACCTTCCTGATAGAGCTTGGCATAAAGGGGACTGGACTCTCCCACCAGCAGTTCCACCGCCAGTTCTCCCACCAGTTTTCTCCGCAGGGAACCTCCCGGCTCCGCCTTAAACCCCAGCAGAAAACTGGGGGCAGATACCTCCATCTCCAGAGAAATCTCCTGGCATGCGGATTCCGGTTTTTCCGGGGCTCCGTGGTCCCGCCAGATGGTCTGCTTCTCTCCAAAGGGCACCACCGCCGCCGCCATCTGAAGCACTTTCCGGGGCTCCACATTGCCCTCCACACACAGGACCATGTTGGAGGGATGGTAGAAGGTCTTATGGCAGCTCTCCAGCACCTCCGGCGTAATCTTGGCAATAGACTCCACCGTACCCGCCACAGAATTGCGGACGGTATGATTTGCGTACAGAGACTGAAGCAAGTTGTTATAAATCCGCCAGTCCGGATTGTCCTCGATCATGCGGATTTCCTGGCCGATAATGCCCTGCTCCTTGGCCACGCTCTCTTCGGTGAAGTAGGGGGTGGTGACAAAGCTCAGCAGAGTGTGCAGATTTTCATAGACCTGATCGGTACAGGAGAAATAATAGCCGGTGATATCGGTGGAGGTAAAGGCGTTGGGAGATGCCCCCCGGGCCGACAGGGTCTGGAGGGCGTTTTCCCCGGGCATATCAAACATCTTATGCTCCAGGAAGTGAGCGACGCCTCCCGGCGTCTGCCGCCACCGCTCTCCGGTGCGGAACCGCTCGTCCTGCCCTCCATAGTGGGTGGCAAAGAAGGCAAAGGACTTGGAAAATCCCGCTTTTGGCAGCACATAGACCGTCAGGCCGTTGGCCAGGGTCTCATAATAGCATCGTTCCCCAAGGCGGGCGTACTCAAGTTCTTTCATCTTCCACCTCCTCTTTCTGTTCGGGACCGGACAGATAATAGATTCCATCCAGCCGCAGTTCCATAGCGGCAGCCGCCGCCATACCCTCGGTCACATCCTCCACCTGGAGGATCAGCTGGTTCAAATCGAAGGGCTCTCCCGCAGCTCGATCCATCAGCCAGTAGGAGCACATCCTCCCCTGCTCATCCTGGGCGGAGCGCAGGGTGCTGACCACACTCTTCCGGGCGGCCAGGAACTCTTCGGTGGTAAATTCGCCCCGCTGAAGCTGGGCCAGCTGGTCCAAGATTTCACCTTTGGCCGCCTCAAAATTGGCGGGGTCCACTCCGCAGGCCACCAGCACCAGCCCCTTGAGGCTGACCAGTGTTGAACTGGCATAGTAGCACAGGGACAACTTTTCCCGCACATGCAGAAACAGCCGGGAGGTGGTAGTACCGCCAAACATGGCATTGAGCACCAGCATCGCGGGATACATCTCATCCCCCAGGCCAAAGCCGATGCGGAAGCCCAGCTCCATCTTCCCCTGGGTCACGTCCATCTGTTCCCGGAAGTCCCGGGGATCCCGCTCCGGGGGCCGGTGGGCGTCGGTCTCCACCGGATAGCGCTCCATCCCCCGGGGGAGACCCATCAGGGCCTCCCGCCAGGCCAGCTCCACTCGCTTTGCCGGGGCGGAGCCACAGTAAAAGAGCTCGATGGGGGACTGCTCCAACAACGTCTGATACTGGGCAAACAGTTTGGCCACATTGATCTTTTCCGCCTGTTCCACTGTGCCAAAGCGGCCCACGGCGTAATCCTCTCCCGCGAACATCTCCTCTACCAACCGCTCACGGGCATATTGCCGCTTGTCATTGCGGCTGCTGCGGATCATCTGGATCAGATTTTTCCGCTCACTGAGCACATAATCCTGCCGCAGCCTGCCATTTTTGGTGGCCGGGTGCAGCAGAAGATCTCCCAACAGGGCCGCCGCCTGCTCCAGAATATTAGTGCTGTCGGGCACACAGGCATCATCCAAAAAACTGGCTTCAAAGCCGATACACTGCATATCTCCGCACTTGCGCACGGCGGGCTCAATAGCCCCGCCGTAGAGCTCGTCCAGAGCCGCGGAAAAACTGGTCATATCCGGCAACCGAGCGGTACCCCGACGCAGCACAAAGGGCAACAAGGCGTTCAAAGCCGCCGTCTCCCGCTTCAGCGGTGTCAGCAGCCGCAACGACCAATAACTGCTTTTAAATTTATCTGTCCGCACCGCAGTCAGGCAGACACCGGGCATCAGTTCAATCTGCTCGATGGTCAAAGGATACGCCCCCAGTCATATGATCCAGCGCGGTGTTTGTCCACCCTCCGCGCCGCTGATAAAGTTGTCAGGTTAAGCAGAGTTCATTATACATGATTTTGCCTCAATGCGCACCTTATTTTTGCAGAATTTCCATCTGGAGGCAATGATGCCCCACCAGGCGCATGCAGTCAACTCCCTGGGGCACAGGGGTTCCGTCCAGTGTCAGCCGGTGTTCTGTTCCCAAAACCACCTGAATTTCCAGCACACCCTGAGGCAGCTTCAGCCGGGCCTTATAACCAGGCCAGCTGAAGGGCAGCTTGGGCTCCAGATAGAGCAGTCCGCCCCGGAATCGGAGGCCCAGCAACTCCTGAACCGCAACCCGCCAGTACCAGCCGGCGGCGCCGGTATACCAGGTCCAGCCTGCGGCCCCTTCTTTTCCTGCCTCCCGACAGACATCCGCCGCCAGCACAAAACACTCCCCCTGATAGCGTTCCATGGGGTGATGCTCGGGCAGCAAGGTGCGCAAAATTCTCCAGCCCCGGTCTGGCTGTCCCACCTGGAACCAGGCCAGGGCCAGCCAGACCGCCGCATGGGTGTACTGACCGCCATTTTCCCGGTTTCCGGGGCGGTAATCTGCAATATAGCCCGGATTCGTCCCCTTTCCATCAAAAGGGGGATCCAGCAGAGCTACGGTGCCGCTGCTTCCATCCAGCAGAACTCTCTGGGCACTTTCCAGAGCTTGGCACACCTTCTCCCGGTCTGCCCCTGCCAGGGCGGCAAAACTCTGGGAGATGGAGTCAATCTGACACTCTGGGCAGTTTTTACCCCCCAGAGGTTCACCGGAATCAAAATACCCCCGTAAGAACCAGGCCCCATCCCAGCACTGTTCCGCCGCTTTGACCAGACTGTCAGCGGTATCCCGGTAGCGAACAGCCCGTTCCCGATCAGACATGGCCTCACACACATCGGCGTACCGGCGCAGCACCAAAGCGGCAAACCAGGTCAGCCAGACGCTCTCACCTTTTCCGGCGACTCCCACTTGGTCCATGCCGTCGTTCCAATCTCCGCTTCCCATTTTGCAAAGACCGTGAGCCCCCACGCCCCGGCCCAATACGCATTCGATGGCCCGGATTCCGTGGCGGTACACGCTCTCCGCCTGGCTTCCCTGTTCCGGTGCGAAATACCGGTCATGCTCTTCCGGGTTCAACCGCTGGCCCAGCAGATAGGGGGCCTCCCGCTCCAACAGCTCAACTTTTCCCGTCTCCTCCCACCAGACGGACAGGGCATAGGGCAGCCAGAGCAGATCATCGCTGATTCTGGTTCTGACCCCCGCGTCGGCTCCGCCTCCCGGGATCTCATGCCACCAGTGCAGCACGTCTCCCTCCATAAACTGATGGCGGCAGCAACGCAGTATTTGTTCTTGGGCAAGCTGAGGATTGCTTTGAATTAAGGCGCAGATATCCTGCAGCTGATCCCGGAATCCATAGGCGCCACCGCACTGATAAATGGAGGTTCTGGACAGCATCCGGCTGGCCTGAACCTGATACTGCCCCCAGAAAGAGAGATAGTGATTCAATGCTTCATCCGGTGTCTCCACCTCAAGCCCGCAGCAGCAGCTGTGCCAGAGGGCGATGGTCTCCTCCAACAGTCGCCGGGCGTCATCCACTCCCAAGGCGGAGCAGGGTTCTCCAGCTTGCAGTACCAGTCCCGTTGCCGCACACTGAGCTGAAAAGGTGAATTCCACCTGCCGACACCGGCCCTGAGGCAGCACAACTTCCTGCCAAGGCGCGGAGGCGGACAGGCAAATGCCGGAGCGCTCCGTCACCGGATTTTTCAGCCATACCTTGCCTTCCGATTCCTCCGCCCGGGCCCAGAGCCCCTGAGTGACAAACTCTCCCATCTGGGGCTGCATCCGCCACACCAGTTGTGTCTGGGACGGAAAATTTTCCAACTCCACCAAAAAGATCCGTTCATTTCGCTTTTCAGGCACAAAGGCAGTGACCCGGCTGCGGATCTGTCCTCCGAAGTCCTTTTCCCAGCGCAGGAAACCCGTTCCAAAGGTCAACGTACAGGGATATTCATCCTGGCGGGCAAACAGAGAAACCTCTTTTCCATCCAACACCACCGCCAGCTCTTCCGGTCCCGTCCGTCCCCAGGGATCGTTGCTCCAGGGCGTAACTCGAAACAGGCGGGCGTTTTGGGACCAGAGATAGCCACCTCCGGTGTCCAGAGCCAGATATCCAAATTTGCCATTGGTCAGCGGAATACTCCATCGCACCGGCGGCAGTCCCCCCGCCAGGGTCAGGCTGTCTCCCTCCCAGCGCACTTCAAAAGTTTTCCCTTTAGGCACCAGCCAGCTGGCAACTGCCCCCTGATGCTCCAGCTTTGTCTCCCTCTCTGGAAGATTGTCCAACACCGCGCAGGCCATTCCTTGCAAAAGCGCACGTTTTTTCGGCTGATCAAAAACCCAATGCAGCCCGCAGTGGCCGCCCAGGGAAATTTCCAACTCCCGGGCCCACGCGTTTATAGACTCCTTCTGAGCCTCAGTCCCCAAAAATACCAGATCAAAGGGGATACCATTGGCGGACAGCAGCTGCCAGGCAAACACCGCTTGGCAGAACGCGTCCTTCTCTTCTGAAACTTGACCCAGCACAATGGGGTCGTCCCCGGAAATTCCCAACTCCCACAACAACCGCTGAGGCCCTGGTGTTCCGACGCTTCCCAGCTGCGGGGCAAAAATCAGCTCCGGCAATAGCTGCCAGGCCAAATTTCGGACCTGAAGGGCCACAGGTTCCACTCGTTTTCGAGGCCCTGCTTCTCCAGTATCCAATCGCAAGGTCAGATTTGAGGAACCAGATTCCAGGTTGTGCAGCGGCAGCTCTAACAACAGGCCCGGTTCTCGGGCTGGAACTCCCAGTTCCCGCAACCGCCGGGCGGCCTGGGGACCTGTAACAGGAACCACGCCCCGGCCTGTCCACCGGCAGCGCAGCTCCGGGTGTTCCCCATCCCCGCCCCGGCGGCGGAAGGTCACGCTGTCCCCGGTCTGCTCCGTCTCAATCCGCAGCAAACTGAAAGTAGGATGGGCCAAAAAGTCCCTCTCCCCGGCCAGCTGAGGATGGAGGACCACAAACAGGGTACTATCCCCCAACTCACCGGAGCACTCCAGGTTCCAGTCCAGGGTCTGCGCCTCAGGCCGGGCGATGGACAATCGAACCTCCGCGCCTTCGATCCCAAGACTGAAGTCACAGCGCCGGTCGCTCAGGCACCAGTTCAAATCAGCTCCGCTCTGACAAGGAAACAGCTGAAATACCCTGTCATTTTTACGAAGATATACCGCCGGCGGAGCCTGCCGGGCAGTCAGTGACTCCTGTTCGGCGGAGAGATAACAATATCCGCTGTTGGTGACCACTGCTGAAAGGTTGGCCCCCGGCAGCAGCACGCACACCGGTTTTTCCTCCTGAACGCCGCTCCCCTTCAAACGGTAATCATCGGATGGTTTCTTCTCCCGTCCAAGATCGATGGGCCGTTTTTTCTTCTGGCGCATGGGCCGTGCGCTTCTGGGAACCTCCTCTTCCAGCAGAGACTGAAAGGCCTGCAGCTCGGGCTGGGCCATGAATCGTTTGATCTGAATTTGATCCCTCAGCACATTATCAATTGCCAATAAACTCATCCCCATATGATGTGACATCCAGCTTTTGGCCGCCTGAATGCCTCCGACACTGTATTCTGCTGCCTCATAGAGGCCATATTTGCCTCCCAACCCGTGGGATCGCAGCCGCTGTAAGTTGTCCACCGCCCGATGGGGCAGGATGGACAAGGTCAGATAAGTGGCGTAGGGGGCAATCACCGGCGTACGCTCCGGCATATAGCACAGGGCAGCGGCAGGAATGCCGTTGGCCCGATAGCTGTAACATCCATTTTGGTCCAGAGCGGGCACCGCCGACTCGGAGATTCCCCAGGGAATGGATCTCTTTTGCCCGTAACGAACCTGCTCGCAGGCACAGAACGCCAAGCTCTCATACAAAAAGGAATCCCGGGGCAGAGGCAGCAGCAGATGGGGCATGAAATACTCGAACATGGTGCCAAACCAGGACACCATGCCCTGATACCCCTTGGCTGCCGTCTGGGCTCGGCTCAGCGCCCCCCAGTGTCGGTGTTCCACCTGACCCAGAGCCAGGGCCACATAGCTCAGCAGACGGGCCTCACTGGCCATCAGATCGTAGTGGGCCTTGGACCAAGTATCGGTGTCCGGTTCGTAAGAGATATAAAACAGGTGCTTTTTCTTGTCATAGAGGGCTCCCAGATCCGTGTCTCGGGCCAATCTCAGAGCCCGATGGGCCAGATCCTCCCGCCCCAACTCCTGCAGCCCTGTGGACAGGGCCAACAGACAGGCGCACAGGTTGCCGCTGTCCACCGAAGAAACTACTCTGGGGGCCATGGGGGAAAGCGTTATGGTGTGATACCAGTTATAAAGATTTCCCTTCCATTTTTCCATTTTCTCCAGCGTGTCCAGCAGTCCGGCGATACGGTTCAGAGCAGAGTCCCGGCTCTCCAGGTCTAAATCCACTGCAGCCAGACAGCTCAAAGCGGCAAATCCAATATTTGTGGGAGAGGTTCGCTCCGCCACCCCCCGGTAAGGGCGCAGTTGGAAGTTGTCCGGGGGCAGATAGTTGCGCCCCGGGGTCAGAAAATCCGCAAAGAATCCCCAAATCTGTTCCGCCTCATGGAGCAGAAACGCACGCTCCTGGGGCCTCAATCGGGCGCTGGGCTGCTTTCGCTCCAGTGCCAGCACCGTCACAGGAGAGAGAAGCCAAAATACCGCCAGCGCTTTTCCCCAGACTGTTCCCGGCAGCGCCAGAGTAAACGCCCCCAGGATCAGCATCGGTATGCAGCTGCCAAGCCACTTGCCTTTCCCGGCGCTCTGCTGGGCAAAGGTGGTCCACTGGAGCATATTTTTATGGGAAACAAGACTGCGCCACAGGGCCAGGGTGAGGGCGGAAAGGTTGGTCCACCCCTCCAAGGGCAGTAGTACCAGCTTGACACCAATTTGCAGCACTGTCCGGCCCAGGCCCGACCAAATCAGAGAATGGAACCGCCGGCTCATTCCCCGGAAGGAAAATCCCGTCACAAAACCGACAAAGGGCTCCAATGCAATGGAAACGAGGGCAATCCACCCCAGCCATCCCAACCGGCCGCCGGCCAGGCCCCCGATCAACAGACAGATCAGCTGGACCACCGGCACCAGGCTTCTGCGCAGATTGTCCGCCAGCTTCCAGCGAGACACCGAAGTAAGCGGGTTGGGTTCTCGTCCCTCTCCCCTGGGGATTTTCCCCAGAATCCAGAACAGATTCTGCCAATCTCCCCGAACCCAACGGTGCTGACGCCGATAAAAACCGCTTACCGTGGCGGGAAAGCCTTCTCCAAAGCTAATCTGCCCCAGGTAACCGGTGCGCAGAAAGGCCCCCTCCAAGATGTCGTGGGACAAGATCCGCTGTTCTGGGAACCTGCCATCCAGGCAGGCCAATAAGCAGTCAATATCCAAAATTCCTTTACCGCAGAAGGAGGACTCGTCAAACAGGTCGTGGCAGAGCTCACTGCCGCAGCTCCGGTAGGGATCAGTGCCGGCTCCGCCGGAAAACAGCCGGGCAAAGGGCGTAACCCGGGCAGCGGAAAGCCGGCTGCGGATCTGAGGCTGAAGGATAGCGTATCCCTGCGTCACCACCGACGCCGCAGGGTCCAGCACCGGCCGATTCAGCGGGTGCCGCATGGCTCCCACCAGCGGGCGAATCCCACCCACCCCGGGATCGGTATCGCTGTCCAGGGTCACCAGATATTTCACACCGTTCAGGCGGGTGCGGTCACCGGAGTACACCTCAATTGTAGAGCGACGGGAACGCAGCATCCGAGCCAATTCCAGCAGCGCCCCCCGTTTGCGCTCCCAGCCCACAAAGGTCCCCTGTCGGGACTGGTAAACCGGCGGACGAAACAACAGGAAAAAGCGTCCGTCATAGCGCTGATTGAGTTCATGAAAGGCGGATTCCATTCGCCGGATCAGATTCCGGTCTCCCTGGGAGATGGGCTCTCGCCGTTCCGGCAGATCCGCCAGCAAGCCCAGAGACAATTCCTGGCCGCAGTCCCGGTTCGCCAGATAGATACATTCCAGTTGTCGGATCTCTTCCAGACTGCTCTCCCCGGTTAAGACCACGGTCTTCACCAACAGGGTACGCTCACTCCGGGTCAATCCGCCGGACAGTGACAGCCGAAATACCGGCCGCCGGGGCAGTACCCGCAGCAAAACCGTATCGGTAACCGTCTTCAACATTAAAAATACAAGGGGCCACAGAAGCAAAAAGCCCCCATTCAGGCCCACGAAAAAGCTCACTCCCAAAGACAGAAGCAGACTGAATAAAGTCAATGCCGGGAAGTAGAGCTTTTGAATCACCCGAAGATACGGTGGATCTCCGTGGAACAGCAGAAACCCAATGTGACGGGTACCGGCCTGACGCACCAGAGTCTGGGCCAGAAACGCTTCTTCCTCCCCCTGTTTTCTGGCCAGTTGCTCCAGACGCTGCCTGTACCGGCCACGGTCACCAGGAGGCATAAGGGCATATTCCCCGGTGGGATCCGCCAAAAACGCCTGGTGGATTCGGCTGGACTGCTCCGAGACGACCTGAAAATCCAGGTCGTTCCACTGTCTCAGATTGGAAAAGGCATGAGAAAAGGCTTTTTCCCGGGTATCATCCGGCGCCCGAAGGGCGGAAGCAAGCTCCTCCAGAGCCACAAACTGCAAGGCAAATAACAGTGCCCGGTTTTCCCGTTCCAACAGCGGCACAACACTCTGGACTCCCTCCAGAAAAGAGATAACTTCCGCTTGAGAACGGGGTTCCGGTTGCTGTGACAACATCCGAGCCAAGGCAATCAGCCGAAAGCCGCCAGACTCCGTACCATCAGCCGGCAGTTTTTTCACGCCGCGGAATCCTTCCCGGGCGCTTTGGGCGGCCAGTTCAATGAGATACTGGTTATCCAACAGCCAGCGGTCTGGATCTTCTTGCGTCAGCGCCGTCTGTTTTTGGGTGATCCGGTGCCGCAGCTGCCGCAGGTGGATTGTCAGCTGCTGCAACAAGGGCCTGATGCGACACAGTTCCCCCAGGGACAGCTGCTCCGCTGCGGCTTTTCCTGCCTCAAATCCTACCGTTCCGTCCATATTCTGCCTCCATACAAAGAAGTACCCTATGTTTTCCTGTTTTTTTGCGAAATATACAAGGGAAAACACTTGACAGGGCAGAAAAAATATAGTAAAATCCAGTCTGTTGTAAAGCGCTCTTGCTTTACCAACCTACATTCTATTTCTGGAGGGATCACCATGAAAGACAAAGCGTTCCACATGACGATGCTCTTTGATTTTTACGGGGATCTCCTCACGGAGCGCCAGAAGGAGTTTTTTGATCTCTATTATAATGAGGATCTCTCCCTGGCTGAAATCGCGGAAAACGCCGGTATCACCCGGCAGGGCGTACGGGATGTGTTGGTTCGTGCCGAGGCCATCCTCAATGAACTGGAGGACAAGACCGGCATTGTGGCCCGCTTTCTGGAGATGCAGCGCGTCAGCGCTGAGATCGAAAACGCCGCCAGTCAGATCATGATGATCAACGAGGAGCGTTACGCCAGCAGCGATTTGTCGCGGCTGGCTCAGGAGATCCGCGATTGCGCGGCAAAGCTGAAGGAGTAACCCATGGCCTTTGAAGGATTGACTGAAAAACTTACCAACGCGTTTAACCGCTTGCGGGGCAAGGGCAGACTGACTGAATCCGATGTCCGGGAGGCCATGCGGGAAGTCAAGCTGGCTCTGCTGGAAGCTGACGTCAGCTTCAAAGTGGTCAAGGAATTTGTCAACCGGGTCACGGAACGGGCGGTGGGCGCCGATGTGCTCAAGGCACTCTCCCCCGCCCAGATGGTCATCAAGATCGTCAATGAAGAGCTGACCGATTTGATGGGCGGCAAAGCTGAGGGAATTATCACCGCCCCCAAGGGTCCCACGATCATCATGATGGTGGGCCTTCAGGGTGCTGGTAAGACCACCAACGCCGCCAAGCTGGCTGGCCACTTTAAACGCAGCGGCCGCCGTCCCCTGCTGGTAGCCTGCGACGTTTACCGTCCCGCCGCCATCAAGCAGTTGGAGGTTGTAGGCGAACAGGTAGGCGTACCGGTCTTCCAGATGGGCCAGATTGACCCGGTGGAAATTGCCACCGCCGCCGTGGACCACGCCCGGAAGCATGGCAACGATATGGTGTTCCTGGACACCGCCGGTCGTCTGCATGTGGACGAGGCACTGATGGAAGAACTCAAGCGCATCAAGGCCGCAGTTCAGCCCCAGGAAATTATGCTGGTGGTGGACGCCATGATCGGTCAGGATGCCGTCAACGCGGCGGTGTCCTTCAACGACGCTCTGGATCTCACCGGCGTGATGCTGACCAAGTTGGACGGCGACGCCCGAGGCGGCGCAGCTCTGTCCATCAAAGCCACCACCGGCAAGCCCATCAAGTTTGCCGGCGTGGGCGAAAAGCTGGACCAGATTGAGGTATTCCACCCCGATCGGATGGCCAGCCGGATTCTGGGCATGGGCGACATGCTCTCCCTTATTGAAAAGGCTGAGGCCAATTTCGACGAGGAGCAGGCCGCCAAGCTTCAGGAAAAGCTCAAGAAAAACCGCTTTACACTGGCTGACTACTACGATCAGCTGCTTCAGCTGCGGAAAATGGGTTCCCTGTCCGATATCATGGGTATGCTCCCGGGTATGAAGGGCAAGATCAACGAGGATGAGATCGATGATTCTGTCCTCACCCGCACCGAAGCCATCATCCAGTCCATGACCCTGAAGGAGCGGGAGGAACCCTCTCTGCTCAACGCCAGCCGCAAACGGCGCATTGCCGCCGGCAGCGGTACCACGGTGCAGCAGGTCAATCAGGTACTGAAACAATTTGAGATGATGCAGAACCTGACCCGCCAGATCTCCGGCGGCAAGATGCCTAAGGCCCTGAAGGGTATGATGGGCGGCGGTGTTCCCGGAATGGGCGGTCTGGGCGGTTTCGGCGGCATGGGAGGCGGACACTCCAAGGGCCGTACCAAGCCCAACAAGAAACGCAAGAAAAAACGTTGATTTGCGCATTTAACCTGCGCTTTTCAAATAAAAAATGTCAACAATCTGTTGGAGGTGAATGATACATGGTTAAAATTAGACTGCGCCGCATGGGCGCCAAGAAGGCTCCTTTCTATCGTATCGTTGTGGCGGATTCTCGTTATCCCCGTGACGGCCGTTTCATCGAGGAGATCGGCACCTACAATCCCCTGACTGATCCCGCCGAGATCAAGGTGGACGCCGAGCGCGCCCAGGCTTGGATCAAGACCGGCGCTCAGCCCACCGAGACCGTGAAGGGTCTGCTGAAAAAAGCCGGCGTCCTGTAAGAAATCGAGGCTCGACACGTTATGAAAGAACTTCTGACCTATATCGCACAAAACCTCGTTGACCATCCCGATCAGGTCAGCGTCAATGAGGTCAACTGCGATGGCGAGCTCGTCCTGGAACTGCGGGTGGCTCCCGAAGACATGGGCAAGGTGATCGGCCGTCAGGGCCGCATCGCCAAGGAGATCCGTGCCGTGGTGCGCTCTTATGCTCAGCGTCAGAATACCAGAGTCACCGTCGATATCGTCGACTGAGTCAAAATGCCGGGATGCCGCGTTTGCGGCACCCCGGTTTTCCTCTTATATAACGTCTTTTGGAAGGAGCGATCCCGTTGAACAAGGACTTTTTGGAAGCCGGCAAGATTTTGAACACCTTCGGTATCCGGGGAGAACTGAAAGTTCAGCCCTGGAGTGACCGGGTGGATTTTCTCAAACAGTTTGAAACCGTTTACATCTCCGGCAAGCCCATCCGTGTGGTCTCCGTCCGGGTCCACCAGCAAAATGTTTTGCTGACCCTGGAGGGCATTGGGGACATCGATGCCGCCATTCCCTTCAAAAATAAGATTATCGAAGTGCGCCGGGCGGATATCAAACACGTGGAAGGCAAGCATTTTGTGGCGGATCTGATCGGCCTGGAGGCCCGGGACGCAGATACCGGCGCCGTACTTGGAAAGGTCACCGATGTGCTGGCCTACCCCGCTCAGGACCTGTATGAAATCAAGGGTGAGAAAAACTATCTGATCCCTGATGTGCCGGATTTTGTCCGGGAGATCAATGAAGAGGAAGGCTTCATCTCCTTCCATGTGCTGGAGGGTATGGAGCAATGATGTGGATTGACATCATGACCCTGTTTCCCGATGTCGTGGGTGATATGCTCTGCGAGTCCATTCTGGGCCGGGGCCAGGAGCGGGGATACATCCGGGTGGAATGCCACCAGATTCGGGATTATACCACCAACAAGCAGAATCAGGTGGACGACTACCCCTACGGCGGCGGTCATGGCGCCGTGATGCAGGCGGATCCTCTCTACCGCTGCTGGGCCCACATCATGGAGGGTGTGGCCGAGGGGGAACGGGTGCGCACCATCTACATGTCCCCCTGCGGCAAAACCTTCCGGCAGGCAGATGCCATCCGGCTTCGGGATGACTACGACCGGCTGATTCTGGTCTGCGGCCACTACGAGGGTATCGACGAGCGCTTTATCGAAGAGTGTGTGGACGAGGAAATCTCCCTGGGAGATTTCGTCCTCACCGGTGGTGAAATTCCCGCCATGGCAGTAGCAGATGCTGTGTGCCGTCTGGTGCCCGGGGTGCTCTCGGATCCTGAGTGCTATGAAAACGAAAGTCACTGGGACGGGCTTCTGGAATTCCCCCAGTACTCCCGTCCTGAGGTCTGGCACGGCCGGGCTGTCCCTCCCATTCTGCTCTCCGGCCACCATGCCAACGTGGCCAAATGGCGCCGCAAGCAGTCGATTATCCGGACCCGGGACCGGCGGCCGGATATGTATGCAAAACTGGACTTGAGCTCCAAAGCAGATCAGAAGCTTTTGAAGGAAATCGCCCAGGAAGAGGCGGAACAGCAACAAAAAAACGAGGAGCAGACCTGAAGGTCTGCTCCTCTCTGTTTTAATCCTGATTGACGGTGACGGTCAGATCCTGCTCGCTGGCGCCGGCCTCCTCCAGGATGGTGCCGTTGAGCAGCAATGCCGTTCCGCAGCCGGGACACTCCAGCTCCACATCCCGGAAGGTCCACTGGCACACATGGCCAAAGGGTCCCTCATATTCCCGGGACTCGGTGGCAAAATCCCGAAGGTCGTCCAACAACGGTTCGCCGCACTCGGGGCAGCAAGTCAATTCAAAATCCATTTTCATTTCCCTCCCGGGCGCTTTCATCCGGCGCCGTATTTCACGGGCTCAGTGTAACACAGAATTCTCCTCCACTCAAGGGTCAGGGCCATAAAAAACGCCTTGCCTTTTTTCCAATCCTATGGCATAATAGATGGGCATGATTGGCGGAAAAGTCATTCAAAATCAGCTGCAGCGGTATCGAAGTGGTCATAACGGGGCTGACTCGAAATCAGTTTGCCGGCAACGGCACGTGGGTTCGAATCCCACCCGCTGCGCCAAAAGGCTCCAGAAGCTTTTGCTTCTGGAGCCTTTTTTCATGCAATGTCGGCAAACAGATTCAGAGTTTACCCCTGCTGTTCCGGTTATAGCGGAATAGAATCTATTTGATTGGTCTCTTTCTGCTATTTCGGCGTAATGAGAAAAATACAATACCCATTACCGCTACCATGAACTCAGTCGCCGGGAAGGCACACCATACACCTGTCATTCCCATCAGTTTTGATAAAACAAGTGCCATTGGTATAATTACGATAAAACCACGCATCAGCGAAAGAACATGGGCCGGACGGGCGTATTCTGTGGAAGTAAAATAAACGGAAATAATCACATTGAAGCCAACAAAGGGACATGCAAAAAAGTACAGTCTCAATCCCTGCATCGCTATGGTCTGCAACAACTCATTCTGCTCGCTGTTAAAAATAGCGGCAATTGGATAGGCTCCCAGGCAGACACTTGCAACAATGATACCGGATAAAATCAACATTGTTATGAGTGCATACTTTAAAACGCTGTGTGTATTTTTGAGATTGCCCGCTCCATAGCTGCTGCTGATCAGGGGCTGAATCCCTTGAGCGATCCCTGTATAGATTGCAACCACAACAAGAGAAAGATTTGCAATTACGCCATAAGCCGCAACCCCTACGTTTCCCTGCAATGATAGGATAATTCCATTAAATACAATGATCACAATTCCAGAAGACAGTTCCGTAATCAATGACGGAACTCCACAGGAAAAGATATCCCCCAGCAATTTCATGCTGACTCTGCTCTTTGAAAGATGGAAGTGATTCCTTTTTCTCAAAAAATGTGGGGACAAGATTATCATACTGATGATTGGCGCCAGTCCTGTAGCAAATACAGCGCCAAAGATTCCCATTTTGCAGGGAAATATAAACACATAATCCAGCACAATATTGGACAAGCTCCCCCCGATCATGGCAGCCATGGAGAATTGGGGGGCTCCATCGTTGCGCACAAAACACAACAAAACATTATTCAGTAAGAAGGCCGGTGCAAATAAGAGAATCACTTGAATATATGTCTGTGTCATTGCATACACAGATTCGTCCGCCCCCAAATATCCCACCACAAGATCCGAAAAAAAGAGGCCCACTGCAACAAAGAGCAGCGCAAAAAATGCGGCAAAATAAATGGCATTTGTAAAAATAGTATTGATGGATTTGGAGCTATTCCGGCTTCTCTGAATTGAGAAAATAGTTCCAGCTCCCATTCCGATCATGAGACCGGTTCCATGTATAAAGCTGTAAATGGGTATCGCAAGATTAAGCGCTGCCAGACCATTGGTACCTAACCCTTTTGATACAAAAAAGGTATCCGCCAGGATATAGCAGGACAAACCAAGCATTCCCAAAACATTCAGAGAAGAATACCTGACAAAATCCCTGAAACAAGACGCATTCCTCATATGGAACCCCCTCTATATGCAAATCTATTTTGGATCCAGCAGCCGTCGTATCCAATGTGCGCCGCCCGTCAATATACCGATGTTGTTTCACAAGCAAAAAACGCTTATTGTCACTCCTTCTAAGGCCTAACGGAGTGATAATAAGCGTTTACCCGGCGGCAAATCCTTGTTTGCTGATTCGATTATTAAATATATCATCAGATCATACAAAAGTCAATTTCCTGCTGTCATTTTCCATATTGAAATCAACAGCATTATGTCAACCAATCTGACCAACTCTGGGCAAAGAGATTATCCTTTAGGCAGGCAAAATAAAAGGCGCCGCTCATAGGGGTTCCTGCCAGGTCAAACCGGGCCAGCCTCCCCTGCTCCAACTCCTGGGCCACCACCGGCGCATACAGAAAAGACACCCCCAACCCGTCCAGTACCAGAGATTTGAGGGTAGTAAAATCGCTGATGGTCACTACATTGGGAAAGCTCACCAAAGTTCGATTTTGCCGCCGCAGGGCGTCCTCAAAGATGGCCCGGGTGCCGGAACCGGGCTCTCTGATCAGGATCCGCTCCCGCTCCAATTCTTCCAGGGCCACTGTTCTCCCCGCAAACCTATGTTCCGGAGGACAAACACCGAAAAAGGACTCCCGGCGATACAGCTTGGTATCATAGCGATTTCGTTCAAAAAAACCCTCCACCAGCACAAAATCCAGCCGACCCGCCTCCAGAGCCCGAAGCAACACCTGGGTATTGTCCACCAACAAGGAAAAAGATGCCTCGGGATGCAATCTCAAAAAACGCTCCACCTTTGGGGCAATGACAAACTCACCGATGGTCTTGGAGGCTCCCACCCGCAGGGACACCGGGGCCGGTTCCGCCATGGCCTCCTCTACCTTCTGACTGTTATAGGCCAGGGATCGGGTGTACTCCCGGAGTTTTAGCCCTGCCTCCGTCAGACGCAACACTTTGCCCTCGTAGGAGAACAACCGACAGCCGTAGTGGTCCTCCAGATAGTGGATATGATGGGTCACCGCCGGCTGAGTCAGGCACAGCCGTTCCGCCGCCCGGGTATAGTTCATAGTCTCGCACAGCATGAGAAAGGTATTCCAGCGTGGGTCCAGCATAGTGCATCACCTATTACGTAGATTTATAGCAGCATTAGCAATCTTCATTTTATTTTATCGTAATCCTGAGCTATAATCAAGGAAACAAATGAATTCTAGAAAAAAAGAGAGGAATTGCCATGAATGCTATGAAACGCGTAGGCCCCGGCCTGGCCCTGTGCCTGATTCTGTCCATCCCCAGCTACCTGCTGGGCAAGCTGCTGCCGGTGGTGGGTGGCCCGGTGTTCGCCATTCTCTTCGGTATGTTGGTGTCCCAGGTACTCCGGGACAAGAGCCGCTATCAAGCGGGCATCGCTTTCACTTCCAAAAAAATACTCCAGTATGCGGTAATTCTGCTGGGCTTTGGCCTGAATCTGTCGGAAATCGCCAAGGTGGGCGCCAAGTCTCTGCCCATTATCTGCACCACCATTACCACATCTCTGGTCATTGCTTTTCTGATCAAAAAATGGCTCAAGGTGCCCAGCAACATCTCTGTGCTGGTGGGTGTAGGTTCCTCCATCTGCGGCGGCAGCGCCATTGCTGCCACCGCTCCGGTCATCGGTGCTGATGACGAGGAGATCGCCCAGTCCATCTCCGTGATCTTCCTGTTCAACATCATTGCGGCCCTGCTCTTCCCCACCTTGGGAGGACTGATGGGTATGACCAATGAGGGCTTTGGCCTCTTCGCCGGCACCGCTATCAATGACACCTCCTCGGTGACCGCCGCCGCCGCCACCTGGGATACGCTCCACGGTACCAACGGAGCGGTGCTGGAGTATGCCACTATTGTCAAACTTACCCGGACGCTGGCCATCATCCCCATCACCCTTGCCTTGGCCCTGTGGCGCACCTGGCAGGTCAAGCGGGGCGGCACCGTCTCCAACGGCTCCTTTGATCTGAAAAAGATCTTCCCCTTCTTTATCCTGTTCTTTGTGCTGGCCTCCATCATCACCACCGTTTCCACTATGGCCGGAGTCAGCCCTGAGGTATTTCAACCCCTGAAAGCCCTCTCCAAATACTTCATCATTCTGGCCATGGCAGCCATCGGCCTCAATACCGACATTGTGAAGCTGGTCAAGACCGGCGGTAAGCCCATCTTCATGGGCGTGTGCTGCTGGGTGGGCATCACCTGCGTCAGCCTGATTATGCAGCATTTCATGGGTCTGCTCTAAGTCAATCCAGCGGCAGCACTCAGCGTTGAGGACATTCTGGTTATGAATGTATATCGATACCTTTTTCGCTGAATAACACAGCAAAATAGATGGTTGTTCTGCGCAACATTTTCAATGTTTTCAACGGTTTACAGCCGGTAATCCGGTTGCTCTCCCGGGGAGTCTATGGTAGAATAAATGCAATATAAAGAAAGTGAGGATGGATTGCATTGGCCAGAGAAACCTTTGATTCCCCCACCAACCCTTACCACTATGCACTCCATTGCATTGGCGGGAAATGGAAGATGACCATTCTCCACGAGATCTATACCTGGGGGAAAATACGCTTCAACCAGACCTTGAAGGTGCTGCCAATCTCCGAAAAAATGCTCAGCCAACAGCTGAAAGAGCTGATTGAGGACGGACTGGTACAGCGCATTGTCAACAGCGAAACCTTCCCTCCCACCATCGACTATATGCTTACCGTGGAGGGGGCCAGAATGATTCCCGCTCTGGATATCCTCTACATTTGGAGTATCCGCCAAATGGACAGCAAAGGCATTCCCATTGATGCCGACGCCTTTGTCGTTCACAAAGCGGAAAAATATGTGGATGCCTTGAAAGATATTATGGAGGCCAACGATTTTTGGCCCGACACTGAGCGACGGGGTACCATGCGAAAAAAATAAGATCTATTTTTCCAAACGGATACGCGCCGCAGGTCTTGTGACCTGCGGCGCGTATCCGTTTAGTTATACAGGCTCCTCTTTCTGGGCTGGCACAATCACTGCGGGGCGGTCGTACATCATCCGCAGCAGTTGGGTACGGCTGGCAATGCCCAGCTTTCGATACAAGCTGTTGACGTGTTTTTTTACCGTATTCTCAGAGATAAACAGTGTCCGGCCTATCTCCTGATTGGTAAGCCCCTGAGAGACCAAGCGGGCAATCTCCGCCTCCCGCTCGCTGATGCCAAATTGATCCGCTATGGGATCAAAACCTGAAGCATCCCCCTGGGGTACCGGGCCATCCTGCCAAAGAAATGCAAAATGGGCGGACAGATGCCGGTTGAGCACCTGGAGCAGACGTACCTCCAAATCGGAAAAGTCTCCCTCTTCTTTGCCCCGGAAGAGAGTGACCGAGCCGAACAGATGTCGGCTGCCCATCACCGTGCTGCCAATGCTGTAATAGACCCCCATAGGTTCCATCCAATGACTGTATATGGCAGAGCTCTCCCGGGCTGCAGGACTGATCATGTCCGAATCCCGGTAAACCATGGGCTCATCGGAAGCAAAGCTCCAGGCTACATAGTCGGAGTACTGATACTGCTGATAGTAGGCACTTAACTGGGCCTGATCCATATTCAGGGAGACCGGATCAAAAAAGAACAGTCTGCCCTGTCGGGGCTGGCAGAGATCAAAAAAAGAGCGTCGGTGCGGAATAAGCCCCTGAATTTTTCGCAAAAAATCCTCCCGCAAGCGGGTCAAATCCCGATGCGTGTGAATGGTCAGCAAAAGGTCATCCATCTGCTGCAGACAGGATTCCGTCATCTGTTCCATCACAGACCCCTCTCTTTCCCAGAAAATACCGAAAAAGAATTACCAAAAAATGCTTGTTTTGCCGATTGCGGCCTTCTATATTGCACATATCATAACATATTTTGCTTTAGGAAGCAAACCCGAGGGTACTCTGGTACCTTGGTTCCCCCCTGACAGGTACCGGAAAGTTCTATTTTGCGGAATAGCCCTGAGGGTAATATCTTTTCCCGGAAAAGCATCGTACAATCAAGCCATAAACCACCGGCCAAGCAAACGAGCCGTGGAACACAATGACTGAGAAAAGGAGCGAATCGTTTATGAAGACCATCAATAGTACCCCTAAAAAGGACGGTTTCCGGATGCCCGCTGAGTTCGAGCCCCGTAAGCAGGATTTCTTGATTTGGCCTGAGCGTCAGGACACTTGGCGCATGGGCGGCAAGCCGGCCCAGAAGGTACTGGTGGAAGTTGCCAAGGAGATCATCAAGCACGAGCCGCTGACGGTGTTCTGCTCCGCCGAACAGTATGAGAATGCCCGGGCCCGGCTGCCCGAGGAAGTCCGTGTGGTGGAGATGACCATCGATGACGCCTGGGCTCAGGACAAGGGCCCCTTCTATCTGGTCAATGATGAGGGCGAGATGCGCGGTGTCACCTGGGGCTGGAACGCCTACGGCGGCCTGATCGGCGGCCTGTACTTCCCCTGGAAGCGGGACCAGGAGTTCGCCACCAAGCTGCTGGACCTGGAAAACTATGACCGCTATGACGCCAGAAAGATGATCTTTGAGGGCGGCGCCATGCAGATCGACGGCGAGGGTACCCTGATTGTCACTGAGAACAGCGTTCTCAATCCCAACCGCAACCCCGACCTCACCAAGGAGGAAGTGGAGTGGTACTTCAAGGAGTACATGAACCTGGAAAAGGTCATCTGGTTGAAGGACGGCATGGCCTTTGACGAGACCGACGGCCACATCGATGACGTCTGCTTCTTCGTCCGTCCCGGTGTGATTGCTCTCTCCTGGACCGATGACGAGAACAACCCTCAGTACCCCAATCTGAAGGCTGCCTACGATGTGCTCAGCCAGGCCACCGACGCCAAGGGCCGCCGGCTGGAGATCCACAAGATTCCCATTCCCGCCATCATGCACATCTCCGAAGAGGAGAGCGCCGGCGTGGATATCTGCGAGAGCGCAGCTTCCCGTGAGGGCGGTCTGCCTCTGGCCGTGACCTACATCAACAGCTACTTTGTCAACGGCGGCCTGCTGGTTCCTCAGTATGGCGATCCCATGGATGAAGTGGCCTGCCAGATGTTCAAAGAGCTGATGCCTGAGCGGGAGATCATCAAGATCTACACCAGAGAGTGGTCTCTCTGCGGCGGAAATATCCACTGCATGGCTCTCCAGCAGCCCGACCCCAAGGCCATCGCCGAGGCGCGCCGTAAATAAGCTGCCACCTTTCCGGGCCGGCGTTCCTGGTTCACCCGGGAGCCGGCCCGGTTCCCGTATCCCCCTTGCTCTCCCCTTCCGCACTTGAAACGAAAGGAGTGCATTTCATGTCTTCCAAACCCAAAAAATTCCGACTATTTGATGCCGTTCTGGCCTCTGTGTGCATCATTCTGACGGTAGAATCCGCCGCCCCTGCCGCCGCTGTGGGCAACTCCCAATATTTCTGGTGGATCTCCATGCTGATCCTGTTTTTCGTCCCCTATGGTCTGATCAGCGCTGAGCTTGGTACCACCTATATGGGGGAAGGCGGAATTTATGACTGGATCCGCATGGCCTACGGCAACAAATGGGGCAGCCGTATTGCCTGGAACTACTGGATCAACGTGGCTCTGTGGATTGCCTCTCTGGCGGTGCTCTTCAATGACACGCTGCTTCAGATCACCGGTTGGACTCCCCATGTAGCCGTTCAGATTATCATCCAGCTGGTCTTTATCTGGGTGGTCATTCTGATGGGCCGCAGCAAGATCAGCGAAAGCAAATGGCTCATCAATCTGGCAGCCATTTTTAAGGTATTTATCATGCTGTTGGTGGGCGGCTTGGGCATTTATGTGGCCGCAACCCGGGGTATGGCCACCGAGTTCACCTTCCGCTCTCTGTTCCCCTCTCTGGATCTGCAGGGACTTTCCTTTGTCTCCATCATCATCTATAACTTTGTGGGCTTTGAGATCGTCACCACTCTGGCTTCCGATATGGACAATCCCAAGCGCCAGATCCCCCAGGCTCTGCTGCTGGGCGGCGTCATCATTGCACTGTTTTATATGTTTGCCTCCTTCGGTATCGGCGTGGCCATCCCTGTCAGTGAACTGAGCACCTCCTCTGGTCTGCTGGACAGCTTGGTGTATCTGGCGGGCAACAATGTGCTGATCCCGGTGGTGGGCGTGATGATCATGTTCACCTTCCTGGCTAATCTGGTATCCTGGGCCTACGGCTCCCTCTATGTGGCCAAATATGCCGCGGAAAATCAGGATATGCCCAGACTGTTTGCCGCCACCGACGCCAACGGTGTGCCCTCCAAGTCCAACATTCTCAACGGCGTCATCGCCTCGGTCATGGTAATCGTGGCTCCCTTCCTGCCCAATCAGGATGTGTTCTGGAGTTTCTTCGGTGTAGGCGTCTTTACCCTGATGATTGCCTATGTCCCCATGTTCCCTGCCTTCCTGAAACTGCGGCGGATTGACCCCGACCGGGAGCGTCCCTTCCGGGTCAGCGGAGGCCCTGTGCTGCTGAAGCTGATGTGCTACATCCCCATGATCCTGATCATCATCTCTCTGGCCTTCACAGTGATCCCCTTCAACACCTCTCCTGAGGAACTGGGCACCAAACTGCCCCTCTGCGCCGGCATCGTGGTCTCTCTGATCATTCAGGAAATCATTGCTGCCACGGGCGCCAAACGGCGGAAATCCGCTCAGAGTCAATGATATCATTTGTCCTTGTTGAAATCTGACCTGTGTGCTTCTCTTCTAGATTCCCTGTGATGACAGGGCGGCAGCCTACCGTGTACCGGGCTGCCGCCCTGTCTATTTCTACAAACAGAAATGGGGTTCCTGTCCGGCAGGAACCCCATTAAAGTAGTTGGATTGTTGTTTCTTCAGCCTTCCTTGGTGCACATGGATGCTGTGACCTTCATGCAGGGCGCAATGACGATCAGGGCGGTGATGTAAGCCACCAGGAAGATGGCAGGCACCTTGGTGATCCAGGTGGCCAGGAACACTGCCGGCGGCAGCATATAGCCAAACTCACAGAACATCAGGATCACACTCATGAGAATCACCAGCAGGGCCACAATGAAGAAGGTGCGAACGAAGTAACCCAGGACGCTCTCAAACTTCAGATGGAAGAGCTTCAGGAACAGATTGCCGAAACCAGGCAAGTCGATCAAAGTCTCCAACACCATATTGAGGCAGAACCCATAGATCATGTTGACCAGCAGATTCAAGGGAGTCAGGGTGTTCTGGACTGCCAGCATGAAAATTGTTACCGTCAAAGTAATAAAAAAGGCCAGGAATACGTTGAAAATCACGGGGAAACTGCTTTTTTTGCACATAGTAATCTCTCCTTATATGCAACCGGTTTACCAGTTGTCTCTCTCTTCCGCGTACAGGCTGGGCAAAATAGTGGCCAAATGGCCAAATTCCTTCAGGTTGTGGGCAAACAAGCCCTGGGGCACCACCTCAGGCACCTTCACTCCGTCGGGCAGCAGCTTTACCACCTGACCATCCACCAGGCCATAGCCAATCCAGAAGCGGCTGCGCAGCTCAATGCCGCCCTCAATTTCCCGGACCATGTGGGTCATAATGGCGGCCACACCTTCTCCGGGGGTAGGACCATGGCCATTGGCGCACATCATGGTGGCACAGGCAGAGGTGCCCACCTTTTCCTCCTCATAGCCCAGCACATGGGGATACTGGAATTCCAGAATCAGCCGATCCGGGCCGGCTCCGATATCCTCCAGCACATCGTGGACAGTGCCCCAGGTCTTTTCCCGCATGGGAACGCTGGGATCCAGCACCTTCTCCGGCATCTGCTGGCGGGCGTAGAAATGATCCTCCGGGTCCCAAATCCGATAACGCATATCGTTCAGGCCGTGCCAGGCAAACCACCACTCGAACATCTCGGGGGTAACGCCGGGCATCTCGGTGCGATTGGCAATGAACCCGGTGCCGTTGGGCATCACGCAGTAGCCAATCTCTCCGGGCAGATACCCCGGCAGGAACAGATCATTGCGCCGCTCAAAGGGCAGGGCATCCTTGGGATCCATGGGACCGGCCTCCAGAATGGCCAGCTTTTCCGCAGGGATCGGGGTGATGGGCAGATCATAATATTTGGCATAAGAGAGCGCCCGCTCCTCCGGCTTCAGCACAGGTCTTTGGCTCATAAACAAGTCCTCCTTTTCTTTTTGTCTTGCCGTTCTCTGTTGAAGAAAGCATAACAAAACGGGCGTGCTGGATACAGCACACCCGTCTGAAATCGGTGATTTATTGGACATTTTTCACAACAATGTACGATATTGCAGCAGTTTTTTACAACTCCCAGTGCAGCAGAATCCGGTCCAACAACAGATCCATATAGTTGACCAGTTTTTCCTCCGGGATGTCGGGATTCTCGAAAATGATATAGGTATACAGTCCGATCAAAGAGGAGGCAAAGATCACACCCTGAAGAATGGCATCCTCCTCTGACACATTGCGCTGCACCAGCTTTTTCCGCAGGCTCCGGTCGATGTCCCGCTTCCAGCGGTAAACGAACATGGGGTCTCCCCTGTTGCCCAGCAGCGCCCGATACCAATCTAAATTTTCCTTGATATGACGGACCGTCAGCCGGGCATTGGCCGACCCCTGACCCTTCATCAAAAGATCCGGCAGGTTGCCGCAGTACTCCCAGAGTTTGGCCAGCAGCCGGTCCTCCACCTGCTGGAGCACGGCGTACTTATCCTCAAAGTAGAGATAAAAGGTGGAGCGGGATACATGGCTTTCCTGACAGATGGATGCCACACTCATCCCGTCAATTCCGGTCTTTTCGTAAATACGCAGGAAGCCCGCTTCGATATCTCCGATGGTGCGCAGGCGATTGAGCTCTTTCCTTGTCATAGTTCAATGCTCCCCTATTTTCCCTATCTATCTTTACGATATGATAAAAGGCACACACAGGCGGCGGCCTGTATGTGCCTTTTTACAGCTTATCTTCGGCCGGTCAACACATGCTTTTCAGGTCTGGGCTGATCGTCAGCTCCGCCTCGGTGGCCTCACGGATCTGATCCAGGGTATATTCCGGGTTGTACTCTGTGAGCAGAAGCCCCTGGTCGGTGACCTCCAGGACACACATCTCCGTGATGATCTTATTGACGCATTTTACCGCAGTATAAGGCAGACGGCATTTTTTCAAAATCTTGGGCTTTCCCTTGGCGGTATGCTCCATGGCTACAATAACATATTTGGCCCCCACCAGCAAGTCCATGGCCCCGCCCATACCGGGCATTTTTTTGCCGGGGATAATCCAGTTGGACAGAGACCCCTCCTGGTCAACCTCCAGGCCGCCCAGGATCGTAGCGTCCACATGGCCGCCCCGAATCATGGCAAAGGAAGTGGCGGAGTCAATGAAGGAGCCCCCGGGGGCCACTGCGGAGGGGGTGCCTCCGGCGTCCACCACATGCAATGGGTTGTGATTCCAGTCATCCACCGAGGCCGCACCCACGATGCCGTTTTCTGACTGCAGGGTCACATGGACTCCTTCCGGCAAAAACTGCGGCACCATAGTAGGCAGGCCGATGCCCAGGTTCACCACATCCCCGTCATGGAGCTCCTTGGCCACACGCCGGGCGATAAATGCTTTCATCTCAGACCGTTCCACGCTTTTTGCCTCCCTTCACCACATAGTCCACATAGATTCCGGAGGTACGCACGTCTTCCGGCGGAATGGCGCCCCGGCTCACGATCTCTTCGGCCTCCACAATGACGGTATCCGCCGCGGTGGCCATCACCAAATTGAAGTTACTGGTGGCGCCCCGGTACCAGACATTGCCCTCCGGGTCCACCCGGGAGCCGGCGATCAGAGCCACATCGGCATGGAGGGCATCCATCAGCAGGTAGTCTTTTCCGTGGATGGTTTGTTTGCCCAGACACAGGGGAGAATCCTCCACAATGGTGCCCACGCCGGTGGGGGTCAGCACGCCCCCCAGGCCGGCGCCACCGGCCCGGATCATCTCCGCCATGGAGCCCTGGGGCACCAGGATTACCTCCAAATTGCCCTCCTGCATGGACTGGGCTGCCACTTCTGGGTTCAGGCCCACGTGGGTGGCGATGAGCCGCTTGATCTGGTGGTTATGCACCAGCTTGGCCACGCCGTAGTGGTCCTCACCCATGGGGCCTCCGGGCATAGAGGCGTCGTTGCAGATCATAGTCAGGTCCTTGGTGCCCCGCCGGGCCAGGACTTCAATCAAATCATGGGGGTTTCCGCACCCCATGAAGCCGCCCACCATGATGGTGTCACCGTCATGGATCAGATCGGCGGCCTCTTCCAAGGTCAACAGTTTCGGCATCTCTTTTCCTCCAGATCGCTCAGCACTTCTCCCAGATGGTAGCGACGCCCATGCCGCCGCCGATGCACAGG
>JAHZGF010000016.1 GCA_019420945.1 Clostridiales bacterium | reverse complement strand
GATCGGCGTTGAAGGTGTAGATACTGGCGGTGTCCTCCGCCTCGTTCCAGTTGATGATGGTTTCTTTCTCATACTTAGACAGCTTCGTCATACAGATCCTCCTCGTACTCAATGTTTTCTTTTTGTTTTCCGTTTTGCCTGTAGTCTTCTCCTGCCCGGGATCCCTCCCTAGCGTATTGTCCTTCTTGGTTTACTATTGCCGTGGCATCACTTCCCAAAAGGTCATATTCTTTTTGTGGCCGGTTATTCAGTTTTCAAGGTTCGGTGTCTCCTGACAAAACTCATTTTACTGAAAAAGCAGGCCCTCTCCCGTATGTCCAAAACGATGGAAAACAGCTAGAAATCGGCATATTTCCACGCTTATGGAATCATGGTATAATGACGTATACTAAGGTATTTTTCTGCTGAGAGGGGGATTTGGGATGCATACAAAACTGTCTATCCCGGAACGGTTAAAGGACTTGCGGGTAGTGGATAAGCATCTGACACTGGAGCAACTGGCTGAGCAGACCGGGCTTTCTAAATCTGCTCTCAGCAAATATGAGAGCGATGATTATAAGGACATCAGCCCCTTTGCCATTGCTACGCTGGCGGAATTTTATGGGGTGTCCACTGATTACCTGATGGGGCTATCGGAAAACAAAAATCACCCAAACACAGAGCTCCAGGCTCTGCATTTGAGTGATGATATGGTTGTATTATTGAGTAGTGGGAAAATCAACAACCGGCTGCTGTGTGAGATCGCCACACACAAGAATTTCCAGCGGCTGATGACGGATATTGAAATTTTTGTTGATCGGATCGCAGATATGCGGATTGCCCAGATGAATCTGGTGCTGGAGGCCACCCGGCAGGAAGTGATCCGTAGCCATGCGCCGGGAGAGAATGATCTTTATGTCCGCACTCTGGAGCTGGGACAGGTGCAGGAGAGCGACTTTTTCAGCCATACAATTCATGATGATCTGGACAGTATTGTCCAGGATATTCGTCTGGCCCATGTTACTGACCGCACCACCGCCGATCCACAGCCGACTTTCACAGAGGTCAAAGAAAAGTTTGACCGCACAATGCAGCTGGGCAACAATAAGGAATTTTTAATTCATGAGTTCTGTGACCAAATGCAGATCCCCTTTGATAAGATTTCGTCTGAAGATTTCTCGGCGTTTATGCGAATACTGAGCCTGTCGAAGCTGATGAAAAACCCTAACAATATGAGGGGAAAGGCTCGGCCACAGCCTTTCCATGGAACAAAGAAAAAAAAGCTAAGATAACAGAAAAGGCCGTTACCCATAAGAGGGCAACGGCCTTTTCTGCTATCTTCAGGGACACAATTCCTCAAAATTTTTCCTCGCAATGCCCCCTGGTGTAGTTTACTTTCCTACATCAGGGGGGTACTTTGTCACACTACGACTTTACGGAACCTGTCCAGATCTGTGCATGTCGGGGGTGCTAATTTTGCTTATCAGGATACCTTGCCTGTAGGCGAACAAGTCAAAGTTGCCGTAGGATAGTTAACCGCAATACCATTTCTGAAGGTAGCCGATCCAGTAATGGTATCCCTATCCTTTGTCGTAGATCTGTTGGTGCAGCTCCACCCGGACTGATAGATCGTATAGCTAGTGCTTGCACTTATTGCAGTCGCAGCACTTCCGTTATATGTAAACGTTCCATGAACTGTAAATGAATACTGCTTAACATCGAGAACATTATACTTGGTCACTGTTTTTGAGCCTGATGTAGTACCAGAAGCACGAGTCAATGACGGCTCAATAGTCAAAGTCGTGACGATATAACCACCATCTTCACACGGAACAACGGTTGTTGTCGCCTGCGCTTCCGCTGCCAGTGTTGCAGGACAACTGAGAGCCAGCACTAGGCAAACCAATAGAACTGCGCTTACAATCCGTTTTACCTTTTTCACTTTTGTTACTCCCTTTCCTGTCTTAATTTACTATATAGTATCCTGGCTGCATCAAGGCTAACCACACGCAAGTGATGGCCAGGATCACTACAATAGCCGTAATGATGATAATGGTACATATAAGTTTCTTTTTGTTTTTCTTCACAGCCGCTGCTTCACATACAAAAGGCTCCATCTCAGATAAGTGTTCTGCAAACTCTTCTGGAGTACCCAAGGCATTTACGACATCGGCATAGTTAGAAATATTCTGATCTTCCAGCTGTTCCTCCAGTTCTGCTTGAACCTCATTAAACAGGCACTTTCTCTGCGATCTGTCCAAATTCATACTTGCAGAAACTCGTTTTAAATACTTGCGCAATAACCCGCTCATTTCTCAGCATCTCCTTCCCCTATTTTCAGAAAATCATTTGCTACGAGAATAAGCTGCTGATATTGAGCCGCACAATCATTTAAATAGGCTCTGCCAGTATCCGTAATCCTGTAATAATTTCTGGTACGATTCTTTTCAGAAATCACAGTCTCAGAGATTTCAATATACCCCTTTTCCTCCAGCTTATATAGGACGGGGTATAACAGAGGCATTTGGTATGTGCCATTGGATCGTTGCTTCAATTCCTGCGTCATTTCATACGCATATTTGGGCCGTTCTTTTAAGATGGATAATATAACAAGAGGATTTAGCGCTCTTTTAAAGTAATCTTCAAAAGAGTGACCTGAATCGGACTTCTTCATTGCACACCTCCATATATGGATTTTACACATAATATTGCAAAATTACAATATATATCATTGACATATATTGCAATAAATGATATATTGAGTACAAGAAAAAAGGAAGTGATTCCAATACAGCATAAATGTTATTTCATTCCAGAAGTTTAAATGCGGATTTACCCAGAAACTACCATTGACACAAAACATATTCAATGATTTTGTCCTTTCTTGGAACAAACAATTGTATATTCCAACCCAGTGCAATGAAGGTACTTATGTGCCCTGTCTCCATCTGCGTTTAAAGGAGGTAATAATATGCGTATCAAGAAAATGTGTGCTGTGTTGACTGCACTGTTTCTCACTATTGTCCTTCCCATGCAAGCACTTGCAGCATCCAGTGATGCTGAGATCTTAAACTATCTTCAGACATTCAGCAAGGAAATCATTACAGATGACGGTGATATATTCACCCTTAGATACAATCTGGATGAACTGACGGAAACTGAACTCTCCTACACAATAGATTATATTGCAGAGGTAGGAACAGCTCGCTTTGAACAAGAAGTATTTGGTGACACCTCCGAATTGGATATACAGAGAGGTTCCACAACAATTACACCGTTTTCTCTGGAGTCCAGGTATGTAAATTTCCCTGATAGCGGTACTCAAAAATACTCCAACTCGGAGTACATTCTCATGACTTTCGAAAAGGGTCATACAATGGAATACACAGAGGATATTTCTATTACGGTTATCTGTAGAGATGGTGTTGTAGCCGGTATTCAGTCGTTTTCTTTTAATTTAGGTAGTCTCCCATCTTATGGTACCTATACAGTGCACAACATGAACACCGATTATTCCAGCAATTCTGCTGGCTTCTCTGCGACCTACACTGTCACCAAAACAATTTATGCTCCCGTTGGAAATTTTTCTGTCCCAATTGCTGAATACTCTGCCATGACATCCGCCTCTTTGCTACTGTTAAGGGCATGAGAAAATGGTAATACGATATGCAACAAAATAACGGCAAAGATTTCACCGTCCAGAAAATTGCTCTTTTTACTTTGAGTATTATTTTAGCAGTTGGCCTGTTAACTCACTCTGTTATTTTCTTTTGTTTAAACACATTTTTTAATCCGTTTTCACCCTTACAGGAACACGAAATAGCTCTACGCCTATGGGGCCGCAGTTTATCTGAAAATATTTGTTCTGTTTTTTGTGCACTTTATGTGCTTGGTTTAATTGTCTTTGCCATAAAGCTTATCAAGATTAACAGTCAAGTATCAGCAAAAAGATTGAGCCTGTTTCTCGTTTTACAGCTTGCCATTATAGGCATATGTACATTCCCATTTGCGATAATCAACGCATTTGCCTATGGAGACTATTTGGTTCCAATTTATACAGTTGTTCCCTCACTTCTTTTGATCAGCATCATATATTTTGTTGCATCGAAAATCCCTCATCAAAAACATATCCACTAATACACGAGCAAGGCACCAGGCACACCTGGTGCCTTGCTTTTAGTCTTATCTTACAATTCTATCCCTAGATTTCTAAGCATGACTACCTCTTCCCTGCCATCATCACATAGATGATACAGTGGATGAACTGCGGCGTCGCTTTGGAAAAGGTGCGATTCGGGCAGCCAGCCTCCTGGGGCATCTGAAGATGCCTGATCCTGTTTTTCTCTTCGCCGGAAATCAGAATACAGATGCAGCTGCTCCGGTTGGCCATACGCCTCCAGTTTGATTGCCCGGATCATACGCCTCTGACCTGCCCGCCCACCTGGCAGCAGCTGGTAAAGCTGATATGCCTTCTGAACCAGTTTCAGTGGACTCTAGGTAAAGTACCCACAGCTGCTTCTGGGCCTACCTACAAGACAGCGACGACCAGCGTAGCGAGATCTGCACCCCCGGCTGCCAGGCCATGCACCCGCTGCCAATGGCCGATGTCCTGGGCTAGCTTCATGTCTATTCAATCCCATTGAAAACTGAATAAAGTTGGCACTTCCTTTGTCCAGAACACTTTTGAGCACTCCACCACTACCAGCCCGCAGGTAAGGATAAGCAGCTCTGTCTCTCCAACTACAGAATCGTATAAACCCAGAGCCTACGTAAACTTCTTAGCCGCAGATAAGTAGATATTGAGCAAGGGGCATCGGATCACATCCGATGCCCTTTTTTCCAGTCAAAAAACATTTTTAACACATTTGATCAGTTGCAATGCAAGTCTGACTCTCTAGAAATATTGGTAAATCGTTGGTAAAACTGAGGGTGAAACCCAGAAAGTGCTTGATTTAGAGGTGTTTTTTCACGTCTGGCAAATCCTGCCGTGGCAAATAAAAAGTAGTTTTGTCATCTTGTATTGTTCCCTTCATAAGCCTGCAAATGATTGATATTACCGGCTATTATTGCGTTTTCATCTTTGCCTGCTAAATTTATCTTTCATATTGTACCACATTCAAATCTTCTTTCACACCACGAATTTTAGCATGTATATGTCTTCATTCATAGACAAACAGAGGCATGGTTTTAGGGAAACAATTCTTTCAATTTCAAAATGCTTGACAACCATAGATTTTCGTCATATGATTAACAACGTTAACTACATTGGAAGGCAGGCGTTCCATTTGGAATGGACAGATATGATGCATTATCAACAGCAAATTCAAAAGATTATGCGTTCCCTGTTGCCGGTACACAAATCTACACTGACTGCCAGTGAATTCGAGCTTTTGTCCCGGCTATATTTACACCCAGAGCAGAACACACCTATTTTACTCAGTCAAGGCAGCGGGATGAAAAAAGAAGCGGTAAGCCGCTGTCTGAAAACCCTCTATGAGAGAAACTGCATACGCAAACAGCGCCAGACGACGGATGAGCGAAGCTATCAATTGTTTATCACGGAAACCGGTCTTGCCGAGTTAAGAAAGGGCTATGAGAGCATCTTACAGCCCTTCTACGATTTGTGGCGCAGTTCCAAAGAAGATTTTGAGTCATTTATGTATTACGCAGATCAACTCGCCGCACACCTCGAGAAAGGATCGGAATATTCCCGTGCCCATGAAATTTTATAACGCATTACAGCTGGATCCCTCAATCCTGAAGCGGAACATCGCCGCCTGTGACTCAAGGCAGGAAAAAATATATTATTGGATTGTCATGGCGCTGCGCTCTGTACTGATTGTGGCCTTTGCCATCGTGTTTATCAGTCTGCTGTCCAGTGTGTTTGGCTCCGATAACACCCCTCTGGCCGTGGCATTGTTCTGCATGATGCTGGGGATCCGTTTTGTCAACTTTGAATACTGCATCGGCGATTCACTCATTACCTTGGCTGCAGTGCTGGCCATTTTGGTGTTGGCTCCTTGTGGGGCAGCCGTGCTGCCGTCAATTCTTTTGATTCCACTGCATTTCATTGCCTTTTTCGCCCTTCTCTATATGACCACTCAGCGGCCCGAAATGGGCAACGGCGGCATATACAGTTTTGCCTACATCTACCTGACCGGCAACCCGGTGGTTGGCGAGGCTCTGGTTCGCCGGGGGCTTTTGGCTCTGGTTGGCTATCTCATCTGCGGTGCAATCTTATTTGCCAAGCACCGGGAACAACACAAAACCGTACGTTTTCACCAGGTAATACGAAAATTCACTCTATCCTCGCCAGTTCATCTATGGCAGTTGCGCATGGCGCTTGGCGTAAGTCTGGTAATGACTGCTGGTCAAGTATTTGGTGTACAGCGGTTTATGTGGATGGGTTTTGCCTGTGCATCGCTGCTGTCAGAGTATCCATACTCCAGTAACACAACCACCCGCTTTTGGCAGCGAATCCTGGGTACCATCGCAGGTTCTGGCGCGTTTTTCCTTCTCTATCTGCTGACACCCCAAGCATTTCATTCCCTGATGGGACCCTTGGGCGGATTGTGCCTGGGCTTTTGCACCGATTACCGCTACAAAACGGCAATGAACTGCTTTGGCGCCCTCATGCTGGGAGCAGGGATCTACGGACTCCAAGGGGCGGTGCTTCTGCGTATCGCGGATACCATTTTGGGTGTGACATTTGGGCTGGTATTCGCGGCGATTTTTCACCGGGTGGCGACAATTAAATCCAGCAAATAGTAGTAGGACGATTTTGTTTGATCCGGAATGACTGCCACACAACAAAGGGCGACAGCAAACAAGCTGTCGCCCTTTGTTTATGTGATGTAATTGCAGAATGAGCCATCTATCTTTAAATTGAGCATACTCTTTTCTTTAAGAAATAGATCTGCCCATTGCCTCAGCTGCTTTAAGCTGCTCCGGCTTGTTCAAAATCTCTCCGGCTTCCATATTGCCTCCGGCATACAGGATTCCAAGATTGTTCCAGCCCAGATGGGAGGTCAGGCCCTCATAGAAGGCTCTGACCGGGGCGAAATTGTCCTGCGTATCTCCCTCCGCCGCCATCAGCAAAATGCAATCCTTTTTGGGGTTCTCATAATTGGGCGTCAGCTCTGCTACCGCAAAGAGCCGGTCAAAGGCACATTTTAACTGGCCGCTGATCCCCCAGTAATACATGGGAGAAGCCAAAACTACAACGTCGGCCTCCTGATATGCCGGATAGATCTGCTCCATGTCATCCTTCTGCACGCAGGGACTGGCCGTATCCGTCCCTCCTTTACAGCACCCCAAACAGCCGTGAATGTTCATTTTCTGCAAATCAAAGCAGGTCACTTCATTTCCGGCAGCTTCGGCTCCTTTTCTGAACTGCGAAATCAGGGCCTTTGTATTCCCATTGGGGCGAGGGCTTCCATTTAAGATACAAATCTTTTTGCTCATAAGTATCCTCCTCCTTTGTTTATGCTATAATCTTAGCAATACATGCAAACTGAGTAAAGTACGCACATTTTTGTTAGATACTATCCCAAAGGAGAGTGATATTTTATGTTCAAAGACTATATCGAAAATGCCAATTTTGAGGATACCGGGTTTAGCTATACGCTATCTCTGATCAACGGCAAATACAAAATGGTAATTCTCTATTGCCTGATGGAATTCAAGGTCGTGCGGTACAATGAGCTGAAACGATATATCAAAACTATCTCGCACAAGACCCTCAGCTGCGCTTTAAAGGAACTGGAACGTGATCAGCTCATCCTCCGCAAGGAGTATCCACAAATACCCCCTAAAGTGGAGTACAGCTTATCCGAAAAGGGCCTGTCCCTGATGGAGATTTTAGATCAATTGTGCGTGTGGGGGGAGACGCACCGGGACGCTGTGGAATAACACCCCCCATGCTTTCCCTTGGGCAGATAAGATTAAGCTGGAATCCACGGTTTGCATCTCCCCCTTTAATGCCGCATACCCAAGGGCCCGATCGCCGTCAATATGCTGTCAACTCCCAGCAGGATCAGATAGGCACTGGCCAGCAGACGGACATAAGTGAGGGTGAACATGGGGCTCAAGAACATCATACAGCCCAGAATTAACCCGATGATATTGACAATCAGGGTGAAATAGTACATCCCATCGCCAGAAACCAGTCGAATATGATTGGCATGGGCCAATCGGGAAATACAGTGGGCTACAAACCAGATGGGAAACAGCAGGGCCAATGCCACGGCCCCGGTTCTGGGGTAAACCAGCAGCATAACACCGGACATGACGCTTAGAATACCGGTGATCAGAGCCAGGATTGGTCCCAGCCCGGTGTAGCGCTCCACCTGGATATACAGCAGGATGTCCGCAATTCCCATTACAATGGCCACAACGCCATAGACAAAGGCCATGCCCTTCAAAGCCACCACCGGGTTCACCAATGCCCAGATCCCCAACAGGATCAGCACAATGCCTGTAATCAGCTCCAACCAGCCAAAGCCGGAACGTCTTCTCATTGCGTCTCCCCTCCTGTCAGAATTTCCATGAACTCCTCCCCGGTGATGGTCTCCTTCTCATAGAGGAAGGTAGCCAGCTCATCCAGTTTAGCCCGGTTGTCCTCCAAAATCTGTCTGGCCTTTTCATGCTGGCGCTTGACCAGCTCCACCACTTTGCGGTCAACCTCCCGCTGGGCCTCCGGGGCGCAGGCCAGAGAAGTGTCTCCCCCCAGATACTGGTTGCTCACCGTCTCCAGCGCCACCATATCAAACTCATCGCTCATACCGTAGCGGCTGATCATGGCCCGGGCCAGCTTGGTGGCCTGCTCAATGTCGTTGGAGGCTCCGGTGGTGACGGAGCCAAAGACCACTTCTTCCGCCGCACGGCCCCCGGTAAAGGTGGCAATTTTGTCCTCGATCTCCTCCTTGGTCATCAGGTATTTGTCCCCGGTGTCCACCTGCATGGTGTAGCCCAGGGCGCCGGAGGTCCGGGGAATGATGGTGATCTTCTGCACCGGGGCAGAATGGCTCTGCAGCGCCGCCACCAGGGCATGGCCGATCTCATGATAGGCCACCACCCGTTTCTCCTGGTCGGAGAGGACAGCGTTCTTCTTCTGATAGCCGGCGATGACCACCTCGATGCTCTCCTCCAGATCGGCCTGATTGACGATGATCCGCCCGCTGCGCACCGCCCGCAGGGCGGCCTCGTTGATGATATTGGCCAGCTCCGCACCGCTGGCCCCGGCGGCCATCCGGGCGATGGTGTGGAAATCCACATCCTCCGCCGTCTTGATCTTCTTGGCATGGACCTTCAGAATGGCCTCCCGCCCCGCCAGGTCCGGCAGCTCCACCGGCACCCGCCGGTCAAAGCGCCCGGGCCGGGTCAGAGCCGGGTCCAGGGATTCGGGCCGGTTGGTGGCCGCCAGAATGATGACTCCGGTATTCTCCTCAAAGCCGTCCATCTCGGTGAGCAGCTGATTCAGGGTCTGCTCCCGTTCGTCGTTGCCCCCGTAGCCGCCGGAATTGCGCTTTTGGCCGATGGCGTCAATCTCATCGATGAACACGATACAGGGGGCCTTTTCTTTAGCCTGACGGAACAGATCCCGGACTTTGGAGGCGCCCATGCCCACGAACATCTCAACAAATTCCGAACCGGAGATGGAGAAAAAAGGCACATTGGCCTCGCCTGCCACTGCCTTGGCCAGCATGGTCTTGCCGGTACCCGGAGGGCCTACCAGCAAAATACCCTTGGGCATGGAGGCGCCGGCCTGGGAGTATTTTGTGGGATCGTGGAGATAGTCCACAATTTCCTGCAAGCTCTCCTTGGCCTCATCCTCCCCGGCTACGTCGGAAAACCGGATTCCCTTGGTGGACTGGACATAGACCTTGGCGTTGCTCTTTCCCATACCAAAGGACATGGCGTTCTTGCCCCCAGCCTGCTCCATGAGCTTCTTGCTCATATACTGGCCAATGCCCACGAAAATCAGGATGGGCAGCACAAAGCTCAGCAGAAAACTCCAGATCGGTGAGATAGGCTCCTCCACCACCCGGTCAAACTGGGCTCCGGCTTCATGGAGCCGCTCCGTCAGGGTGGGGTCCTCCATGGGGGTGGTCTGATAAACTTCTCCGCCATCTTTGTCGGTAAACAGGATCTGGGTATCTTCCACCTGCACGGTGTCGATATCCTTCTCCTCGATCATGTCCATAAAGGTGCCGTAGTCCACCTCCACCACCTGCTGCCGGGAAAGCAACGGGGTGACCAGCAGATTAAACAGCAAAATGATCAGCAATACAATGCCGTAATAATAGATCAATGGTTTTTTGGGTGATTTGACTTCCTTCATTGTGATTTTCCCTCCTGTTGCTGCAGCTGGGCGTCAATGGCCTCCATGGAAAGCAGCAGAGCCCGGTCTGCCGCCTGGTGGGCAAAATCCAGTGCGTACTCCGCCAACAGCAGCTTTTCTTCCACCGCAGCCTCCGGGTCCGAACTGTCCTGGGCCATGGTCTGCAGTTGATCCTTTGAGGATCGGATGATCTGTTCCATCTGTCCGTAACCCTGGCCCAGAACGGACACCAGCGCCGACTGAGATCGCTGCAGATGCTCCCGCAGCGTCTCCTCTGACGCGTCACATTCCCGCCGCAGCTGATCGATTTCCCGGGACAGCCGGGAATGTCCCGCCGCCTCACTCCAGTGAATGAGGCTGTGGAGCCGGTCCATCCGCTCTTCCATCTGACACAGTTTAATGGATAGAATTTCGTGGGACATACTCCCACCTGCTTCTTCCCCTTCATTGTAAACAGCTTTTCTACTCCCCTAAATTAGCACATGGTCGGCACTGTCTAGACAAAAACGCCGGAGTGTAAAACGGTTTTACACTCCGGCGTTTTTGTCAATCTCATTCGGTTTCATTTGATTCCAGTGGAGAAATTCCCTCCGTCATCAGGCGGAACACGGTGTGGACGATCTGATCCAGATGCTTGGTATCCGCCTCGGTCCAGTCCCGCAACAGCCCCAGGATGGCCTGGCTGTGATAGCGCAGGATCAGTTTGGTGTCAAAGTAGGAGCAATTCTGATAGAGTCCCTCCTCTTGGCAAGCCTGTTCAAACAGATGCTGGATGTACTGGGTGAGATAGTGTTCCAGCTCCGAGCTGTAACCGCTCCGCATTCCTTTTTTCATATAAGGCATGGCGTTGATACCCATGACGAACAAATATCGCAGCCGCTCCTCCCCTGTCTTTAAAGACTTGGCCTCCAGCAGGTTGCGCTCTGTGTCCCGCTCAAACATCCAGCGCAGCAGCGCCGGGATATCCTCAAAGTGGTAGTAAAAGGCCTGACGGGTGATGTGGCATTCCTCCACCAAATCTGTTACCGTCAGTTTTTTGACGCTCTTTTCCAGCAAAAGCTTTTTTGCCGCCTGGGCAATGGTCTCTTTCATATCGGCTGCCATGCTGTTTTCCTCCTGGGGTAATCTTGTCTTTCAGCTCAATTGAACATGCAAAAAAGCGGTCAGGGCAATAATAACAAATCTATTTCAGTTTTCAATCTTTACCGCCAAAACCCAAGTTTCCGGGAAACCATTCAAATCAAATTGGTCCACAGCGAAGCGGCAGCCTTCCATCTATCTCCGGAAGGCTGCCGCTTTTTCTTTGTATAGAAATTACCTGTGCTTCATTTCCCCCTGCTCGTAGTCCCGCAGGGAGGCCAGGGCCTTGGGAGCCAATGGAATCAGGGCGATCATATTGAACACCGTCATGAGTCCCACGCCCACGTCGCCCAGATCCCAGACAAACTGGTAGGCAGCCAGACCACCCACAAACAGCATTGCCAGGGCCAGAATTTTATAGAGCTGCTGAGAAATCCAATTGTCTCCGAAGAGGTAGGCCACATTGGACCTGGCATAAAACAGAATTCCCAAAAAGGTGGACAGGCTGAACAGCCACAGAATGACCGCAATGAAAATCACCCCAAACTGCCCCAGGTGATAGCCCATGGCTGCCTGGAGCAGATCCATCCCTTCCAGGCCCGCTGTGAGGCTTTCGGGGGTCAGCAGCATAATCATGGCGGAGCAGCTGCAGATCACCAGGGTGTCGATGAACACACCCAAGGCCTGGAGCAGTCCCTCTTTGGCCGGGTGGCTGATATCGGCGGCGGCCGCCGCACAGGGGGCGGAGCCGGAGCCGGCCTCGTTGGAAAACAGTCCCCGCTTGGCCCCGTTCATGATGACGGCGCCAATGCCGCCTCCCACCACTGGCCGGAGGCCAAAGGCTTCCGCAAAAATCCGTTCAAACACCGCCGGCAGCTGGCCGGCGTTTTTGACAATGATAAAAATGGTGATGAAAAAATAGCAGGCCGCCATTACCGGCACCATAATATCCAGCACCTTGACGGTGGCGTTTTTCCGCAGCACAATGACCGCCGCCACCGCCACCAGGGCGATGGTGGACCAGAGGGGCGGAATGTGGAAGGCATTTTCAAAGGAGGCGGAAATGGAATTGCTGGTCACCTGGCTGATGCCACACCAGCAGATCAGGCCGGAGACGGCAAACAGACTGGCCACCACAGACCGTTTCCGGCGGCTGTTTTTGCCCACAAACAGATGGTGCAGATAGTAGGCCGGTCCACCCCGATAGCCTCCGTACAGTGGGTCCTTCTCTTTATAGATCTGGGCCAGAGTGGCCTCAATAAAGGCGGTGGAGGCCCCTAACAGGGCGATGATCCACATCCAGAATACCGCTCCGGCGCCGCCGGCGGAAATGGCCGCCACCACGCCCACCAGGTTTCCCATCCCCACCCGGCAGGCGGTGGAGACGATCAGGGCCTGGACCCCGGACAACCCTTCCCGCTGGGTCTTTTTGTTGTTCTCCAGCGTCACCTTCACCATCTCCGGAAACAGCCGGAAGGGCAGGAACCGGGTCCGGATGGTGAAATAAAGTCCCGCCGGCACCAAGATCAGCACCAGCAGCGACAGCCCAAGGCTGCTGCCTCCGGGCAGAGGGATCCGGACGAGATCTCCCCACAACAGGTTGTAAACCGCTTTAAAAAACGCCATTTTTGCGTTTCCTCTCTTTCACACTTTTCAGCATTGATTTTCCCGTTCCAACAGTGTAACATAAAATACACCATTTTGTGAAACGAATGGTTTTTATAAAAGCATTTAATTTTTTTAATAATGGAGGACTGGAGTATGGAGCTCAGAACGGCAGCCACATTCCTGCGGGTGGCGGAACTGCAAAGTTTTTCCAAGGCGGCTGAACAGCTGGGCTATTCCCAGGCTGCGGTCACAGTGCAGATTAAGCAGCTGGAACAGGAACTGGGCACCCCCCTGTTTGAACGGATCGGACGGAGGATCAAGCTGACAGAACAGGGGACAAAATTTATTCCTCACGCCCAGGAACTGCTGAAAGTGGCCCAAAAGGCCCAGAATTTCATCCGGGACGACTTAGCCCCCGGGGGTAAACTGCGGATTGGCACCGCGGAATCCCTGTCCATCAGCGTACTGCCCTCTATTTTACTGGAATTCACCCGGCGCTGCCCCCAGGTGGAGACCAGCCTTCACACCGGACGGATTCCGGATCTGTTCAATATGGTCCGCCAGAATGATGTGGATCTGCTCTACTTCCTGGACAAGCGCACCTATTTCCCCGAGTGGATTAAAGTGTTTGAGCGGCCGGAACCCATTGTCTTTGTGGCCTCTTCCTCCCACCCCTTTGTGGGACAGGGGAAAATCTCCCTGAAAAAGCTGCTGACCCAGCCTATGGTGCTGACAGAACAGGGCATCAGCTACCGCTATGACCTGGAGCAAATCCTGGCCGCCAAACATCTGGCCCTGCACCCCTTCCTGGAGACCGGCAATACGGATATCATTGTCCATATGCTGCTCCATCACACCGGTATCTCCTTTCTGCCCCGCTATGTGGTTCAGCGCTGTCTGGATGCGGGACAGTTGGCCATCCTTCAGGTGGACTGCCCTAAAGTTCAGATGTGGAGCCAATTGGTCTATCACAAAAATAAATGGGTGACACCCCAAATGCAAATTTTCATTGATTTGATGCGCCGACAGGTGGGTGGCGCATCAGAGGAACAAACAGGATCGACATAACCGGTTCCACGGCGAAAACCGGCGGAGGACATTTTCGTAAAAAATGTCCTCCGCCGGTTTGCTTTGAACTCCAACACTTTTGAAAACACTCTCATGCCTTCCATTTTTTGCCCGGATATTGAAGCATTTTTCTCATCTCTCTTTGTAGAAATCGCCAAAAAAACAGCCACCATTTTTTAACAAGAAACACCATTGAGAATTCGCCCCTCAAAAGTTAAAATAAATTATTACTTACTGTTTCGACAGTTTTCATTAGGAGGGAGAACCATGAAACACTTGAAACGGCTGGCAATTGGAATGCTGGCCGCTGTGATGCTGCTGGGCTGCGCTTCCTGCGGGGCCGCCGGCCAGACCACACAGCAGCCCCAGGGCAGTCTGACTGCCGACGGGGAAACCGTCCACATCGCCTATTCCTGCGTGGCGGATGGAGAGCAGGCCCCCTGGGCTGGTGAACTGCGCACTGCTCTGGAGGAGATGTGCCAGGAGCAGGGTTGGGAGCTGAGCATACGCTCTGCGGAAGGCGTCCCCGCCAACCAGGGCGCCCAGGTCACTGAACTGCTGGCGGAGGATCCGGACTACTTCATTCTCTTTGCCGGAGACTCTCTGATGGCCAACGACTGGGTGAAGGAGATCTTTGACGCCGGCGTACCCGTCATTATGGCGGGCATTGACGCCTCCCCTTCCATGCAGTCCAGCGTGTCCGCCTTTGTGGGCCCGGACCAGGAGGCCATGGCCGCCCAGCTGGCCGCCAACCTGATTTGGGACAACGGTGCTGACGCGGCTCTGAACATCGCCTGCATCTCCGGCAATGAGCCTCAGCAGGACTACATCCTCCGGGAGCAGGGCTATGAAAAGACCATCGGCCACTTCTCCAACTACACCATCCTGGCCACGGAATATGCCGGCGCCAGCCGGGACAAGGCCAAGGAGATAACGGAAACCTACATTCAGAACTACGGTGACAAGCTGGATGTGGTCATGTGCTATGACGATGAGTTTGCCATGGGGGCCATTGAGGTGCTGCAGCAGCACGACATGCTGGATCAGGTAAAGGTTTACTCGATTACCGGCTCCAACGAGGCCATTCAGGCGGTGAAAGACGGCACCCTCACCGAGACCGTCATCAATGACGCCCATCAGATCGCCGAGGGCTGCGCCCAGGTGATCAACGGCCTGATGACAGGCACCATCCCTGTCCACTACAACTATACTACCCCCACTTACATCGACAGCGAAAACGCCTCCGAGTATGTGGACAAGGGCGCATTTTAACGCCGCCCGGTCAGGAAAGGAGCCTTAAACTACAATGAGTAAACAGAAAAAAGCGGTGGATCTGAAGCACAGCACCAGCAACAACTTCGGTAAGTGGGGCTGGTGGATCATCGTTTACACCGCCATCCTGATGTTCTTGGCCAACGGCTGCCAGACCGACGGTCTGAACCTGCTGGTGGCCCAGTTCTCCTATGTCAACGGCTGGGACAGCAACACGGTGCTGGCCCTGTCCACCCCGGCGGGCTACATCGCCCTGGCTCTGGGCGTGCCTCTGGGCTGGCTCATCATGAAACTGGGCGCCCGGAAGGTGCTGGTGGGCCTGCTGGTGGTGGGCGGCGTGGCCTATGCAGCCATGGGCCATACCTCTAATCTGGCCGTGTACTTTATCTTCCAGTCCATCATGTGCGTGTGCGCCAACTGCTTCTCGGTGCACGCCGCCAACACCCTGGTGGCCAACTGGTTCCCCCGCAAGAAGGGCCTGGCCCTGGGCTGGGCCACCATGGGCATGAACGCCTCTTCCGCCCTGTACACCCCCATTCTGTCCTTCCTCTTTGCCCGGTTCACCCTGGGCATGAGCCTGAACATCCTGGGTGCCATCACCGTGGTGGTGGGCGTGATCACCCTGTTCTTCGTCCGGGACACCCCAGAGGAAGTGGGCTGCACCCCGGACAACGAGGTGATGGACGTGGCCCAGATTGAGGCCAACAAGAAAGAGCATGACAACTACCGCTCCCCCTGGACCTTCGGCAAGCTGCTGAAGGATAAGGACACCTGGATGTGCGGCCTGTGCTACGGCTGCTTCATGCTGGTCACCGTGGGCATCATGTCCCAGCTGGTGGCCCGGATCATGGAGCGGGGCTTCGCCCAGGATTACGCCATTCTCTGCGTCTCCGCCTGCGCCATCATCGGCCTGTTCGGTTCCTATGCCTGGGGCGTTCTGGACCAGAAGATCGGCACCCGCTGGGCCACCGTCATCTTCGGCATCTGGTACGCTGTGGCCATTCTCTTCAATGTCATCCCCAATACCGCCTGCATGTACATCTCCATCTTCATGATCGGCGTCTCCATCGGCGGTACCGCGAACTTTGCCCCCTCCATGACCACCAACATCTTTGGCCGCCGGGACTTCCCCCTGGCCTTCACGGTGGTCAACACCATCTACAACATCATGCGCTGCACCTCCTATCTGGTGCCGGCGGCAGTGCTGGCAGCCACCGGCTCCTACACCTCCGCCTATGTGCTGTTCATTGTCATTTCCCTCATCGGCTCTCTCATCGCCTGGCGGATCAATGACACCGAAAAGAGCACCCGTGCAAAAACCGCCAAAGTCTAAGCAGCCTTTTGACCTGCTAAAAGCCGGGAATCCACCCCTTGGATTCCCGGTTTTTTGGGCTTTTCAGGGCAAAGGGGCCAAGGGACCCCCCCTGTGTCCCCATCTCATTGAGCAAAACGCAGAATTTTTGCTCCAGCGGGAGAAATTTCGTGAATTTTGTGTGAACGCCGCTGTTTTTTGATATAATGTCCTACGTTTCCAGACAATTTACAAGGGAGGATTTCAATGAAACCTGTCAAGCCTTACGAGGCCCCATATCATTTTGAGGCCAAGCTGCCCCTGCGTCAGGCCATCCCCCTGGGTCTTCAGCATGTGCTGGCCATGTTCGTGGGTAACCTGACTCCCATCCTGATTATCACCAATCTTTGCGCTGCAGGCGGCAACGCTCAGGATTTTGCCGCCATCCAGGTGACCCTGCTGCAAAACGCCATGCTGGTGGCGGGCATTGTCACTCTGGTCCAGCTCTTCGCCATCGGCCCGGTGGGCGGCAAAGTGCCCATCATCATGGGCACCAGCTCCGGCTTTATCGGAGTATTCCAAAGCGTCGTCAACGTGATGGGCGGCGGCGTGCTGGCCTACGGGGCCATCATGGGGGCCTCCATTCTGGGCGGACTTTTTGAGACGGTGCTGGGCGCCTTCCTGAAGCCGCTGCGCCGGTTCTTCCCCGCTGTGGTCACCGGCACCGTGGTGCTGTCCATTGGCCTCTCTCTGATTGGCGTGGGCGTGGGCTCCTTTGGCGGCGGTACCTCCGCCAAGGACTACGGCTCCCTGGAAAATCTGCTGATCGCCCTGGTGGTCATGATCATTGTACTGGCGCTGAAGCACGGCGCCAAGGGACTGGCCAGCTCCTCCTGCATTCTGATTGGCATCGTCTGCGGCTACATCATCTGTGCCATCCTGCCCCTGTTCCTCTCCACCACCGGGGTCACCGCCGACGGTGTGGAGTACACCAAGGCCTGGGTCCTCAATTGGGAAGAGGTCCGCACCGCCAGCTGGTTCTCCGTGCCTCAGCTGATGCCCGTGAAGCCGGTGTTTGATCTGCGGGCCATTATTCCGGTGATGATCATGTTCATCGTCACCGCTGTGGAGACCGTGGGCGACATCTCCGGCGTCACCGAGGGCGGCATGGGCCGTGAGGCCACCGACAAAGAGCTGGCCGGCGGCGTCATGTGCGACGGCCTGGGCTCCTCCTTCGCCGCCGTCTTTGGTGTGCTGCCCAACACCTCCTTCAGCCAGAATGTGGGCCTGGTCACCATGACCAAGATCGTCAACCGCACTGCTCTGTCCTGCGGCGCCATCTTCCTGGTGCTCTGCGGCCTGTTCCCCAAGCTGGCCGCCCTGGTGTCCATCATGCCCCAGAGCGTGCTGGGCGGTGCCGCCGTTATCATGTTCTCTTCCATCGTCATGAGCGGCATCCAGCTCATCACCCGGGAGCCCCTGACTCCCCGGAGCATGTCCATCGTCTCCGTGGCCCTGGGTCTGGGCTACGGCCTGGGCAGCAACAGCGCTGTGCTCTCCGGCCTGCCCCAGGCGGTGCAGCTGGTCTTCGGCGGCTCCGGCATTGTCCCCGCGGCTTTTGTGGCCATTCTGATGAATGTGCTGCTGCCCAAAGAGAAAACTCTGAACCAGGAAACCACCAAGTAAAATGAAAGCAAATCGGCCCCGGCTTTTTGAAAAAGCCGGGGCCGATTTGTTTGTCTGTCAACACTTTACGACGGCTGCTCAAATACCACCGCGTTGGAGCGGAGATAGTCCGCCCACTCCCGGTAATACTTGCCCTTCAGATGGGAGTCACCGTCGGCATAGGTCTTGTCCAGATAGCCATTTTCGTCGGCAAACACCTCATTGACATCCACATAGAAAATATTCTTTCCGTCTGCCAAAGCCGCCAGATCTGCGTTCCGGGTCTGGATAGCGTCCAGGGTGATATATTGGTCGGTGTCCGCCAGATCCTGCGTCACCGACAGGATTCCCATGACATAGAAAATGGCATTGGGCTGGAGCTGCCGGATTCGATTGATGGCGTCCTGATAGGCGGCGATAAAGCCTTCCTCATTGCCGGTACCCATTTCATTGATGCCCACCATCAGATAGATTTTGCCGAACTGGCGCTGGGCCAGGGCCTCCTCCAGGGTCAGGCTGCCTTCCACCCCCTCCAGCTGAATGAAGGGGTCGCTGAAGAGCTTATAGATGGACATGCCCGTTTTTGCAAAGTAGGTGGCGTTGTCCAGTCCGGAGAAGGAGTGCATATCGTCAATCCGGGAATCTCCGATAAACAGGGCATCGTCAAAGTAGCTGTCCTCCACTGCCCGGATCACCGGCTCCGGCTCCGGGGTAAAGCTGGGCTTTTCCAAAGCCGGCGTTAACGGCTTGGTGATCGGTTGTTCGGAGCCGGTCTGTTCCGGCGCATCCCGTTCCCCACTGAGGTAGAGGAAGGTGCCGGTGAGATAGGGGGTTTTCAGCCCGTCCGCCCGCCGTCGTTCCGGCAGCCGGGACTGGAGCAGCGCACCCGTCAGGGCAAAGCAGATGGTGGTTACCACCAACAACAGGATCAGCGGGCATTTTTTCCAAAATGACTTCATTCGTCTCATAGTCCGCCTCCTAGAATTGCGCATAGAGGAAGGGCGTACCGCTCAGCACCGACAGTTTGGCCACGGAGGCCCAGAACACCGACAACAATAAAATCCGAATCGGCCAGGCGGTGTGGTAGCGCCGCAGCACCCGCTCCCCAAAGGGCATGGTAAAGAGCACTCCCACAATCAGATAGGGGGCGTACTGTCCCAGATAACGCAGATAGTCGCCGGAATCCACATAACTGCCCTGGGCCCCGGTGATAAAGGCGAACAGCCGGGAGAAATAGTGCAACAATTCCCCGGGACTCTGGACGGCAAAAATGACCCAGCTCAGCACAATAATAATGGGCAGATAGATGTGGCCGATCACCGGCACCCGCTCCAAAATCCGGCGCAGGCCCAGCTTCTCCAGGCAGATCCAGAAGCAGAGAAACAGCCCCCAGATCAGGAAATTGCCTCCCAAGCCGTGCCAAAGTCCGGTGAACAGCCAGACCACCAGCAGATTTACCATGGTGCGTCCGGTACCCGTCCGGCTTCCGCCCAACGGGATATAGACGTAATCCCGGAACCAGGCGCCCAGAGTAATGTGCCAACGGCGGTAAAACTCTCCCACAGACCGGGAGGTGTAGGGGAAGTTGAAGTTCTCCGGCAGCCGGAATCCCATCATCTCCCCCAGCCCCACCGCCATCAGGGAGCAGCCGTGAAAATCAAAATAAAGCTGAAGGCTGAACCCCACTGCGCAGAGCCAGGCCATTGGCGTGGACAAGGACTCATAGCCGATCTTTCCCGCCACGCTCCAAAGACCAGACAGGGAATCCGCCAGCAGCACCTTGTAACCCAAGCCCAAAATCAGCAGGCTTGCCCCCTTCTCCAGCCGCTTTAGGGTACAACGGGGGGCCTCCAACTGAGGGAGTACCTGCCCAGCCCGGGCAATGGGGCCGGCGATCAGCCGGGGGAACATGCCGGCATACGCCACAAACTCCACCGGCGAGGCCGGCTCCAGATCCCCCCAATACACATCTGCCAGATAGCTGATGAGGGAAAACATCAGATAGCTGACGCCGGGTAAGGGCAGCGGTGTCAAACGGCAGGCCACCAACAGGCCCAGATCCAGCACCACCCCGGCCCACAGACAGACCCGGCCCCAGCGGCAAACGCCCAGCCCCAGCAGATAGTTGACGATAATCACACCAAGAAGCAACGGCACTGACCATAGCGAACTAAAGGCCACAAAGGCCAGACTGGCCAGGATCAGCGCGTAGCTTCTCCATTTTGATGGGCAAAAATAATATAAAACCAGGAAAATTGGCAAAAACCGAAACAGGAATGACAAATCACTGAAACTCATGGCACATCCACCCTCAGGCGATATTCAATTTGCTCCATAGCACCATCGCCTATTGCCGTGCATTATGTTAATTTATACTTCGACAGATTTCAACAACAAAGCACTACACAATGGATACATTTCGTAACATTTACCTCCAAAAAGTAATTGGATTCTCCTCCAATTCAGAAAAGCCATCCCCTTTTAATTTTTCTTAAGAATTACGCCAGAGCAAAAGCGGTTTCCGTCTGCCGCAACAGACGGAAACCGCCAGAATTAAGATGAGTTTTTTATTCAGTCCGCAAACATGGGGGTGGACAGGTAGCGGTCCCCGGTATCCGGCAGGAGCGCCACAATGGTCTTGCCCTTGTATTCCGGCCGCTGAGCCAGCTGCAGAGCAGCCCAGAGGGCAGCTCCGGAGGAGATGCCCACCAGCACCCCTTCCTTCCTGCCCAGAAGTTTGCCGGTGGCAAAAGCGTCCTCGTTGGTCACCGGAATAATCTCATCATAAATATGGGTGTCCAGCACTTCCGGCACAAATCCGGCGCCAATTCCCTGGAGCATATGGGGCCCGGCGGGCTTGCCGCTAAGCACTGCCGAAGTGGCGGGTTCCACACCTACCACCCGGATGCCGGGATTTTTGCCCTTCAGATAGCGGCCCACACCGGTGATGGTGCCGCCGGTCCCTACGCCGGCCACAAAGACATCCACCTGGCCGTCGGTATCCTCCCAGATCTCCGGGCCGGTGGTGGTCACATGGGCCGCCGGGTTGGCAGGGTTCACAAACTGGCCGGGAATAAAGCTGTTGGGAATCTCTGCTGCCAGCTCATCCGCCTTGGCGATGGCCCCGCTCATCCCCTTGGCTCCCTCAGTGAGCACCAGCTCCGCCCCATAGGCCCGCATCAGCTGACGGCGCTCTACACTCATGGTCTCCGGCATCACGATGATAATACGATATCCCCGGGCGGCGGCCACAGAGGCCAATCCGATGCCGGTATTGCCGGAGGTAGGCTCAATGATGACAGAATCCGGTTTCAAAAGGCCCTTGGCTTCCGCATCGTCGATCATAGCCTTGGCCACCCGGTCCTTGACGGAGCCGGCGGGGTTCAAATACTCCAGCTTGCCCAGAACTCGGGCCTCCAGCCCCAAGCTCTCTTGGATGTGGGTCAGCTCCAGCAACGGAGTGTGACCGATCAACTGATCCACGGATGTAAAAATCTTGCCCATACGATACCTCCTATGTCCGACAGCGCCCCGGTCCAAGCAGCCTTTGGCCGTATTTGCGGGGGCTTATACCAATCTATCAGGTGGGTTTATAGGAATTATAGGGTGATCCCTCCCTTTTGTCAAGAACATTTGCTCTGTTGAATTCCTACAAACCTTGTTGTATAATAGGTTAAAAACCTGACTAAGGAGGCATTTTCATGATAATCTCAACCAAAGGGCGCTATGCCCTGCGGGTGATGATCGATCTGGCAGAGCATCAGACCGACAGCTATATTCCGCTGAAGGAGATCGCCCGGCGCCAGGAGATTTCGGAGAAATATCTGGAAAGCATTCTAAAAATTCTGGTGCAGCACAAATTGCTCACCGGCCTGCGGGGCAAGGGAGGCGGCTACCGACTGACCCGGTCCCCGGAACGTTACACCGTGGGCAGCATCCTGCGGCTTACCGAAGGGGATCTGGCCCCGGTGGCCTGTCTGGAGGAAACGGCTTCCCCCTGTCCCCGGATGGCTGGCTGCCGCACTTTGCCCATGTGGAGAGAGCTGGATCAGCTCATCAACAACTATCTTGACGGCATCACCCTTGCCGACCTCATGGGCCCTGCCCAGCAGGGGGACAACTATGTGATCTGATACAGCTATTCTGATCGGATGTATGAACGCTAAAAAACACCGGAGAGATCCCAATAGGGATGTCTCCGGTGTTTTCCATATTAAGCAAATCGACTAGAACCAATTAGTTTGCCTGTTGTCAATACGTCCCAAAGCCGCAGGTCAAAAATATAATTCATCCGCTAGATTGCCATTGGTATAGAAACAGACCACCTTCCTCATAAAAGCTTCTGTCACTCCAAAGTGCTCTGCCAAAGACCAAATGTCAGTATATCCCTCAGCTACAGCTGCTTTTAATTCCTCCGGTGTGATTGTATGAAGAATTGCCCATCTCCAAGCCTTTGTTTCATGTTGCTCAATTAGATCAAAATCACTGGCAACTCTATGCGTAGCCCCTGTCATGCAATGACCGCCTTCATGTGCAATCACAACAAGTTCCTCCGCCTCGGAAGAAATATTGCCAACGTCTACAAAAATTCCGTACTGCCCATTCATTTCAATTGTGGCAGCCTTTCCTCCATCGATATCCCAGCAATAAAAATGGATCCCTTCACGATTCAATTCCTGATATAATGACACAACTTTGTCCATTTCATCCCTTACCCTTTTCTAAGTCAGCCTTCATAAACCGTGCCATTTCAAGTAGCATCTGCTTTTTTTCCTGCGGAAGTTCCTTTGTCTCCTCATACATGGCATAGGTAAAATCATCAAACATTACCTCTGCCGCTTCCTTAAAAACAGGCTTTTGTTCCTTTTCTCCCCCCAACAGGAAATCGACTGAAATATCAAAATATTCTGCAACCTTATTTAATGTCTCACCATTTGGAGTGCCGCCTGTCTTCTTCCATCTTGTCGCAAGCGAATTACTTAAACCCATCTCCAAAACAGCTCGTTTGGGGCTGACTCCTTTTTTATCACAAAGTGTTTTGAATATATCGTAAAACACAGGCAACACTCCTCCCGCTGTGAAATCTCACCAGAAATAAATAAAATTAGTTTTTTGCATTGACGCAAAGGCAGTAGATGAACTATACTGCGCGCAAGAGCTAACTTATTTTATCTATTTTTATTTTTCTATACTGATTATACTGTATGAGCTAACTAAAATCAACTTCTTTTTATCCTATTGTCACCTCTGTGATACAGCACTAATTAAAACAGACTTATTCAAACTATGAAGGCCACAGATGACTACACAATAAAACCGGACATACATGCAAAACATTGCGATTTTTTTACGGAGGTATTTTTTTGAACATTCAAGAGAAAAAGCAATTTCTTCAACAGTATCACACAGCAGAGCAGGAGGAACAGCGTCTAAGCAGAGAGATTACCCGATGGAAAACGAGAATCCTAGAAACTGACGAATACTATCGCAATCTTTCGTCTATTGAGAATAGCAGCCAGGAATTAGCGGATGCCCTTCATCAGATCAATGACATGATCAGACAACTCATTCTGCAACGAAGCAAGCTGGCGGCATTGCGACAGTCGGTTGGCGCTGCAATCGACGAAATACAGGACACCAAGTTACAAGAGTTATTACGACTGCGATATATTGATGGGATGACTTGGGAACGAATCTCTGAGTATATGAACTACAGCTATATGCAAATCAGCCGTTTACACAGCAAAGCCTTAAGCCAATTAAACATGTGATAGAATGTTAGATTTGACTTGTGCTACTGTGTAGCCATAGAGAAACCAGACCGGCTTCCATACAGTAGTTGCGAAACACGGAAACAGTTTCTCTCCCCTGGCCAGGTTAGGGCAAATATCGCCCTTTATCTCCGCATGCGCAGCGGAGAAGCACCGTTTATCTCCGGGAATATTTCATGTCCATCCCTTGTGCTGAAGCAAGCAGCATGCAAAGCGGCACATACGCTACATCAGGATCTTTGTTTGTTCTACAATCCGATCCTCTAATAAACGAAATCTGCTTAGGCTCCACACAAGCCCATACCAATACAGGATGGAGAAAGGAGTTATATGAAATTTCCAAACAACAGTTTTGACGGCAATGGGATTGTTGTCTATCAGCGAGGAGAATTGCTGGAAAGTAATCCCGCCGTCGTTCCCGTAAAGCTGGCAGACAGAGCATGAGTAATGTAACCATTATTGATTCGCTGTACTCTTATCTGAACAGCTGCCCGCTTCTTTCGGACCGGCAATTTCATGGAGTAGACACCACCGAAGGCAGTGGTCTGGCAGAATTGACTTATGTCATTTCTGCGGACCAAGCCGACGAACAACTGCTGCTTTATCACGGGGGCACCATTCGTGTTCGCAGTCAGTATCTGCTCACCAGCGCCAACAACTGGGAACCTGATGTGGCCCAAAAATTGTCGGATACCGGACTTTTTGACCAGCTGGCCCAATGGATGAGCCAGGAAAGTGCAAAACGGCACTTGCCTCAGCTTCCCAAAAATCTGACCCCCAGGAGTATTCGAGCTGTCAGTGCCGCCTATCTCTATCAGCCGGACAATAATTCTGGCAAATATCAGATCCAGCTTGAACTGGAATACTACAGAAAGGTTGTTGATTGATCCATGACTATTACTGAACTGATGAAAGACGTAACTCCCGATGCCGAGTACGAGGGTTTCTCCACTGCAAATGATATGGTTCTGGCCATTGACTTTACCGGCGAGGCTGTCGATCCCAAGACCTATGTCGTTGCCCAGGCCGGCATCACTGAGCAGACCGGTACTCTGGCTGCGGAAACCAAAGAGAGCATCTACATCCGCACCGGCAAGGTGACCGCCAAGACCGGCACCTCCCGCACCTTTACCATGACCGGTGATCGTTACCACAAGGACGAATTCCAGGACGCTCTGCTGGCCCACTCTCTGAAATACGGTACCGGCCAGGAGGTCATTCGCCCCTACGTGTACTTTGACCGTCTGACCGGCAAGGGTGAGCAGGGCAAGGTGTCCATCTCCATCGAAAGCGACCTGACCGGCGTGGCTGGTGAGAACGCCACCTTCTCCGCCACTCTGACCAGCGTGGGTGTGCCTGAGGAGTACACCTATACTGCAGGTGTCTGATCGCTGGACCTGTTGGGACCATTCTAAAAATTTGAAGAACGGTGCCGCCAATTAAAAGCCGTCTGTGACGGCATACACCAGATCAAACCGCATTTTGTTTTCGCCTTACGGGCGCAGGTGCGGCAGAGCAATTGAATCAAAGAGGCCCCCGGAGTACCGGGGGCCTCTCAAGAAAGGATGCCTACTATGCTGAAAATTAACGATCTTGAACTGGACTTTGACATTACCTCCCCTACTGATGTGCTGCGCTACAAGCAGGCAGGCGAACATATGGAGGCCGCTGCCGCCGACCTGAATTTTCCCGAACTTGCCTCAGACGATCCCGGTTTTCTGGACAACTATGTGAACATGCTCAACAGTCAGCTCCGTCTGTTCGGCAATTTCATCGATGAGGTCTTTGGCGAAGGAGTGGCCCAGAAGCTTTTGGGCAGCAATCCCAGTCTGAACCGGGTGACGGAAGTGAACGAGTCCATCTCCCAGGCGCTGGCTGCCCAGGGCAAGGAGTTCGGCGTGCGTCTGCAGAAGTATAAGCCCAATCGGGCCACCCGTCGCCAGAAATGAATCTGCTACTGATCAACGGGCTGCCGGAAGAATATAAAGGAATCCCGATTTCCCCCGATTTCCGCAACATGATCCAGGTGGATTTGATTTTGCGGGAAGAAGGAGTATCGGATACTGAAAAAACCATGGCAGCTCTGGGCCAGCTTTACCCCCAGATCCCGGATGATCTGGAGCTGGCCTTGGAGGGGCTGACCTGGTTCTTCTCCCGAGGGGATTCCGGCACGGGCAAGGAAAACAACAAAGGCCCGGACGGCGGAACCCCACCGCCCCGGGCCTTTGATTATGAGCAGGACGCGAATCTGATTTATGCCGCATTTTATGCCACCTACGGCATCAGCCTCACCACAGTGGAATTTCTGCACTGGTGGGAGTTCCTGGCCCTGTTTGAAGGGCTGCCGGAGGATACGCTGATCAAGCGGGTGATGTACTGGCGTACGGTGAATCTCAGCCAGCTGCCAAAGGAGGAGCGTAAGCATGTGCGCAAAATGCGTCAGCTGTTTGCCCTAAAATCAGAGCCCCAGGCGGAGCTGACCCCAGAGGAACTGGCGGAAAAGGCCAGAGAAGATCTGGCTCAGCGATATGAGCAGGCCAGGCGGTGGAAGGAAGCGCGGCAGGTCACCAGGAGCGATGCTGACCAGGATGCCACTTCCGGCCGCAGTTGAGACAGGTAATCACAACGGCACCGGTCTCGTCCTTGTCGGCAAAGATGGATGTGCAGCCACAGTCAGGGCAGGCTGGGCCCTTCTGTTTTCTCTCCTCGGCCACTTTGTCCTGAATCGCCTGCTCCAGGTCAGATTCGGCAGTTGCCGCAGGCGGTGCGGGCTGAGGGGCCACAGGCGGAGCCGCTGGGGCAGGCACTTCTGTCTCCGGCTGGGCGGCGGACTGTTCTACCGGTGCAGGGGCGTGGGCGTCCTCCTCCGGCCAGGTCCACCAGCCGTCAACAAGTGTTCCCTCAACGCCCTTATAATAGCGAATCTCACCCAAAAACTGCTGAAAAAAGCGTGCCGCTGCTTCTGCTTGATCCGATAAAAACGAAAAAGAGTACGGTATCGGTTTCTTATCATTGCAACGCCTTTTGGTTTCCATAGTTCGTCTAGTAATAACTTCAATACAGCCATTCCACCAGATTGAAGGTGCTTTGTATCTAACTGCGACAATATCATATATTTTACATGATTCTTTCAGTGTAAAGCAGATAAATACAACATCATCATTTGTTATTGCAAAAATTGTGCCTCCTCTAAATTTATACGCTATATCCATAAAAAGGCCTCCTTGTTCAGCTTTTTAGCCGTTTCTGTCTTAAAATTTTTCTATCTTATTAAAAAAGGGGGATTTTAATTGTATAACGGAACCATTCAACTCAGCGATGCAACAGATCTCAGCGTTTTGCAAGAGCAGGTTGGACTCATTGCTTCCTTAAACAGTCAATTATCAGAATTTTCCAGTCTAAAATCAAATGTCGGAGCCGTTTTTGAAGTCATCAAGGTTGGAGCAGATGAAACTAAGAAAGCTGTAGCTGTAGGGAAAGAACTAAATGCCGTTACGCAAGCTGGTTCAAGCGCAGCATCAATGTTTTCTCAAAATATAGGCCAGGTTACTAACGCTACTGATGCTGCACGCAAATCAGGCAACGCTTTCTCTGCTGTTATGAATGCTTCTGCCATCCAAATTACAGCGGTCATCGTTGCCATCACAGCCGTAATCGCCGCCATCTCTATGTTCGTCAAGTGGCTCAACCGCACCAACGAGGCGGGTGAGGCAGCCAAGACCTCGGCGGAAAACCTGGTCTCCGCCCAGGAGGAACTGTCCCAGTCCGCCATTGACAGCTCGGCGGCCTATACGCAAACCACCGCCTCCCTCCAGGCCGCTGGAGAATCCGCCAGCGCCATGACGGCCCGGCTGGAAGCCCTTCAGAGCAGTGTCCAACGCACCGATGCTGAAAACCAGGAGATGGCCCAAATCATCAGCGATCTGACCGGAAGATACACCGGTCTGAACAACATGATCGACGAAAACACCGGCGCCCTGACCGGCAATGCGGAACAGTGGACTGAGGTCATCAATGCCCAGCTGGGCTACGAACAGGCTCAGGCCGCCATGGCGCGCAGCACAGAACTTACCCAGCAGGCCACAGAGGCCCAGCTCAACCTGGCCACCGCCCAGCAGATGGTGAGCGATAATGAGGCCAAAATCTCCGAGAATGCCGAGCGGCGCAACCAGCTGGAAACAGAGGCCGCCCAGGTCTACAGCCAGCTTACTGATGGAAGCCAGCGCACCGCTGAGGAAATAGCTACTTTACAACAGCGGTATATCGATCTGGGTAATGAAGCTGAGAGCCTCACCCAGGAGAACAACGGCCTGAAAGATGCCAATAAAACCCTGGAGCAGGGAATGGGCGAACTGTCAGACACCGCCGAACGCTTGGCCCAGGAACAACAGGCACAGGCAGAACTGGCACAGCAGCAGACCCAGGCTGCACTTGAATCATACAGTGCGCGCATCGACGCTGTCAATACCTATCGTGATATCAGCAGCCAAATGTCGGACGAAGAGATCGCCAACATCAATGCGCTGCTCGAGGCAGGCGGAACGCTGACCGCTTCTGAAATGGAAAAATACCAGCAGATCAGGGACGCCCGCGCCGAAGACCTGCTGGAAGAACAGGCTTACATCCAGAACATCCGGGACGGACTGGTGGAAATCGATGCCGCCAACGTAGAGAGCATAGAGAAACGAAAGGCCCTCGGTGAGGAGTTGACTGCTGCCGAGCAGGCCACCTTGGATCGCTGGAAAGAAATGCAGGAAGAATGGGCCGCAGGCATCCAGGAAAACACTGATACCATCATCAACGGCATGCAGGAGCTTCCCACCGAAATGGGTTACTCCTTGGATGATATGGTTAACGTCATGAATGATAATGCCGCAAAGTACGATGCGTGGCGGGCAAAAATGGTGGCAGTCAGTCAGTCACTAGAACCTGAGGTTATGTCTTACCTGGAGCAGCTTGGTCCAGGCACTTCAGCAATCTTGGACGAAATCATTAATGATACATCCGGGACCAAAGCAGCAGAACTGAATGCCGCATTTGCCAATGCGGGTGAATCTGCCATCAACGGAATGGAAACAAAATATCCGGAGGTCATGGCCGCTGGTGCTGAAGTAACAGACATATATGGAGAAGGTATTGCTTCCAGTACAGCGGCAAACGATGCTTCACAAGCTATTGCGGAAGGCGTTGTAAATAACCTAGCCGGTGGTAAGTTTGGTGCTATTGCGGAAGAAATTGCCAATTCCCTCTCTGATAGTATCCCAGCAATCACAGAAAAAGTCAACGCTCTTTCTACAAGCATAGCTGACGCATTAACTCCTTTGTTAACCGTTGGCCAGAGCACAATTCAAAATATGCTTATCCTGATGTCTCTGGCCTTTGTTATCGAAGGAGTCACGGTTTCCGAAAATGCTACAACGCTTGCAAACACACTATCCGACGCTTTTTCCTCGTTAGCACTAAATGGCTTCCTGCATATGAGCAATATGCTAGCACTCATGTCGTTTGTACTCTTTGAAAACGGTCCAGCGCTCGTTGCTCAAGCAGCAATTCTTGCGGGGCAGGTGTCCGACGCATTGGGTGGAATGATACCTGGTGGTAAGAACAATGTAGAGAATATGTTTTCAGGAATGAAATCATCCATTATAACCCAAACTCCGACCTTACCTCCCGTAGCCAGTGATGCTGCCAGCGATGTTACAGCAGAATTGGAAAGCATGATAATCGGTGGTACAGATGCATCTGGAAAAATGATGTCTGGCATTTTGAATGGAATGGAAAATAACAAGAAAATCCTTTTCCAAAAAGCCGCTGAAATTGCCAATAGCATCACTTCTACGATTCGAAAGGCTCTAAAGATCAACTCTCCATCTCGGGTGATGATCGACATTTTCCAAAATGTTATGCAGGGTGCCATCAACGGCATGATTTCCATGGAAGGCAAGACCTTTCACACTGCTTCCAACATTGCCTTGGGAGTTGCGGACAAGCTGACCCTTTCCCCGGAGCAAGCCGAGTTTGCCAATGCAAAAATGCTGGCGCTCTCCAGCACCTCTTTGGGGGCCATGCCCACATCCCGCACCATGCAGGTTTGGGGCAACTCCTCCAGCAGCGACAATTCCTCCGATCTGCTGCAAAAAGCAGTGGATATTTTGGACGAATATCTGCCTGGAATGGCTAATATGCGGGTGGTTCTGGACACCGGCGCCACCGTGGGCGGGATGGCCCCGGCCATGGACGCCGCCCTTGGCCGCCGTGCAAGAAAGAAAGCGAGGGGATAAACATGACGCCAGATATTCTCGGCATTACCTTTGGAACCTATCACACCTGGAGAGACTGGGGCCTTTATCTCACCGGCCCCGCCTCCGTCTCCCTGCCCTCCGTTCAGACAAGCTATGCGGATATTCCCGGCCGGGATGGACAACTGGATCTCTCCACAGCGCTGGACGGCGAAGTGCATTATGAACCCAGAGACTTTTCCGCGCCGCTTATGAGTCTGTCCTCCCCGGAGGATTGGCCTGGCCTGTATTCCAAAATTTTGAACGCCATTCACGGACAGCAGCTCAACATTATGCTGGACGAGGACCCCAACTGGTATTACACCGGCCGGGTGGCTGTGGAATCCCCCTCTTATGACGGGGTCTGGCGTTTTGATATCACCGGGTCGCTGTATCCCTACAAGCTCAAAGCTGTCGAAACTTCAGTCACTGCTTCACTGACGGAAGCGGACACAGAGATTTCCCTGAGCTGTGACCGCCGGCCGGTGGTGCCCACCATCACTACTACTGCGGAGACGGTGCTGACCTGGGGGGCAGACAGCTACTCAGTGCATGCTGGTTCCCACCGCATTCCCGGTATCCGGCTCACCCAGGGCACCCACACCCTTAAGGCCCGGACCACCGCCGGCACCGGTACCATCACCGTCAGCTATCAGGAGGGATCCCTCTGATGTACCAGCTCAACTTCAATGGCTTCCAACTCTACGACCCAAGACTGGAGGCGCTCACCATTCGGGACGTGTCCGTCCATCTGGCGGTAGATGAGGCGGGCAGCCTGTCCTTTACCATTGACCACGACCACCCCTTTGTGGGGCAGCTCACCCGGCTCAAAGGTCGTTTAGAGCTGTTGGCAGACGGTCTGCCTATCTTCCGGGGGCGCATCCTCTCCGACGTCCAGAACTTTGATCTGTCCCGCACGGTGGAGGCCGAGGGCCAGCTAGCCTGTCTCAATGACAGCATTGTTCCTCCTTTTGACTTTCCGGCAGACTACGAAGGCAATCCGGAGTATGAGGGGGCGGACAATGTGGTGGCCTTCTGGCTGGGAAAGCTGCTGGAGGCCCACAACGCCCAGGTAACCCAGGAGCAGCAGATCAAGCTGGGGCAGGTCACCGTCAGCGACCCAAACAACTACATCACCCGGTCAAACACCGACTATGGAACCACCTGGGCCACCATCACCGACAAGCTCAGCGGCTCCGCCCTGGGGGGCCACCTGCTGGTGCGCTACGAGGAGGACGGTACCTATCTGGATTATCTGGCGGACTACCCGCTGAGCAATGTCCAGGGCATCACCTTTGCGGAAAACCTGCTGGAACTCACCGACCAGATCGACGCCACCGATGTTTACACTGCAATCCTGCCGGTGGGCGCCGAGGATCTGACCATCGCCAACCTGCCCGATGGGGACTTGACCGAGGACCTGGTCAAGGAGGGCAGCATCATCTACTCCAAGGCTGGGGTGGACAAATATGGCAGGATCGTCTCCGTCCAGACCTGGGACGACGTGACTGAGGCCGCCAACCTGCGCACCAAGGCCATGGCCCTGCTGGCCCAGTCCGGCGTGCTGCCCCTGCGCACCATCTCGGTGACGGCGGTGGATCTCCACTGTACCGACAGCGCCATTGCTGCCCTCCGGGTGGGCCGCTACACCCAGGTCACCAGCGCTCCCCATGGTCTAGATGTGCGCTATGTCCTTACCGCCCTGGAACCGGACATTCTAGATCCAGGCAACACCCAGATCACTCTGGGGGCCAGTGTGCAGACCATGACGGACAGAACGCAACAGTCCGACACGCTACTGGGTAACACCATTGATTGGCAGCAGGCGCAGATCAATGAGCAGCAATCCAGCTTGGCACAGCTTGCCCAGACCACCAGCGAGCAGATCACTGCCATTACTCAAAACAGCCAGGAGATCATCCTGGCCGCTCTGGCAGAGTATGCCACCACCAGCGACTTGGAAAGCCTCAAGGAAACCATAAGCAGCCAGCTCTCCGTCATGGCAGATGAAATCCAGCTGCGGTTTACCCAGGCCACGGAACAGATTCAAAACGTCAACGGCGATCTGCAGGCCCGATATGACGAGATCAGCAAGTATTTCAAATTCTCCGTGGATGGTCTGGTTATCGGCGAAGAGGGCAACGAAATTACCCTGAAGGTGGACAATGACCGGATCAGCTTTTTGGACGGCGGCCTGGAGGTAGCCTGGATCACCAATAAGCAGCTGACTATCACTGACGCCACATTTTTGAACAGCCTGCGGATCGGAAAATTTGCCTGGATTCCTCGGCGAAGCGGCAACCTTAGTCTAGTGAAAGTAGGTGAGTAAATGGCTGACTATACCGCACAATGCTCTAGTAACCAGTATATTACCTTGCTACTGCGTACCGAGGTGGTAAACCAGGACGTAGCCAGCAACACTACAACGCTCAGCTGGTCACTGCATGTTCTCAAGTCCGGTGCATCCACTTCCGCCACCTGGGGCAACTGCTCCTACGGCGCTACCATCAACGGCAACGCATACAGCGATTCCGGCCAGGTACGGGTGGAGGCCGGCGGGGACACCGTGCTTCTCACAGGCACTACCACCGTTCCACACAATGCTGACGGCACCAAAACTGTTAGCCTCAGCGCTTCCATCAGCGGCAAGATTGTGGGCAGTCTGTCTGCCAGCGAGACGCTGGCTACCATCCCTCGGGCCTCCAGCCTGTCCGTCAGCGGCGGTACTATGGGCAGTCCCATAACCCTGACCATCAATGCAGCATCCAGCTCGTTCACACACTCTCTGACCTACCAATTTGGCAATACCTCCGGAACTATCCTGTCCTATGTAGGCCCAGGCACCCACAAATGGACGCCGCCCCTCTCTCTGGCTAACCAAATCCCCGCTGCCACCAGCGGCGTTGGTACATTGACTCTATACACATGGGCAGGGCAAGGAATCAGCATTGGCGTTACCTACTATAGCTTTACGCTGTCTTTACCATCTAGTATAGTGCCGTCCGTTAGCTCAGTTGCCGCTTCCGAGGCCACCAGTGGGCTGTCCGCCAAGTTCGGAGCGTATGTGCAGGGTAAGTCCACCCTTAAGGTGGTCGTATCCGCCGCCGGAAGCTATGGCAGCACAATTAAGAATTGCGTTATCAGCTTTGACGGCAAAACCTACTCCGGCACCAGTATCACCACCCGTGCTCCAAGCAAATCTGGCAGTCAGACCATTACAGCCAAGGTAACCGACTCCCGGGGCCGCACTGCCAGCAAATCTATCACCGTTACGGTGCTGCCCTATACAAACCCTGCCATATCTGCCCTCAGAGTCTTCCGATGTACCTCTGACGGAACTGCGGATGAAAGCGGCGACTATGTGGGAATCACCTATGCCTACGCAATCGCCAGCGTCAACAGCAAAAATGACGCACTAGCGAAAACGGAGTACAAGCGCACTGCCCTGACAGAGTGGGCCGAGCTGATGACCGGCAGCGACTATGCAGTCAACACCACCGTATATCCAGAGCAGGAACTGCTGTCGGACTATCAGTGGGATATCCGACTTACCGTGAGCGACTACTTTGGCAGCACGTCCATGACTGTAACACTGCCCTCGGCGGAGGTTCTTCTGGATCTGTTGTCCAGCGGACAGGGTCTGGCCATCGGTAAGACCGCCGAACTGGAGGACACCATGGACGTCAGCTGGGCAGCAAGATTTTTGAGCAATGTTTCCATAAAAGCTGGCCTGGATGCGCAATCGCTGACCGTTGGTTCCGGCCCCAGCTTTCAGGGTGTACCCAAAATCCAGTATGCCACTCCCGCCATCTGGTTCCAGAATGCCAGTGGCAGCCACTATGCCACTCTGCTGGTCAATAAGGCTTCCGGGTCGTTTATGCGGCAGAATGCCTCTTTGGCCGGCAACTATACTCTATTGGATACCGGCAACACAGCAGATTATGTTGTCGCACAGGGCACCAGCGGTAACTGGAGATATGCGAAATATGCAAATGGAACTGCATGGTGCTACTGTACAAGATATAGCACCGGAATCGACATCTCTAATCCATGGGGCGGTGTATTTATTACGCCGGACAACTCTATTTCTTCTATCGCCTATCCATTTTCGTTTGCTGCAGGAACAATTCCGACTGAGGTGGTATCTACTCAGTCGGCGTTTGTCGGCAGCATGTGGCTGGTAAACGGAACCGTAAAAAATACAAATACAAAGACCGGAACTTACGATCTGGTCAGCGGAACTGGCGGGTTTAAGGACTGCAACATCAGTTATTTTGTCATCGGGAGGTGGAAGTAATGCGAATTTTAAATGAGCAGGATGAGGAACTCACCCAGGAGCAGTGTGACCTGGAAACAGGATATCTAAGGGAAGAAACTATCATTCGGCACGATGCAGCTCCCATTGATGACGTCACCAAGTTTGCCTGGGCTGACGAGGACTATGAGACTATTCAGCGCTATGTGGAGGTGCCTGAGGAACAGCGGAGAGCGGAATACATTGCCCAGCTCAAGGCACTTCTGCGGGACAGCGACTACGCCGTTATTAAGATTGCCGAAGGGGCGGCAGCGGAGGCGGAGTATGCCGAGCTCATCGCCCGGCGGCAAGAATGGCGGAAGGAGATCAACAAACTGGAGGGGTCCTTTTGATGGAAATCATTGCCGCCACCCTGACAGGGGTGGTAACTCTGATCGGCGTGCTTATTAGCAATAGCCGTTCCCAAGCGGTCATCGATACCAAGCTAGAGGCGTTGACCAGGGAAGTTCGGGAACACAACAACTTTGCCCGTCGAATGCCTGTGGTGGAAGAAAAAATCAAGGTCATCAACCATCGCATTGCAGACCTGGAGGAGCAGCACAAGGAGGAGTTTACATGAACACCAAGCATTGGACAGCGTGGTTAAAAGCTGCCGCTGTCCGGGCCGTAAAAACCGTGGCCCAGACTGCAGTGGCCACCATCGGTACCAGCGCTGTGCTGGGAGATGTTAACTGGCTGGCGGTTGTCTCTGCCTCTGTCCTGGCGGGAATACTTTCCCTGCTGACCAGCGTGGCGGGACTGCCGGAGCTCAACATTTCTACGGAGTACAGTGGGTCATGATCACCAATGTACACAGCTGCTACTACCTCATTTTCCAAGTTCTTTGACGGAAACTTTGATGCTGGCTGCGCCGCTGGTATCGTAAAGAAAACTCTCTGGATTTGGATTGGCTGTTGAGATAGTCCATACAATGAGAAAGCCCCCTCTAGCTTCGGCTGGAGGGGGCTTTTGTCTCGCTCTTCTGACATCATTCTTGACATCAGTTTTGTGCAATATGATGTTACTCTATGTTTATCTGTACAGCAGTATATATCTGTTCCGCAGCATAGAAAACCCCTGAAAGTCTTATATACCAAGGCTTTCAGGGGGTTCATCATTGGTGACCCATCGGAGGCTCGAACTCCGGACACCCTGCTTAAAAGGCAGGTGCTCTGCCAGCTGAGCTAATGGATCATATTGCTATTTATTTGGAAACCGGCAATGCCGGGATTGGACCTGGCTGGGATGGCGGGATTCGAACCCACGACTGCAGGAGTCAAAGTCCTGTGCCTTACCGCTTGGCGACATCCCAATAGGTAAGAAGATAAGAGAAAAAGTCAGATCGATTCATATGAGCCGCTCTGACTTTGTCCCTTAATTCTTATGGGGTGGATGAACGGAGTCGAACCGTCGGCCTCCAGAGCCACAATCTGGCGCTCTAACCAACTGAGCTACATCCACCATAGGGATTCGCTGGGGGGACTTTGTGGCATTCGAGTCACACCAGGGACGGGGTGGTACGCCTGGAGGGACTCGAACCCCCGGCCCACTGCTTAGAAGGCAGTTGCTCTATCCACCTGA
>JAHZGF010000015.1:59919-64494 GCA_019420945.1 Clostridiales bacterium | reverse complement strand
CCATGTCGCTCATCACGTCGCCGTCGTAGTTCTTGCAGGCCCAGATGAAGCCGCCCTGGGAGCGGATCACCCGCGCCACCGCGTCGTCGATGAGCGTATAAAAGTACTCGATGCCCAAGGCGTCGAAGGCGGCCTTATACTCGGCGTCGAAGATGGCCTGGAAGATGTCCTTGAAGGTGTGGTCGTACTGCTTGGAGATGGTGTCCTTGGTGGCGAACCACAGGTCCTGTTTGGTGTCAATGGCGTACTGGAAGCAGGAACGGGCGAAGGAGGCGATGGAGCTGTCCTTGTTGTACTGGCCCTGGAGCACGCCGGAGCACTCAAAGTCGTAGACGGTCTGGCGGAATTCCTCCTTCCCGTCCGCGCCGGTGAACACCAGCTCGGCCCTGCCGGGGCCGGGCACCCGGTACTCGGTGCACCTATAAACGTCGCCGTAGGCGTGGCGTGCGATGGTGATGGGATGCTTCCAGGTCTTGACCACCGGGGAGATGCCCCTGACCATGATAGGGGCGCGGAACACGGTGCCGTCCAGGATGGCGCGGATGGTGCCGTTGGGAGACTTCCACATCTGGGAGAGCCGGTACTCCTCCACCCGCTGGGCGTTGGGGGTGATGGTGGCGCACTTGACCGCCACGCCGTACTTCTTGGTGGCCTCGGCGGAGTCCACGGTCACCTGGTCCTTCGTCCGCTCCCGCTCGGGCAGGCCCAGGTCGTAATACTCGGTTTTCAGGTCGATGTAGGGCAGGAGCAGCTCGTCCTTGATCTGTTGCCACAGCACGCGGGTCATCTCGTCCCCGTCCATCTCCACCAGCGGGGTAGTCATCTGAATCTTTTCCATGGTCTCCTCCTCGGTTGGTTTTGTCGCATTTCCTGGGCCAAATTATACCCCTATCCGGCAAAAATGGCAAGGGATTCCGTGTGTTTTGCCTCTTGTCCCGCCCGGGTTGGATCGGCTATACTGGAACACAGCCACAAAGAGAAAAGAGGATTGTCCCGTGTTCAGCAAGCAGGCCCTGCGCAGGCTCATTCTGCCCTTAATTATCGAACAGTTTCTGGCCGTCATGGTGGGCATGGCGGACATCATGATGGTCTCCTCCGCCGGAGAGGCCGCAGTCTCCAGCGTGGCGCTGGTGGATCTCATCAACGTCCTGATCATCAATATCTTTGCCGCCCTGGCCACCGGGGGCGCGGTGGTGTGCGCCCAGTCCATCGGCGCCCAAAACCTGGAGCGGGCCAACCGGGCAGCCAACCAACTTCTGTATATCGTCACCGCCGCTGCCCTGGGGATCATGGTTCTGGTGCTTTTCTGCAAGGCAGGGCTGCTGGGCCTGCTGTTCGGCCAAGTGGAGCCGGAGGTGATGGAGGGGGCCGTCACCTACTTTGTCATCTCCGCCCTCTCCTATCCCTTCATCGCCGTCTACAACGGCTGCGCCGCCCTGCTGCGGGCCATGGGCAACTCCAAGGCCTCCATGTGCGTCTCCGCCTACATGAACGGGCAGAACATTGCGGGCAACGCTGTCTTTGTGTTCGTGTTCCACCAGGGTGTGGCGGGCGTGGCCCTCTCCTCCCTGCTGTCCCGCATCGCGGCCGCCGGACTCATGCTGGCCCTGCTCCACGGCCGGCGCAACCCCGTGCGGGTGTCCGGCCTGCTCCGCTTCCGATTCGAACCGGCGGTCATGGCACAGATTCTCCGCATCGGCGTGCCCAACAGCCTGGAAAACAGCTTCTTTCAACTGGGCCGGGTGCTGCTGGTGAGCCTGATCTCCACCTTCGGCACGGCCCAGACCGCCGCCAACGCCGTGGCTAACAACATCGACAATTTCGGCGTCATTCCCGGCCAGGCCCTGGGCCTTGCTCTCATCACCGTGGTGGGCCAGTGTGTGGGGGCCGGAGACTGGGATCAGGTGCGCGCCTACACCAAGCGGCTGGTCAAGCTCACCTACCTGTGTACCTGGGGGCTCAACGCTGCGCTGCTGCTGGGTCTGCCCCTCATCCTGCGCCTCTACAGCCTGACGCCGGAGACCCAGTGGTACGCCGCGGTGCTCATCTTCATCCACAACGGCTGCGCAATGCTGTTTTGGCCCCTGGCCTTCACCATGCCCAACGCCCTGCGGGCCGCCGGTGACGTGAGGGTGCCCATGGTCATTTCCATCACCTCCATGCTTGTGGTGCGGGTGGGGGGCAGCTATCTGCTGGGCCTCCACTTCGGCCTGGGCGCCATCGGCGTGTGGCTGGCCATGGTGGGGGACTGGGTCGTTCGGCTCATCTGCTTCGTGCTCCGCGCCCGAAAAAAGCTGTGGCTGGAGCACCGCTGAATACGCGCACCCGAAGCCATTCGGGTGCGCGTTTTCTTTACCAGAGGCCCAGCGCGTACTGCATGCCCAGGCTCACTGCCGTGATGGCCGCCCAGCAGCACAAGCCCATCAGAATGGGTCTGCCGCCGGTCCTAACGAGTTTGATCAGATCGGTATTGAGCCCAATGGCCGCCATGGCCATGATGATGAAGAACTTGGACAGCTCCTTAAAAGGAGCAAAGGCCGCTGCGTCCACTCCTGCCAGGGACGCCCCCGTAGTAATCAGAGAGGCCAGCATGAAGAACAGCAGAAAGAAGGGGAACACCCGCCGGAGAGAGAAGCTTCCCTCCCCCGCGCCGCCTGCCCGCCTGGCCCGGGCGGTGCGCCGGAGAGCCAGCGCCAGGGTGATGGGGATGATGGCCAGAGTGCGGGTGAGCTTGACAATGGTGGCGGTGTCCAGGGTGTTGGCCCCGGGGTGCATTCCGTCCCAGGCCGCGGCAGCGGCCGTGACGGAGGAGGTATCATTCACCGCCGTGCCGGCAAAGAGTCCGAAGCCCTCGTTTCCTAGACCCAGCAGGCCGCCCAGGGTGGGGAACAGGAGGGCGGCCGCCACATTGAACAGGAAGATGACCGAGATGGACTGGGCGATCTCCTCGTCGTCCGCGCCGATGACCGGGGCGGTGGCCGCGATGGCGGAGCCGCCGCAGACGGATGAGCCCACTCCCACCAGGGTAGAGATGTTGGAGGGGATATGCAGCAGCCTGTGCAGAAGGAAGGACACCACCAGGGAGGTGGTGATGGTGGACAGGATGATGGGCAGGGACTGAACGCCCACCTTGGCGACCTCCGACAGATTCAGTCCGAAGCCAAGCAGGATCACGGCATATTGCAGGATTGTTTTTGATGTGTAGGCGATGCCCGCCTGAGCCCGGCCCTTATCCCGGACAAGCAGGGCGATAGCCATGCCCGCCAGGATGGCGAACACCGGCCCGCCGATGACCGGGAGCGCCCGGCCCAGCATCCAGCAGGGAATGGCGATGCACAGGCACAGCAGCAGCCCGGTCCCTCTCTCGTTCCAGTGCTTCATGTCATACTTCCTCTCTTTCGGATGGGTTCCCCTATCATACCGTAAAATTTCCATCAGGTAAAATGATACTTATTTATTTTTCTATAAGAAATATTTATTGCTTCTTTCCCCCGTTTCCTCCCTTGCCCCCGGAGCGCTTTTCCTGTATAATGTGGTACAGTATTGCGCAACTGCGTGGAAAGGGAGCCTTTTTATGCTGCAAACGGTCATTCCACAGGGGTACGCCCCCTGTCTGAACCTCTATGACACTCAAAAGGCCATTGGCCTGCTCAAGCGCCTGTTTGAGGATACGCTGGGCGGCGCGCTGCACCTGCGCCGGGTCTCCGCCCCCCTGTTTGTGGAGGCCTCCACCGGCCTGAACGACGATCTCAACGGCGTGGAGCGGGCCGTCTCCTTCGACATTCCCGACGCCGGGCGGGACGCACAGGTGGTCCACTCCCTGGCCAAGTGGAAGCGGATGGCCCTCTACCGCTACCAGTTCTCCGTGGGTGAGGGCCTCTACACCGATATGAACGCCATCCGCCGGGACGAGGAGCTGGACAACCTGCACTCCGTCTATGTGGATCAGTGGGACTGGGAGAAGATCATTGCCCCCCGGGACCGGAACGCCGACTATCTCCGGCAAACCGTGCGCACCATTGTCTCTGCCATGGCAGAGACCCAGCACACCCTGCGCTCGGTCTTTCCCCAACTCACCGCTCTTCCTCCGCTGGGGACGGAGGTCTCCTTCGTCACCACCCAGGAGCTGGAGGAGCTCTGGCCCGACCGCTCCCCCAAGGAGCGGGAGGATGCCTGGGTGAAAGAGCATCCCGTCACCTTCCTGATGGGCATCGGCGGCGCGCTCAAGTCGGGCCGCCCACACGACGGCCGGGCCCCCGACTACGACGACTGGACCCTCAACGGGGATATCCTGGTGTGGAACCCAGTGCTGGAGCGGGCTTTTGAGCTGTCCTCCATGGGCATCCGGGTGGACGCCGCCGCCCTGGACCGTCAGCTCACCCTCGCCGGGTGCGAGGCACGGCGGGAGCTTCCCTTCCACAAGCTGCTGCTGGAGGGCAAGCTGCCCCTCACCATCGGCGGCGGCATCGGCCAGTCCCGCCTGTGCATGCTCCTGCTGGGCAAGGCCCACATCGGCGAGGTGCAGGCCAGTGTCTGGGATGAACAGACCATCCAGGCCTGCCGCGACGCCGGGGT
>JAHZGF010000015.1:0-59819 GCA_019420945.1 Clostridiales bacterium | reverse complement strand
TGCAGGCCAGTGTCTGGGATGAACAGACCATCCAGGCCTGCCGCGACGCCGGGGTAATTCTGCTCTGACGCCGATTGGGCTTTGCCCAGGCCCGCGCCTTTGGGCGCGTCCAAGCGTTTTGCTCTGCAAAACCTTGATGCCGGGGCGATTCATTCGCCCCGCGCAGATAAAATCTGTGGGGTCCCCGCCCGGCCACGGTCGGGCGGGGCTCAAGGCCCACATCGGCGAGGTACAGGCCAGTGTCTGGGATGAACAGACCATCCAGGCCTGCCGCGACGCCGGGGTGATTCTGCTGTAACGCCGCGTCCGGCTTTTGGTAAAAGTGGAACACGGGGCGGCCTATGAGTGGGCCGCCCCGCGTCTGCCTGCGGTGCAAAAGTGCTTGTACGCTCTCCTCCGGCTATGGTACACTAGCAGGCGAACCGAATCTTTGCACACGGAAAGGACCACCATGGATATTTTGGAGCAAATCAGGGCCAATTACGGCTCCTTCAGCCGCCCCAGGCAGCGTATCTCCGACTTTATCCTGAATTACCCGGAGCAGTGCTGCTTTCTCTCCCTCAGAAGCTTTGCCCAGCAGGTCGGGACCACGGAGGTCACGGTCCTGAACTTCTGCCGCGGCCTGGGACTTGGCAGCTATATGGACCTCAAGAAGGCGCTTCAGGACTACCTGATCGTGCGCGTCAACGCCGGAGACCGGCTGAAGCTGGCGGTGGCGGGCAGCGGCAGTGCCCAGGATCTGTACCAGCGGGTCTGCCGCGCCGAGCGGGAGGCCCTCCAGAGCACCCTGGACGGCAACTCCGTGGAGCTGCTGCTGGCCTTCACCCAAGCCCTGCGCCGGGCCAGGCGTATTTTCATCGCCGCCCATGACTTCAGCCGTTTTCCCGCCGGATACCTGGAGCACCGGCTGCTCTCACTGGAGCTGGACTGCTGCATCCTGGATCTGCAGGCCCGGCAGGATATGTTCCGGCGGCTCTCCGCCCAGCCGCCCCAGGATGGGCTGCTGATTGCCATCACCGTGCCCCCGTACGGCAACGACACCATCGCCCTGACCCGCTACTGCGCTTCCATCGGCATGCCCGTGGCAGCCCTTACGGACCGGCCCGATTCCCCCGTGGCCCGCTGCGCCCAGACTACCCTGCTCTGCCATGTGGAGCTGATGGGTATGACCAACTCCTTTACCTCCATGGTCGGCCTGGTGGACACCCTGGCTATGCTCTATACCTTTACCAGTGGCGCTCCCACCCAGGAGGAGAAGACCTGCCGTGACACACTGCACCGAAAGTTTGACAGTTGTTTTTCCGACCCAAACACTTCAATATGAATTTAATCCTGCACAAAATCCCCTCTTTTTATGGAAAGAGGGGATTTTTCTATCAATTTGCCTGGCGATCCGTCGCGAAAAACAGTTGCAATTGACAAAAGCATTTGCTATAATTTAGTTTATCTTACTACAGTAAACGCTGTAGTAGAAAACATTAGTAAGGAGGAGTATGCATGAATCCTACCGCACGGAAACTGACGGCCCTGTCTCTTGCCGCGGTGATGGGCCTGGGCCTGGCCGCCTGCTCTGGCGGCAGCGGAAATGGGGACGCCACCGGCACCGCGTCCCCTACCCCCGGCACCACCGCAGAGCCGACATCCTACGCCGACCAGATCGTGGTCGGCATTACCGCCGAGCCCAAGTACATTGAGCCCAATGCCCCCGGTATGGGCCCTGCCGAGGTTCAGGTGTCCCAGCAGATTTTCGAGGGCCTGGTCCGCACCGGCGACGACGGCTCCATCGAGCCCGTCCTGGCCACCGACTGGACCATCAGCGACGACGGCCTGACCTATACCTTCAATCTGGTGCAGGGCGTCAAGTTCTCCAACGGCGAGGATGTGGAGCCCAGCGACTGGGTCTGGTCCTTCTACCGCGCCCGCGACTACGAAACCTCCAACTACCGCTATATCGCCGAGGCCATCGACACCGTGGAGGCCACCGACGAGCAGGTGGTCATCACCCTCACCGAACCCAACGCCGCCTTTCTGGCCGAGCTGGGCTGCTTCAACATGGTGCTGGGCGACCAGTCCTATGCCGAGAGCATGAGCGACGAGGAGTACCTGAAGAACCCGGTCGGCACCGGCCCCTACATGCTGAAGGACTGGACCCAGGGCAGCAGCCTGACTCTGGAGGCCAACCCCTACTACCGCGTGGAGGGCATGCCCAAGACCAAGGAGATCAAGTACGTCCTGATCGCCGACGACAACACCCGCCTGATGCAGCTCCAGTCCGGCCAGATCGACGTGGCCCCCACCTTCCCCTTCTCTCTCGCCCAGGGCGTGGAGAGCAACGAGGCCCTGGCGCTGGACATCTTCCCCTCCACCCAGATCTACTATCTGACCGTCAACACCACGAAGCCTCCCTTTGACGATGTCAAGGTGCGCCAGGCCCTGTATTACGCGCTGAACAAGTCCGAGCTGGCCAGCGCCATCGCCGGCGAGTACGGCACCCCTGTGGCCGCCATTGTCTCCGAGACCCAGGGCGACTGGTGCAACACCGATCTGCAGGTGACCGAGTACGCTCCCGACACCGCCAAGCAGATGCTGGCCGATGCCGGCTACACCGAGCCCGTGGAGTTTACCCTGTCCATCCGCACCGGCTCCACCTTCTATGAGCAGATTGCCACCCTCATCAAGTCCGAGGTGGACCAGGCCGGCTTCTCCTGCAACATCGAGCTTCTGGAGTCCGCCACCCTGACCGACAAGTACAGCTCTCAGAGCCACCAGGCCACCATTCTCCAGTGGGTGGACGACTACCAGGATCCCTCCGGCGTGGTGGGCTGGACCGTGGACTACGATCAGGCCCAGTGCTTCTACACCGGCCTGAACGACGAGGAGCTGGACGCCCTCTACATGGCCGCCCAGACGGAGATGGACCACGATAAGCGCGTGGAGATGTACCGCGACATTCAGCAGCAGGTGTATGACAACGCCAACGTCATCCCCCTGTACCGGAATGACTTCGCCTTCGCCCGCTCCGCCAAGGTAGACGGCCTGCAGGTCAACCCCTTCTACGTGTACCAGGCCATGTACTGGACCAAGGCCAACTGAGCCGCGCCCTCCCGTTCGCCCGGACGGCGGGGCCCCAGCCGCGGGGGGTGGAGCATACGGCTCCATCCCCCGGCTCTTTTTGCGGGACGCTCTGTCCATGGGGAAGGTGCGGCTTCCCCGTGGACAAGGCGTTCCGCAGTTCCCCGGGAACGGGACGCGCGGTCCCACGAACTGACAGAGGCAGGTGTAACTTCTTGAATCGACTCAACTACATCCTCAAACGGATCCTTCAGATGATTCCGGTTCTGTTTGTGGTCACCATCCTGGTGTTTTCCATCATCCGCTTCATCCCCGGTGAGCCAGCCCGCCTGATTCTGGGCGAGAAGGCCACAGAGGAGGCTGTGGCCGCCCTGACGGAGAAGCTGGGCCTGAATGAGCCCCTGCTCACCCAGTACCTCCTGTTCTTGAAGCAGATTTTCACTCTGGACTTCGGCAACTCCTTCACCTACCAGATGCCGGTGTCCGAGCTTCTGGCCTCCCGCTTTCCGGTGACCCTGGCGCTGACCCTGATGAGCACGGTGATCTCTCTGGTCATCAGCCTGCCCCTGGGCTATTTTGCCGGCGTCCACAAGGACCGCCTGGGCGACCAGGTGGTGCGCACCACCTCCCTGGTGGCCATCTCCATGCCCTCCTTCTGGGTGGGCCTGCTGCTGATGATCGTCTTTGCCCTGAAGCTGAAATGGCTGCCGGCCGGCGGCTGGTCGGACACCCTTCTGGGACAGTTCCGCTGCCTGATCCTGCCCGCCGTCACCCAGTCCCTCATGACCTCCGCCCTGCTGCTGCGCAACACCCGCAACTCGGTGGTGGATATCACCCGCATGGATTATGTGGACTTTGCCCGCAGCAAGGGCATTACCAGCGGTGAGGTACGTACCCGCCACGTGATGCGCAACGCCATGATCTCCACCGTCACCCTTCTGAGTATGCGCATGGCGGCCATGCTGGGCGGCTCAGTCATCATCGAGACGGTGTTCTCCGTACCCGGCATCGGCAAGCTGGCCAGCGACGCCATCTTCGGCCGGGACTATGCGGTGGTGCAGTATGTGGTGCTGCTCTTTGCGGTGCTGGTGCTGGTCATCAATCTGATCACCGATATCCTCTATTCCTTCCTGGATCCCCGGGTCAATCTGTAGAAAGGGGTGTACGAATGAAACGTTATCACGGCGTCAGTCCGCTGGAGCAGAAGCGCTCCATGCCGGCGTGGCTGGCCAAGCCCTCTTTCGTGATCGGCCTGCTGATTGTGCTGGTGGTCATCCTCATGGCCCTGTTCCCCCAGTTCATCGCCCCCTACGATCCCATCGCCACCGACGTCACCGTGTCCAACCAGGCCCCCAGTGCGGCCCACTGGTTCGGTACGGACTTCTACGGTCGCGACATCTTCTCCCGCGTCATCTGGGGTACCCGCATCGATCTGCTCATCGGCGTGCTGGGCGTGGTGATTCCCTTTCTGGTGGGCGGCATGATCGGACTGCTGGCCGGCTACTACGGCGGCTTCCTGGACAGCCTGCTCATGCGCATCACCGATATCATGATGGCCTTCCCCTTCACCATTCTGGTCATCACCATCATGGCCATCCTGGGCCAGGGACTGATCAACCTGTTCATCGCCCTGTGGCTGGTGGGGTGGATGAGCTACGCCAAGCTGGTGCGCAGCGAGGTGCTGGTGCTCAAGGACTCTGAGTTCATCCAGGCCGCGCGGGTGGCCGGCTTCTCCGACGCCCGGATTCTGTTCCGCCACCTGCTGCCCAACGTCATCAGCTCGGCGGTGGTCTTCGCCGCCTCCGACGTGGTCATGTGCATGCTCACGGGCGCGTCCATGAGCTTTCTGGGCCTGGGTGTTTCACCCCCCACACCGGAGTGGGGCTCCATCCTCAACGAGGGCCGAAACTTCATCACCTTCGCCTGGTGGCCCACCCTGTTCCCCGGCCTGTTCCTGGCCGTCAGCGGCGTCGGCTTCTCCCTGCTGGGGGACGGCCTGACCGACTTCCTGCGCACGAAAGGACGGTGAGCCCGGCATGGAAAAACTACTTGAAGTCAGTGACCTCCACGTGGCCTTCCCCAGCAAGCGGGAGACCGTCCGCGCCGTGGACGGCGTCTCCTTCCAGGTCTTCCAGGGGGAGACCTTCGGCCTGGTGGGCGAGTCGGGCTGCGGCAAGAGCCAGACCCTCCGCTCCATCCTGGGCCTGCTGAAGCAGCCCGGCCGGATCACCGGCGGCGAAATCCGCTACAAGGGGGCGGACATCGCCAAAATGAGCCAGCGGGAGCTGCAAAAAATCCGGGGCAAGGAGATCTCCATGATCTTCCAGGAGCCCATGACCGCCCTCAATCCGGTGCTGCGCATCCGCAGCCAGATGTACGAGGCCTTTGGGGGGGAGAAGCTGTCCAAGGAGGAGAAGCGCCGGCGGGCCATTGAACTGCTCAAGCTGGTGGGCATCCCCTCCCCCGAGACCCGTCTGGATGAGTATCCCCACCAGTTCTCCGGCGGCATGCGCCAGCGCGCCATGATTGCCATCGCCCTGGGCGCCCGGCCCAAGCTGCTGCTGGCCGACGAGCCCACCACCGCGCTGGACGTAACCATCCAGGATCAGATCATGAAGCTGCTCAACCAGCTCAAGCAGGAACTGGGTATGAGCATCATCCTGGTGACCCATGATCTGGGCGTCATCGCCCAGATGTGCGACCGGGTGGCCGTCATGTATGCCGGCCAGATCGTGGAGATGACCGACACGGTCACGCTCTTCAGCCGCCCCCGCCACCCCTATACCTACGGCCTGATGGGCTCCCTGCCCAACGAGGAGACCGCCGGCACCACGCTGGAGGCCATCAAGGGTTCGCCCCCCAACCTGGCCCACCTGCCGGAGGGCTGCCCCTTCTCCCCACGGTGCAAATACGCCTGCGACCTCTGCCGCAGGGAGCGGCCCGCGCTCACCGAGGTGGAGCCGGGCCACCTGGCCCGCTGTCACCGCCTGGACGTGACCGCGTCCTTCCAGGGCCTGATCGAGGTGCCGGACGGCGCCGGACGAAAGGAGGACACCCCCCATGGCTGATTCCCGTCCCCTGCTGCTGGAGGTGGAACACCTGTGCAAATGGTTTCCGCTGAAGCGGACGGCCGGCGATGTGCTCCAGCGGAAGGAAAAGCGCTACCTCAAGGCCGTCAACGACGTGTCCTTCCAGCTCTTCAAGGGGGAAAACCTGGGTCTGGTGGGCGAGTCGGGCTGCGGCAAGTCCACCCTGGCCCGCACCATTCTCCGGCTGTATGAGCCCACCAGCGGCACCATCCGCCTCAACGGCACGGACATCTCCCACATGAAGGGCGATGCGCTCCGCAGGCTCCGCCCCCAGATGCAGATGATCTTCCAGGACCCCTACTCCTCCCTCAACCCCCGTATGTCGGTATATGACACCATCGCCGAGATGCTGCGGGTACACAAGGTGGTGCCGGCCGAGGAGCTTCCCGCCCGGGTGGAGCAGCTCCTCACCATGAGCGGACTGACCATGGACATCGCCGAGCGCTTTCCCGGCGAGTTCTCCGGCGGCCAGCGCCAGCGCATCGGCATTGCCCGGGCCCTCTCCCTCAACCCCGCCTTTATTGTGGCGGACGAGCCCGTGTCCGCCCTGGACGTATCCATCCAGGCCCAGATCATCAATCTGCTTGCCCAGCTCCAGCGGGAGCTGGAGCTGACGGTGCTGTTCATCTCCCACGATCTGCGGGTGGTGCGCCACATCACCCACCGGGTGATGGTGATGTACCTGGGCAGCAATGTGGAGGTGGGTCCCACCGAGGCCATCTTCCAGCACCCCGCCCACCCCTATACCCAGGTGCTGACCAAGGCGGCCCCCAAGCTGGATCCCCTGAACCGCCAGCGGGACTACGCCATCGAGGGTGAACCCCCCAGCCCCATCCACACCCCCACCGGCTGCAAATTCCACCCCCGCTGCCCCTACTGCACGGACAAGTGCCGCAGCGAAGTCCCCGAGTTAAAGGAGATCGCCCCCGGCCACCTGTGCGCCTGCCACTATCCACTCTGAAGCCAGCCCGACCGGACTGCGCTCCGCACAATACAAGGAGGTAATACCATGCGTTTATCCAACCTGACCTGGCCCAAGGCAGAGGAATATTTCCGCGCTCACGATACCGTCCTCATCGGCATCGGCTCCATCGAGTGCCACGGCCGCCACATGCCCCTGGGCACCGACACCCTCATCCCCGACTTCCTGCTGGACAAGATCGAGCAGAAGAGCGACGTGCTCATCTGCCCCACCATCCCCTACGGCGCCACTGAGAGCCTGTGCGACTATCCCGGCACCATCAACCTGGGCACCGAGCTGCTCTATCAGGTGCTCGGCCGGGTGTGCGACAGCCTGTTCCAGCACGGCGCCCGCCGCTTCGTCATCCTCAACGGCCACGGCGGCAACATCAAGTCCATCGACCGGGTGGGCTATGACATCCAGCGCAAGGGCGGTATCCTGGCTGAACTGAACTGGTGGCTCATGGCCTGGGACATGGACCCGGCCTGGAAGGGCGGCCACGGCGGCGGCGAAGAGACGGCGGCCATCCTGGGTATTGACCCCTCCCTGGTGGATCAGAGCGAGGTGGCCGGCCCCATGAGGCTCCACGACGTATCCGACACCCTGAAGGCCACCGGCTTCACCTCCATCGACTACAAGGGCGTCACCGTCAACATCCCCCGCCTGACCCCCTCCGTCACCCACAACGGATGGATTGGTCCCGACCACCCCGAGACCGCCACCGAGGAGTGGGGCCGGAAGATGCTCCAGACCACCGCCGACTACATCGTGGACTTCATGGAGGAGTTCAAAAAGGTGGACATCGCCAAGGCCTGCGGCACCGAATTTTAATTGGTTAGAATGTGGGGATAGACACGAATGGATAAAAAGCAATCACTGGAACTGTGCGCCGCCCTCTCCAACGCCAAGGGCGCGCCCGGCTTTGAGGACGAGGTTCTCACCGTCCTGCGCCGCTATGGCGAGGGGCTGGGCTCCTTCCGGGAGGACAGCCTGCGCAACCTCTACCTCTCCCGCAGCGGGAACCAGGGCGGACGGCCCATGGTTCAACTGGACGCCCACACTGACGAGGTGGCCTTCATGGTGCAGGCCGTCAAGCCCAACGGCACCCTGCGCTTCACCACCCTGGGCGGCTGGGTTCCCTCCAACATCCCCGCCCACCGGGTTTGGGTTCAGACGGCCGACGGGGACTATATTCCCGGCGTCACCGCCAGCAAGCCCCCCCATTTCATGAGCGAGGCCGAGCGCAAGGCTCAGCCCGCCGTAGAGGACATGAGCATCGACATCGGCGCCTCCTCCCGGGAGGAGGTGCTGCGGGACTTCCGTGTGCGCATGGCCGCCCCGGTAGTGCCCGACGTGACCTTCGAGTACCAGGAGAAACACGATCTGATGATCGGCAAGGCCTTTGACTGCCGTCTGGGCTGCGCCTCCATTCTGCGTACCCTAGACAATCTGCGGGACAAGACGCTGAATGTGGACGTGACCGGCGCGTTCGCCGTCCAGGAGGAAATGGGGACCCGCGGCGCCACTGTCACCGCCAACACCGTAAAGCCCGACCTGGCCATCGTCTTTGAGGGATGCCCCGCCGACGACACCGTGGCCGAACCCTATATGATACAGACCGCCATCCACAAGGGGCCCATGCTGCGCCACATCGATGCCCGCATGATCACCAACCCCCGCTTCCAGCGCTATGCCCTGGATCTGGCGGAGGAGCTGGGCATCCCCGTGCAGGAGAGCGTGCGCACCGGCGGCTCTACCAACGGCGCGCCCATCCATCTGTCCAACCAGGGCGTGCCCGTCATCGTCATCGGCATCCCTGTGCGTTACATCCATACCCACTACGGCATCGCCGCCCACAGCGACGTGGAGAACGCCGCCCGGCTGGCCGCCGCCATTTTGGAGCGGATGGACGCCGCGCAGATCAGCCGCTTCTGAGTCCCAAAGTTGCGCCCCCATGGGGGCGCAGCTTTTTTGTTGATCCCAGAAAAACCGTACCATACGCTCTCTATACTTCTGCTAAAATCCGCTGTCCCTCCTGGCTCTTTGCAGTTGATCTTTCTCCTTTTCCACACATACAGCCGTAAAATCGCCCAATGATTCTCCTTGACATTTTGTCTATATTGTGCAAAAATGTAGATACAGCATTTCCCATATTAAAATCTGCACGCTTTCTTGCAGAAGGGGGGCTCATGGACCTGTCCCAAGCCGAGGCCGGCTGAATTCAAAAAAAGGTGAGGTAATCAAACATGAAAAAATCCCTTCGCGTCTTATCCGTCACACTGGCGGGCGCGATGCTCCTCAGCACCAGCGCTCTGGCGTGTACCGGCGTGTACGTAGGCAAGGATGTCAGCGACCAGGGGACCTATCTCATTGCACGCAGCGAGGACCAGGGCCAGGGCGACTACAACAAAATGTTTCAGGTACAGCCCCGGGTGGAAAATGTGCCCGGCCGCTTCATCACCGATACCGCCACCGGGTTCCAGATCCCCCTGCCCGCCACCACCTATAAGTACACCTATGTCCCCGACTACACCCGGGGCGACGACGGCATGTACCCCGGTTCCTGCACCAATGAGTACGGTGTGAGCATCACCGCCACCGTCTCCACCTCCACCTGCGAGGCCTGGGAGGCCGAGGATCCCTTTGTGGAGCCCGGCCTGCGTGAGGCCATTCTGGCCGCCTCGGTAGCCGCCGTCTCCACCACCGCCCGGGAGGCCGTGGATGTGCTGCTGGGCTATGTGGACGAGTACGGCTCCGAAGAGGGCAACACCGTCATGATCACCGACCAGGACGAGGCCTGGATCGTGGAGATCTACGGCGGGCACCAGTACTGCGCCATGAAGATGCCCGACGACAAGGTGGCCGTGTTCGGCAACCACAACATGATCGGGCTGGTGGACCCCAAGGCCACTCCCGAGGACGGCTACATCTACTCTGACGGTCTGTTCGACACCATCGACAAGCTGGGCCTGGCCGTCAAGGAGGGCGAGCTGTACCACCTGGCCAAATCGGTGACCAACAACACCCGCGAGGACTACAACAACATGCGCAACTGGGCCGGCATGACCATCCTGGCCCCCTCCCTGGCGGGCGAGTACGACTCCGATGAATTCTATCCTCTGTTCTACTCCCCCGACGAGAAGGTCAGCGTTCTGACCGTCATGGATATCTACCGCAACCGGTACGAGGGCACTCCCCTGGACGTGACCCTACCCGGCAATGAGGAGAACCGCGTCATCGGCACCGAGCGCTCCTCCCAGATCCATATCCTCCAGACCTTCCCCGACTGGCCCGCGGAGTGCTCCTCCATCGACTGGCTGGCCCTGGGCAACACGGAGCACTCCGTGTTCATTCCCTTCTTCTCCGGCATTACCGACACCGCCCCGGCCTATCATCTGGACGGCGACACCTACAACCCCGACGGCGCCTTCTGGAAGTTCAAGAGCATCTGCACCATTGCTGAACAGAACCGCTCCCTGTATAGCCAGGGTGTAAAGGACTTCTGGAAGCTCCAGGAGGAGCTGATGTACCAGGAGATGCTGGATGCCGCCCCCGCCATGCTGGCCAAGTACTCCGAGAGCCGCGCCGCAGGCGACGCCTATGTAACCCAGCTCGGCATTGATATGGCGGAGCGGGAGATGCTTCTGGCGGATAACCTGTATGCCAAGCTGCTGACCACCATGATGCACAACACAGGCCTGTCCTCCAGCAAGACACCCACCACCTTCCTCTCCGACGTTCCCCTGCGCCAGGTGGCCGAGAGCCGCGGCTACACCGTCACCTGGAACAAGGCCGACGGTTCCACCACCATCGCCAAGGGCGATGTCACCTATACCTTTACCCCTGAGAGCTATGAATGTGTCACCGGCACTGGTGAAACCATTGAGCTGACCCACTACTGCTATGTGCGGGACGGCTTCACCTATATCCCCATGGATTTTGCCAAAACCCTGTAAACAATCACAAAAACACACCGCCCCCGGCTACGCCGGGGGCGGTGTGTTTTTTAATCCGCCTCCTGCGGTCCAAGCAGCACGGGCTGGAGCTGGCGGCCCTCCAGCGCCGCGTCGATAGCGGCTGGGACCAGGGAAAAGTCGGCCACCAGGGAGGTGGGCTTCTTGGCGGGATCGTCCTGCCGGAAGGGGACGAAATAGACGTTTTTCTTGTCCAGCAGTACGCCGATATTCCTGGCCGAGGCCGCCAGACCGTCGTTGGTGGCGGGGCAGAGCACCACCGGCCCCCCGTTGCGCAGGTGAGCCTTGGCCGCCATGGTAACCGTGGTGTCCGTGACGCCGTTTGCCAGCTTGGCCAGGGTGTTGCCCGTGCAGGGACAGATGACCAGCACATCCAGCAGATGCCTGGGCCCAATGGGCTCGGCCTTGGCGATGCTGTCCACCACCCTCCGGCCGCAGATGCGCTCCATCTCCCGCATAAAGTCGTGGGCCGCCCCGAAGCGGGTATCAGTGGCGGCGCCGGCCTCCGAGACGATGGGGAGTACGTCGCCGTACCTGGACTGTACCCGCTCCAGCACCTCCATGGCCTGGCTGTACGTACAGAAGGAGCCGCAGAAGGCGAATCCAATCTTCCTATGTTCCATGTTCACACTCCTAATTCGGTGAGGATGTTATAGATGGTTGTCTTGATGCTCTTGCCCGCTGTGACCGGGGCCACCTTGCCGGGCAGAGACAGGGCCCAGAAGGCCTTGACCCCCAGCCGGGCCGCCGCGTCGAAGTCTACCCCTCCAGGCTTGGAGGCCAGGTCAATGACCAGGCAGCCCGGCTTCAGATCTGCCAGTTCCGCCTCCCGCAGAACGCGGACAGGGACGGTATTGACCACCAGATCATAGCCGCAAAGCCAGCCCTCCAACTGCCCGGTGTGCTCCACGCCGTAGCCGCAGTTCTCTGCCCAGGCCAGGTCGGCATACCGGCGGGCCGCCACGCTGACCCTGGCCTTCAGGCCCGCCAGCCGGTCGGCCAGCACCCGGCCCAGACGGCCGTAGCCGATCACCAGGACCCGGGCGCCGTGGAGGGTAATGGGCAGCTCCTCCATAGCCAGCTGGATGGCCCCCTCTGCGGTGGGCACCGCCTTTCCGAAAGGACACCGCTGTTCAGCGCGGGAGGGGGGTACACTCGGTCACCTCAACCCGCCGCGCCGCCCCCCGCCCGCCGGCCTGCGCCCGGACACGGAAGCACAGGGGCAGCTCCTCCAGCTCAACCAGCAGGGCGTCGGCCTGGACCGTGACCCGCTTTACCGCCGCGTCCAGCACCGCCTCGCCCCCGGCCAGCTCTCCCGCCAGCCAGTCCAGCAGGGCGGCGCGGCGCTCCGGCCGTTCCGCCCCCGCCATTTCCAGGTCGGCCAGCCGCCGGGCCAGCCGGGACCGCTCCGCCTCGCTCCGGGCAGTGAGCGCCGCCAGCTCTTCCCGGCTGAGGGTCCCGTCCAGAAAGGCGTCCAGTGCCCTGGCCCGGCGGGCCTCCTGACGGCGGAGGGCCTGCCGCAGAGCCGCCGCCCCGCACTCCGCCCCCGCCGGCCGGGCCGACGCCAGTACCTCCGCAGCCATCGCCCCCAGAGGCAGTCCCACCTCGCCCAGCACGTGGCGGACACAGGCGGTCAGCACGTCTCCCGGTACCGCCCTCATGGCGCATCCCGTTCCCCGTCCCCGGCAAACGAAGCGCAGGTACTCCCGCCCATCGGGACGCCGGGTGCGCTTGGCGGTGAGGCGCCCGCCGCACGCCCCACACACCAGCTTGCCGGAATACCAGTAGCGGGCGGAAAAGCGGCTCCTCTCCCCCGCCAACCCCGCGCGCCGGGCCAGCTCGGCCTGGACGGCGGCAAACTGGGCCCGGCTGACAATGGCCGGGTGGTGGTTTTCCAGGCGGAACTGCTCCTCCGCCCCGCGGTTGACCACCTTCCGGTGGGTCAGATGGTCCACGGTGCGGTACTTCTTCTGGAGCAGGTCACCGCAATACTTCTCGTTGTGGAGCAGCCGCAGTATCATGGCGGGCGACCACGCCCCGTCCGCCCGGAGGGGCGGGGCCACCCCCGCCTCGGTGAGCTCCCGGGCAATGGTGTGGGCCCCTTTACCCTCCTCCAGACACTTGCGGTACACCTCCCGCACCACCTCCGCCTGCTCCGGCCGGATGGTGAGCGCCCCGCCCCGCAGCGCATAGCCGTACACCGTGTCGTTGCCGAAGGCCACCCCCCGCCGCATGGCCTGGAGCTGCCCCCAGCGGGTGCGCTCGGAGATCTTACGGCTCTCCTCCTGGGCCACGCTGGCCATGATGGTGAGGCGGAACTCCCCGTCGTTGTCCCGGGTGTCAATGCCGTCGCTGAGGAAAATTACCCCCACCCCCTGTTCCCTCAGCCGCCGGGTCACCTGGAGGGCGTCCACCGTGTTGCGGGCGAAGCGGGACACCTCCTTGGTGAGAATCAGATCCACCGCCCCCGACCGGGCCAGCCGGAGCAGCTCGGCGAATCTGGGCCGGCGGAGGGTGGTGCCCGACAGGCCCTCGTCTCCTAATGTCAAGAGAAAGCCAAAAAAATTATAAGATTTTTTGCCGGATTTTACGCTAATTCAGCAATTAAAGCCCTCGAAGAGTCAAGTCTGTGACGGAAAACACGCCTACACCCGAAGTATTCAAGTCTGCGATCCATGAGGCAGTCTGCATGACATCTCGTCCCAGGCGTGTCAAATCTTTTGTCAAAAGAGCGTCGGCCCGTCCTTGCCGGACAGCTTCCAGAAAATCATTCAGCCCAGGCCGGTCAAAGGTCAGGCCGCTGGCCTCGTCCTGGGATTCTCCCACAACATTGAGCTGATGCTTTTCTGCAAAGCTGCGAAGATAGTTCATCTGATTTTCCAAAGCCCATGTATCAGGTGAGGCAACGCGCCCATAGAGCCAATATCGTTTCTTATCCCTGTTCACGCTCCGCAGCCTCCTTTTTTGTGGTATCGGCAAGTAGCCGTTGATATTCGTCCCCGCATTTCCAAACGATCTCGATAGAAGTAGAACTGTAAATGTAGATGTTTTGGATCAGCAAATCCACCAGCTCCCGTGTCAATGTCCTGACATTGGTATAGGGAATGATGTTGTAGGTGGAGAGTTCTTCTTCCTTTGCCCGCCGTTTGGCATCCCCCAGCTCTTTGATTTTGGTTTCAAGCCGCTGGATATGTTTTTCGCACTGTCCTCGCTTATGCTGGTAGTCCTCCGCGCTGACTTTGCCGGACACCATATCCTCAAAAGCCGCCATCTTTTCCTGCTGGCGCATTTGGATTGAGTTCTGGTGTGCTTTGATCTGCCGGTCAAGGCGTTGGTTGTAACGGGTATCTTTTGCGGACTGGCGCTGCTTCGCCTGAACCGCCCCTCGGACAAGCTGGGCCATCATGCGGATAGCTGCCAAAACCGTCTGTTCCAACTCCTTTTCATCTATCCTGTCCTGTGGGCAGCCTATATCCGGCTTATACCTGTCGGTCCGGCACACATAGCAGGGGTGGGCAGATTGCAGCCGCTCCATCGCAAGCCCACAGTGGCCGCACCGGATCTTCCGATAGAAAACCCGTGTGCTTTCCCCGGCAGAGCCGGGATGGGAGTTGCGGTTCAGGCTCTTGGCCGTATTGAAAATCTCCTGCGTTATGATTGCCGGGAACGCTCCATCCACAACCGTCCACTGATCTTCTGTGACAGCCTTGACCCGGCTGGAGCCTACCTTTTTCCGGGTGGTCTTGCCATAGATCGCTTTGCCGGTGTACCGCTCATCATCCAGTATCTTGCGAACCATAGCAGAAGTCCAGTAGTTTTTGCTCTGGTCTACACAGTTCCACCTCCGGTTTACTTTTTGGAGCCGTTTTCTTTGCAGCGGGGTCAGTACCCCTTCTGTATTAAACTTTCTGGCAATTTCCGTAGTAGACAGGCCGCTGGTAAAGAGGTCAAACACACGCCGGACCACGGCGGCGGCATCCTCGTCCACCAAAAGAGTGTGCTTATTCCCAGGCGCTTTCTGATAGCCAAAGAACGCATAGGGGGCAACACAGTAGCCTTTTTCGGCAAGCTGCTTTTTGGTCGATCTCACTTTTTCCGACAAGTCCTTGCTGTAAAGGTCGTAGATCACATTTCGGAAGGACACATCAATCAAGCCCGCAGAACCGTACTTGTGATCCTTGCTGTCGTAGGAATCATTGATGGCGATAAATCGCACGTCCAGGAAAGGGAAAATCTGTTCCAGATAGTCTCCAACCACGATATAGTCGCGGCCAAACCGAGACATATCCTTGACGATGATGCAGTTGATCTTCCTCTGGCGTACCTGTTCGAGAAGCCGCCGGACGGCTGGCCGCTCCATGTTCGTCCCAGAATAACCGTCGTCACAAAATTCGAGAATCTGCGCCCCGGCAAATTCAGGCCGCAGCTCAATGAAACGGCGGATGTAGGCACGCTGATTGACAACGCTGTTGCTTTCGTTTTTTTCATCGGACAGGTCGCCGTCCTCGGCGGAGAGCCGGATGTAAATGGCGATCACATAGTTCAACATCTGCTGTAAGACCTCCGGCATCGTGCTACACCTCCTCCTGAAACAACTTCTTCATCTCGTCCTGATAGTTCAACACGATATGTACCTGCTTGTCCTCATTCACATAGATCTTCTCCACCAGCGCCAGTAGCATCTCACGGGTCGGCTCTTTTTCATCCCGGAACTTGGCAAAAGCGGAAAACCATTTATTTTGTTTGGGGCTTGCCTCCGGCAAGGCGTCCTTTTCAGCCTGCAAATCCCGAAGGCGTCCCTCAAGCTGGCGGGCTTCATCCTCATACCGGCTTTTCCCGAACAGATAATCCGCCTGCGTTACAATACCGTCCACATAGCTTTCAAAGAGCGTCTGACGGAGTGTGGCCAGCTTCTTCAATCGTCCCTGCACCGATACGATCTCATTGTCAAGAGCCGTCCTGCGGCTTCTGGCCGCCGAGGACCGGCTGACCCTTTGGATGACCGCCTCCGCATCCGTGAGCATCGCCATCTGCAATCGAAGGACCTCATACACGGCCGCTTCCAAATCGCTTTCCCGCAGGCCGCCCGCATTGGGGCATCCGGCATCCAGAAGCATAGCGTGGCGGGGGCAGATAAAGTGGTACGCCACTGTTCTGCCTTTGTTGTAAACGCTCTTATAGCGTGTCATATTGTGCTGGCAGCACGCGCATGCCACAAGCCCCTCAAAAATGTTTTCGATGTCAAAATGGGCGTATTTCCCCAGACGGCTGTGGTATTCCTCGTGCTTGGCTTTCAAAATGGCTTGAACCGCGTCAAACAGCTCCTGCTCAATGATCGCCTCATGGGTGTTGGGCACAATGATCCACTCTGATGAGGGCATGGTTTTCTGCTTCTGCCCAGCGTGCAGCTTTGTGATTTTTTTGCCCTGAGCCATGTGCCCCAGATACACCGGATTCTCCAAAATATGCTTCACTGTCTGCGTTTGCCACGGAGCATTTTCGGAAAACCTTTTGGCGAATATGATGCCCTGTAAATAACGGTGATAGTTTGGATTGGGGATCTGCTCGGCGGTCAGCGTTCTTGCAATCGCGGCGTTACTCATTCCATCCTTTTTCATCCGAAAAATGCGCCGTACCACCTTCGCCGCGTCTGGATCAACGGCCAGCTTATGCCGGTCCTCCGGGGATTTCACATAGCCATAGGCGGCAAAATTGCCGATAAACTCGCCGCTGCGTTTCTTGGTGTCCAGCGCGGAATACACCTTTTGAGAAATGTCCTTGGCGTAAATGTCGTTCATCAGGTTTTTCAGCGCGATGGTCATGGCCTCTCCGCTGTCCGCCCGGATACTGTCGTAGTTGTCGTTGACGGAGATAAACCGCACTCCCATGAAGGGCAGTACCTTTTCCAGAAAGTTTCCGGTTTCCAGGAAGTCGCGCCCAAACCGGGACAGGTCTTTCACGATGATGCAGTCCACCCGGCCTGCTTTCACATCCTCCATCATCCGCTGGAATCCAGGGCGCTCAAAATTTGTCCCGGTTTCTCCGTTGTCACGATAGCAGTCGTACAGCTCCAAATCAGGGTGCTTGGCGATATATCCGCACAGATAGTCGATCTGCGTTTGCAGGCTCTCGCTGTCCTTGCGGTCACGGGTGTCCATGATGGAGAGGCGCACATAAAGGGCTGTGCGGAAAATCCGCAGAACGGCGGCCTTGGGCAGCTCATCAACCGGAACACCCTGTGCGGCTGCTATCTGTTTTCTTCTGCTCACACGCGCCATTTACACCGCCTCCTTTACCGTGGAGGCTGCCTGCGTCGCCTGACGCTCCATATACTGTTCGATATAGGCTGCCGCCGCCCTGTACTCATTCTGGTACTTAAAAATGATCTCAATTCGGTTCCCTTCATAGACATAGATGCGGTCGATGATTTTCACCAGGATTTTGCGCTCCATCACATCCACATGACGGAAGGACTTGAAATGGGCGATCCATTCCCCCTGCGGGGAACCCGCCCGCACAATGGCGTCCAATTCCTCCTGCCGCTTGCTGATGGCCGCCGCAATCGCCTCACACTTTTCCGTGTAAATCCGCTGATACTGCTTGAACTCATCTTCATTCAGCAGATGGTCCACGAACTTCTCATAAGCGGACATTTTGAACCGCATGGTCTGTTCATAATCGGCTTTCAGCTTTTCAAGCTGCCGGTCGATCTTTCTGGCCTCCATGTCCTCTGCGGGGAGGGCGGCGATGAATTGCAGGGTTTTCTCAATATTAAGCACCGTTTCCATGTGAGCGTGGATACAGTCACGAACCGCATCCATCAGCAGGGCCTCACTGATATTATGGGTGGTGCAGGCGGTTTTGTCCGCCCGGTTGGTGGAACAGGAGTAGTAAAAATATTTTTTCCCGCCTGCCGGAACGGTCTTGCGGATCATGTTCTGCTTGCAGTCGGCGCAGAACAAAAGTCCCGAAAAGGGATAGACCGTCTTTTTCTGTACGGCGATTCTGGTATCCCGGCGCAGCAGTCCGCTCACGGTACGAAAATCCACCTCGCTGATGATCGGCTCATGGGCGCCGGGGACCCTGATCCACTCGTCCTCCGGTTTCTCCATCAGCTTCTTGATTTTATAATTTGGCCGCCCGGTCTTTCCCTGAACCATCACACCGATATAGAGGGGGTTCTTCAGGATGCGCCCAACCGCTACCGCCGACCACTTGGCCTGCGGGTTGCTCTTGAAGCCGGAGATATATTTCATCCCCAGGGAACGCTTGTATTCTGAGGGAGAGAGGACCCCATCGGCGTTCAGCCGGTCAGCGATCCCCTGCTGGCTCATTCCTTCCAGCTTCCAGCGGAAAATATCCCGCACCACCTCGGCGGCGTAATCGTCCACCACAAGCTGATTTTTGTCGTCCGGTGATTTCAGATAGCCGTAGGCGGCAAACGCCCCTACAAACTGACCCTTTCGTTTCTTGACCTCCAAATGGCTGCGGATTTTCACCGAAATATCCCGGCTGTAAGAATCGTTCATCAGGTTTTTGATAGGCAGCAGGATGGTGCTGGCCTGCCCCTGTGCGTTGGCGGTATCGTAGCCGTCGTTAATGGCGATGAACCGTACCCCGTGGTCTGCAAACTCCTGTAAGACCTTTCCGGTTTCAATATAGTTGCGCCCCAAACGGGACAGGTCTTTTACCACGACGCAGTTGACTGCGCCGGAACGCACATCCTGTAAGACTTCCTGAATCCCAGGACGAAAAAAATCAACGCCACTAAACCCGTCATCCTTCCTCTCGGCATGGATGCGGATTTCTGGCATTGATTTCAAAAATTCCGTGATAAATTCCCGCTGATTCTTGATGCTGTTGCTTTCCGGCTTATCTCCATCATCATCAGACAGCCGGAGATAGATGTCGGCGTTATAAACAGCCTGCGCGGTCAAATTTTTCATAACAATGCCTCCAATCGTTTTGTTTGTCAGTCCCAACAACGATTGGAGTGCGAGTTTTGTCCGATTTCTATTATACAGCAGGGCACAGTCAGTGTCCAGGTGTTTTTTTCGGTTCCATTCGTGTCAGGGATTTACAGGGTACGGAGATAGCTTTCAAATTGTTCCTCCATTGTGGTTTCCTTGGCCGCCTCGGAAAAGCCGATTTTCACGACGATCTTTCCGTGGCGGAAGCAGTAGGGGTTGCGGATCTGGCGGATGAAGTCCAGCACCCGTTCCTCTCTTGGAAGTTCTGTGTGGATGGATATATCCCGAATATCGACAAGCTGTTCTGGATCGACCGTCTTAATATCAACGGCGGAGAGCGTATCAAGCTCTGCAAGCGTGAGTGATTTCAAACAGGTTCCTCCTTTCTGCCTCTACCAATCTATTCAGAAGGGCGCCTGTCCTATGCCAGAGAACGCAGACCCACGCTGATTGCCAGGGCTGTGTCGATCTCCTTCATTTTTTTCTTGCTGATCTGCCCGATATATCCCCGCAGTCTCCGGCGGTCAACCGTCCGTATCTGCTCCAACAGCAGCAGGGAGGTAGGGGCAAGGCCCGGCACATCCTCCAACAAAACATGGGTAGGAAGGTGGGTCTTATCCCTTCGGCTGGTGATGGCCGCCGCCACCACGGTAGGGCTGAAATAGTTTCCCACATCATTTTGGAGAATGAGGATAGGGCGCGTTCCGCCCTGTTCTGAGCCAATCACCGGGTCCAGGTCGGCATAGAACAAAGCGCCGCGCCGGATCGCCTTTCGCCGCATAAGAATGACCTCCTGAATATAAGTAAGCCGGAAACAGGGCAGGCCCCGAAAGGCCCGCCCCGCGTCCGGCGAAATTTTCCAATCTGTTTTCTTTCATTGTGCTATTTGTCCTCGACACCCCGCACATGGGAAGTCATCAGCGGCCAGCAGCGAACCAGCCCACGGGAATCTCACCCCTCCGAGGATCTCTCCGAGCTGCCCCCATTGCGTGATCCTGCGGTCAGGCAGGGCTGTGGCTGGACAGGAGTACCATTGTACCCTTTGCCGGTCATGGCCGCGCCGGGAGCTGCCCGGTTTTTACAGACCGCCGTTTCTCGCTCATACAGGCAGGATGACAGCAAGACCAATGAAAGAAAGTAGGTGGGATCTGCTCATCCGTGCCGTACCTCATGGCGCGGCTTCTGAATCGGCTTTTGCTCATCGCACTGGCAAAGGGGAAGTTACCGATGAATGAGTATGCGGTTGTCAAGGAACAGGCGAAAGGGGAAGTTCAGAAAGAACACCTTTCACCCATCGTCCTGAAACCGTGGGGGGTGTCAACCCTGCTCTACAAAAAATTTTTTTAATTTTCCGATGGCAAGGTTCAGGGACTTGACAACTGCCTGATGGCTTGTCCTCTCCAGCCTGCCGATCTGCCGGGTGGACAGGCCACGGAACACATGAAGCCGAAAACGCCGTTTCTGGACTTCTGTAAGTACGCCCGCAGCAAACAGTCGCTCCAGTGCAATCCGGGCATAGCGGCGGTTTTGTACTTCTGCCGCCAGTTCCTCCAATTCTTCTTCCAATGGCCGGGTAGAGCAGCAGTCCATTTCCTCTAAACCGTGGATGGACACATCCTTGCGGGTCTGGGCGCTTTCAGCCCGATCCTGCTCATAGTAGATCTCATCAGACAGGGCTTTCAGTTTTGTAAAGTCCTGCGCTGTTTTATCCGGGTTCTCCTTCAGGTAGTCCTCCAGAGAAACCTCAACAATTTCATCATGGAAGCGATAAACAATGTTTGGGCTGTATTTGTTTATCGCATAATCACTTTTGCGATAATCCCGCAATTTTTGTACCTCCGATCTGTTTTTTTGCGAAAACAGACCGGAGGTGGCGGCGCCCTGCTCCTGTAACCAGGCCACCTATGAAACAAGCGGCTGACTTTGTAATCTGGTACAAAATCAGCCGCTCGAAGGATAAGTACATTGAGAAGCCCAATGGCGTATGGAGCATCCGCAGGCGGAGGCTTGTCCCCGGATGGGGCAAACTCTCTCCCGCAAAAGCGCCGGTGAACGCCGATTGAAAATTGTCCATTAAAAGCCGTGTGTCGTTTAAGAAGGACAAAAAGCAGCTTCTCAATGCTGTGGATTTTCTCATCCATAGCACGCTACTCCTTGCCCGCTTATGCGGACGGCACACAGGCGGCTGGCGTCATCCCCTATTGCAAAATATAATTATGGGCTGAGGCATAGAAGCTCAAAGTCGCCGCCCTTGTTGATATATGTTGTTATAGGGTTAAACTGGGAGAGATCGTATAAACGTCAAACAAAGGACACAGGAGCGAAGGATTTCCCTCCGCTCCTGTGTCCTTTGTTTGACGTTTACGTACATCCTGTTATCCTTTTCCCATCTCATGATTTCTACGCATCTTTCAGCTTATGGAAAGATGCTTCACTGATACCATGTTCCATCCGGCATGCTTCCTTTTCTGCCGTTTGAGGATCAACACCCGCTGCAAGCAATTTTTCTGTGAAGAAGCAGTGACGCTCATATACTGCTGTAGCAACCTGTTCTCCTTGGGAAGTCAAGGCGAGTATACCGCTTGAATCTTTGCATAAATATTTTGCCTTTATCAATTCTTTTACAGCCCTACTTACAGAAGGCTTCGTCACTTGCAAGTATGCTGCAACATCTACACAGCGAGCATAACCACTTTGTTTCCGAAGTACCAGTACAGCCTCTAAATAGTCTTCCATAGAAGAAGATAAAGTCATATGATACGCCTCCCCGTGTTGTTAGGAAATATATGCTTATTTAATGGCGATTTACAGATTTTTCAATCCTATATAAATGTGAATAGAATTGTCACAAGATAGTCTGAATGTCCGTAACTGTTTGTGCTGAGATTACACTGTTCAGGTTCCTATGCCTACTCTATGTGGCGTTCCATCGGCTTACCTTTTCACTCATTCCCCACAGTTTACTGTAAAGACCCTTCTTCTGTAAAAGAGAAGAAGGGTCACCTTCTTCGAGCAACTGTCCTTCATCGAGAACCAGCACTTTATCCACTGTACGAATAGCAGAAAGATTGTGTGCAATAACCACTACCGTTTTGTTTTTTACCAGTTGGTTAATAGCCTGCTGAATCAGATGTTCGTTCTCTGGATCCACGCTTGAAGTGGCTTCATCCAATAGGATAATCGGGGCATCCTTTAGAATCGCACGAGCAATCGAGATCCGCTGTTTCTGACCGCCAGAAAGCGTATGGCCTCCTTCTCCGACCATGGTGTCAAAGCCCTTTTCCGTTTTCATAATGAAATCATAACAATGCGCCTTCCGAGCTGCTTCGATTACATCCTCCATACTGGCTTCCGGCTTCCCAAACCGTATGTTGTTAGCAATGGTATCTTCAAAAAGATACACGTTCTGAAATACCATACTGATGTAGGAAAACACCTGACTGCGCGGCATATCCCGTATATCTACATTTCCAATTCGAACGCTTCCCCTCCCGCAGTCATAAAATCGTGGGATAAGTTTCATGACTGTGCTTTTTCCACTGCCAGACCTGCCCACGAGCGCCGCAGTTGAGTGCTCTGGTATATGAAAAGAGAGATTTTTTAATACCTCTCCTTTTCCATAGCTGAAAGATACTCCCTCAAAGGAAATATCAAACCGTTCAGGAGGAGGAACTTCCTTCTGCAGTTCCTCCTGCGGAAGATTCACAATCCGTTCCAGCCGATCTAAAGAAGCCTCCATAATACGCAGCATGGGAATTTTAGATACACTCTGTTCAAAACCCGAAAACATCGTCATAGAGGCGACAAGCAGCATAAAATAGGATGAGATTTCCAACTTTCCGAAAAGGGCGGCGAATGAAACAACTAGAACCATAGCACAGCCGGCCAAATGTACGAGAACTTGGAAGGCGGATACACCTCTTACAAATCCTCTCTCGACACAGTAGGAATGCTCATTGCTGTTGTGAAAGGCATCCTTAATCCGTCCGGCACGCCTTCCTTTCATCCCATAGGCTTTCGCTGTCATAATCCCTTGGGCGTATTCCAATACAGCTGCACCCAGTTCCGCCTGGGTGTTCTGTCTGAGACTTCCCAGCGTTTTTCCGGATTTCTGCAGAACAACAAACATAACTACAGACGGCGCAAGCACTGCCGCTGCAGCCAGCGCAATCTGCCAATCGAACACAAACAGAAATATACCGGTGACCGCCGTCATCAAGAATCCGTTGACGACCTTATCCAGGATAAACATGACATACATTTCTATAAAACTCAGATCTGTCGTCAGACAGGCTGAAAGATCCCCTAGATTATGAGTATCAAAAAAGGACATCGGCGCATTTTTCAGGATACCTCCAAGCCGCAGCCGTTCCTTCGCTGTCATTTCAAAGCCTGTCCCTGACTGGAAGCGTGCCACTAGATAGCGGAAAACCACCCGGCCAGCCAAACCAGCCAGCAACAGAATAATAACCACCGTCAATTCGCCGCCGTTCAGTCCGTCCCGGCAACTTTCAAAGGCATAAAAAATAGCTATCAACGGGAGAATGTTAAACAAAGCCTCCAGAAATCCAAAAACGAACCCCAGAAGAATCCGTGGCTTCAAATCGCCAGCTATCCTCAATACCTTTTTAACCAACTTATACATCGGCATCACCTCCCATGCTCCAGTTCTCTGCACAAACACAGGCGTTCCATAGTCTCGCATATTCAGGACAGCCTTCCAGCAGAGTCTCATGCGTTCCTTTTCCCACCAGGACGCCATGCTTCATGACAAGAATCTGTTGGGCTGACACAGCCGTCCGTAGCCGGTGGGTTGCCATCACAACAGTTTTTGGGGACATTAACTGTTGAAGCGCCTTCTGTACCTTGTATTCGTTTTCCAAATCCATGCTCGCCGTTGGTTCATCCAGCAATAAGATTGGTGCATCCTTTAAAATGGCCCTGGCAATGCAGATGCGCTGACGCTCGCCGGTCGACAGAAGCGCACCGCCGGTTCCCACCACCGTATGCAGTCCGCCCTCCAGCCGCTCGACAATTTCCCGGCAGCCAGCCGCATCCACGGATGCCGCCAATGCCTTGTCATCGGCATCCGGCTTTCCAAGCATGATATTGTCCCGGATGCTCATGTCAAACAGAAAATTATCCTGATCCACAATACTCATCATTCCCATCAGTTGGTCTTGTGGAATATCTCGGATATCCGTTCCCCCAATGTATATTTTCCCCTTTGAAACATCCCAAAAGCGAGCCAACAGCCGCAGCAGTGTCGTTTTTCCGGAACCAGATTCCCCGACGATTGCTGTGATACCGGAGGGGGGGATGACGACATTGATGTCCTCGACAGCGGTTTCCTCTCCATAAGAGAAAGATATATGCTCGATGGAGATGCCAAAATTCTCTATACGTGCGGGTGTAATGGCATACCTGGGTTCTTCCTGGGCAAGGAAATCTTGTACTTCCTGCTCGGTTTTCACAATCACAGCCACATTATCAATAAATTCCGTGAGTTTGATCAGCGGTGGAATAAGCGCAAACGAAAGTAAAACAAACAGAAGCAACGTAGGAAAAACAATCTCTCCGCGGTTCAGAAGCACCACCCCAACCGGCAAGACGCCCACAATGGCCGATGGCAGAATCACGCTGTAGGCGGCGGTGTACGGCCAATTGTGTCTGTACCATGCCAGTGTAAAATCTTTAAAGTAGGTTACCGTCTGCTTCATTTTCTCGAATGTACTCCCAGCTTGATTGAACACCTTGATAACCTCAATGCCATTGAGATACTCCACCACAACTTTGTTAAGGTTGTCGCCTGCCTTCATAAACTTTGCATAGCGTTCACCATAACCACAAAACATCTGCTTCATAATGAGAAACCCAACCGGAAGAGTAATCAGTGCGCTAAAAGCCAAGCGCACATCCATGCACAGCATCAAGATAAAAACGGCAAGAAAAGCGGTTAAGTTTCCGGTCATCTCCGGGATGGCATGAGCCAGCGGATATTCCAACTTTTCCACCTCATCCAGGATCAGGTTTTTGTACTCGCCCGATGATACCTTTCGAATTGTCCCCATGGAAAGACGGTTCATCTTTTCTGTCAGGGATATTCGGATATTTTCTAGAATACGGAAGGCACAGCGATGAGACAACAACGTACTTCCGCCCTGTAAAACGCCCTGCAAAACACAGGCGGCAGCCGAACAGCCAACTAGGAACAACAGGCGTCCAGTATCCAGCAGACCCGCCATATATTCTTTGGCGATCCATCCGATGAGGATGTAGGGTACGATTCCGACGGTCACTCCGAGAATAGATAGACCCGCCGAAAAGGCTAAAAGCCTTTTCTTTCCGCTGGCAAAAGCCAGAATGCCTTTCCATGTGTGATGTTTCTTTCCAGTATTTTTTTTCTGTTCTCCATAGTGACCTATCCCTGTTTTGCCTGACGAATACAATCTTCTACAGCAGTCTTGATCGCTTCGCTGGTCAAGGTTGCGCTGGTTACGACATCCACCTCACTGGTCTGCTGTTCCACGATCTGGTCTGGAATCTCTTCGATCGCTTTATCGGCAACAGTGGGTGTCTCGTTATGTTCCAGAATAGTGACCGAGAGAATCTTCTCGCTGTCAAACTCTACCTCGACCATCACATCCCCGGCATATCCAGCTGCACTGGCAGTATAGCTTCCTGGATGATAGATGCCATCTTCACTTGCGCATCCCGCTAAAAACATGGACATACAAATGAGGCTGCTTAATCCTGCGATGAATTTTCTCGCTGTTCTCATAGTTTACACCTCTTTCATATCTTTTGCGAAAGTTTGTCCGCGCACACCGTAAGGAAGGCAGACCGGTACATGTAGCACGGGATGCTGTATTACCTCCGCTTCTACATCAAAAACTTCCTGAAGCATATGCGGTGTGACAACTTCCTCCGGACTTCCTTCCAAATACTTTTTTCCATCCTTGATAGTCACCAGATAATCCGAAAACATAATCGCATGATTCAGATCATGAAGTACCATGACCACTGTCACGCCTTGTTGTACATTCAGTTCTCTGAGAAGCTGCAGGATTTCCAACTGATGGGAAATGTCCAAATAGGTGGTGGGTTCGTCTAGAAAAAGAATACCTGTTTTCTGCGCCAGAGCCATGGCAATCCAAGCACGCTGTCTTTGTCCGCCGGATAATTGATCCATTTCCCGGTCGGCCAAAGCCAGCGTATTGGTGCTTTTCAGCGCCCAACGAACAATCTCATCGTCTTTCGCGGTCAACCCAGACAGCCTTGCGCGATAAGGATACCGGCCATACTCGGCCAGATCCTGTACGGTGATCCCGGCGGGCGTCTGTGCCCCTTGCGGAAGCATTGCCAGTTTCTGCGCGACCGATTTGGTCGGCATACGGTGAATGGACTCACCATCTAAATAGACCACGCCTTCCAACGGGGTAAGCAGCCGCGCCAAGGTCTTCAAAACTGTAGATTTTCCCGAACCGTTTGCACCGATTAGGGTGGTAATTTTGCCGGATGGAATCTTTATCTCAAAATTCCGGAAAACCGGGTTGCCGTTATAACCCGCCGTCAAATTTTTTGCTGTCATATGATACTGCATGGGATCACCTCCTTAGATTTGCTTGCGCAGCAGATACAGAAAATAGGGTGCCGCCAGCACTGAAATGATAATACCGGCCGGAATTTCGATCTCAGAAAGGAGGACCCGCCCCACTGTGTCCGCCAGCACCAGCAATATACCGCCTGTCAGCATGGAAGAAAGCAACAAACTGCGGTGACGCGCCCCGGTAAGACGCTGGGCAATATGCGGGGCCACCAGCCCGATAAAGCCGATTCCACCACTGACAGAAACACAACTCGCCGCCAGTGCCGCCGCCACAAAGAGCAGCAGCTTGCGCTCATGCCCAACCCTCACGCCAAGGGTAGCGGCTGAATCCTCTCCCAGTAATAGAAGATCCAGTACGTTGGCTCGTAAGAAAAGGAGAGGGATCAAGACAATTAGGTAAGGAAGTAGAATCAAGACCTGGTACCAGTCTGTTCCCCAAATATTTCCTACCAGCCAGCGGGAAACCATCTGATAGATGCTGCTTTCCATATCTGCACCCAAGATGGTCATCAGGGCGGAAAATCCAGCCGCAACGCCAATCCCACCAAGAAGAAAATGGGTAGGCCTGATTTTCCCATTTCGCCTTGCAAAACTATATAACAGAAAGGCAGTCAGCAACCCACCAACCATAGCAAATACGGGTTGATAAAGTTTTGCGTCGATATGCAGAGCAGGAAACAGTCCCATAAATAGCATGACAAAGAACCCTGCTCCTGAGTTGATGCCCAAGATACCCGGATCAGCCAGTGGGTTATCAGTGACGGCCTGAAGAGTACAACCAGACAGGGCAAGTCCCATACCGCATAAAGCAGCCAGCAATATACGCGGCAGTCGGATGTTCAGCAGAATCAAAGAGGAGCTTCCCTGTGTTGAGCAGAATACTTCTTCCCATAAAGCCGAAAAATGTATCTTGGAATACCCACAATTGAGGGCCAACACAACGGAGGCTATAAGCCCCAGACATAAAATAAACTGAATCAGCCACAAACGCCTTTTTTTCATAATCTGGCCCCCCCGTTCCGGTAGGTCAGCAACAGGAAAACCGGCACGCCGATGACCGAAACCAGTGCGCCCACTGGCGTATCAAAGGGCGCATGGATCATGCGCGCCGCCACATCTGAAAGCACCAGAAGCACGGCGCCAAGAAGCATAGCGGCCGGCGCTATACGTCGGTAATCCGTTCCAACCAGCCGCCTTGCCATATGTGGCACAATCAGTCCTACAAAAGAAATGCCACCCACCAGGGACACGCTTACTCCTGCTAATATCAGTACGATAGCAAGGCCAAAAATGCGAACCGCTCCGACATTTACTCCCAGCCCTGCAGCGCTTTCATCACCGAGAGACAAAAGGGAAAGTTTTGGGGAAAGCAAAATACCAACTATTTCGGCCGCCAGCAGCCACGGAATAACCATTCTGACCTGCGGCCAGAGTATGCCGGAAAGACTGCCAACTGTCCAAAAGGAAAGATCTTTGGAAAGCCCGAATGCCAAAGATATTCCCTGGCTTAAGGCTGTCAAAAAAGCCGATACCGCCGAGCCGGCCAGAATCAACTGGATGGGCTCGGCCTTTTTTCTCTTTGCACCGAATCCGTAGACCATCACAGCTGCCAAGACCGTTCCCAGAAAGGCAGCGCCCATCAGTCCCCAGGCGGACAGTGCGGGGAAAACTGCTGTACTAAGAGCGACTAGGAAGCAGGCCCCCGCATTGATCCCAAGAAGCCCCGCATCCGCCAGAGGATTGCGAGTGATCCCTTGCATAACGGTTCCCGCAAGAGCAAAGGCCGCCCCAGTAACGCAGGCGGCCAAAGCCCTTGGTAAACGCATCTCCAGCATAATTTGTGAAAGCTCCGGGGATGTATTTGGCTGGAATATAGCCTTGAACAACTCCCGAATATTTCCGCCCGCAACACCGACGCTTACTGATATCAGCATAGAAATCAGTAAAACAATGGCGGCAGATGCCAAAAAAACGGTATAACCAGCCCTGGAGCGAATCCACTGCCTTGAAGCAGTGAATCGCTCATGCGGCTGTATATTATTTGTCGATATTTTCATGGTTTATGATAGCATTTACCATCTGTTCCATATACATCAGCTTTCCATTGGGTGTAAAAGCCAGATCGTATTGCATCTCGTTTAAGCCGCAGTACACATTTCCGTTCTTAACGGCTTTCAGGTTTTGCCATGTGGGAAGGTTCGCCGTATCGCCGACCGTCCCGTCGTCGCTAAAAAAGAAAATATGATCCGCATCAATTTTAGAGAAATATTCGGCATCCACCACTTCGCCCCAAACACCTTCCGGCACACCAGACGAGACAGGAAGCTTCATCGCATCATAAACCAGTTCCCCCGGACCACCGGTCCGATAAACATAATAAGAACCTGTACGTACCGAATTTTTCTCAATCACAGCAAATGTTTCGTCACCTGTGACCGCTTTTACCTTTTCGGCAAATTCAGACGATTTCTTGTCATAATCTTCCAACCACTGCGTTACAACATCCTCTTTACTAAACCATTCGCCTAACTGTTGAAAACGTCCTTTCCAGTTCACATAATTCATATCATCATTAAGCATGACAGTAGGGGCGATTTCTTTGAGTTGGTCATATACTTTTTCATGACGGATATTCATAATGATCAGATCCGGTTCCAGTTCTGCGATTTTTTCCAAATTCAGTTCTCCAACCGAACCGGAATAATTACCGACGACTTCCACATTATTCTCGGTAAAATACTCTTCGAGATTCGGCGGAACCGTCACGCCGTCAAACATGCTGGTGTTGGCCGAGCCTATAAACGGAACTCCCAGGATAATTAATTCATCCGCAGAACCTGAAACATCTACTACACGCTGCGGATTTGCCGGAATGTCAACTGTCCCTTTCATATCTTCCACAGTGACCATTTTGCTCTCCTGAGCGGGACTCTCCTTCGCACCGGGCATTGTTCCAGATGCAGGAGAATCACTCGAACAGGCAGACATTGACGCAACCATTACTATTCCAAGCAGGCCAATCAAGAATTTTTTCATTTCGTCCTCCTATTATTTAGGTGTTTTATATGGTTAGCTCTCTCTAACCTCTATGAAGTATAGTTTTTTTTGTTTTCACGTTCTACCCTTGGACGGATTTTTTTTATCCCCCGGCGGAGAAGATACTTTGCTCTTGACAGGTTAGTGATCACTAACTATAATTGTTAGAAGATAATGAGCGTTTCCCCTTAAGTTGCAAAGGAACCATTGGAGAGTGTTGCAAGTATGTTTGAATTACCATTAGAATCTGAGGTTTCATCAGTCTTTCCAAGTAAACGGGTCGAGGTACGCCCAGGTGTGCAACTTTGGATTTCCTCCGGTACAATGAAGCAAAAATTACAAAGGAAAGCTTCCACCACCTCTTCGATTTTTGAATTAGCATACAGTCAAGAAAAATCTTTGTATAGCGAGTTGGGCCGTGCTTCCGTTGAAATTAAACCGGGATATTCAAATTTAGGTTTCTTAGGCCAGACAACGGGGTATTCGGAATACAACTGCGGTGAGGAAATCAAGTTATATTCCATTTGGGTGGAGCCGCAGACGTTCAATGATTTTTGCCAGGCAGTCAGTGGAGATACAAATCTCGGATTTCATTCTTTTCAAAACATTTCCTGTCCTTATTATTCTTTCAAGCACGATGCGCATGAAGAGTGTCTACTGAACAAGCTCGGTAAGGCGTTAGAATCCTCTAATGATAAACTGAACCGGCTTCTATTAGAAAGCCAAGTTTTAGAATTGCTTTCGGTGAACATCGAAAGGCTCCTGTGTTATGGCAATGGGATCGAACGCCCTCTTCCTGTTTCCGCCGCAGATATGGAACGTCTTCACTATGCCCGCGAGATTCTTCTGCACCGCTTAGATTGTCCGCCTTCCCTTCTAGAACTCTCGCGGCTAATCCAAATGAACGATTTTAAAATGAAGCGCCTATTTAAGCAATGCTATGGAAAGACGGTCTACCAATATATTCGTGAGGAGAGGATGGAAAGAGCTTTTTCCTTGATTCAGGATGGGCGGCACAATGTAAGCCAGACTGCTGTCGCTGTGGGTTATACAAACATTAGCCATTTCTCTGATGCCTTCCGCGCATATTTTGGAGTTTCCCCTCATATGCTGGTGAAACGATGAGATGAGTATATAAGTTTGACGATGTGGACTGAATATCTGAACCTATGAACCTAGTTTGTCATCCTTATTTTATTCGGAGCGTCGATTGTCCTCATCTACGCTACCCGAACTATATCACTGGACATCAGATACTCCAGCCCAAATTCTTTAGCGCCAGGAAGAGTTTATAAGCCCGTTGTCCCTGCTGTTTTAAGCATGGTAACGTATACATCTTATTTGTAGTACCTACTACTTTTCTTTTCATCCGTAAGTATCTGTTCACCTGTACGGTTCAAGGGGGTATAAAAATGGACTGCCCCCCAGTCCACACAGCATCCGGGCGGCATTTTTGCCGTCCGGTCTTTATTTTATCAAGTCCATGTGAAAAAGAATAGGCAGGGAACAGAAAGAGGGCAGACTGCTCCCCAGGCGTGGAATCAGGCATAGAGGAAAGGGCATTTTCAGTTTCATCCGCTTCTTTGTCCGGCATAGGCGGTTCCGGCTTTGTGGGCTGCTCCGGCACAGGCGGTTGCGGTGCCTCAACGCAAAGGGTATAAAGGTTGCTGGTCTGGCCGCCGTTTTTGCGCTCGTCAAACCGGGCCTGCTTGATGATGTAGCCAGCCTCCACCAGCTCGTCCAGCGCCCGTTTTACCGTAGAGATGCCATAGCCGCACTTGGCGGCTATGGTCTTGATGGACGGAAAACACTCGCCCTCCTTGTTACAATGCAGAACAAGGACCTGAAGCACTAGCCGCGCCCTCGGCCGCAATTCAGAGGAAAACGCCCTCTCCATGTATTCAAACTTTGCCATTCTGTGATCCTCCCATTCTGATACTCACTTAGTTACAGCCGCCGTTCTCCCATGATATACGGTTCCACCAGACGCTTATACAACCTCCCGTTGGTCCGTTCTGCAAATAGGTTATGGGATGCCTCCGCCATTTCCATCTCGCCGCCAAACAGCTCCCGGCAATATTCCCGGAACTCTCCCGGCACACTGATGGCCACCGGACGCACTTCCAGCCCGCCGCAGACCTCCAGCGCCTTGTGAAAAGCCGGAATCTCATAGGGCAGGACGCTCCCGCACAACAGCCGGTGATCCGCTTCCCGGAATACTGAGGTGGGCGTCTGTATCACGCCGCAGTCGTAGATGATAAACTGATACTCCCGGTCCGGCTCATTGGTCAGGTAGCAGTCAATCCCATCAATCGTGTAATGTTCGCCGGTAGGGGCCGCTTCATAGACATTGAGCAGGAGCTGAAGGTGCCGGTTGGTGTTGACCTCAATGTAGGCGACCTCCGCGCCTCTGGCGGCCAGCCACGCCGCCAGATTGAACGCCGTCACCGTTACGCCGCTTCTGCGCTGCGCCCCTGCAACGGCAATACGGATATTCTTAGCGTTCCAGCGGTAGGGGATGATCTCGGCCTCCGGTTCAGGAGTCGGTTCCTGTCGGGATTCCGGCTGGCTTGGCACCGGCGCGGGGGTCACATACCGCTGCATCCCCTCATCGGACAGGGCCTCCCGCAGCTCGTCGTCGGCGTCCTCCAATGTTTCCGCCGTAATCAGATTCACCACCCCAATGGATAAAAGCCGCTGGATACAGCCGCTCATATCCTCACAGCCGGACAGGATCACGATGATACGGGCGGAAAACATCATCTGAAAGGATCGCAGAGCGAGGGTGAAATCCTCGCCGCTTTCCTCAATACAGGCCGCGTCAATCAGGAAGAACTTGGCCGTGGCATAGTTTCTCATATCCTTGGTGACAAAACTTTTCAAGCTGAACTTCCCAACCAGCTTTTTGGACGGCATGAGCATTTCATGGGCCGCGCCGTCAATCAGCCCGCTTTTCTGGTTACTCGTCAAGTACAGCAGCATACGATGTGCCTCCCATATCCATGTTTTCTACCGCCCTTTCCGGCTCTCCTGTCAGCAGAAGGACAACGCCAACCGCTACAATGGCGATGTAGATCAATAATTCAATCAGTTTATTTCGGTTGTTCATACCATGCTCCTTTAATAGATCGCCCAGAAGGGGCCGCCAGCGGCAGCGCCTTTTCTGGCTTCATCCAGAATAATGGAGAGGTCCCATTCCTGTTCGCTCCGCTTGCGGCTGGCAGGGTCGGCCACCAGGATTTTCCCCTCCGCAGTTACACCGCGCAGGACAATAAAGTGCCCGGAGTTGGTAAAGTGTCCCTTTGCCATGATCGCCACAACCAGCGTCCCATCCGCCAGCGCGTCCACCATCGCCTGCGGGTCATCCCGTGGAACGCTTTCCCAAGACAGGCCATAGGCTTCGGCTGCCGCCGGGATCAGGCTGTGGTAAGAGCCGTTCCCTTCGCAGCGGTGTCCATTCGCTACGGACCACTCGCTGAGTTCTACTGGGTCATGGGGCGTCCCGGTCAGGGTCGATGTGACAATCGCCATCGCCGTGGGGCCGCACCCGGCCTCGCCAATCGTGCCGGATGTGCCGTACATGGTATCTGCCCACCGCTCATCCAGTTGGTTGTAATAGATGACCTCCCGGCCCCCATCGGTAAAGACCACGCCCTCGTAGCTCTGGCCGCTGCCCTCGATATAGTCCTTTTCATAAATACCGAGCTGCTGGTTGTAGCCATACTCTTTCTGAAAATTCTCCACCACACTCACCTCATCGCCCACCAGCCATTGAGACAGCATGGAGAAAGGGCTGGTAATCAGATACAGGATAAAGGCAATCAAGAGCAGCAGGCCCAGAATGGGGGCCAGAATGAGAATGAGCGTCCTTCTGCGGCTTTCCTCATCAGTCGCTGCCCTCGCCGCCGCTTGTGCCAGCAGCTTTGCCGTCAACGGATCAATCGCCAAAACAACACCTCCAATCAGCCCATTTCCGCGCCTATGTCCGCCAGCATCCGGTCAAACTGCTGGCGGATTTTTTCCCGTTCCCGCCCGGCGCTGTCATCCATCACAAACTCCTTTTTCCCGTCCTCATTCTCACGCACAGACACCGCGTAATCCCCGTTTGCAATAAAGAAGGAAGTATAAAGGGCTTGGATGGCCGGGGCGGGCATCCGGGAAATCTCAAAGGGTGTGGCGGCGCATTTGCTGTTCCAGGAAAAGAGGTTGCGGGCTGCGTCCGCCGTCAGTTTCATCCAGTCATAGTCAAATTCTTCTTTCTTCATCAGGCCGCCAAAGTCAATCCCGTCCGGGGAAAAATACCGCTCCACCTTTTCGGCAAGAGCCGGGTGGGATGCCATCAGATAGAGTGCTACCTGATAAGAGCAGTCCAGCTCTCCGCCCCGCCAGCGCATTGAGGACAGCTTGGTTATCAAAGATTCATACCGTTCCGCATGGTTCATCAGAAAACGCCTCCTGTTCGTGAATAAGTAAGGCGGCCGGGGAGCATCCCGGCCGCCGTGGTGTGCTACCGGCCGCCCGCCTTGCCCATGTAGGCAAACTTGTAGGCCGGAATTTCAAAATTGACATGAAGCCGCTTAGATCCGACCAGGAACAGGGCGTGTCCCCGTCGCTTGCTCTCCAACAATTCCTGCTCGGCGTCCGTCAGGTTGTAGAGGTCTGTGGTTTCCTGAAGGTTTTTGCCGTCGCAGCCCATCAGGATTTTGTAGCAGGGAATATCCAAAAGGGCCTGCCCGTACATCTTGATCTCCGGCGCCAGGAAATCCACCACCGAATGGGATATAATCGCCAGGGCGGACTCATATTTTCTGGACCGCTTCTCCACATTCCGCAGGAAGGCCAGTGATTGCGGCACCTGCGGGTCGATCATCAGGTACGCCTCGTCGCACACCAGAAGCACCCGCTCCCCGCGATTGTTGCTCATCTGCTCCCAGCACCAGGTCAGCAGATTGAAATACTGCGTCCGCTTGATGTTGTCCGCTGCGTTTTGCAGGCTGTGAGTATCCAGGCAGACAAAATGGGAATCGGCCTCCAGCGTGCTGTGCCCGTTCCAAAGGAAGCTATCGCTGCCCTTGGCGGCGTCATACAGCAGCATGGCAAGGTCACGGAACACCGGATTGTCCGGGTTGGCCTCGGCTTTCTTTTCAATCAGGCCGTGGAGATCTTCCATGATGGGAAAATCCGTCGCTTTGAGCTGGCGAATGTCTGTGTCCCAGGAGATGCCGAACTGATGATACAGTTCAATGACTGTCTGCTTCAGGACGGCCTTTTGCATATCGGTCAGGCTCGGCAGATACAGGGAGAAGATAATCTCCAGCGTTTTGATATGGAGCGCCATATCGGACATTCCATTTCCCTCATCCGTATAGAGCTTGTCGGTTTCGTCCTCATCGTCACGGGGCGCCGGTCTGATCTGCAAAAGGTTGGAGCGGCCGTTGCGCCCACCGCCAGCGTTCAGCCAGTTGCCGCCCAGGTTCCGGCACATATCCTTGTATTCGGATTCCGGGTCGATACACAGGATTTTCGTCCCCTTCATGTACTCCGAAAGCATGATGTGCTTGACCACGGTGCTTTTGCCGATACCGGCCACGCCCATGACAACGAAGCTGCTGTTGGTGCGGTCGTTCCCGCGTGTCCAGGGGTCCAGGATCACCAGCCCGCCGCTGCTGTCCTTGGCAAAATAATAGCCCCGGCCGTCGCTGTAACCGGAGCTTGCGAAGGGGAACCCGCCCACAAAGGTACTCATGGGGATGATACGGGAAACAATGCTGTCCACCGTCCCGTTGGCGGGATAGGTGGGCGAAATGCTCTGAAACCCCTCCTTTTGCAGATTGGCAAGGGTACGAACCTTGCATTTCTGAACGCTGAACGCGCTCTCCACACGGCGGCAGATTTTGGTGAAGGCCGCCTCATCCTGCGCCACCGGCATCACCGTGAGCGACATCATGGCGACGGTTTCGCCCTCCTGGTCGATCTTCTGCATGATATGCTCTCCGTCCTCGGCGGCTTTTTCCGCCCGCTGACGGGTCAGCGGGTCTTTGGCGCTGTCGGCGGCGCCCCGCTGCTGGACAATGCTTTTGGAGAGGGCGGAGATCAGGGTGCTGTTGTCAATCGGGGTGATCCCCACCGATACAATGGTGCTGGGGATATTCGTGATTTTGGAGAGCCAGCCCATCTCCACCTTTTGCGGATAGCGGACCACCCCGTAGACCTTTCCCATATTCTCACCGATCACAAGGCTGTTCCGCTTGATTTCCAGCCCCATCGGGGTAATGACATTCAATAACGCTTCATTGACGGGGAGCGTTTCTTCCTTTTTCTTGGTTCCTAACAATGATACACCTCCAAATCAGCGGCACGAGTACGGCACACCGATATAATCCAGCACGGCGCCCAGCCCCAGCTCATGGATGCAGTAGTGGTACTGCTGGGGATGGGTTTTCTCCATGAGCTGAAACCGATTCGGCTCATGCTCCAGATGAACGCCGTACATACAATACATACACCCCGATCTGGAAACGCCGGTGGTTTTCAGAGTCAGGGCGCCGTTCCTCTTTTTGACCTCCCCTATATCCCCATAGATGGGGGTATAGGGGATGCCGGTCATTCTCAGGTAGCGCAAAATATCTTCCTCCCGCCAGAAGGCAAGGGGCTGGCTGAGGGAGCGCCTGCGTTCATAGCCGTTGCAGCCGAATTTGAGGTAAGACTGCTCCCGCAGCTTGCTCTCGCAGGCCAGCACTCCCGTAATGGGATGCCGCCCGGACTGCCGTTCAAACTTGTTCAGCGGGGCCTTTTTCATGTAGTAACAGCACCGGGCCGAGATCGCAAAGGGGGCGTCCAGAAGATATTTATACTTCTCACAGTTGTAAATCGACTTCTTTCCGTTCTTGTCCAGCGATTCTCCGTTCAAGCGGGCCAGACGGTAAGGCTGGCCCTTCCGGGCACCACTGATAACATCGGATATATCCTTAGAGATAACCGGGTATCCGTACTTTTCCAAAATCTGAGTGTACGGATAGCGTGGGAGAAGCCAAATCACATTGTCTTTCGTTTTTACAAAATCACGCAGTTCGGGGTATTCAAGCCCCGTGTCCACATACACGGCGGGAATATCCGGGCAAACCTGCCGTGCCAAATCAAGGAGTACCGTGGAATCCTTACCGCCCGAAAAGCTGGTAAAGACCTGCCCGTTGTACGCCCTGTACCATTCCAATATTTTCATCTGCGATACTTTGATCTTTTCTTCGAGGCTCCAACCCTGCATAATTTTCAAATCCTGCCGGGTGTGCTTCATTCTTACACAACACCTACACTTTCTAAAATCGGGATCGCCGCTTCAAATCCGGCGTCCTCCAAATGGACATAGGCCGGGTTGTTCACCAGATTGCACAGCCGTACAATGTCCTGCTGCTCCAGAATCTCGGTCTGGATGCCGCAGTCGGCAAAATAGCCGGACAGATATTTCAGCTTTTGCAGCAGCTCCCGCTCTACACCATCAACCGCCTTGTCCCAGATTTTGATGTAAAACTGCCGTTCCACCACCTCGCCGGAGAGGGCAAACCCGCCCATCTCCACGATCTCATGCTTCAGCAATTCCTTCTGCTTTATATCCGATGAAGAAGTGAGGGTGGAGGACAGCTCCGCCATCAGGGGAGAAATATCCACCGGGCGGGAAACCGCCAAAAGCTGAAACGGATATTGGCCGCTGGACAGGCTGGCCGTGAGCTGCTTGGCGATCAAGCGCTTTTCATTCTTGCTGAACAGCTCCGTGCTGATGGGAAATATTTTCAGGTACGCCAGCGCCATGCCGTCACGGGTGTAGAGGAAGCTCCCGCGAATATCCTTGACATTGACAAACTCATTGGCGGTCATCTGCGCCAGTTCTTCCTTATCTCTGCTCTTGGCCTTCTTGCGCTTTTCTGAGAATTTTAAAAAAAGAAGCGTACCGCCTCCCAGCAGTACACATACCAAAATCATAATGATCGGCAGCAGCAATCTATCAACCTCGCTTTCCTTGCCGCAGTTTATAGTTCCAAATCGTCCTCATCCTCCCATTCCTCCGGCTCCTGATCTTCGGCAAAATCGAGAGAAAGAGAATCCAAAGGAAAGGAAAAGCTGTGAGCGCCAATCCGGTCAAGCTGGCTACCCTCCCGCAGTTCATCAAAACGGCGGCTGAGATCAGCCAAATCTTCCTCGCTGGCCCGTATCGTTTCCCCTTCGCCATAGAGATAGGTTTCTACCTCTACACAAATTGTGCTGTCTTTGGGCTGGCTTGCAAGGTCATCCCGGATAACAGTATCATCCAAAAGATCATCCGCACAGTCAGGGCATCCGGTGGCAAAGTATTCCACCCACATTCCATAATCAGAGGAGAGGGTCACAACAGAAAACATCTTGCTCATTTTGAACCACCACCTTTCCGATCCCCGAACATCAGCCGCAGAAATTCCTCCATATCTTTCGCTGATTGTACCTCAAAGGTCACGGCGGAGGGCTGCGGCCCCGTAAAGTAATGCCGGAAATAGGCGATCTGGTTCTCGGTCAGCGATAGGCTGTGCCCTTCCGGGGTGTCGCCATAGAGAAAGAATGTCCCGTGGATCGTGTCATTCCCGAACTGTCGATTTACGGGCAGGCCCATCCATTTGCCACCGGCATTACAGCACGGGACGGTTTCATGGGGCAGGGATATACATTCGATCTCGCCGCCGACAAGGGCCTGCCGGTGTTCCAGGGAATCCTCCAGCACAGCGGTATAAGGTTCCCTTCCCGGCTCAAATATCATTACCCTGATTCCTCTATTGCTGTTCATTGTCTTTTCCTTTCCTGTTATGGGTTCCCCGGCGCGATATGCCAGTCATCGTAAAGGGAACCGCTGATTGTCACGGAATCGGTGAGGTTGGCGCAGAGCATCCCTGCCGGGGTCCAAATATCCATCACATGGGTATTGACCGTATAGCTCCCATCGGGGAACCACACCGGCGAAAAATGGATCCGCTGCTTGTAGGTGCTGTAAATATTTTCGGCAAACTGGAACCGGGCTGTTTTTCCGCTGGAGAGCGGGTCCAGCAGGCGCCAGTAGGTCGTATAGTTAAATTCGGGAAAATAGGAAACCGCCGTCTGGCCGTAGGTGTAGTGGGACATGGGCGCCGATGTGCTGACCGTGGCGGTGACGGTGTTGCTCACGCCGTAGCCGGATTTCATGGTGTTCCCGGCCGCCGTGGGCACCTTCTCATCCGGTTCAATCCTCGTGGTGGCGGTCATGGAGGCGGAATAGTTGTCCCGGAAGAAATCATACCAGCCCTCATCCACCCAATATCCATCACCGTCGCCGGTACTGTGCCACACCCAATACGGGTGCCACTGTGCCCACCACACGCTCCATGCGGCGTAGGACTTTTCCTCCCGGCTGGGAACGTCGCTGGGCCGCCAGCTTCCTGCGGTGTCGGTGGCCTTCGGGTCCGGCGGGTCGTTGCCGGAAAGATCAACCACTTTTGCCTTGATGGTAGTCTGGCTCAGAGTCCCCCGGTTTGTGCGTACTGTGATGGTAATATCCTGCGGTTCGGACGGGGTATGCCACTTCACCCACGCAAGCTGACTGTCCCCCTCCGGGATGACGATATTTCTCATGCGGTAGGTGCTGCCCTTGATGGTAAAGGTCACAGTGGCGGGGCCGTCCGGGTTGATCTCAGAACCGGCATAGAGCGTCACCGGCGTTATCACATCGGTGTCCACCCGGTATTCGTAGTCATAGTCGGTGGGTTCCGGCTGCTCCGGGGGCTGTTCCTCAAACCGGACAATGCCCATGCCCAGGTAGGCGATGATAGTATCATTGGAACAGGTCTTGTTCGCGGGACCGGAATAGGCCGCAAAGCCTAAATCCGAATATTCAAGGTACATCGCCAGCGGGAGGTTTTTATGGGTCAGGCTCGTCATGGTCCTGCGCAGGGCGCCGCCCGTCTGGTTGTCGTAGAGGGCCGCTTCATGGGCGGTCATGGCGTACATAACTCCATTGTGCTTGAAGTAGGCCATTGGCTCCAAAAGCAACTTATACTCGCCGCCAATCAGTTCATCATAGTTGATCCCTGTCTGCTGCGCCACCAGCTCGACCGCATACTCAGAACAAAAATATTTCTTGATGGCCTCAATATTTGCCTTGGTACTGCCGCTGCTGATAATGCGGGGCATAGCCTGTGCAGGCGTATAATAATCGTAATTTCCTGTGGTGGGGGAAATGCCCGTCCCTCTGCTGTATTGGATTTTGCTGATCTTTCCAAAATGAATTTTAATCGTAGGATTTTTGTTTGTCAGGTCGAAGGGAGTAGAAACCGGCTGGCCGGATTCTGCGTCCACAACGGTAATCCTTACGCCATCCATGCCGGGGTTCCATGAGTTCTGCGAGGTCCCCTGTCCCATGCTGCCGCCACCGCCGTCCACATTCCCGCTGCCTCCGGTGTCGGCCAGGGCGCTCATCGGGCAAATGCCCAGAATAAGCAAAAAGCTCAAAAAGAAGGCAAAAATCCGTTTCAAAAGCGCACCTCCAGTCTGCTGATTTTTGAAAAAGAGCATAAAAAGAGTACGGCAGAAATGCCGCACTCCTGTGCCAAGGGTCATCCCATGATGCCGACTTGCTTATTTATATCTCCATCTGAATCAATATTGTGCTGCACAGAACTGCCGCCCTCGTCAGGAATCCAGCCGAAGCCCTCAATGTAAATAGAGCCGTTCTGCGTATCGCCGTTCTGGGGCTGATTGGCAGCGGGATCGGAAACAATCGGCTCATCGTTCTCGCTGGCCGCCTGCTGTTCCTCCGGGGACGGTGCGGGCGGCGGAGTGGTTTCCGGCTTTCTCTCACTGTCGGTCAAATCAACATCCACCTGATCCTCCTGCTCCACATCCAGGACAGGATCAGCCTGTTCCTGCGCAGGGGTGTTTTCCGGCGCGGAAACATCGGGGACCTCCACTGTGGGCGTCGTGGTTTCTTCCTCCGGGGGCTGGCTCACATCCTCCGTGGTAACATCCGTAGGGGCGGCGGCCGGGTCCGTCCCGGACGGCTGACTGCTTTTGCCGAGCATGGACACAGAAACACCGATCACGATCAGCAGCACCGCCGCCACACCGACGATGGCAAGCAGTTTTTTATTTTTTTCGTTCATCTGGAATCCTCCTTTTAAGGTGAAATTATATCAAAAAATCAATGTGTTCCTCTGCCCTCATTATATCAGTTGCACAATACCGGAGTCCAGGTGGAAGAACACACAAACATTTTTTTGCGCTATGGGAAACCGCCAGGCAGAAATAGACAAAATCTAAAACCGGGGAACATATTTGGCGTTGAGCTTCATGGTGATCTGCATGGGCGGCAGATGGCCGAACCCAAAGGAAAGGGGCACCTCCACCGTGACCGTTCCCGTCACATTGAGCTGCGTGATTCCCTCCGGCGCGGAGGGTGCAAACGGGGCGTTTTCCAGTTCCATGCGCAGATCATAAAAGCGATATTCCAAATCCGGCCCCGCGTATTTCAGATACCGCCCATCCTCGTACACCAGGCCCAACACCTGTTGCAGCCGGTCATACACATTCCCGGTAGTGACATTCTTTGTCCAGGACGAACCGGAAAGCTGGTAGCCTCCCGAATACCCTTCCCGCAGGCCGGGGTAGGCTTCATCCCAATTTTCCGTTGCCACCGCTACGATAGCGGATTGAACAGAATCCCGGACGCCCTGCGCCACAATCATCAGCCGCATATATTCAAACACCACGCAGGCCAAAATCAGGCAGCAGACCACCACCGCCAGAATCATGGGCGTGCCCTGCCCGGACCTGTCTTTCAAAACTGTTTTCAGCCTGTTCATTTCCAATACACCTCCGAGGCTCCTGTGGCCCGTGCGGTGAGTGTGACCGGGAAGGACGCAAACTCCCCGAACAGGCCGAGATTAACGGTGGTGGTAAGCGTCACCGTCACCTCGTTGCCGAGCTGGATTTTGCCGGTGTCGCTCCATGAAATATCCGGGTCAAGCCCTGTTTCCTCCCGGAGATCCGCCGCTTTCGCGTTGGTGGCGGAACCGACCCGCCCATTGATCTCCGCTGTCCGCACCAGCTCATCCGCAAACACATCCAGGTTTTGTTTCGCCACAAACACCGGGGCGATGCGGACCACCAGCGCCAGAACAAGCGCAACGGACAGGACAAGGACGCACACATCCACAAAGCCCTCCCCGCGTTTTTCTTTCAGCAGCCGCCTCAAACAGCTACCTCCCTTCATCAGAACAAATCTCCAAAGGCTTCCAGGACCACATAGCCCAGAACGCCCAGATACATCAGCAGGAAGCAGCCCAGGAGCATAAAGGAATACTTCCGCATTTTTCCCGGCTGCTTCATGGCCTCCAGCTTCAGCTTTTGGAGTTCAAGCTGCTTGAAGGTCATGGAGAGCATTTGGAAGTACATAATGCCGTTGTCGCCGCGCTTGACGGAGATCAGCCCGCGCACCACATCGGAGAGCATGGTGCTTCCGATCCGGCTCTCCCAGCGCGTCAGGGCGTTTTCCTCGTTGCCGGAGGCCATATCCGCAATCGTGATCTCCAGCTCCCGCTTCATGGCGTGACCGGCGTTGTGCTGGTAGGCTTTCAGGATATTCAGTACATCACGGGAGGAACGAAGCTCCTGCTCCACGGTATTGACAAAACGGGGCAGCTCCGTTTCAATTTCTTCCCGCCGCTGCTGGACGATCTCATCCGCCCGTTTCTGCTCCTTGAAAAAAACAGCCACCGCCAGAAAGAGGATCACCGGCGCCAGAATAGGGAAAATCAGCAGGGCCGGGATCACCAGCAGTCCAATCAGGCCAGCCTTGACCCAGGCTGCCGCCACATAGGTTTCCGGGGACATTTGAATTTCGGCGGATTTAAGCTGGGCCTCCAGCTTGCGCCGTTTATAGGCGTCCAGCCGAACCAGAGGCGCGGCCTTTGCCGCCATGTCGAACAGGATGGCGTTCATGCTGTTCTTTTTCGCCTTTCCCCGATTTGTGACGGTCAACACGGCCTTTGTGCTGGCGGAAGTGGGCAGCCGGAGAAGTCCGGCCAGTAAAAAGAACGCTCCCAGGCCAAAGAGTGTTCCGAAGCATAGTAAGATCAAATACAACCTGTTTCACCTCAATTCCTTGTAATACATTCGTTTCGGGCCGGTGTTCCGGCTCTCCGTCCGGGGGCGGCCCGGTACATTCCAGCTCCCGCCGCCCCGGAGGCCCGGCGCGCAAGCCATAGAGGAAACTGCACCCGTTGAATGTGCCGTCCGTGCAGAGCCGTGTCACCTCGGCCGTCCGTCCATCGTCCAGATACCGGGAGATCGACCGCCCCACAACGGCAACGCCATGAAGTACCCCTGACTCATCGGAGAGCGCCACACAAAATTTACAGCCCTGTGCGCGCCCGCTGTGGCGGTGGTGCTTTTCAATAAAGCGGTTTGCCTCTCGCAAACTGATTGGAATGATCTCCGCGATGCTCACCTCCCAATGAAAAAATACTCACCGGAAGGGTGAGTAAAAATGGCTTTTTGCGCTTTGAATTGGAAATATCAGGTTCCTTCATTTCCGCAAACTCAAAATAGTGGAAATATCCCACCTGATTTTGGAGTAGATAGTTCCACTTATCTTTTATACTCCACTGGCTTTGTCAGCCGGATGACCGCCGCAAAGGAAATGAGCAGCACCAGCAGACACACCGCCAGGATGCCTTTGCCGAAGCCCGTGTTCACCAGCACATTGTACCAGTCTTTGTTCAGGAAGTAGAGCAGAGGGATGTTGCCCACCAGCAGGAAGGCCATCGTGATGAACTCCTTGAACGGCTCGTACATCAGGTAGTCCAGCTCCGCCGCCACGATCCGCATATCGGACAGCTTGCCGATGATGGGGGTGAGCGTGCTTTTCAGGCTCTTATCATCCTGACAGGCGATGGCGGCGTCCACCCATTCCCGGAAGATGTAGTTGTCCAGCTTGGGCTTCATGTTGGAGAGGGCCTGCTTCACATCTGCGCTTATCATGCCGGTTTCCGCTAAAAAGCCCCGGAACACATCGGCAACAGGCGGGTTCAGGTAGTGGATGTTTTCCTCTATGGCGGTGATGATGCTCTCGCTGCGCAGATAGGAGCTGGTGATGATGGACAGCCCGGTTTCAATCTCGTTGTTCATCAGCTTTTTATAGCTGTGGGAGGTGAACAGGACATACCAGAACGGGATCAGCCCCATGCCCGCCGCCAGAACCGGCAGCATGAAATAGTTTTGAATCACAATGCAGATCACCGCGCCCATAGCCGCCAGGAACAGGGAAAGGGCGCAGAGGGCGGCAAACTTGCCGCCCCTGCCGGTCAGGATCATCATTTCCTTGGCTTCCCGCACCGTCTTTTGGATGCCCTTGGCCCCTCTGGGGTGGTTGAGCTGCCCGATCTTCTTGGAGATCGGCGGCTCCCGGCTGGCAAAGGATTTCGTCAAGTCCTCCGCAAACTCAAAGGGCGTCATGTTCAGCAGCAGGAAAATGCCGGCCAGCATACCGGCAAAGGCCAGCAGAATCAGTACAATCAAGCGGTTTCCTCCTTCCCATCGTTTATATCCATCCGCCCACCGGCGATCTGCTCCAGCAGGCGGGGCGGCATCCCATTCTCCAGCAGCCGCTTTTGCAGGCTTGCCGAGATCGTGGACACCTTTTGAAATTCACCGCGCACTTTTATCTTGCCGTCCTCCACGGCGGTTTCCGATACATGGTAGCGGTAGAGGGTGTGGAGCTGCCGTGTACCGTCCTCCAAAATCTCACATTCAGTAATTTCCATCACCCTGCGGCTGTTGTCCTCCAGCTTCTTCACAAAGAGGACAATGGGAAACGCCTCCGTCACCAGGTTATACAGGGTCTTGTCGCCCATATCGTATTTCTGGGTACACAGCGTCACCATGCGGTAGTAGGTGGCCTTGCAGCTATTGGCATGGGTGGTGGTAATGACCGCGTGGCCGGTGCGGGCCGCCTCCTGCGCCGCAAACGCTTCCGCCGACTTCATCTCGCCCACGCACACCACATCCGGGTCGCAGGTCAGGGCAAACTCCAAAAGCCGCTCCTGATCGTAGTTCTGCTTGGGGTCATCGGAAAAACGGGTGACGGTGTGGACTACATTGTTGAGGACATTCCCCTCGGCGTCCTCCTTCACCAGATCAAACTCCCGGCACCCGTTTTCAATGGTGAAGATTCTCTTTTCATTGGGAATGGTAGAGAGAATCCAGCTCATCAGCGTGGTCTTGCCGCTGCCGGTGGAGCCGGTGACGCAAATGGACAGGCCGAACCGCAGCACCGCCGCCAGGAAATCCAGCATTTCGGCGGTGGCCGTCCCATAGCGGACAAAATCATCCCGCCCCAGCTTTTTGGGGTTTACGATTCGGATGGAAGCCGCCACGCCCTTGTCCTTGTCGGTCAGCGGATTGCCCAGAACCGTGATACGGATTTTATTGGAGAGATGGCCCACCACTCCCGGCTGGCTGTTGTCCAGGATCATCCCGGATTTATGAAGCAGCCTGCGGACCACATCCACGGCGTGCTGAGGACTTTGGAACCGCTCCTTGGAGGGGACCACGCGCCCATCCGCATAGGTGATCTTGGTGTCCTTCCAGGAGTTGATGTTGATCTCTTCCACATCGCTGGCAAAGAGGTAAGGAGTCAGGAAGGAGAACTCGGCCATTTCCGTATAGAGCTTGTCGATCAGGGCCTCGTGATCCATGCCCTCTACGCCCAGGCTGTAATCATTGAGATACTTGGCGATGTAGGCGGTGATCTGCTGGCGCTGTTCCTCCGGGTTGTCGGTTATCAGGGTGGAATACTTGCTGGCAAGGTACTCCTGCACCTGTGCCAGCACCTCCGCGAATGAGCGCGTGTTTTTGCTGGTGTTGAAAAAAAGGCCGATGTTATTTGCCATCCCCGAACACCTCCGCAGCGATGGCAGCGATGACCGGCTCGTAGCTCTTTGCCTCTTTCCCGGCAAGCGGTTCCAGCAGCTTCAGCGTGGCCGCCTGTTCCTCCACAATGGGAAGGTAAGGCAGCCGGTACTTCACCCCGCCAAATGAATTTTCGTATTCCATACCGCCCTGATAGGGCCGGGTGTTGGACAGCGCCCGGATGTGCTGCTCCGGCTTGAATTTCCGGTCCTCGATCAGCGGGAGGTAGGACGCAAAATAGGAGATCGCTTTCAGGTCGCACCCGCATACACGCAGCACATCGTCCGCCACCTCCAGCGCCGCCGTTGCCAGCACATTCCCGGTCAGGACACTGGTGCAGTCCACGATCACATAGTCCGCGATATGCCGCAGAAGCACCAGCATATCCACCGCCTTTTCCTTGCTGTACTCTGCGTAGGTAAACACATTTTCCCCAGCCTTGTAGCCCAGAAAGCTGATATAGGGGTGCTTTTCACAGGGGACACAGGTTTTCAATACCTGCTCCTGCGTCATGCCGGGAGCGGACAGCAGTTCGCCCACGGACACCTCCGGCAGCTTCCCCTCCGCCGCCACAGCGGGAAGCGGGGGCGCGGTAAGGTCGGTAAACGCCAGCACCACATTTTTCTTCCGCTTGGCAAGCTCCGCCGCCAGCTTGACCGCCGTGACCGTCTTTCCAGCGCCGGGGCTGCCCCATACAGCAAGCATCTGTTTCTGCTTATTCGCCATCCGCTGATTCCACCTCCTGTTCCTCCGTGCCCTCTGTGGACTGCCCGCCGTCAGCAGCGTCAACAGGGGCCTCCGGCTGACTGCTCTCCCCACCGGCCTCCGCCTCCGGTTCGGCAAAGAAGGCGTCCTGCGCCGCCAGGAACTTTTCGGCATTGGCACGGGCGCCCCGGTAGACAAAGGCCAGGTGGAGGCTGTTGGATTCCTCCAAATGAGCTAAAAGCTGGGCCTGTTCGCTGTTTACCAGCAGGGTGATGGTGGCGGGCAGAGTTTCCTCCGGGTTTTCTTCTTCCTCATTTTCCACCGGCGCCTGATATTCCTTGTCCGCGCCGGAACTCTGGGTGGCGGCCAGGACCTCCACATATTTCAGCTCCGGGGGCTGGGTGGTTTCGCCGGTGTCCTTGTCGGTGGCAAAGAGCATGATAATATCGCCCGCCTCCACCTTGCCGGAACCGCCCTTGGCAAAGGTGGGGATGGTGACGGAGATCGCTACCTTGGAACCGTTCAGTCGGGTCAGGTACTCGTACTGCGTCAATGGCTCAGAGGACAGCCACGCCGTGTTCACATCGGTATTTTTCCGCAGCTCCACATAGGTGTATCTTCCCACCACCTCATCCAGCGAGGTGGCGATACTGTCCTCCATGCCGGAGGCCCCTCTGGTGTAGACCTCCACCATGTCCGCCGTGATGTATGTCCCCCGTGGAATCACCTCGGCTTTTACCCGGACGGCCTCCGTCTGGGCTTTCAGTCCCTCGTTGAAAAGCGGCGTGATTCCAAAGCAGACCAGGACTGCCAGCAGGATGCACACCGCGCCGATGACCGTCCGGCTCCGAAAAATATTCTTGTTCAACTTGATACCTCCACTCGTTTAGATTTGAAATACAAAAGCAGTCAGCCAGTAGGCGGCCACACCGCCGAAGCAGAAAAAGGGGGCCAGGGGCAGGCGCACCGCAGACAGCGGCCGTTTTTGCACACGGCATTCCACCATCCCGGCCAGCACCGCCAGCGAGAGGGAAAGGACGGCCTGTACCAACCCCGGCCACACGCCCAGGACAAATCCGCAGGCCCCCATCAGCTTCACATCCCCGCCGCCAATGGCAAACCCGTCCCGTTTTATCAGAACCGCCGCCAGCAGGAAAGGGCCGCCTACCAGAAGCAGCCCCGCCGCAGACGCGGCAGGGCGGAACCCGATCAGCCCACACAGAAAGAGCAGGATCGGGATCAGGTTTGGGATCTCCCGGTTTCGCATATCCCACACAGCGGCGGACAGGAGCAGCAGGCCGAACAGAGTGCCCTTGACCATGAGCGGCGTCACCGCTCAACCTCCCCGGCAGGCTCTAAATCGGGATTATTCAGTTCTTCTCCATAGAGTTCATAGTAATCCTTCAGCTCCTGCGGCGGTTCCCCATTCACATGAAACTGACAGGAGCGAAGCTCTTTTTCCCGGCGCTGTACCGTATCCTGCATCGTATCTACAATACAGTCTAAAAAAGAGTAATCGTTATCCATCCACTCACTGAAAAGAACCGCCAATGGCTGCGGATAGGTCAAGAGGACATTTACCGTATCTTCAGGTAATTCATCTTCCATCTGGCATAGAAATTCCTCTTTTATCACTTTCTCATAAGCGCACCCCAAAATCTCTTTGGGCGGCAGAGCGGCGATCTCCTCCATGCGGGCGTCAAATTCCGCCTTGGCCCGATTGTAGAGAAGATCCGCCCGATACCCGGCGCCCTTGTCCTGGAGGAAGTAATAGACTACCTCGCTGATGTTCTCCGGGTCCATACAGCGGTCCGGGACGGGTGTATTTCGGAAAGTCCACGCCTGTTCCAGTACATTGTCCATCGCCAAAAGCATATCCCGCTGCGTATCACTCAGGGGGATGTTCTCCAATTCACTTTTGATGGCAAGCATCCCCTGAATCCGTGCAAAATAGGGATCGTCGGGCGCCAGTTCCTCCAGCGGTCTGGCCGCCTTATGGATTTCTTCGTCCAGCTTCTCTTTCAGTTTCTCTTGTTCCAGTTAAACCACCTCCTGCGGTCAGGCATACAGCCCGGAATAAAGAAGAATGGCGGTCAGTCCGGCCGCTATCCCGATCATTAGGGGCCACGGGTTCCATCCCTTTTGAAACATCATTTTGATTCCCCCTGTTCCAACGCCTCCTGCGCGGCGAGAATCTGCCTGCCCACGGCATAGACCACTTGAATGGTCACAGAGTTTCCCGCCTGCCGGTAGAGCTGATTGTCGCTGTTGACCGCCCGCGCCCGGTCAAACATTTCATCGGTAAAGCCTTGCAGCCGCCAGCACTCACGGGGCGTCAGCCTTCGAATCAGGCCGCATCCCGCAAACGGCGTCCCCTGATTGCAGGAGGTTTCCAGAGTGCCGGTGCAATCCTTTCCGACACGCCCACGCCTTGTCCGGCTGTCCGGAAACGCCAGATTGACGCTGTCCCCGCAGCGGGCAACCGCGTAGCCCTGTTTTGTGGCCTCCCGGATGTGCATACCGTAAGGGCATTTTTCACAGTCCTGAAGGAAAACGCCGTGGCGGTCCTGTGTTGTAAGCGTGAAGGCCGGTTCTCCGCACTCCTTGATCCGCCGCCCATTCTGCTTTTTTTCTTCCCGTTCCGGGGTAACGACAGCGCGGCAGCCGTAGAACACGCCGGAGTTATCGCCGCCCCGGTTGGTGATCCCGCTGTTATACTTGGTCTTGATGCACCGTGCATGGCTCGTCAGTTTGGGATTGCCATTACAGAGGTCAACGAAATACAGCCCGGTCTTTCCGCCCCAGCCGCCGGATTGGGCGGCCATCGTGACGCTGATGCCGGACGGGTCGTACACCCGCTGGCCCTGCATCCCGCCTATGAGTTGGACAAGAGCTTTTCCACGGCCCGCTGGGACAGGAAATACTTTTGGTCCACCTCCGGCTCCAGGATGTCGGCAAGCGACAAGGTAGACCCGCTCTCTGTTTTGAGGGGGGCCGAAATCCTTTGTATTGAGAAGTCCGTACTCGATATGGTAGCCGAGTGAGGCCAGCGTATCAAGAACGGCCGCAAAGTCCCATCCTCCATGAATGGACAGGAGATTCTTAACATTTTCAAGGACAATCCATGTGGGTCGATTTTCAGGACTTTGGCCTTTGACGAGTTCAGCAAGCGTAAAAAAGAGTCCGCTTCTTGCTCCGTTAATCCCTCGCTGACGGCCGCTGACCGAAATATCCTGACACGGGAATCCCGCTGCCCACAGGTCTGCTCTGGGGAGTTCTGCGGGGGTGACTTTTGTGATGTCCGCCGCATACCATTCATCCTCCTTTATATTGTGAATGGCTCTGTAACTGCGGTCGGCATATTTGTCGATCTCACAATGCCCCACACAGCGCATCCCGCACAGTTCAAAGCCCTTGCGGAAACCGCCGATGCCGGAAAAGAAGTCAAGGAATGTCATCTGCGCCATCGGCAGCCTCACATTTCTAACGCCATATCCTCATCAAGCTCTTTCTGTCCGTCATTCTCCATTTGAGCGATCGCTTCCTGTTCTTCCTCCAATTCCATCAGCTTCATAAAGATGGCGTTTGCAACGCACGGATCAATCTCCGTGACATACCGGGTGGTTGGGTCAACATGGTTTTCATCCCTCGGCGTCCGGGCGTCCGGGAAATCGGTCTGTCCGGCCCGGTCAAGCACCGCCTGATCGAAACGGGAATCCCAATCGGAAAACTGGACGGTGCGGGAGAGGACATAGATTGCCCGCTCCACGCCATAAAAGCGCACCAGCTCTCCAATGAAGGAATCCAATTCCCGGCTGTTCATGACGGTCATGGCCTTGGCCTGAATGAAATTCCGGCAGTCCATGTTGATGTTATAGCTGTCGCACCAAAGAGCCGCCTCATCCTTTCGGGCGGCTTCTTCCAGCGACGGATAGTAAACGGGAATGGCTGCGTACATTATTCAAGCCCCCATTCGTCCCCGTAGCGGTACGGGTAGATTTTCTGCCCGCTCAGGAACCGGACCAGGTTCTGCACCTGATCCACCACGGACAAATTGCTCTGGTCCTTGGTGGTCATCATCACCGAGCCAAAGATACCGGTCAGCGCCAGGACTACGGTGGTAGTCACATTGGCGGTAAACAGCCAGACCAGGGCGGCCGCGCCGCCCATCACCAGGGAGCCAATCAATGCCTGAAAGAGCTGCTTTTTTCCAAAGCCTGTGAACAGCTCCGCCTCCGGCTTCACGCCCAGAGGGATATACAGTTTCAAATCCTCGTCCATTCGCACCTCCTACGAATAGTAATACAAAATCAGGTCTTTGATCTGCCAGATGGATTCCGCGATCACATAGAAGATCACGGTGTTGCGGGCGCGTTTCTTGTACTGCGCCGCCTGTTCCTCGGCGGCAGCCAGCCGCACCATGCAGTAGATAAACCTCGCCGCAGCGCCCACACGCACCAGCAGGATGATGGCCTTTGAGAGATCGTCCATTGTCACCATCCGCCGTCACCTCACTTTCCCATGCCCCTGACCATCTGCACCAGGCGCACGGAATGGTATGCGTTGTTGACAATGGCTCCGCCACCGCCGCCTCCGGTCGTGATGATGAAGTCCTGAAGGAACTTCGGCGTCCGCACGGCCAGAATCATGCAGGCCACGCCCCAGAAGATGTGCATATTCATCATCAGCCCCACGCCCAGCTTGGCGAGGGCGATTTGGATAACCACCGAAAGGGCCGATTGAAAAAACTTGCTCATGTAGGGCTTGAACACGCCCTTGTCATTGTCGATCAGGCCCACGCAGGCCAGGGGCATCCCTACCCGCAAAATCAGAATCTCCAGCCCCCGCATAAGGAACTGGAAGTAGAGGATAAAGTACACGATAACGAACACCAGCCCAAAGATAGCAGTCACAAGGCCGAGTGTGGAGATGCCGGACACCCAGCCCGCCCAATCGTAGGCGGTGGCAAGGCCGATGGCCTCCAGCATCTTGTTACTCATTTCCTCCACGATCCCGGCAAGCCAGCCGTACATGGTGGGGAAACAGACCGCCACGGCCATCGCCTTGAAAAAGTTGGTCAGCAGGGCAATCGGTTCTTCATCCGCGTCGCCGTCAGACCACAGCACATAGGTTTCAAAGCCCTTTTTGAGAAATTTCAGGATGATAAGCGATACGCCAAAGCCAAACACAATATCAAACAGGGCTTCAAACAGATCAACACCAGCCAATGTGGACATATACTGCTCCGCGTACAGGGTCAGCGGCACAATGCCCTCCATCAGCCCGTCAATGTAGGCGATGGCTCCGTTGAGCAGGGCGACGATCAGCAGAACCAAAATATATTCCAACCAGCGGCCACCTCCTTTCCGGGGGCGGCCGGGGCCGCCCCCTTGTCGTATGAATGGAAAACGGGGCGGGTCAGGCGGCAGGCGTCCCGCCGCCCTCCGCCAGCGCCCGGTCATACTCGGCCAGCACCACGGCGGACAGCTTCTCCCGCAGCTCCTTCGTCATGGGGAAGCACTGTTCCGTCCATTCGCCTTTTACATTCCGGCGGCTGGGCAGGGACACGAACAGCCCCTTTTCACCCTCCACCACCCGGACATTCTTCACCAGAAAGCAATCGTCCAGGATGACGCTGCACACCGCCCGCAGCTTGTCGGGACCGGTCAGCGTCCGTTTGATCTCCGCTCTGAACTCCATAGAAAACCTCCTTGATAAAAAGTGTGGCGGGGCATAACGCCCCGCCGGTTCCGCCAAACATCAGCCCGCGTAATCGAACATATCCTTGATGCGCTGGGTAATGGTCGGCAGCACAGTGCTGTCCACAATGAGGTAGAGGCCCGCCAGGATCAGAGCGCCCAGGACAATGGAGATCAGCACCGTGATCGCCACATCAAGGGTGCCCTGCCCCTCACGGTTTACCAGCGCCTCCTTCGTGCGGCCTGCCAGCTCACGGGCCTTCTGCTTGGCCGTCCAGATGGAAGTCATAGCCTTAACCTGAGTGTTGCGGATGAAGTTAGCCATAATTTTTTCCTCCTATTGATGAAGTGATTTATTTAGTAAGGCGTGGGAATCGCCTGTACTACGAAAAAGCCCCCGGCTTACTGATAGTAGCCGAGGATCAGGTTCAGAGTGGCGGAACCAAGAACGGCGCCGATGCAGGACACCACGGCCACCACAATGCGGTTATTCCATTTCTTTTGATCCATCTCGTCAGCCATTCCGCGCCGGATGCAGAAGTAGATGATAAGCAGGCCGGACACCACCGGGGCCAGGACCATGAGCCAGGTGGTCAGGTCGCCAATCAACTGCTCGGTGCCCGTCACAATCTGGCTGTCCTCCACACCAGCCGCATAAGCCGGTGCGGACATGAAAAAAGAGGCGGCAAGTGTGGAAAGACCGACACCTGCCGCCCGGACGGACTTACGCAACCCGCCCATCGTCTGTTTTACTTTTTCTTTCATCAAAACCTCCTGAAATTTATTCATCATCAGAAGCGCCGCCCCCTGCGTTTTTCTGCTGCGCAAGGCGGCGCATGATGTCCTTTTGATAGTAGACCCAGATATTCCACAATGCGATCTCTTGCTTGGTATCGGTGATAACGGGCCGTTTGTTTTCCCGCTCCTCCCGCAGCTTCCGGTTATGCTCCATGTCTCCCATGCCCAGCATTTGATTGAACAGCCATTTGGAGAGGTCGGGGGCGTACATCATGGCCGGATGGTCCCGGCTGGTGATGATCTGATAGGGCCGCTTGACGCGCCGGACCTCATCCGTATTGAGTAGCTTACGCTCCGTCAGGCTGACGCTCTGGGAGCTGGACGGTGTGGTGAACCGCCCGTTGCTGGCCGAGAGCTGATAGCTGGATGTGGTGTAGCTACCCAGCTTGTCCGACATTTCCCGCAGGGTTTCCGGGTCATCGCTTTGGAGATAGGCCCAGATCTGGCAGTTGCCCTTGATGGTGTTGGCGATGTTGTCGCTGTACTTCTCCTTGAGCTGATCGAACCCCTGCACATAGAGGGCATAGCGCATCCCGCGCCCTGCCGCCACAGTGAGCTTGTTCGTCATATCGCTGATGGGGGTAAAATTTCCAAACTCATCCAGCAGGAAATTCACCCGCCGCTCCAACCGCCCGCCCCGGCGATCCGCCGCCTCCGCCAAAAGCTCATACTGCTGGGACACAATGAGAGAGGCAATCGGGTAAAAGGTGGTTTTCTCGTCCGGCAGGATCACAAAGAGTGCCTGCTTTTTAGTTCCCAGGTCGGAGAGCGTAAAATCGCTGGTATGGGTGATGGCGTAAATGGATTTCGAGGTAAACAGCCGTAGGGTGGTGAGGGCGGAGGTGTAAAAGCTACCTCTGGTGCGGGACGGGGCCACATCGGAGATGGAGAGCAGCGCCCGCGCCGGGTGGGTTGGCGACTGCTTTTTCAGATACTCCAGCAGGGGCATTTTATTCCCGATGGTACGGCACATCTCGGATATGAACCAATACACATTGGTCATATTCTGAAATTCCGGCCGCTTCTGGTTATCGCACACCACACAGAGGATGGCGGCGGCGATGATGGAACACTCGCCGTTCGTCCAGATTTTCTCTCCCTCCGGCTTGCCTACCAGATTATTGGTCAGATCCCAGGCCAGCATTTCCGCCCGGTCTGTGTCACCCTCGTTGATGGCGTCAATGACAGGCTGGAGAAGGTTGTAGCGCATACTCTTGGCCGGGTTCTTGAAGTCCAGCACCAGCACTTCATACCCCAGCTTTTTCAGAAATTCAGAGGTGTAGTGGAACAGCTCGGCCTTGGGGTCCGAACAGAAAATAGATTCCCCGGCAAGCCCCAGAAGGCAGATGCTCTCCAGTACCAGGCAGCGGGACTTGCCGGAACGGGTGGCGCCCACGCAGAGCAGGTGGCAGTCATCCCCCACAAAATAGATTTTTTCCTTGTCGCCCTCCTTTTTCATGCCCACCACCACGCCGCCTTTCGTCAGCGGGGCAGGCGGCGTGTCCTTGGGGATCACTTTAGGATGCAGATTCAGTTTCAAACAAACACCTCACTTTTTCATAAAATCCAGCCCATCACAACCGGTTTTCAGTAGTTCCCGCATGGCCGGGTCATGCGGGTCCAGGATGAAGCTGTCAAAGGCTTTTTCTTTTTCCGCGTCGCTCATCCAGCGGGCCGATCCATGCTGATACTGACCCACCGCCTTGGGGGTCTTGATCTCCGGCGTGATGGTATCCAGGTCGGATTCATAGGGCCGCATATTGGTGAGAAAGAACATCACGGCCAGCACACACACAAATCCTTGCAGGCAGAGGTACAGCATCAAATGTTGGCGGCTGGAAAACAGGCTGGCAAGGCAGTCCCCGATAGGAAGGAGGGAGAGCCGGGTGATTTTCCTCGTCAGCAGCCCATGAACAGCGGTGGAGAAAAAGAGATTCAGGACTGCGCCGGAAACAAAAATCAGCCCGCAGACCAGCAACTTCCCCTTGGTCCTCATGGCTCCAATTCCTCCCCATCCTCCAGTTCAGGGGCAAGGTTCTGTACGGCGGCCTCCAGCACCGCTTCCGCCGCCTCGCTGCGGATCGGCTTATCCGCGATCCATGCGGCCAGACTTTCCGGCTTTACGATACCGTAGAAGTCCTTGCGCTCCCAGTGAATGTACCGCCCATCCAGCAGGTTTTCCGCATAGACCGCCTGCCCTCTGGCTCCATAAATGCAGCCAAACCCGTCACGGGCATACCACAGGGAATCGTCTGCGGTCAAATCCATGCTGCTGCCGTAAGCCTCCGGTTTTAGGACAAGAATCTGTCCCTCATAGCTGCTCTTGCTGCTTCCCTCAATGCAGTCATCCAATCTAAGGAGGTGATCCTGCTGACGGATTTTAACTTTCTCCTGTACCATATCTTCCGGCACATAGAAAATGGGCATATAGAGCTTCTTTGCAAGTTCAATTTCTTCCCGCATCCCGGAAGAAATGGTGCTGCCCACTACCCAGAGGTCATCGCAACGCCACATCAGGTCGCGGCCCATCCGCAATCCCTGTTCACGCTGCTCCGGCTGTTCATCATCCAGATATTGCGTGAAGATCGTGTGGGGCGCCAAGGGAATCACCCCGCTGGATGCCGCATACGCACAGTAGTCCCTTGCTCTTTGGATATTCCGCTCCACATCCCCGCGCAGGGGGGATGAGATATAGACCAGCCGCAATTTATCACCTACCTTTCCAAATCCAGCCCATCCAGCTCTACATCGCTGATGGACGGCTCAAAGCCGGTGTCATAGGACACATCATCAAGCTGCCGGATAGCCTCCAATTGTGCTGCGGCCTTGGGGTCGATCACAAGCTCCTGCTCCAGCAGAGCGTCGGCAACAATGGCATTGGAAACTGGGTCGGTAAAGCACAGGGCCTCGCCGTCCTGTGTGGCCTGCTCCATGACGGACTCCGGCAGGATTTCCTCCGCAACGGCCTTGGGGATCTCAAGCCCCCGCTTTTTGGTGCCGACGATTTCATAGATACCCACGGCGATCTCGCCGCAGGTGATGATGTTTCCCCATATATCGGGATTTGGGCGCCCGTCACGCATACCTCACACCTCCATCTTCCTCATAAGGCATAAACGCAATCACAGAGAGATAGTCCCTCCCCAGCCGCCTCAAAAGCGCGTCCTGATGCTCCATGACCTGATCCACCACATTTTCCGGGCAGTACCGCATCAAATCCTTTACATAGCTGCCCACATCCAGCCCGATAGGGTCGGCCAGATATTCCTCGTCTGTCATGCCTTCAAGTTGCTGGTTCAGGTTGTGCTTATACATGAGAAACCGGGCGATAGCGATGGTCTGATTCCGCTTGCTGTTCATCATAGGCTATCCTCCCATCTCCATTTCATCATTCAGCCCAAATTCCATATCAAAATCAAAGTCCATGTCGGCCTCCCGCAGCTCCGGCATGATTTCCTCGATTTTGTCAAGAATCCGCTCCACAGATTCACGGGCGTCATTGGAAACATCGTGATCGAGTATGCTCATTTTGACCAGTCCGGCGTGAAGGACCCGCAATTCTTCCTCGCTGAATAGGGCCTTTTCGTCCACCAGGCCGCTGCGCTTGGCAAAATCCTGACCGGCAAACTCTTTGTTGTAAAAGACCTGACGCGCCAGCATTTCCCCGGAATCCGGGGCAGTGCGGTAGGTGGAGAACACATAGCCGAACAGGTGATGCTCCTTGCAGGCCAAAGTCACGCCGTTGTATTCCGCCAGCTTGTAGGAACCGTTGGGCAGCTTTTCGTTGGCGTCCGTGTAGGGGCAGTCCCGGCAGATGCCCGCCTTGACCGCCGTGTTCTGGGCGGTGTCGTTGATAAGCCGCATGACCTTTTCTTTCACAGCAATAAACGGGTTCTGGATCACCGTATCCGCCTTGGAAAAATAGGCCACAAGCTGATTTTTATAGTAGATGTCCGCAATATAATCCGAAGATTGGGACCGCTTTACATCAAAGCCCTTTCGGGCGAGCTGTTCAAAGAACAGCCGGTAAAAATCTGTTTTGCTCCGCAACCGGCAAACCTCCTTTTTACGAGTAACCCTTTCGTTTCATCACCTTTTTGAGAACTTCAATGAAATCAAAAATGCGCTCTGCCGCCGCCTGACTCCGGGGATAGGTGTGCGGCAGGGGTGGGCGCTTCTTCCGCTTCAGATCGTACCAGAGGCACCCGCCGTCCTTTCGGCTGGGGAACATACAGGACGGAACGGAAGTCCGTAAAGTAAAAGGGCACCCCCGGCAGGGATGCCCTTTGGGGTACTCATACAGCCGGGCCGTCAGGCGGGTCACGCCATAGGACCCTCTGGGGATAGACACCGGCACCCCGTTGTGCTTATAACTCGTTGTTACTGTGTTCATCCAATCTCCTTTCTCGAACCGGGCGGCCGGTTGTTGTATTTATCGGGACATAGAAGCGGGAATAAAAGCGGAGAAAATCATCAACTTTTTCAAGGGACTTTTCCTGCAAACCAAAAACTTTTTCAAGCGACTTTTATCAGCAAGTATCAACTTTTAGAAAAAATCTTCTGCCTCGAATCCAGCTTTCCAAAAGAAAATGCCCGCCTGATAAACAAGCGGGCATTTCATTGAGCTGTGTCTTTAATATTCAGAACTGAGCAGAAAATCGGCTATGTGCATGGTCTTGATCCCCTCGTAATTCCCCCCGGCAAATTCGTCCGTTGTAAGAACATATTTGGGGTAATTGTCGTGTATTTCAAGCAGCCGCTCATATTCCCGCTTTTCTGTCTTTTCCGAATTGATCTCCTGTGTGACCTGAACATAAATTTTCTCGTTCTGCCGCACCGCTACAAAATCAATCTCTCCATCGCTGGTCTTTCCCACATTGACGGTATATCCCCGGCGGCAAAGCTCCAGGTACACAATGTTTTCAAGGCTGGAAGCCACGCTGTCCGCGTTATAACCGAGAACGCTGTACCGCAGGGCGGTATCGGCCAGATAGAACTTTTCCTGAGTTTTCAGGATTTCCTTTCCCTGCAAATCGTATCTGGAGCAACGGTGAAGCAGATATGCCTTTTCCAGCTTTTCCAAATAACTGTAAACCGTTTCATTGTCAAGGGCGCGGCGCTCTGCTTTCAGGTAGTCCGCAATCGACTTTGCCGAAAAGGTGTTGCCGACATTGTTGAAGGTATATTTGACAACGCGCTCCAGTTGGTCGATTTTTCTGACCTGATTTCGTTTTACAATGTCTGAAAAGATTGTGGAATTATATATATCCCTGACAATCGTGTAGATCTCATCCTGAGAAAACTCCTGCAAATGGGTTGCCGGGAATCCGCCCAGACGGACATAATTTGCAAGCTCGGCTTTGGGTTCCCCGACAGTCGTGAACTTGCTTCTGAACATCAGATATTCGCTGAAGGACAGCGTAAAAATGCGGAAAGACACATACCGGCCAGTAAGGTAGGTGGAGATTTCCGAGGACATCATCCGGGAGTTGGAGCCTGTGATATACAGGTCAACATCAAAGTCGGACGCCAGGGAATTTACAACCTTTTCCCACCCCCTGATCTCCTGTACCTCGTCCAGAAACAGGTAGGTCTTTCCGTCCGGGCAAAGACGCTCCTTCAACTGTGCGTACATCTGCTTTGCCGTCATATCCTCAAATTCCATAGAATCGTAACGGCAGCTTATCATGCGTTCAGCCGGAATATTCCGCTCGGTCTTTAACCGTTCCATAATCATCTTCAATATTGTGGATTTCCCGCAGCGGCGTACCCCTGTGAGTATCTTTACAAACGGGGTATCGGCATAAGCCATGATCTTATCCACATATAACGGCCTGTCAATCATCGTGACCACCTCCATTTGTAAATAGTATATCGCAAAACCTGTTTGCGGTCAATTAGTTTTGCGATTATAAACCGTAAAACATTTCGACAATTTATTTGACTGCGGATTAGCCCAAGAAACACTACGGTTCCATACCCCTGTCCTTGTGCCGTAAATACCAGTCCTTTTTGGCGGCTTTGGAAAGATCACCTCCCATAGCCTTTTGGCAATCGTCGTACTCCATACCCATGTTGACGGCGTTCTGTTCTAACGCCATCAGGATTTCACAGATCAACCGCTCTGTATAGTAGGCTTTTCGGGCCTCGGCATACTCAAAAGCTCCGGTTTCCCGATCCTTGCGGAGCATGGTGCGTATGGCCTCCAATACCTTGTTGGCAATCAGTTTGTCCGCCTCCGCGATTCCTTTCTGCCGCTGTTCCTCCACATGGGCAGGGTCAGCGTCATAGAGCATGGAAAGCTGGCACTTGGCGTCCGCATACTCGTTTACCAGATCACCAATGTACTTACAGTCTGTTTTTAAGCTGCCGATAAAAGCATTCAGTTCGGCCTTAACTTCCTCCGGCAGCAATTTGTAGGCCAGACGGCCTTTTTTGGGCATCTTTTCTTTCAGGACAAACAGGCCGGGGATAAATCGGGCCATCCCATCCGCACTCAAAACACCATCAAGTGGGGCGGCTCCCAGCTCATCATCCGTGATATGGCCAAAGGCTTCCCGCAGTCGCTTGTATTCGGTAGGATGAAGCTGCTCCATATATTGCTCAAACTCATCAACCAGATCAACGGCAGCAGTAGTAAGCCGCTCTCTGGCCCGCTGCTTCGTTTCACAATACGCCTGTATTTTCTCCGCAAAGGTGTCACGGATCAACTGCCTGCGTATTTTATCCGGGATGCTGGGGTGAACAAAGGGGACCATAGTGCGCTGGTTCTTATCCCAGAACACCACATGGATGTGCGGATGGCCCCGTTCATTGTGGTGGGCAGCCACCCATTGTAGGTTCTGAACCCGGATTCCATTATACTTTGCCAGCGTTAAAATATGACGCTCCATATAGTCCTCCCAGGCTTTGCGATCGGTCAGCCCCAGCTCGGCCGCTGTTTCCG
>JAHZGF010000014.1:15993-27882 GCA_019420945.1 Clostridiales bacterium | reverse complement strand
TACCCCCATTCCCCTCAACCTCGACTGGCTGGGAACCTTCCAAAATGCCCAGCCAGTCCTCAATTGATTTACGTACGGTGTCACAAATGGCGTTTGGCATGGTATGATGGATTTCTCGATTAGATAAGGGTAGATCAGAACAGGTATGTATCCGGGGCTTTCTTCATCTGAAATAGCATGACAGAGCAGTATGTCGGCTTCGGTTATCAGGCGACAGAACTGGAACTGCACTTCCGAACCGCCAGCCCGAAAGGGCGGCGTACGGAAGTGCAGTTCTCTTTTTTACACCAAGCGCAGAAGCTGCGGCCTATGTGTTTTCTCCTGTCAGAGAAAAATATCTATCTTCCTATATAGTTCAGCCCGGCAGGTAAACAGATGCCCTAATTCACCCCGACCAATCACCCTGCTCTACGGCGCTTTCGCCGCACCGAAATAGTTCCCGCAGCTTGGTCTACCTTATCCGCCTGTTCTATCTCTCCCAACGTCTTTCGCAACAGAAACCCTACCGGAAGTAATAGCAGATTCAAAAAGATGGCATATCCGAGAGACAGGCATGCTACATTTAGGGCAATCCCTAATTCCTCCAGATTACCGCCACCCAGGCTGTGCATCATTTTAATCAGACTAAGCAGTGAGCCAGCACCTCCGGCCAGTAAAGATCCTATAGCCACCTGCCGATAGGCCAGATAACTCTCCAGCGCACGGGCGGCAGAAGGTTTTTTCTCTTGAAACATAGCCCGGATTGCCCAACCAAAAGCGCGGAAAGAGTTGTTCCCCAGAAGAACCAGTACGCACGCGATTAGCAGGAACGCCAGCGTTGTATAATCCAGAAGCGACAGCAAGTTTGCAACATCCAGTCTGATTCCGGCCGGTGTAACTGAACAGACTGCCCCACCTCCGACCAACAGAGCGCATCCAAAGAGATAAACCAGATATCGCACCTATACCACGCCCTTTCTCTGTCTACAGTAGTATTTCAGTTTCCCTCTGCTCTTAATGGTTTCATGTATCATATCGACATATTTTTGCAAAAATTAAGGCTCTAACCTGGCTACATCTCCTCACTGCTGACAGTGTACTGGCTAAGGTGAGGTACAGGAACGCGCCGTACTCAAAAATGCGGCTAAAATAAACGAATATGAAAAATGTCCGGTGGGTCTCCCATCGGACATTTTTGGCCGTGTCTACTGCGGATACCCGTACCCCGGTCAGGATATCTCCATCATCTTCCCATTTTCCAGCACAATAGGCGGCAGCTCCGTCTCGTCTCCATATAGGTCCGGACGGGCCAGAAGATAGTGCTCCAATGCGTTCCGGCTCTCAAATTTGGTCGCCTGGAAGGGACCAGCCGGGCCATACTTCTCCACAAACAGCAGTCCGTCCTCCGTCTCCATCAATACGCCGGTATGTCCTACAAAGCGGACCCCGTCAAGTGGGGAATGCAGATATACCTCGATCAGGGACATTCCCTTGGCGCTGTCCACCTGTATGCCACGCTCCGACCACGCTTCCTCAATGCGGGCAAGGTGTTCCTCCTGGTTCGCCGCCCCCTCCAGAGGTACGGCATTGAACAGAGTAATGAAATCGGCCCGTGCTTCTGAACTGAGCTGGTATTCCTTCTGCGTGTCAATGGCCTCAATGTCAAACATTAGATAGGTATCACTCTCATCCGCAGTCCCACAGGTCTGGAGCTGATCCCGCATCAACAGGAACGCGGTCAGGCGGCAATTGGCCTCCATAAAAAATGTGCCGTCTGGCAGTTCCTTAATGTCAAACAAAAGTGAGCTGTAGTCAACAAAGTCACCCTCCATGGCGGTAAAGCCCTCCGTGAGGGTGGGCGTGGTCACCCGGGCGTTAAAGTCGTCTGCCCAGGCCAGCAGGGTATCGGTCTGCTCCTGAGATACGCCGTGGGCCTGAAGCGCATCCACGACCTCCCTCCTGGAGCTGTCATCCGTCAAATTGGAATAGAGGGCCTGTGTTTTTTCCGGCACATGGGAACCGTCAGGCGCGGAGGGTAAGCTCCCAGCAGGTGTACTACAGCTAGCCAGAGAAATTACCAAGAGTGCTGCCACAATTGTAGCGAATCGTTTTTTCTTCATATCAATCTGAGTTCCTTTCATAATTGCCTGTGAATTTGAGATGTATCTAACAGAGCATATATGTTCCGGAGCAAATCTGTCAGCTATCGTCCAGCACAGATTTGCGGCGTCTCCACATTATAGACGCAAATCCAGCTAAAAAGTTTTCAGCAGCTGCTTTGTTTCTAATATTCGCGCTCTATCGCGCCCACAAGGAACGTGGTATAATATTTAATAACTTTCTCAAAAAATGTGGAGGGAAATGTGACCTGGCGGCCAGGCCATGCGTGTATAGAACAGGAGGTAAGAACATTGCGTCATGGAGAAACGGTTGATTTAACGGCGCTATACGAAACATATTCCGATCTGCTGTTCCGGACAGCACTGACCTATGTGAGCCATTCAGAAGACGCTCAGGATGTCGTCCACGATGTGTTTGCGGTCTATCTGGCGAAGCGGCCTACGTTCCAGGATACGTCCCACCAACGGGCATGGATGCTGCGCGTTACAATCAATAAATGCCGGGATCTCCAGCGCCGCAACGCGGTACGCAGGTATACCCCTTTAGAAGATGCGGAACACATCGCCTCGCCGGAGGATTCAGAAACATCCGAACTTCTGGCCGCCGTTCGGAGCCTGCCGGACAAGCTGCATGAGGTGGTGGTGCTCCACTATCTGGAAGGGTTTTCAGTGGAAGAAACCGCACGCTGCCTGCGCATCTCGGTTTCCGCAGTCAAAATGCGTCTGACCCGCGGCCGGCAGGCAATCAAAGCACTCCTTGGAACGGAGGAATGAATATGTTTGATCAAAAAGATGTAGAGGCATACCGCAGGATCAAAGCGCCGGAGGAGCTCCGGGAGCAGGTCATGCGCCTGGAACAAAAGCCGGAGCCGACACGCACCAGAACGAAATGGATTTCGTTTGGATCTCTGGCCGCTGCCGCCTGCGCAGCCGTCCTGTTTATTGCCGCTCTCCCTCCCTTTGCTGTGCGGGGGGAAACCGCCCTCTTGTATCAGGGCGTACCCATTGGGGCGGAACCGGTCTCCATTCCGGCGGACCATCCTCAAATGACATCTGGACTTCGGGAAGTCTCCGGCGGAATTCCTCTGGCGCTGGAAACCGGCGAAACGACCCGGGTATCTGTTTCCGGCGGTGAATTCAGCCTGTTTGATCCGGAGGGCGAACTCCTCGGAGACGGCACCGAAGCAGAGATCTCCGAAGACGTTCTGCTCTACTGGGACCTCTCCGGCACAGAGGACACCATGTTTTCCCTGACCTTGAAAACCAATGGCAAACAGCTTACCTATGTACTCTCCATGCGTGACGATGGAGGGTATGACCTTCAGCAAAATCAGTCACCCAAATAAATGCAGAACAGGAGACCATGTATTATGAAAAAGATGATCACTTTTATTCTCGGTGCGGCAATGGCGATCTCCCTGGTGGGATGCAGCGGCAACAATGGCAGCAGCAATCACGGCGGAAGCGGAGACGGCTCCACCTCTTCCTACTCCAGTGCGGTGGAGGTTCTGGAGACGGTCTATGGGGTGTATTCAGAGGATCAAAAGTTCCCCATCGGCGGCGGCGATTCGGAGCACATGACCACAGATGCCCCAGGCGCCTTTGACGTATCCAAGACCGAGGAGCTGACCTCCACCTTGAGCCTTCCGGAGAGCGAGACCACCCACATTGATGACGCGGCATCTATGATCCACATGATGAATGCCAACACCTTTACCGGCGCGGCCTATCACCTGACCGGCGATGTGAGTGCCGACGAGTTCGCCGACGCCCTCAAGGAGGGAATCCTGGCGAAGCAGTGGATCTGCGGTATGCCGGATACCTTAGTCGTAATCAACGTGGACGGCCAGTATGTCATTGCCGCGTATGGCGCGGATGATTTGGTGGAAACCTTCAAGGATAACGCGCTCTCTGCCCTGGACGGAGCCGAGGCAATCATTGACACCCCGGTGGTAGAGGGCTGAGAACCGCCAGTTCAATATAACATTATATAGCGTTGCGGGGCGGCCTCTTCGCCAGGGAGCCGCCCCGTACGTTGCTGTTAAGGAAGGTTTTCTATGCTTTTTTCCAGCATCCCATTTCTATACTACTTTCTCCCGCTGGTTCTGGCCGTATACTTTCTCACTCCGGCCCGCTTCCGAAATGCAGTGCTCCTGCTGGCCAGCCTGATCTTCTATGCCTGGGGCGAGCCTAAATACGTCCTTCTTATGCTGGCCTCCATCCTGTCCGGCTATGGCTTCGGCCTCTTGCAGGAGCGGTACCGGGGCCAAAAAGGGGCCAAACTGGTCTGCGGGCTCTCCGTGGCGGTCAGCCTGTCCTTTCTCCTGTACTTCAAATACGCAGACTTCTTCCTGGAAAACTTCAACGCGGCCACCGGACTGGGGGTTCCCCTGCTGCGCATCGCCCTGCCCATTGGCATCAGCTTCTACACCTTCCAGATCATCAGCTATACGGTGGATGTATACCGGGGCGAGCCAGCTCAGAAAAATCTGATCCACCTGGCAGCCTATGTGGCTATGTTTCCCCAACTCATTGCAGGGCCTATCGTCCGCTATTCCGACATTGCACAGCAGTTGGAACACCGTTCCCACTCCACCGCTCTGGCTGCCGAGGGGGTGCGGCGCTTTCTCATTGGATTGGGGAAAAAGATCCTGATCGCCAACCAACTGGGAGAGCTGTGCAGCGTGTTCCGGGCGTCCGATGAGAAGTCCGTGCTCTTTTACTGGCTATACGCCGTCGCATTTGCCCTGCACATTTATTTCGACTTCTCCGGATACAGCGATATGGCCATCGGCCTAGGCAAAGTATTTGGCTTCCACTTCCTTGAAAACTTTAACTATCCCTATATTTCCGCCAGCATCACAGAGTTCTGGCGACGCTGGCACATATCGCTGGGCACCTGGTTCCGGGATTATGTGTATATCCCGCTGGGCGGCAACCGCGTCGGAAGGGCCCGCCAACTGCTGAATATTCTGGTGGTGTGGATGCTGACCGGCTTCTGGCACGGGGCAGCCTGGAACTTCGTTGTCTGGGGACTGATGTTCGCCGTTCTTCTGATCATGGAGAAGCTGTGGCTGCTGAAACCTCTCTCGAAATGCCGCCCGCTCGCCCATCTCTATGTAGTATTCTTCGTCGTGATCAGCTTTGTGATCTTCAACGCGGAGAATATGGGGCAGGCCCTCTCCGACATTGGCGGTCTGTTCGGTGCCGGCGGTATCCCGCTGGTTTCTGCAGAGGCGGTCTACTGTCTGCGCAGCTTCGCTCTGGTGCTGATTCTGGCCGTTTTGGGAGCCACCCCCCTCCTCCGGAATGGGCTTGTCCGCCTCTCCCAGTACCCCACCGCCGGTAAGGTCCTCAACGCACTGGAACCCTTTACACTGTTTGTACTGCTGCTGGTCATGACCGGCTATCTGGTGGACGGCTCCTTTAACCCATTCCTATACTTCCGGTTTTGATAGGAGGATACCATGGATAGCAAAAAGAAAAACCTGACGGTCTGTATCCTGTTTGGGCTGCTTCTGGCCGTGGCCTTTCTGGCCTGTTTGTTTCTCCCCAAGGAAGCCACTTCGGACAGTGAGCGGAGGAAACTGGCCGCCATGCCGGCGTTCACCTTGGATACCGTACTGAGCGGGCGGTTCATGTCCGGCTTTGAAACCTACACCCAGGATCATTTTCCCTTCCGGGACCAGTTCCGTACACTGAAAGCCCTGTCCGCCACCGGCCTGTTCCACCGGCAGGACAACAATGGGATCTATGTTTCCGACGGCTTCGCCGCCGCGGTGGAATACCCCCTGAACGAGTCCTCCCTGGACCGGGCGGCAGGCCGCTTCCAGTACCTCTATGACAAATACCTGAACGGCAGCAATCGGGTGTTCCTCTCCGTAATCCCGGACAAGAACTGCTTTCTGGCCCGGGAGAGCGGGCACCTCTCCATGGATTATGCGCAATTGGAGTCCCTGATGGCACAGAAGGTTGGCTTTGCCGACTATATCTCCATCTCAGACCTGTTGGAGCGGGACGACTATTACAGGACCGACACCCATTGGCGGCAGGAGCGGATCACCGATGTGGCGGAGCGGCTGGCCCAGGCCATGGGGGTCACCTTGACTCAAAATTACGAAGAGTCCGTGTTGGAGCGGGACTTCTACGGCGTTTACTGCGGACAATCGGCCCTCCCCTTGGCCCCCGAGTCCATCCACTATCTCATCAACGATGCCATCCGGGACTGCACGGTGTATGATTACCAGAACAACCGAACCGGAACGGTGTACGACATGGAGCGTGCCATGGGAAAGGACCCCTATGAAATCTTCCTCTCCGGTTCTCTGTCTCTGATTACCATGGAAAATCCTTACGCCCAAAGCGGCCGGGAGTTGGTGTTGTTCCGCGACTCTTTTGGCTCCAGCATTGCGCCTTTGCTGCTCAGCGGATACTCCAGGATCACTCTGGTGGATATTCGCTACATCCAGCCGGACTACCTCGGGCAGTTCATTGATTTTGAAAACTGCGATGTACTGTTTCTCTACAGCTCCCTGGTTCTGAACAACAGCGACACGCTGAAATAACCGATCCGGCTGTGGATGCTTTGGGTTATCCACAGCCGGATCTTTTTGTTCAAAGGCCAATCTGCCAATCCATGCTGTCATTGGAACAGCATCCCCATTCCCACCCTCGCAGACGCAGTCAATACCCGGTCATTACAATCATCCGTTACAATACATCTGTACGCAGTCGGGGCATAACAATTCTTGAGGACTCGAACCTCGCACGTGCCCTTCCGTGTATCCATGATGCGACTTACGCTGTCGCCGCGCGGCATTCGCCCTGCTTCTGCTACCAGGCACTTTGGCCTATTCCACTAAGTCGGTCTTCCAGTTGCTCTCTTGCAGCCGGTTATCCAGCCGGCGCAGTTCTTTGGACATCCGGTCGATCTCCTTTTGCCAGTCCGCCACAGAGAACGCAGACCGGATCTTGATCTCCGTATTTCTGGCGCGGTAGGATATCTGACTTCCCGCGTACACAACATCCCGGTATACATGGAGTTTGAGGGACAGGGCATCCTTTTGGGCAATCAGTTCTGTCAGAGTCTGCCCCTCAACCACAGTCTGGCAGTTGGTCCGATTGATTCTCGCAATCAAATAGGACAGGCGAGAAATGGAAGCATCCAGCTCCTGTTTTAGATTCTCCGGGCATTCCACCGGTTGCTCGCCCTCCTGCACCAGCGCATTGCTGCTCAAACGGTTTTTGAGCTGTTCAATATTCCGGTTCAGATCTGCGCGTTCCTGTAAAGCCTCTGCAAGTTTCATAACTTCACCCTTCCCGATCCATCGGCTGCTCTATAGCCCTGGCTTTCTTAGGAGATGTAGATACCGCCTGTTTCAAAGGCATCTTACAGCGTCTGCATCTCTCCTTATCCGATTGAATACTGAAACATACATACAGAGCGTGAATCCCATAAACGCTATGTATAAAAGCAATTATAAATTATAGTATAGCATACTTTATCAGAAATGGAACCATCGTCTGCCCGAAAATATTCTTTTTGCAGCAGCGGTTTTAGCGATAAAAATATTGTGTGGGTACCAAACCGGCCAGCAAGGAACTGTGGACCGCTGTTCTTCGCCTCCGCTCCGTTGGGGACAGATAGTAACCCCACACACCTTGAATTTCATCAAATTGTATGATATTATTTGCAACAATGTTATCGCGGAACGGCCAGTGCTCAACTTTCTTTTCCCTTTCCTGCCCGCATTTTTTCTATTTTCAGCAGCCGCAATTTTTCACATCATCCACGGCGATATGATACTCCCTATCTTGTCCCCGGCATGCGCCGGACTAGAGCAATGGGTGCCCCGAGCAGGCGGGAATCCCTGGGGCGTCAATATGAAAGCAGGTCAGATAAATGAAACGGTTTGTGAAGAATGTCGCTCTGGTGCTCCTTGTGTGGCTTTTATTCATCATTCTCTGTCTAGTCATTCCACCGGCGTTTCACAAAAGGGCCACTCCCGAAGATTGGCTGAACGATATCCGCTATGAACATACCGCACCAGAGCGGGTGCGGAGCATCGACGACAACTCTGATGCCCTGCTGTGGCGGCTCCGGCTTATTGAGGAAGCAAAGGAGCGGATTATACTCACCACGTTTGATTTTTGGGATGAGGAAAGCGGCCAGGATGTGATTGGCGCACTTTGGGCGGCAGCCGAGCGCGGTGTCAGGGTTCAGGTGCTTCTGGACGGCATCAATGGCGGACATTTCCTTCCCATGAGTAGGAACCTTTGCCAGTTGTCAAGCCATGAGAACGTGGAGATCCGGCTCTACAACCCGATCAACCTTCTAACCCCGTGGAAAATCAACTATCGGATGCACGATAAGTATCTGATCGCTGATGACTTTGCCTATATCCTGGGTGGTAGAAATACAGATAACCGCTTCCTGGGCAATTACCAAGAACACTACAATGTGGACCGGGATATTTTAGTATATGAAACCGAGCCTGGGGCAGGCCAGTCCTATCAACAGCTGATGAATTATTTTGAGGCGGTGTGGGCGCTTCCATGCTGTAAGGTTTTTAAAGATTCAAGGTGTGAAAGCGATCTGGCTGGCTGTTATGAGCAGACCGCCCAACGTTACCCGGAAGTCTTTACAGACAGTTTGACTACAGCAGAATGGGAGTCCGCCACACTGGCGGCATATAGCGTGGAGCTATGGTCCAATCCAATCGAGCCGGAAAATAAGACACCAATCCTGTGGGCCCGCATGGTAGACGCTATGGCGCAGGACAGTAACGTTCTGGTTCAGACGCCCTACATTATATGCAGTAAGGATATGTACGAGGACCTTCGGACTGTCTGTGCTGCGGGTACCAGAACAGATATTCTGATCAATGCCGTAGAAAGTGGGACAAATCCTTTTGGCTGCACCGACTACTTAAATCAGAAAACGCATCTCCGCAGCACCGGCACCCATATCTATGAATATCTGGGCGAGCAGGCACAGCATACTAAGGCCGTGCTCATAGGCGAAGATCTGACGCTCGCAGGTTCCTGCAACTTTGATATGAGGAGTGTTTATCTGGACACCGAGCTAATGCTTGCGATCAAAAGCCCGGGGCTAAATGCTCAGATCCGTGCTCAACTCGATGTACTGAAGGAAAGCAGCCGACACATGAGTCCTGATGGCTCTATAGAAGATGGCCCAAGTTATGTTCCTAGAAAGCTAAGTTGGGGAAAAGAGGCCATGTATGCTGTCCTGCGGGTAATTACTTTGCCATTCCGGCATTTGCTATAATTTATTTCCAAATAGGCTGGACTTTTTGCGCTTCTGTGTGTGGTATTCCGTCTATCTATTTTCCGAGTGAATGCCTGAGTCACACCGTTGGGCCCAGATCCAGAGGTAACGTGAGCGGCTCCGCCGCCACTGACACGGTCTGGATTCGAACCAATAGGCCGTGTCTATCATACTTTCGTCCACATCGAGGTGTGGCAGAACTGCTCTTTGCAGGGCGGCTGTTCCCACCTGTCTCAAAACTGGGGTATCGGCTACGAAAATATGGCTATTTTGGTTACTATAACGTCAACGAGAATGGTTCCCGTAAAGTTCTGTGCACTGCTGATGGTATGAATGAGGATAAAGCGAGTAGCGCCAGCTTCTTTCAGCGGCCCGGTGACCATGGCCTGGAAAGTGGGCAGCTTATGGTTGAAGAAAAGTGTTTGGGAATTCTGGAGCCTGTACGAGAAGTGTCTCCGGAGGCAATACCAGCACTGCACTGTTTGTATTCACTGTTACCCTGGATTCCAAAGTAAAGCTGGCAGCAAAATTCTTAGAGGTCCGGCACTGTTTTATGTTTCTATCCCGTAGTTAGCGAAAATGTTCTATGATAAAAAGAAAACGGAGAAAAACATCGAAAAAACAACGATAAAAATACAATAAATCGAATGGTGGAGCATGGCGGTCGGGAGATTTTGTCGAAAGGTGCTATGAGCACCACACCGCATACTTCTGAGGTGAAAATCATGTTATCCACTATTATTCCCCTCAAAGACCTTATCGCAAATTGAGAAAATTAAGAGAAAAGAGAACTATTTGTCTGAAAGCGCATATGCGAGATTGACGCTGCTCCGGGGAACAATCCGGCCAAACAACTTTATCATTGAAAAGGTCACGATCCAGTTGAAAGGGTCGTGCCCTTTTTTTGCGCCCAAACGACAGGAGGCAGAACATGAACTTCGATTATTACTATGGCGACGAGAGCAATCAATTTGCTTTCTACCGTATTCCCCGGCAGCTCATTACCGGGGAGGCGTTCAAAAAGTTGTCCACAGACGCAAAACTCTTGTACGGCCTCCTGCTGGACCGCATGGGCCTGTCCGCCAAAAACGGCTGGTATGACGATATGGGGCGTGTGTTCATCTACTACACCCTGGACGAGATACAAGAGGACCTGAACTGCGGCCATGAAAAGGCGGTCCGGCTCCTGGCAGAGCTGGACACCGGCAAGAAAGGCTTCGGCCTCATTGAGCGGGTCAAGCAGGGGCAGGGCCGCCCCACTAAGATCTATGTCAAACGCTTCACCACCCGCGCCATACCGCCGCAACCCGCTGCGCCGCAAGACATTCCCAGACTTCCGATTTTCGGAAGTCAAGACTTCGGAAAAGCAGAAGTCAAGAGTTCCGAAAAACAGAAGTCAAGACTTCCGGTTATCGGAAGTGCAGACTTCCGAAAATCGGACACAAGTTATATTGAGTCTAATCAGACTGATCTCAGTCAGCTTTATCCATCTATCCATCCATCTGCCACAGTCCCGGAGAGCAGATGGATAGATCGAAGCGAGTGCCGGAGAGAAGTGCAAGAAGCAATCGAATTTCCCCTTCTCTGCCAGCAGTTTGGTTATGAGGACGTGGAAAGCGTGACAGAGCTGATCGTGGACACGCTATGCAGCACCCGGCCTACCTTTCGCATTGGAGGGGCGGAAATGCCGGCCGAGCAGGTAAAAGGGCGGCTGCAAATGTTGGACAATGGCCATTTGGAATATGTGTTTGACTGCATGAGACGCAACACAACAGAGATACGTAATATCCGCGCCTATCTGTTGACCGCCCTATATAACGCACCAGTCACAATGAGCCCCTATTATCAGGCGGCAGTCCAACATGACTTTTCCTATCCACAGCGGGAATGAACAGGAGGAGTAGTCCCTATGAGCCGTTATAAAACAAAAGACTACTCCAACCGCCGGGAATACCTGGACTGGCTGGCGGAGAGGTACGGCGTGGACAGGGCCGATGTGGTGCTGCTGGCCTCGATCCTGGGGACCGACCAGGACTTTGACGGCCTCCCGTCCACACTGGCCGACCTGCCCGCCGCCAAGCACACCCAGGGGGCGGTTTTCCCCACGGATCGTCCCAAACGAGCAAAACTCCCCTCAAATTGAGGGAAGTTTTCAATAAAACGCCACGACATAAAGGAGGAAAACGACTATGGCAGACCCCAAGAAAAACCCTTTGATCGGAGCGTTCCGCGCCCCGGTCCCCGGCGCGCCGCCGGACACACCCGCGCCTCCAGAGGCGGGAAAACCGCCTGCCGCTGGAGCCGCCAAGCCTATCGACGAGAAGAAAGGACAGGAGGCCCCCAAGGCCCCTGCGGGCACTACTCCCAAGCCCGCTGATGGGAAGAAGGAACCGGAGGCCCCCAAGGCCCCTGCGGACACCTCCGCCAAGCCTGCCGATGGGAAAAAGGAGCCGGAGGCCCCCAAGGCCCCTGCGGGCACTACTCCCAAGCCCACTGATGGAA
>JAHZGF010000014.1:0-15893 GCA_019420945.1 Clostridiales bacterium | reverse complement strand
AGAAGGGGCCGGAGGCCCCCAAGGCCCCTGCGGACACCTCCGCCAAGCCTGCCGATGGGAAGAAGGAGCCGGAGGCCCCCAAGGCTCCCGCAGACCCCCTCACCAAGCCTACCAACGAGAAGAAGGGGCCGGAGGCCCCCAAGGCCCCTGCGGACACCTCCGCCAAGCCTGCCGACGGGAAGAAGGGGCAGGAAGCCCCCAAGGCCCCCGCAGACACCCCCGCCAAGCCTACCAACGAGAAGAAGGGACAGGAGGAGCCCAAGGCTCCCACGGACACCTCTGCCAAGCCTGCCGACGGGAAGAAGTCTCCTGTGTCTGATCCCAGTAAGCCCAAGGACGAAAAGGAGCAGGAGCCACGATCCCCCGACCTGCGTTTCGTTGCCCTCTCCAAAATCAAACCTTTGCCCGGCACCTATGTCAAGGACGAACCCCGCAAGGATTACAGCGGCCTGATCGCGGACATTAAGAAAAACGGCCTGCAAAAGCCCGTCATTCTCCGCAAGAGCGAGAAAGAGGACGAATTTCAACTGGTAGACGGCTTCCACCGCTGCAAGGCGCTGGAGCAGGCGGGGATGCTGGAGGTCCGGGCGGATGTGTATGAAATGTCCCTTGCCCAAGCCAGTGAGTACCGTAAGGGGCACCGGGATAAGCCGCTCATGCCGGTCCCCGGCAAGCTGGTCCCTTATCCCCCGGAGGAGCCCGCCAAGGCGGATAAGGCCCCGGAAGCCCCCGCCGTGGGGGATGAAGAACTGCCCGAAAACCTGAAAATCCCCCTGACCAAGGAGGGCCAGCCGGAGACGGTCACGACCATGAAGGTGGCGAATATCCGGCCCTTTGAAGGGCACCCCTTCGCAGTCCGCGACAACAAGGATATGTGGGACCTGGTGGACAGCATCAAGAAATTCGGCGTGCTGGAGCCGGTCATGGTCATCCCCCATAAGGACGGCGGCTATGAGATGGTCTCCGGCCACCGCCGTATGCGCGCCTGCCAGTTGGCCGGGATTGAAAATATTCCTGTTATCGTCCGCAATCTGGACCGGGACGAGGCCATCATTTCCATGGTGGACTCCAACCTCAAGCGGGAGGAGATCAGCCCTATGGAGAAGGCCCGCGCCTATCAGATGAAAACCGACGCCATGAAACGGAAGATGGGCCGCCGGACCAAGGAGGAGATCGCGCAGGACGAGGCCCTGGGGATCAAGCGCATGAACGCCGACGAGGAGCTGGCCCAGCAGATGGGCGAGAGCCCCGCCACCATCCAGCGGTACAAGACTTTGAATAAACTGGTCCCGGAACTCCAGGACCTGGTGGACGAGGGGAAGATCCCGGTCAACACCGGCGCGGATATTGCCCAAATGAAGCCCAAGGAGCAGAAGGTGCTGGCGGACGCTATTCAGAAGGAGGCTAAAGTCCCCTCCGGCACCAAGGCCAAGGAGTTGAAGAAGGAGAGCCAGGCGGGCAGTCTGACCACGGAGAAGATCGTGCAGGCCGTGGCCCCCACCAAGCGGGAGGAAATGCCTCCGCTGAAGGTCACAATGCTGGAGGAGGACCTGCGGCCCTTCTTCCCTGATAAGCGCACCACCATCCCCGACGTGAAGCAGGGCATCCTGGAGGGCTTGAAGCTGCGTCAGACGGTCATGGAGCGCCAAAAGGCCAAGGCCGCGGCGGGGAAAACCGTAAAAAAGGCTGAGACGCCGACGAGGTGAACAGGATGAACGGAAAACGAATGTGCCAGAGCTATGAGATCATCGACAGCCGCCGGGTGGGAGATACCGAGGTGGTGCTGGGGTACAGCCCCACGGAGGTCTCCCCCTACGTCACCTGGAAGTGTTATGCCTACGACAATTTCCAGGGGTACAACTATGGCCGTTATTTCGGAGACGAGCAGGCCGCCCGGAAGAATATGAAACAGCGGGTGGATGAACTGAGGGAGGAGCTTCCGCCCGGACACCCGGACTGGAAGCCCCGGCGGCACAGGAAAGACCCCGGCATGGAGCGGTAACGTACCATGTCCGGGGTTTTTTTCCTATTCAAAAGTCCTCTCAATTTGATGGGACTTTCCGGGGAGGTGTGAAAAATCGACTTTCAAGAGCGTATGGAGCGTGTGCGGGCGCTGACGGATCAACTGGAGGCCGGTATCACCGGCCTGTTCCAGAGCGGCCAGTACGCGGCCTACCTGCAATCCCTCTCCAAACTGCACCATTACAGTTACGGCAATATTTTTCTCATTAAGCTCCAGTGTCCGCACGCCTCCATGGTGGCAGGGTATGGGGACTGGAAACGGAAATTCGGCCGTCATGTCAAGGCGGGCGAGACCGGCATCACCATCCTGGCCCCCTGCCCTTACTGGGCGCGGGATGAGGTGGAGGAGACCGGCCCGGACGGGCAGACCATCAAGGAACAGAAATGGGTGAAAAAAACTGGTTTCACCACGGCTACGGTGTTTGATGTCAGCCAGACAGAGGGACGGGAACTCCCCAGCCTGGGTGTGGAGTCCTTGACAGGCACCGTAGAGGGCTATGAAAAACTACTGTCCACCTTAAAATCCATCTCCCCCGTCCCTGTCAGCGAGGGCCCCCTGCCGCCGGGCGTCCATGGGGCGTACTACCACGCGGAACAGAAGATTACCCTCAGCCCCGGCATGAGCGAGGCCCAGACCATCAAAACGCTGGTCCATGAGATCGCCCACGCCAAGCTGCACGCCCTCCCGGTGGAGGGCGGGATCATCGTAGGGGCCCATGAGAAGGACCGGCGCACCCGCGAGGTGGAGGCGGAGAGCGTGGCCTATACCGTCTGTCAGTACCTGGGCCTGGACACCAGAGACTACTCCTTCGGCTACATTACCGGGTGGAGCAGCGGCAGAGAGCAAACGGAGCTGCGCGCCTCCCTGGAGTGTATTCGCAACACCGCCGCGGAACTGATCGACGGCGTTGAGAGCCGCTGCCTGGACCGTCCGCCCCCGGAGCCTGTGCCGCAGAGCCAAAAGAGGCGTACCAAGGGCAGGAAGAAGCGGGCCCGGACCTCAAAAGTCCCCTCAATTTGAGGGGAGATTTCCAAAACCATTCGATAGGAGTGAAGCAGCATGGAACATAACAGCCGGATGAAGGAGATTACCGGCAATCTGAAGCAGGATGTAAAGGATCTGCTGGGCGAGAGCGCCAGCCTGTTCACCGGCTTTTTCAAACGAGGGGCTTGTACGGTCCGGGCGGTGGCGGACAAGTGGAAAGCATTTGCCCACGATATTTCCGCCGCTGTGGACGACCTGATGAAGCCGCCCTTCGCGGAAGGCGGCCCGGAGGCCCCAATGGTCAGCCTGGACCCGGAGGGCGAGCCTATTGTGACCATCACGGAGAGCATGGATGAGCGTTTTCCCACTGGCAAACAGATGTCTCTCTCCCAAGCGGAGAATTATGTACGCCAGGTGGATCAGGAGTACCGGGAGGCTGAACGGACGCCGCAGGCGGTCAAGGTGAAGATCGACTATGTGAAAGACGGCCGGACAGACCGCTACTGGCTCCCTCTGGAAATCGGGGCGGGCGGCTCCCTTCTGGAACAGATGCAGACCCATATCGGTGCATACCAAGACGGGCAGGCACGGGTAAACCAGTTATTTCAGAGTGTGCCGCAGGAATACCGCACGGTTTTACAGGAAGAATTGACGCCTTTTATCCATCAAAGTGTCGATGAGCTCTCCCGCGGCCTTCTGCCCTGTTTCCAGCGCCATTGTCAGGCGGCGGACCTGGGAAAGCAAATGGAGGAGCAGGCGGCCCTTCTGCCGGAGGGGGAGCAGGAAGCATTTCGCTCCGCCGTTCAGCAGATCATGAAACGCCTGCATAAGTCCATCAATATGGGAAAAACGCAGGAACAGCCCGCAGTCCAGCGGGAGGCCCCTTCTGCGGAGGGCCTATTGTCTCCGCAGGAGGACATGACGCAGCCACCCCAGGAGAGGGAGGCGGGACCCGCCCCGTGCAGCCCGTCCGTAAAGGTCCGTCTGCAACAGCTTAGAAAAGACAGGAGGCCGGCACCCGCTGTTACACAAGTCGAAATGGCTCCTCCTGAGCCCGGTAGACCTGCCAAAAGCGAGTATGACGCCAGACGGATGCAATGGGAGGTTCAGGAGCGCGCCATCCCAAAGCCAAAGGCCAGGCGGCCCAAACCGCGAAAAGGCCCGGAGCGTTGAGGGCGGAGCGATGGAACAGCAGGAGCTTTACCGCTATTATTCCACCCAGCGGCCCGTGGACATAGGGACCTATCCCAAGGACCCGGATAACCCCCTGACGGGATTTCTTAATTACGACGAGCGTACCAGCGTGGAGCACGGCGCGTTCCGGGCCTGGGGGGAGGTCATTTACCGTTCCCCCCTTACCCCGGATCAAATATATCAGTATGAACTGCGGCCATCCAGGGATAACCCGGATGTGCGACGGACAATGGCGGAGCAGGCCCAGGTGGTGGGTATCTGGGAGATGCGGAATCATGTCCCGGAGAACAGGCGCATGACACGGTATGTCCATCCCGGTAAGTTTATCGCGGGCAAGCGCGTCACCCCGGAGGAACTGGCCAGACAATGCCGGCTGGCCCAAGACTATCCCTTTGTTTACACCCGCGGCCCGCGGCCTAAAAAGTCCCCTCAAATTGAGGGAAGATAACAGGGAGGCGCTTTTATGTATCTTGTCAACGCAAACACAGAACGATTGGAAGAAGTGGAAATCTTGACCGTCCCCGGCCTGTTTACGACCCGGCGGGTGGACCGCGCCACACTCCCCCCGTGGATGCACCTCTATGAAATGCAGACAGACCCGGACGATTGGAGCCAGCCGGGCTTGCTGGGGCTGCATATCACGGTGGAGCACTTCGGCACCGTGCTCACCGCCAGCCCCCTCCCCCTGCCATCCGGCGGCTATCTGGATCTGGCTCCCGGCGACTTCGTACAGGGCCAGGGTGCGGAGCGGTTGACGGCGGCTGAGTTTGAGGCCAAGTACCTGGACCCGGACTACCAGCCGCCCCCGGCCGTGCGCCCGGAACAGCGGTGGCACAGCCGGACAAGGGTGGTGCAGCCGGTAAGATGAAAGAGACAAATATTAAATTGTTTCCTGTTTTGGACGGATTGTGCGGCCGGACCACCCCCTCCACCCCAGCAAGTTTCCGCCCGGACCTCTGGACGCTCCAGGCGGCTGTGTCGGAATACGAGATGGAGGAGCGGACCTTCTACTGGCTCCCCCGTTCCGGCGGAGGGCTGTGTGTCCGGGAACGGGATGTGTTCCTTCGCGGCTCCCACGGCCACCGGGTATGGATCAGCCAGCGCCCGGAGGCCGGAGAGGAGGCATACTGTGTCATCCTCAAGGGCAGGGACCGGGACAGCCCCACGGGGGATATACGCTCCTTCGATTTTTCCGCACACCTCCACCGCCTGGAACACACGGCGGTGGAGGCCAAAGCCGTGGAACTGGTCTTTTACTCCGGGCGGCGGTTTTCTATGGAGCCGGAACGGTACAGGGCGGCCATGGAAGATTTGTTTTGGGAATACGGGACACTCCGGCGCATCCGGTATCTGCCGGAAAACGAGGCGGCTCTGGTCCGCACGATCATGATGGAGCATCGGTATCAAAAGGGCTGGATGCCGAAAAAGGACCGGGCGCCGCCCAGCGGCCCGGTCAGATAGGGAGGTGAATTGCAGTATGGCAAAAAAATCGTTTTATGAGATCGGCTCCAGTGAAGGTTATCTTCGGGAGGGCTTTTACCTGGAGGTCAGGCGGCAGATCAACTACCGGGGCGACAGGGCCGACTTCAAGCCGTTCCTGAATGTCCCGGTCAAGGACCTGGAAAAGCAGTTAAAGGAAAGCCAGGCGGAGGAAAAGAAAGTCTTTGAGGAGATGAAGAAGGCCGTCACCGCCTGGGATGAGCATGGGGCGCAGACCCTTCTCCTGCAAAAAGCAATCGAATATCTGAAAACGCCGGAGGTCACACACACCCGCAATGAGTGGCAGAGGCACAAGGACGGCTCCTGGGAGATCAGCAACCTGGTCTATAAAATGACATTCAACATCGTCAAGTCTGGTGATGAATGGAAATTGACCTGGGAGTTGTCCTACACGGCCCCCGGCCTGTCTCAAGGGTATTGGGGCTATACCCGGAGCCCCAGGGAACGAATTGAGTACGAGGGCAGCAAGAAGTACAAGACCATGGAGGGGGCCCAGAAGTACATCCAGAGCAAATTCGACCAGTATGCGCCGTGCTTTGAATCCCTGTCCCCGCCCATCCCGGCGGAGGCAAAGGAATTGTTTTGTGTCAACGGCCAACTCCTGCAAGGGTATTCGCTCCAACCCCCGGTCCCGCAGAAGGAAAAGGTCACGCTGGAGGACCTGCTGAACTGCCTGGAGGACGGCGATATGGCCGTACCATCGGAGGCGCAGCCCGTCTCCGGTGAGCCGGCCCCTCCAGCGGAGGAAAAACCCCAGGCGGGGCCGCCCCTCCCGGTCCAGGTCCAGGCACAGACGGCGGACAGGGGGAAACAGGAGCCGCCTCCGGCCAAAGCCGCCCGCCCAGCCGCCAGGAAAAAGCCGCTGCATAAAAAGCGGCTGGCTATGGCGCGATAGGGGGCGGGCATGGCATATACGCATATCACCCCTGGATGGGAAATCGAAATGTCCGCCCATTACTATCCAGATAAAAAGGCGGACCGTGTTGCGGAACTGATCCAACTGCCGCGGGAGGAATTGACCACCATGGAGGAGGCCAGCGTGGCCCAGGAAAAAGCCATTTTCTCAAAATTCTCTGAAATCGAGGCCGAATGGCGGAAGCAGGCGGCGGAGACCATAGCCATCCGCAAGGCCAGGGAGTATCTGCGGGCCTTGCCGGTGGAGCACACGTCCAACCAGTGGAAGGTCAATCAATTCGGCTGGAACGTATTGAGCAACATGGTCTATAAAATGTCGTATCGTGTGTCCGAAAATAAAACGCCGGATGGAACTCTTATCAACTGTACTTTGTCCTGGGATATTCATTATAACACGCTCCAGCATCCAACCCCAGACTACACCGGCGACGGCTGGAAGATCGCCGGGCAGAGCGACAAGCGGTTTGCCACAAAAGAGGAGCTGGAGCGTTACCTGCAAGGCAGGATCAAAGCCTACGCCCACCTGTTCACGGAGGTGTCCCCGCCTATCCCAAAGGGAGAGGAAAGACGCTTCTCCGTCAACGGCATCCTTCTCCCCGGCTATACGGTGGAGGCTTCCCTGGAAGAACGGGTGGAGGAAATGCTTTCCTTTCTGGAGGACGACCCGGCCCTGCTGGAGGAGCCGCTGTCCTCCGGCCATCAAGACACACCACAAGAGGAGGAGCCGACTATGGCACAGAAGCTGCATACCACGCCCCTGAATCAGCACCGAAACCGGGAGAGTGTTCAAAAGCCGGAGACCGCCCGGAAAGGGCCCAAGAAACCGCCCCGCCGGAAAACGGCCCCGGTACGGTGACAGCGGCGCTCGCGCCGCTGTCCGCGCCAGCATGGCATTTTGACAGCAAAATGCCGCTGGTCAGGGGCTCCGCCCCTGATACCCCCGCGCCGCCGAAAGTCCCCTCAATTTGAGGGGACTTTTTTCCGTGGGCACAGCCCCCCCGCACAACACCAACGCATATCCTCTTGATATGCGCTATTTGATACCTGAACTGAAGGTGAACAGATGATTGATGAGAAACGGAGCGAGACCCTGCTCCTGGAGCGGACCCTGCAACGCCTGTTTGGTGAAACATCCTACCATGTGGAGAAAACCCCCTGCCGGGGGAAATTCCGGGGCCATAACGATTATTCCATCGTGTTCGGGAGTGGACGAAAGCTGTTTATCGGCCAGGACCAGCGGAACTACCTGAACGACCTGCGGAAACAGATTGGTCTGATCCAGCATTTCCGGGACCACCAGGCCGAGAACACCGAGAAGATCAAAGCCGTGCTTGCCGCCCACGACACTCCATTTTGTGACGTGGCCGTAGACATCTCGCCATATCCGGGGACAAATGATCTGGTCGTTTATGGCGTGGTTGTTCTCACGCATCAGAGCGGGACCAAGCTGATGTACCGGGAGACCAATATGCACTATTTCCTTGTGAGCGGAGACCGGGATTGGCACCCGTTTGACGAGTGCATGGCCCATCTGCTGAAGGACGCCTGCGGAGAGAGGGCCTACTGCAAGGAGGTCCCCTTGAAAAGTCCCCCGCCGGAGCCGGCAAAGAGGCCGCAACACCGGAAAGGAGGCCCAGTTCGATGAAGCCCTATAAAACCATCACCCTGCGGCTGGACGCCGCCCACTACGCCCGGCTGACAGAGACCGCCCGGACCGCCGGGCTCAAGATCGAGCCCATGCTCCGCCAACTCATTATGGGCGTCAATCTCCGGCCCCGGCCTCCCGATACCTACGCCGCCCTGCTCCGGGAACTGAACGCCATCGGCAATAATGTGAATCAACTGGCTTATCAGGCCAACGCCAGAGGCGCGGCCACCCAGGACGAGATACGGGAGGCGGCGCGGCTGGTCCGGCAGGCGGTCCGGCTGGTCCGGGACACGCTGTAATGGCCTACACCAAGATTTTAGTCATTCACAACCGCCTGGACAAATGCGTGGGCTATACCCAGGACCCGGAAAAGACCTCCCTGGAGGCCGCCATCGACTATGCCCTGGACCGGGAGAAAACGGAACAGACCTGTTTCGAGACCGCCGTCAACTGCGACCGGGAGAGCGTTTACGCCGACATGATGGACACCAAGCGGCGCTGGGGCAAGGAGGGACGGAAACGAAAGGGCTACCACATCATCCAGTCCTTCGCTCCCGGCGAGGTGACGCCGGACCAGGCCCATGCCGTGGGCGTCGAGTTTGCCCGGCGCCTGCTGGGAGACCGCTATGAAGCCGTCGTTTCCACCCACTTGAACAAAGCGCATTTACATTCGCATATCGTTTTCAATTCCGTCTCCTTTGTGGATGGGGCCATGTACCGGGACCAACTGAAGGACTACTACGGCGGGGACGGCGTGGGCATCCGGGGGACCTCAGACGCCATCTGCCGGGAACACGGGCTGTCCATTATTGAGCCCAGTGAGCCCCTGGGCGGCCCGGTGAGCCGGGCCGAGTGGGAGGCGGCCAGACAGGGCAAGGCCACCGTGCGGGACCTGATCCGTCAGGACGTGGACGAGGCCATCCGGCAAGCCTACACCTACCAGTCCTTCCTCAGCCAACTGCGGCGGATGGGGTATCGGGTAAAAACCGGCCCCAGGGTCAAGCACACCGCTATCCTTCCCCCCGGTGGGAAAGGGTATATCCGTCTGGACAGCCTGAAAGACGGCTATACCGAGGCGGACATACAGGCCCGGCTTGCGGCCGTCCGCTCCGGCGAGGCCCCGCCGGACACTCCCCCCACTACTTTTTCCCGTCTGCTGGAGCCGGGCCGCCGGTATCGGGTGCGGGGTGGGATGCCCCGCCGCCCAAGGAAACTCACGGGCTTTCAAGCCCTCTGCTTCCAATACCTCTGCCTGCTGGGGGCATACCCGAAACGCCGTCCGGGAAACCGGGCGGCGTTCTCCATGCGGGAGGAGCTGCTGAAACTGGACCGCTATCAGGAGCAATTCCGTTATCTCCGTAAAAACCGCATCGAGACAGCGGCCCAGCTCTCCATGCAGTATGACGCGATACAGGCGGAGATAGACGCCCTCACGGAACGGCGCGGGCAGTTATACCGGCAGAAACGGCGGGGAGACGGAGGCGGGGAAATCCAGACGGAGATCGAACAAATCACCACACACCTGCGGGCGCTGCGCCGGGACTTGAAGCTATGCGCCCGCATCGAGGGCGACATCCCCAAGGTCCGGGCGGCGGTGGAAGCCCAGCGCCCAGACCATGCAAGGAGGCGTCCTTATGAAAAAACTGCTCCACGCGGACCTGACCGCCATTCTGGGATTGATACCGCTCTATCAGCCCACCGAGGCAGGGAGCATTGAATTGGATCTGCTCAAACTGCAACAGGGCGGCGCGGCGGACTATCTGTTTCTGGCCCGGCGTGAGAGGTCCTGGCTGTTTGACCCGCCCCGTGTCTATGAGCCGGGCAGTTATGAAAATCTGTGCTGGCTGGCCTTTCAGAACCGGGCTGGGTGGCCGGTGCTCGCCCTGTTCCTCCATGTGGAGAAGTTTGTGGGCGGACGGCCCTGGGGGAGCGTGACCCTGCTGGACTACCGGGAGGCGGCCCGCGACGCGGAGACGTTTTCCGCCCTTGCCGGGCCCCAGCGGGAGCGGCACTTGAAGCTGATGAGAAAGCGGTATCTCCAAAAAGTTCAGTATTGTTCCATTCTGGAGGTCATTCAATATTTGAAAACCGGGAGGTGAAGAAGATGGATAACAGCGGTGAAGTGGCCGACCTGATGGTAAAGGAGAGCATCCAGCTCACCGAGGCTGCTGTTAAAATGCTGGCGGCTGGGAGCAAAAACCTGGCCGCCTTTCTGATGGCCCTGTCCCAAAACAACAAAAAACTCTACGGCAAGGCCAACATGGCCCGGCTGCTTCAAACGGGCCGGGAACTCAAGACCTTTCACATCAAAGAGAGCGACCTGGAGGACTTCCGGGCCTACGCCAAGAAAAATGTGCTGTTCTCCGTGATTAAAGACACACGTTCCACCAGCGGGATCGTGGACCTTGTGACCAATGTGGACTATGTGCCGCTGGTCAACCACTACCTGGAACAGAGGAGCTACCCGGCCCCCGCCCAGGAACAGGAGGAAGAAGCGCCAAAAAAAGCCGCCCCCCGCGTTCGGCCCGAACACTCCTCACCACAGCGCGGGAGTGGCTCGACAGCCAGGCAGACGAGGAGTACGGATATGAGGACGACGGAGACTACTGAGAAACCATCCGTCAAGTCCCGCCTGGAGGCCCTGCGGGCGGCGTCGGAAGGGATGCGGGAGCCCGGCAGGGCCCCGCAGGCCAAGGGAAAAACCGTACCAAAATCAAGATGAATATATCTTAGGAGGAACATCATTATGGCAAATCTGGAAGCGATCATCGCGGAAAAGTCCCAGCAGGACAACCAATGGAGGGCGGAAATGCAGGCGGACCGGGAGAACACCATCGCCATGCAAGACGCCGGAGTGGAGGAGATCACCAGCAGCCCGGAACTGTATGTGAAGTACCTGGATATGCAGGGGGATAACCCCACATACAGCGCGGGCAATATCGCCCTGGTCATGTTTCAGGACCCGGAGGCCACCGTATTCGGTACGGCGGAACGGTGGAAAACCCTGAATCGGGGCGTGATAGACCAGGAGCGAAGCAAGGGAGTCAAAATTTTTGCCCGGAATACCCTGGGCCGGGGGTATCGCCTCACGGACGCCTATGACATCCGCCAGACCCAGGGGCGTGACCTGAAAAAGGTCCAGTTGAAGGATGACAGCAAGGAAATGAGCATCGCCCTGCGCGCCATCCTCAATTACTCCGTTGTTCCCGTGGCCACCGACCACGACCTGCCCGTGGCCGCCTACTATGACAGCAAAAATATGGAGCTGGCCGTCAATCCCGCTTTCTCAGACAGCGAGGCATTTGCGGCCATCGCCGCTGAGGTGGCCCACTCCCGCATCCACGCCAAGGGGGCCAACCCAAACTATGACCATGAGGAGGTGGACCTGGACGCCCAGAGCATTTCCTATATCCTGTGCCGCCAGTTTGGCATCAAGCGGGACACGCCGGACCTGTCCCGCCTGGAGGAGCTGTACGAGGGCTGGGACCCCCAGCAGCGGCGGAGCGCCCTGGATCAGATCCAGGGGATGAGCAAGCAGTTCGGCGGCTCCATTGAACGGAACATCACCCCCCAGCAGAGAAGCCGCATCCCGCCCCAGCGCCAGAGCCGGTAAGGCCGCAGACCGGGGGCGTCTCCCCGTGGGGGAGACTAATCCGCCCGCCGTCCCCCGTCAAGGCCGGGCGATTGCCATGCAATCGCCCGCGAGCCGCCCAGTCTGCGGACTGGGCGGGCCTTGACCGGGGCCGTCCGCCGGATTATGCGGTCTCCAAGGGGAGGACGCCCCAAAAGCCGCCTGACGGCGGCTTTTGCCAGTGTGGGGAACGGGTGCGTCTGTCGCCGCCTCTCCGCAGGCGGGGCGCGCCGTTCAAAAGTCCCCTCAATTTGAGGGGACTTTTGGCCCCCAGGTTTCCCGTTGCCTGTTTCCGCTCCCCATGATATAATATTTTTGAACTTTCTCTCAAAGGCAGGTGACTGTATGAGCGGCAACGCTTTATTAGAGCGTATCGACGCATACGCCCAGGCGATCCGGGAGCGCCGCCCCCTCACCACGGACGAGGTGAAGGAACTGGACGCCTATTTCCGCATCGGCATGACCTATACCTCCAACGCCCTGGAGGGTAATTCCCTCACCCTCTCCGAGACCAAGGTGCTCCTGGAGGACGGTATCACCGTGGGCGGCAAGCCCATCCGGGACTGCTACGAGGCCACCGGCCACGCCAGGGCCTATGACTATATGCTGGAGACCGCCAGGGGCGGGCCCCTGCAATTCCGGGAGGAGGATATACTCCGCCTGCACGCCCTGTTCTACGGCGGCATTGACCCGGAGCACGCCGGACGCTACCGGGAAGGCCAGGTGTTCATCACCGGCACGGAATATGTCCCACCCACGGCGGAGGAGGTGCCTGGCCTTATGGCCGGGCTGGTGGAGGAGCTGAACAAACGGAGGGACGCCATGCACCCGGTCCTGCTGGCCGCCTACGCCCACCGGAGGCTGGTGGATATTCACCCCTTCCAGGACGGCAACGGGCGCACCGCCCGGCTCCTGATGAATCTGATCCTGGTGAACAGGGGCTACTGTGTGGTCTCCATCCCGCCCATCCTGCGCCATGACTACATTACCGCGCTCCAGCAGGCCCAGCGGGCCCAAGGCCCCAGCGACACCGCCTTTATCAGACTTATTTGTGAGTGTGAACTGGAGGCCCAGAAGGACTACTGCCGGATGTTCCGCATCAAACTCCCGGAGCGGAGGAAAGACGCCCCGGAGCGATAACCCGTAAGTCCCCTCAATTTGAGGGGACTTTTTTCTTTGCCCGGAAACTCCCATCAATTTGAGGGAAGTTTTCGGGCCATTTTTTGATTGAAGGAGTTGACCCACATGAAGAAACGCGCCGCGCCCCTGTTTCTGGCGGTGCTGACCGCCTGTGCCCTGGCCTGCCCGGCGCTGGCCGCCGAGGCGCCCTCTCCCGAAGCCACCCCCTCCGTACTTTACCCAGTAGAGGTTTTGGAGTACACGGAGGGAGACCGGGCCGAGCCCAGGATCAGCAAGACCTACGAACTCTCTCCTATGGATGATCCGGCCCTCATCCCCACCGGGGACTTTGAGCGGTCCGGCTGCCTCTATACCCTGCTGGATATTGTCAAGGAGGACCAGACGGAGACGGACAGCAAGTATTACACCGAAACCGTGACCCTGGACAGCAAGAGCAAGGACATGGAGGAGATCATGCCCCTGCTGGCCGCCACCTGTGAGGCCGTCACGGAGGACGGCTATACCGGCCTCCTCACCCTGGACACCGCCAGTATCCAGGTGGAGGCGTCCGGCTATGCCACGTCCACCCGGAACGTCTCCGCCACCCGCAGTTATCCCAATCTCTCCGAGGCGGATGTGTCCCTGGTGCCCAAGTCTATTGAGGACAGCGGGCGCACCCTCACCCTGGCGGATGTTCAATGGCAGGAGGCCGGGGGCTTCTACAACGCCGCCGCCACCTATACCGGCACCGCTTCCAGCAAATACGCCACCGGCTACACCGTCACGGCGGACTACGCCGGAGAAGTGACCAAGACTACCAGCGGGACCGTGCTCTATACCGCCGTTTTCGGCCTGGCAGAGGAGCAGGAGGCCGTAACCGCTATCCCACAGCCTGCCGCGGAGGGCGGCGGCTTTGACTGGCGCTGGCTGCTGGTCCTGCCCGCCGGGGCGGGCGTTGTCGGCCTGGTATTCCTGGGCCGCTTCCTGCTTCAAAAGTACAAATCCAAGAAAGAGTGGAAGGAGTACAACAAATGAGGCTGAAAACCCTTTGTCTGGCTGCCCTCATACTGGCGGTCGTCTGCGTCACCCCGGCCAGCGCCCTGGAATACACCATGGACGCCCCGGACGATTACCTGTTTGCCCGGCCCACCAGCGATACCACCATCTATGAGCATGAGGACCCCAACGTGGACCGGAGCAAAAATACAGCCCTGATCCCGCCCGGCTTCGGCACACCCACCAGTTACCTCCCCGGCTCCGGCACAGCCCTGACCCCTAATCTGGTCCCCGGAGCCCTGGACGGCGGCGGTTTGGTCTCCCAAGTGGGGAGTGTCACATACCCTGCCGTTGATACGGGCTCCGGCTGGACCGGGACTACCGCCACAGGCTGGACGGATGTGACCAGCGATCTCTATTACTCCGGCGGGCACCTGGGCACCCTCAAAATTCCCGCCATCGGTTTGAGCGTCAAGGTTTACGAGGGCACGGGCAGCAAGACCTTAGCCAAGGGCGCGGGCCACTTCGAGGACACCAGCCTGTGGGATGGAAACTGCTGCATCGCCGCGCACAACCGCGGCGTGAACAACCACTTCGGGAAGCTCCACACCCTGGAACCGGGCGACACCATCACCTGGACTACCAAGCTGGGCACACGGACTTATGAGGTGGTCAGCGTCCAGAAGGTGAAGGAGACCGACACCAGCGGTACCGCCGCCACCAGCGATAACCGGCTCACACTTTTTACCTGTGTCCGGGACCAGCGGGACTACCGCTGGATGGTCCAGGCCGTGGAGGCTTGAGGCGTCAAAATCTTCCCTCAATTTGAGGGGACTTTTGACGCCTTTTTTTGTATCTTCAATTTCCGTATTTTACATTTTAAAAAGTCAATTTGATTGCGGAAGGAGGTGCTGATGTTTTCTGTGCCTCCTTCTGCCCATTTTTAGGAGGCAATATGAAAAAACTGCTATCCCTGTTCCTGGTTCTCGTGACCCTTCTTGGTATCCTCCCGACGGCGGCCTTTGCCGCAGACAGTGAGGAGGAGGCCCTGGGCGAGGTCAATATCTACAATGGAGAGTATGAGCTGGGTTATCTCTCCATCAACGGCTCCGTCCGAAAGCAGATCTATACCTATTTTCTCTATGAGGCCAACGATGGCACGCAGAAGGAGTCCCCGGCCTACTGCGTCAACCCAAACCAGTACGGCGTTCCGCAGACCGTGGGCCCCGGCGAGAGCATCAAGTATTTGGCAGAGGAACGGGCAAGCGACCCCAAGGTGGTGGGCATTATCTCCAACGGCTACCCACACCGCAGCCTGGGCGAGTTGAAGCTGGACAATAAGTACCAGGCGTATTACGCCACAAAAATGGCGCTGTGGTGTTACCTGATGCCGGACTGGAACATTGCCAACCTGAAGGTGGCCCCCGGCCTCTCCGGGAGTGAACTGGACATTGGAAACCGCATCCTGGCCGCCGCCAAGGACATCTACAAGCGGGGCACTACCTACAACTATATGCTCACCCCCCGCATGACCGTCACGGCGGACAAATCCACGGCCTACCCCGTGACCATCGGGGGCGAGGAATACAAGCAGCAGGTGTTCACCGTCTGGAGCGAGACGTGGGTATATGATTACGACGTGTCCGTGGCCTTTTCCAATCCCGACGAGGTGCCGGAGGGCACGAAGATCGTGGACATGAACAACAACGAGATCACCGCTGTCACCACTGAGGGAACCAGCGACGGCTACGCCGGGCAGTTCAAGGTGCTGTACCCCGTGGGCAGCATCCAGGGGCAGAGCGGTAACGTCCAGCTCTCCCTCTCCGCGTCCGTGGCCCAGTATGCAGCCATGTATGCCGTCTGCCTGGAAAAAGACCGATACG
>JAHZGF010000013.1 GCA_019420945.1 Clostridiales bacterium | reverse complement strand
TCCGCTATGATGTGCTTTACGCCTATGTCCTCTCCCGTCTGCAATACTGGTCGGCGCTGGTACAGCACGATGAAGAACAGCTTTTGAAACGGCTGCTGAACGCCAATGACAAAGGACAGGCCGCCGCAAGAAAAAAACAGGCTGCTGAACTGAAAAAAGCGGAGAAGCGGAAAGCCGAGGTCGATACCCTGTTTGCCCGGATGTATGAGGACTGGGCGGCGGGGCGTATCACAGAATACAACTTCAATATGCTGTCCGGGAAGTACCAAAGCGAACAGGCGGAACTGGAAGAAAAGATTGAACAGCTTCAATCTGCTATTGCCGCTGAAAGCCAGAGTGCCGCAGACGCAGAAAAATGGATTGCCTTGATGAAAGAGTGCGTCAATCCCACGGAACTCACCGCTGAACTCTTGAACACGCTGATTGAAAAAATCCTTGTCCATGAGGCGGTCAAGAACGAGGACGGAAGCCGGGAACAGGAGGTAGAAATCTTCTACCGCTTCATCGGCAAAATTGATTGAATGACACCAATATCTTTAAGTATGTGATACCGGGCTGGGGTTACCCGGCGAAGAGTCTCTGCAGTTGCTGGCATCCTATTTTGGAGTGACAGAGGAGGAGCTGCTGCCCGACCAGGGAGAGGCCGCCCATCTGGTTCGGAAAAACCATATCATCCTGCGGCAGAAAAAAGCTATTTTCGTACTGGCCGCACTGCTGGGCCTGGTCTTGGTAGGGGTGGCGGCGTATTGCTACAAGCCCTTTCGGGAGTATAGTTTTCCCTTTTTACTGGGGATTTTGATCCTGGCCCTGGGAATCTTCAATATGAAGGGCAACATCGCCTCCATCCACTGGTACAATCGTAGAAAAGTAACCAAGGAAAACCAGAAGCCCTATTGCCGGCTGGTGGGATTGGGGACGGTGGTGATAGGAGCGGCCACCGCCTGCTTTGCGGTGCTGGAGTCGATTTTCCAGGTCGAGTGGGTGGCATACATTGAGGCGGGCGGTATTCTGGTGGGATTGGTCTTTATCTGCTACGCCCAGTTTAAATATACAAGGGTCTATTCTAAGTATCATCTGACTGTTTCATATAAAATAAAAGCACCCCGACCGAATTATTTGTTCGGTCGGGGTGCTGCGTTTTCGTTTTTATTTCTGTTCCAGGGCACGGATGGCGGCAGCGGCAGCGGCCTGCTCCGCCTCCTTCTTGCTGTGACCCTCACCGGTGCCGATGGGCTTGCCGTTGAGGCATACCTCCATGCGGAAGGTCTTGGCATGGTCCGGACCACTCTCGCCCACCAGGGCATAGGTGAGCTGCTGGCCGCTCTTGCGCTGGACAATCTCCTGCAGGGCGGTCTTGTGGTCCTTGGCGGCGTCGTGAACTCGAGAGATATGATTCAGAATGAAATGCTGAATCAGCCGCCGGGCGGAACTGATGCCGCCATCCAGATAGACCGCAGCCAGCACTGACTCCACAGCGTCGGCCTGGATGGAGGCCCGGCTGCGGCCGCCTCCCAGTTCCTCGCCCTTACCCAGCTTGAGGTAGCTGCCCAGCTCCAGCTCTTTGGCCACCAGCACCAGGTTGCCTTCGCAGACCAGTCCGGCCCGGAGTCGGGTCAGGTCCCCCTCCGGCAGGGTGGGGCAGTTACGGTAGAGATAGTCGGCCACCACCATGCCCAGCACGGAATCGCCCAGAAACTCCAGCCGTTCGTTGCTCTCCAGACCGGCGGCTTTGTGCTCGTTGGCGTAGGAACTGTGGGTCAGGGCGTTTTCCAAAAGGGCAATATTCTGAAAATGATAGCCCAGTTTTTCTTCCAGTGTCTGCATATTATTCCTCAACCTCTTTTTGTGTGGTTTGCAGGGCGGCCTCCTGAGCCAGCTGCTGCTCGATCCGTTGGGTCACCCGGCCCTCGGCATAGCTGATGGCCTGCTTCACAGCGGAGCGGAAGGCATAGGCGTCGGAAGAACCGTGGGCCTTAATGACAGGCTTGCAAATACCCAGCAGGGCGGTGCCTCCGATCTCCCGATAGTCAAATTTCTGTCGGAAACCGGCGATTTCTCCTTTGATCATCAGGGCTGCAGCCTTGGTCCGGGCGCTCTTCAAGAAGATTTTTTTGATTTCCTGGGAAATGTACCCGGCGGTACCCTCCATGGTTTTCAGGAAGATATTGCCGGTAAAGCCGTCAGCTACAATCACGTCGGCGGCGCCCTCCACGGCATTGCGGCCCTCCACATTACCCACGAAATTGATTGTTCCGTCCTGGGCCAGCTGGGAGAGCTGTTGATAGGTGTGCTGATAAAGCTCAGTGCCTTTGCTGGGCTCGGCACCGATGTTCAACAGCCCCACCCGGGGATTTTTCCGACCCAGTACCAGCTCTGCGTAGTGAGCGCCCATAACGGCAAACTGCACCAGTTGTTCCACGGTGCACTCACTGTTGGCGCCGGCGTCAATGAGCACCGCACGGCCCCGGCCGGTGGGCAGGGCGGGAGCCACGGCGGCCCGCTTCACGCCCCGGATTCGACGCACCAGCAGAGTGGCACCGCTGAGCAGGGCGCCGGTGCTGCCGGCAGAGACAAAGGCGTTGCCCCGGCTGGCCTTCAGCAGCTTCAGACCTACCGTCATGGAAGAGTCGGGCTTTTTGCGCCACACGGTGGAGGGATCATCGCAGTTGTCCACGGTTTGGGAGCAGTGGACAATTTCAATTCCCTCCGGCAGCGCATCATAGCCGTCCTGCTTCAGAATGCGCCGGATGGCGGTTTCGTCGCCGGTGAAGAGGATCTGAACTCCAAATTCCTTCGCCGCCTGGAGTCCGCCCCGTACCGGAGCCTCCGGGGCGAAATCTCCCCCCATGGCGTCAATAATGATCTTCATATCTTCTATCACATCTTCTCTTATTATCCTGGATTCATTGGGAAAAACGGCCCATGGTCTCCTCCAGGGTTTTGAGAGCCCGGCGGGAGAGCTCGGCGTTTTTATTTCGCTTGCCTTTGACCTTGTAGCCCAGGGGCGGAATGATGCCGAAGTTGACATTCATGGGTTGGAAGTTCACCACAGTGGTGTCGCTGATATAGTGAGCCAAGGCGCCCAGAGCGGTCTCCCGGGGGAAATCCATAGGAGGAAGATCCAGCATCCGGTGCGCCAGCTCCACCGCCGCCACCAGTCCCGAGGCGGTAGACTCCACATAGCCCTCCACACCCGTCATCTGTCCGGCAAAGCTGAGCCGGGGGTTGTCGATGACCTGATAGTAATGGTTCAGCAGGCCGGGGGAGTGGAGGTAGGTGTTTCGGTGCATAACGCCGTAGCGGACAAATTCCGCGTTTTCAAGTCCCGGGATCATGGAGAACACCCGCTTCTGTTCCGGGAAGGTCAGGTGGGTCTGGAAGCCCACAATGTTGAAAATGCTGCCCTCGGCGTTGTCCTTCCGGAGCTGAACCACGGCAAAGGGCTCCTTGCCGGTGCGGGGGTCCGGCAGACCCACCGGTTTCAGGGGACCGTAGCACAGGGTGTCCCGGCCCCGGCGGGCCATGACCTCCACCGGCATACAGCCCTCAAACACGCTGCCGTCGTCAAACTCATGGAGCTGAGCCTCCTTGGCCTGGGTGAGCTCCGTCCAGAACCGGTCATACTCCTCCTGGCTCATGGGGCAGTTGATGTAGTCCGGGGTGCCCCGGTCATACCGGGAGGCAAACCAGGCCTTGGACATATCAATGCTCTCAAAGGTGACAATGGGAGCGGCGGCGTCAAAAAAGTGCAGATATTCGGAGCCCGGGAACAGCCGGGCGATATCCTCGCTCAGGGCATCACTGGTCAGGGGGCCCGAGGCGATAATCACCTGGCCTTCCTCCGGGATTCGGGTAACCTCCCCCTCGATTACGGTGATGTTGGGGTGACTGCGGATGCGCTGGGTGACGGCGGCGGAGAAGCCGTAGCGGTCCACCGCCAGGGCCCCACCGGCGGGAACCCGGTGGGCATCGGCGCAGGCCATGATGAGAGAATCCATCCGCCGCAGCTCCTCCTTCAGCAGACCAACGGCGTTTTCCAGCTGGTCGCTGCGCAGGGAGTTGGAGCACACCAGCTCGGCAAAGTCGGCGCTGTGGTGGGCGGGGGTGGTCTTTTGGGGCTTCATCTCATAAAGCTCCACGGGAATGCCCCGGGTCGCCAGCTGCCATGCTGCCTCACAGCCCGCCAGCCCGGCGCCGATGACTTTTACCTTCTCCATGCTCAGGCCTCCTCGGTGCTTTCGGTATCAGCCGCCTTTTTGGAGGCGGTTTTCTTGGCGGTTGTGGTCTTTGCGGCAGACTTTTTGGCAGTGGTCTTTTTGTCCGCAGTCTTTTTCGTGGTGGTTTTCTTAGTTGCGGCCTTTTTGGTGGTGGACTTTCCTCCAGCGGCCTTGGCGGCGGTCTTTTTGCCCTCGGCCTTCTCCTGGGGTTGCTCGCCCTCGGCTCCGGCTGCCTCACCTTCAGCGGTTTTCTTTTTGGGATAACCGCGCTGATCCTCCGGCAGGAAGCGGCTGCACTTTTCGTTGATGCAGAAGGGCTTTTTAAAGCCACGACCGGATTTCTTGAACATGGTCATGCCGCATTCAGGGCAGTTTTCCTTCACCGGCACATCCCAGGTCATAAAGTCGCAGGGCTCACCGGACACCACCTTGTTGCGCTCACAGCCGTAATAGGTGTAGCCGTTGCGGCTGGTCTTTTTCAGGATCCGGCTGCCGCACTTGGGGCACTTGCCGGGCATTTCGATGACCAGAGGCTTGGTGAAGGTGCACTCGGGATAGCCCGGGCAGGCCAGGAAGCGTCCGAATCGGCCGGATTTGACCACCATCTGGCGGCCGCACACATCGCAGACCTCGTCGCTGAGCTCCGGAGGAATTTTAATGCGCTCGCCGTCCAGGTCCTTTTCCGCCTGGGCCAGTTCTCCGGAAAAGCTGGTGTAGAACTTGGACAGCACGTCCTTCCAGTTCTCCTTTCCAGCTTCCACCTGGTCCAGCTGGCTCTCCATCTGGGCGGTAAAGGCCGGGTCCACCACGTCGGTGAACTTGTCGATCATCAGCTGGGTGACCACTTCTCCCAGGGGAGTGGGCCGCAGGGCCTTGCCCTCCTTAACCACATACTCCCGGTCCATGATGGTGGAGATGGTGGGGGCGTAGGTGGAGGGACGGCCAATGCCCTTCTCCTCCAACACTCGGATCAAGGTTGCTTCGCTGTACCGGGCCGGAGGCTGGGTGAAGTGCTGGGCTCCCTCGGCCTCCTTCAGGCTCAGGGGCTCTCCCTCGGTCAGATCGGGCAGGGGAGAGTTGCGCACGCCCTCCTCCTCGTCTTTGGAGGCCTCATAGACGGCGGTAAAGCCGGAAAACTTCTGGGCGGTGTGGGTGGCCCGGAACAGATGGGGGCCGGCGTTGATGTCGATGGACAGGCTGTCATAGACGGCGTTGGCCATCTGGCAGGCCAGAAAACGGCTCCAGATCAGCTTGTAAAGCCGGTACTGCTCCTGGGTCAGGCTCTTCCGGATGGATTCCGGGGTCAGATTGACGTTGGAGGGACGGATCGCTTCGTGGGCGTCTTGGGCGTTGGCCTTGGCCTTGAAGCGCCGGGTTTCCGGGGGATAATAGTCGGCGCCATAGCGGCCCACAATGAACTGCTTGGCAGCGTCCAGGGCGTCCTCGGACAGCCGCAGCGAGTCGGTACGCATATAGGTGATGAGACCTACAGTGCCCTCGCCATCGATGTCAATGCCCTCATAGAGCTGCTGGGCAATGGACATAGTGCGCCGGGGGGCCATGTTCAGCTTCCGGGAAGCCTCCTGCTGCAGGGTGGAGGTGGTAAAGGGAGGGGCGGGCTGCCGCTGCTTTTCCGTGTGCTTCACAGAGGTGACTACAAACTGCTCCCGAGCCAGCTCCACCTTGACGGCTTCCACTTCCTCCGCCGAGGCCAGCTCTTCCTTTTTCTTGCCGTTGGAGCCGTGATAGCGGGCCACAAAGGAGCCCATCCGGGGGGCGATCCGGTCCAGGGTGACGTCCATAGTCCAGTATTCCTGGCTCTGGAAGGCCCGGATCTCTTCCTCACGCTCCACCACCAGCCGGGTGGCCACGCTCTGGACACGGCCGGCGGACAGGCCCCGGCGCACCTTGCGCCAGAGCAGGGGAGAGAGCTGGTAGCCCACGATCCGGTCCAGAATACGCCGGGCCTGCTGGGCATCCACCAGGTCCTGATCGATGGCCCGGGGATGCTGAATGGATTCGGAGACCACTTTTTTGGTGATCTCGTTGAAGGTAACTCGATAGGTCTTATCGTCCGGGATTCCCAGCAGCTCTTTCAAGTGCCAGGAGATGGCCTCTCCCTCACGGTCCGGGTCGGTGGCCAGAAAAACTTTGGCACTGTCCGAGGCGGCCTTCTGAAGGGTTTCGATGATCTCTTCCTTGCCTTTGATGGGCTGATAATCCGGGACAAAACCGGCGTCAATATCGACGCCCAATTTGCTTTTGGGCAGATCGCGAATGTGGCCCATGGAGGCCATGACCTCATAATTCCGGCCCAGATACTTGCCGATGGTCTTGGCCTTGGCGGGGGACTCCACAATCACGAGGTTGGTTTTGGACATAGTGTTCCTCCACTTCGTACAGGATAAAGAAAATTCTGCATCAAAAGATACAAATGAAATATGCTTATGTCAACTTGACGAGGGCTTCAAATCGTCCGCCGGGCAGTTGCTTCACCAGAGATCGGATGGTGAGAACCGTCAGGGTGGCGGAAACCCGCCGGGCAGGTAAACCGGAGCGGGCCACAATGGCGTCGGTGACCAGCGCCCCTGCTTCCAGGGCCCGAAGCACCGCCAGCTCGTCATCGGTGAATTCACTTTTATGGTCACTCAGCCGCAGCGTCCTGCTGGGCCCGGACTGGGCAGAGTCGGACGGGGCGCTGGGGGCTGGTGTGGGTTGTTTGGATGGTTTCGCAGCAGATTGGGCGGAGAACGCCGGGGTTCCTGTTTCGGGGACAGCCAGCCGCTGGGCTTGCTCCCGCTGGGACAGGGGAGGCCTGCCTGCCCGGCGCTGGGGATACAGGGACCAGTAGTGCTCCAGCACGTCGGCGCCGGAACAGACACAAATGGCTTCCCCTTGTACCAGAAGCCGGTTGGTACCGGCACCCGCTTCCGCGTCAATGTTGGCTGGAACCGCATAGACGTCCCGCCCCTGTTCCAAAGCCAGCCGGGCAACCCCAAGGGTACCGCTGCGCAGAGGCGCCTCCACACAGAGGGCACCCAGGGAAAGGCCGGTCAATAGCCGGTTGCGCCGGGCAAAATGCTCCGGCAGGTGGGGCGATCCGGGAGGATATTCGCTGATCAAAGCGCCGCAGGCGGCCGCGTCTTCCAGCAGCCGCCGGTTGTCGTCGGAGTTATAGTAGGGGACATCCACCCCGCCGGCCAGCACGCAGACCAGCGGTCCGCCGGCCTTCAGGGCGCCGTCGGCGGCATAGCGGTCGCAGCCCTCCACAATGCCGGTGAGAACCAGACCGCCCAGTCGGGTGATTTGAAAGGCCAGTTCAGCCGCAACTTTGCGGCCATAGGGAGTGGCTTTCCGGGTGCCCGCCATGGCGATGGCAATTTCCTCGTCAAACCGGGGCAGGGTACCCCGCACATAGAGTACCAGAGGCGGCAGCTCAATATTCCTCAGCCGCTCGGGATACATGCTGTCCTGCCAGGTGAGAATGCGAATGCCGGCCACGTCGCAACGGGCAAGAATCTCGTCCGCCTCACGAAGGGATTTGTCCGCCAGCAGCTTTCGCTGGGCGGGAGACAGCTTGGGGATCAGCGCATATTCCGCCGGATCGGCGAAGTAAGCTTTCTCCGGGGTGCCGAAGTGCCGCAGCACCTGCCAGGCGGGGCCGCAGTCCAGGCGCCGGGTGAGCCAGAGCCAGGCTTTTAATCCCGTCAGCATGGGAGATCCCTCCGATACAGCTCCCAGAGCACCACGGCGGCAGCCGCGGCGGCGTTCAGGGACTCACAGGTGGGCTCCATGGGAATGCGCACTGTGGCGGAGCACTGCTCCAGCAGGGCAGAGGAGACCCCCTTGCCCTCACTGCCGATGACCACGGCAGCACGGGCAAGATCGGCCTCAGGCAGAGAGACGGTGTCCTGCCGCAGGGCGGTGGCGGCCAGCTGCAGGCCGGAGCGCTCCAGCAGTGGGCTCAGATCCTCAGTGGGCACTTCCCAAATGGGGGTGCGGAAGATGGCACCCATAGTGGCCCGGACCGCCTTGGGATTCAGAGGATCTGCGCAGTGGTTGGTGAGCAGTACGCCGTGGCAGCCAAAGGCGTCGGCAGTGCGCAGAATGGTACCCACATTGCCCGGGTCCTGGAGACCGTCCAGGATCAGGTAGCGGCTTCCCTCCAGCACCTCGGGAGGCTGGAGGTTTGGAGCCTTTACCAGAAACAGAGCTCCCTGAGGGGCCTCCATGGGGGAGATGCTGCGCATCAGGTCCCCTGGTACAATAACGGTGCGCACTCCATGGGGCACTAATGTATCTGACAAATCCTCTGAGAGAATGATTGTGTGAAGGGGGGCGTTCCATTTTACGGCCTCCTCCAGCATCTTGACCCCGTCGCAGAGAAAGAGCCCCTCGTTTCTTCGAGTTTTACGATCATCCCGAATACGCCGGATCTTGGCGATCAGGGGGTTGGAACGGCTGGTGATGAGTTCCATGATGTGGGCCTCCTCTCAGGGTAAAATAGAAGAAATGAAAAAAGCGGAAAAGCATAGCGGAACATGGGGTTCCGCTATGCTCATTCGTCAGTCAATGGGCTTCATAGTGGGGAAGAGCAGTACATCCTGGATAGAAGCGGAGTCGGTGAGCAGCATGACCAGCCGGTCCACACCGAAGCCCAGGCCGCCGGTGGGGGGCAGACCGTACTCCAGGGCGTTGATGAAGTCGTAGTCCACCTGGGCCTTGCAGTCGGGATCCAGAGCCTTCCGCTCCGCCACCTGACGCTCGAAGCGGCCCTTCTGATCGATGGGGTCATTGAGCTCGGAGAAGGCGTTGCCGAATTCAGTGGCGTTGATGAAATACTCGAACCGCTCGGTGATACCGGGGTTCTCCGGCTTCCGCTTGGCCAGGGGGCTGATCTCCACAGGATAGTCGTAGATGAAGGTGGGCTGAATCAGCTTGTCCTCCACAAAGGCGTCAAAGAACTCCGCCAGAATGGCGCCCTTGGTGGGAACCTCGGGCAGTTCCACATGGTGCTCCTTGGCGCAGGCAATGGCCTCTTCATCAGAGGAGATGGTGTCAAAGTCCACGCCGGAATACTTCTTAACGGCCTCCGTCATGGTCAGCCGCTCCCAATGGCTCAAATCGATCTGCTGGCCCTGATAGGGAATCACCAGGCTGCCGCACACCTTCTGGGCCACGGTCTTCATCATCTCTTCCACCAGATCCATCATGCCGTAATAGTCGGTGTAGGCCTGGTAAAGCTCAATGGTGGTGAATTCCGGGTTGTGCTTGGTGTCCATACCTTCGTTGCGGAAGATGCGGCCCACCTCATAGACCCGGTCCATGCCGCCCACAATGAGCCGCTTCAGATACAACTCGGTCTCAATGCGCAGCACCATGTCCATATCCAGGGTGTTGTGGTGGGTGATGAAGGGACGGGCAGAGGCACCGATCTCAAAGGGGGTCAGAATGGGGGTGTCCACCTCCAGGAAGCCCTTGCCGTCCAGGTAGAAGCGCAGCTCCCGCAGAATCAGGCTGCGCTTGACAAAGGTATCCTTCACGTCAGGGTTGACGATCAGATCCACATAGCGCTGACGATAGCGGGTCTCCTGGTCGGTGAGACCGTGGAACTTCTCGGGCAGGGGCTGCAGCGCCTTGACCAGCAGGGTCACCTTGCTGGCCCGGACAGAGATCTGGCCCTTTTCGGTGCGGAACACCTCGCCGGTGACGCCCACGATGTCGCCGGTGTCATACTTCTTGAACCAGGCGTACTCCTCTTCGCCCACCAGATCCCGGCGGACATAGAGCTGCACCCGGCCCTTTTTGTCCTGGAGGTCGCAGAAAGACACCTTGCCCATGCCCCGCTTGCTCATCAGGCGGCCGGCGATGGTGACGATCTTGCCCTCCATCTCGTCAAAATGTTCGGTAATATCCGCGCTGAAGGTGTCAGCGGAGAACTTGGTCTGCACAAAGGGATCCCGGCCCGCCTCCTGAAGGAGGGCCAGTTTCTCCCGGCGGACCTGCTGCTCCGAGACCTTCTGATTGCCGTTAGACTGCTTTTCGGCCATGAATTGAAATCCTTCTTTCTCTATATCTGATCAGGAAATGCTAACGATGGTGTAATGGGTCTGACCGGCGGGGGCGTCCACCACCACTTCGTCACCCAGCCGCTTGCCCATCAGAGCCCGGCCAAAGGGAGACTCCTCGGAAATACGGCCGTGCATGGGGTCGGCCTCCTGGGAGCCCACGATCTTGTACTCCAGATCCATGTTCATTTCCACGGAGTGGACCTTCACCACGCAGCCGGGGTGAATGGTGGCGGCGTCGAACTCGCTCTCGTCAATGAGCTCATAGTTGGCCAGGATGTCCTCCACTTCGGCCATGCGGGAATAGAGCTTGCCCTGCTCGTTTTTCGCCTCATCATACTCGCTGTTCTCAGACAGATCGCCGAAGGAGCGGGCCTCTTTAATAAGTTCAGCCACTTCCTTTTCCCGGACGGTCTTCATCCATACCATTTCGTCCTGCAGCTCTTTGAGCCGGGCGGCGGTCAGTTTGTACACTTTTGCCATAAAAGAAACACAACCTTCCAAAAATACTGGTAATCACGTCTTTTTCCGCGAAAAAGTGGAGCGAAGATTCATAAAAAACGGAAAAAGCACATACTGCTACATTATCTAAAGCATTATAAGTTACATATAAAGGTATGTCAAGAAAAATCCGAGCAGATTTGGATTTCTTCCAGAGGAAGCCGGCCCTGTTCCTCCAGGGCCGCCAGCAGCGGAAGGGTAGGACAGCCCTCGGGGGAATCGGGGATGGGGCAGAAAAGACTGGCCCCTTCCACCTGGGGACGCTGCTGCCAGAGAGGCAGCATTCTGGGCCGACGGGTGGGGGTGTAGCACAGGGAGAGATCTCCGGGGGAGGAACTGGGTGAGATGCCGTATTCCCGCTGCAGGCGCCATACAAATTGTTCCGGTACCGGCAGAGACAGGGAGATGGCCCGGACCTGAGGTACCAAAGCCAGGATTGCCCGCTCCGCCTGAGGCACAAAATGCTGGCCGCAGAACTCCACGGTGGCCTGGGACGGATTTACACCCTGATGGCGCAACAGAAACAGAGCGGCCTCAGGAGCCTTCTGGGTCCATAACCCCCGGGTGGGAATCAAGTCGGGCAGTGCGTTGTCGGGCCAGTCCGGCGGCTGGTTGAGCAGCTGGTGGACGCCGCATCGGGCCAGAAAATATTCTGCCCGGCGGCAAACCCGATCTGTCAGACGGGCAGGCAGTTCCACCCGCAGCAGGGGCATGCCCAGCACTTCCTCCTGCCATACTCGCAGCTTGCGGCGCCGGGAGAAGAAAAAATAAGCATTCATTTGCATCACCGCTTTCAAAGTATGCGCTGCCGTGGTAAAATAAAACGATTTGATGACTATGGTTGGGGCTGCCCTGGGTCAAAGGGCGGCCAGAAAAGAGGAAAGATATGATCCAAATCAGCGACCTGCATATACCGGTGGAGGGGGACGAGGACGCCCTGCGCCGCAAGATCGCCAAGCTGCTCTCCCTTCCGGCCTCCGAGCTGGGGGAGCTTCGAATGGTCAAGCAGTCGGTGGACGCCCGGAAAAAGGACCAGATCCATCTGGTTTGTACGGTACAGACCCAGGTGCCCCGGGAGTCGGCCATCCTGCGCCGTAATCTGCGGCAGGTGAAGCCGGTGATCCGGCGGGAATACCATTTTCCCCCGGTGGGCCGCCGGGGCGGCACCAAGCCGGTAGTGGTGGGCATGGGCCCGGCGGGCCTGTTTTGCGCCCTGTTTCTGGCCCGGGCGGGCGTCCCCTGCATTGTGCTGGAGCGGGGCAAGCCGGTGGAACAGCGGGTCAAAGATGTAGAAACCTTCTGGACCACCGGACAACTGAACCCGGACTCCAACGTTCAGTTTGGAGAGGGGGGCGCCGGCACTTTTTCCGACGGCAAGCTGACCACCGGCATCAATGATCCCCGGGTCACTGCCGTCTTTGAGACCTTTGCCCAGGCTGGGGCCCCGGAGGATATTCTATATTCCTTTAAGCCCCATATCGGCACCGATCAATTGCGGCAGGTGGTGGCCAATCTCCGGAAAGAGCTGTTGACGTTGGGCTGTGAGCTGCGCTACGGCCATCGGCTGCTGTCTCTGCACCAGACCGGGGACCATCTCACCGGCCTGACGGTTCGAGATCAGGACAAAGGGGAGGATTACCACTTGGAAGCGGACACGGTGGTGCTGGCGGTGGGCCACTCAGACCTGGAGAATTATGAGTCCTTTCGCCGTTCCGGGCTGCCCATGGAGCAGAAACCTTTTGCCATCGGTGTGCGGATTGAGCACAGTCAGCAGGCCATCAGCCAAGCTCAGTTCGGCCCGGCCTGGGACAAGCTGCCCCCCAGCGACTATAAGCTGTCCTGCCATCTGCCGTCCGGCCGCAGTGCCTTCACCTTCTGTGTCTGCCCCGGCGGGGAGGTGGTGGCCGCCGCCTCAGAGCCTGGGGCCCTGGTCACCAACGGCATGAGCTACCGCTCCCGGGATGGAAAAAATATCAACGGCGGCTTCCTGGTGGGTGTGGGTCCCGGGGATTTCGGGGGCGACGATCCCCTGGCCGGGGTCCGCTTCCAGACCCATTGGGAGCGGCTGGCCTATCAGCGGGGGGGCGGGGGCTTTGTGGCCCCGGCACAACTGGTGGGGGATTTCCTACAGAACAGGCCCTCCCAGGGAGCCGGCGACATTACGCCCACTTACACCCCTGGAGTGGCCTGGACAGATGTGGGACTTTGCCTGCCGGATTATGTCACCCAAACCCTTCGGGAAGCCTTGCCCATCTTTGACCGAAAGGTGCATGGCTTTGCCGGGGAGGATGTAGTGCTCACCGGAGTGGAAACCCGTTCCTCCTCTCCGGTGCGGGTGCTGCGGGATGACCGGCTCCAGTCTGCTCTGGGGGGCGTGTACCCCTGCGGTGAGGGCTGCGGCTACGCCGGGGGCATCGTCTCGGCGGCGGTGGACGGCATCCGGGTTGCGGAGGCCATCGCTAGAGGCAATCTCGAGGATTTCGTTTGATCAGAAAATTACGGCGCCAGTTCTGGAATCAGAACTGGCGCCGTTTGCTGCTTTTGAACGCCTGCAGAAAAATACAGAATTATTTTAGGTCATGGGCAGTGCAGTGGTTTCATCTACAGAAAACACTTTGTTGTAGCAGATGGTGTTTCCGTTGGGAACAGAGGCGGTAAAACCGGAGGTCTCCCAGTCTGCGGGATTGTTAACGGTGGTCTCTACCGTCAGGGAGCCCCGGGCCATCAGCCGGATGGTTTGGGGGTTCTGCTCCGAAATGTCGGCATAGACATAGAATTCGTCCCAGGTGTAATCTCCGATTCCACTGGCCTTTGTCCAGAGGTCCAGGATCGCAACCCGCCATTTTCCGTCGTTCTGGGGGAGAATAGCCGCCAGACAGGACACAGTCACAGTATAGCCGCAGCCAGCCTGATAATGGGTACTAGCTTCCACTACAGTACCGCCTTCTGAGGCGATCTGGTCATAGACAGCGGAGGCCTCCTGCTGGGGGAGATATAGTTGGAGGTTCAGTCGATCTACTACCTGAGCTTCCTCCAGAGGGGTTGCGTCCCAAGTGGGAGTGGGGCCCTTATCCAGGGGAACCTGAGCGGAGGCAGAGTTGAGCAGCAGACCCGGGATGGTGCTGCAGAGGGACAGCGCAGCGGCCAGAATAAAGCAAAGAAGCGATTTGGTCCGTCTTTTCATAGTGATCTCCTTCCTCTGGAAGATCAGAGGGAACGGGATAGGTTATTCCAAGGGATTTGAGTCAAGGTAAAGATCAGAAACTCTGTAATCATACTTTACTTGGGGTAAAAATCGAACTATTTTCTGGCTTTTATCGTATCAGTACGACAGAAAATTGTCAATCAAATATGGATTTCATTCTGTCATAGAGATACATTTTCTCCAAAATGACAAAGCAACCTGTGCCATGGTCTGGCAAGGACGCGGCGGTACATTTATTCCCAGGATAATTTTGCTTTTATACCGCCTCATTCCTTGCAATTCCCAGGTTGACTTGCTATAATAAATTGTTAATCTGCGTACATACGCATTTCTCTTGATATGAGGTGCATCCTTTGTATTTAAAAGCCTTAGAAATCCAGGGATTTAAGTCCTTCCCGGATAAGACCGTTCTCACCTTCGGCGAGGATATCACCGCCATCGTGGGCCCCAACGGCAGCGGAAAATCGAATATCTCCGACGCCATCCTGTGGGTGATGGGGGAGCAGTCCTCCCGGGCGCTCCGGGGCGGCAAGATGGAGGACGTGATCTTCGGCGGCACTCTGAAGCGCAAGCAGATGGGCTATGCCGAGGTCTCGCTGATCCTGGATAATTCCCAGCACATCTTTGATCGACCGGAAGCGGAGGTCATGGTGACCCGGCGCTACTACCGCTCCGGGGAGAGTGAGTATTTCATCAATAAAGCCTCCTGCCGGCTCCGGGATGTGAATGAGCTCTTTATGGACACCGGCCTGGGCCGGGAGGGCTATTCCATCATCGGTCAGGGCAAGGTAGACGCAATTCTTTCCGTGAAAAGCGCCGACCGGCGGGAGATCTTTGAGGAGGCGGCGGGAATCTCCCGTTACCGCCACCGCAAGGAGGAGGCCGAGCGCAAGCTGGGCCACACCGCCGACAACCTGCTGCGGATTTCTGACAAGATTGAGGAGCTGGAGCTTCAGGTGGAGCCCCTGCGGGTCCAGTCGGAGAAGGCAAAAAAATATCTGGTCTACCGGGATGAACTCCGGGGACTGGAGATCTCGGTTTGGATGGAACAGCTGGACCGGTTGCGGGAGAGCAGCCGCAAGCTGGTGGTGGACTATGAAACCGCCGTCCGGGACCGGGACCAGGCTGCCCAGGCCCAGCAGGCCCTCTATGAGCGCTCCGAGGCTCTGGGGGCCGAGATGCAGCAGCGGGAGCGGGCAGTGGAAGAGATTCGCGCCCAGCTGTCGGCCCTGGATGAAGTGGCCGGCGAATTGGAGGCCTCCATTGCCGTTTTGAAAACTGAGGTCCGCAACAACCTGGAGAACGTGGACCGGCTCAACCGGGAGATGGACCAGCAGGGAGACCGGGCTCAGTCCGTGGCCACCCAGATCGCCGACCGGGAACAGCGGCTGGAGGAGATTACCCGCCGTCGGGCGGACTTGTCTGCCCAGTTGGCGGAGCAGGAGCGAAAAGCAGAGCAGGCCCGCCAGTCCGCCGGCCAGGTGGCCGGGGAGCTGGAGGAGCTGCGCCGCCGGGAGGAACTGCAAAACGCCTCCGCCGGGGATGCCAGATCGCTGCTCTCCGCTTTGGCTGCCGCCCAGCAGGAACTGCTGGACCGGGACTCGGCCCTGAGCGCCTCCATTCAGGAAAATGAGCAGCGGCTTGCCCAGGCCCAGAAGGATGCCCAGGCCAAGGGCCAGGAGCTGGCTAAGGCCCGGGAAGAGCGGGACGAGGTGGCCAACGTCATCAGCGGCTACGAACTGCGCCGCCAGTCCCGGCAGAAGAAGCTGAACGCCGCCAATGATCTGGTGGTCAAGCTCACCATGGAAGAAAACGCCCTGACCAGCCGGATTCATATGCTCTCGGAGATGGAGAAACTCTACGAGGGCTATTCCAAAGCGGTCAAGGCGGTGATGCAGGCCCATGACCGGGGCCAGCTCTCCGGTATTCGTGGACCGGTGGCGGGACTGCTGAAGGTGCCCGACCAGTACACCGTGGCCATTGAAATCGCCCTGGGGGGCGCCATGCAGAACATCGTGGTGGAGCGGGAGGAGGACGGCAAGGCCGCCATCGGCTACCTGAAGCGCCGGGACTCCGGCCGCTGCACCTTCCTGCCCATGGACGCCATTCGGCCCAACTCCATTCAGGAGAACGGCCTGGAGCGCCAGCGGGGCTTTGTGGGCATTGCCTCGGAGCTGATCCGCTATGACGCCCAGTACAAGAATGTATTTGCAAATCTGCTGGGCCGGGTCATCATCGCCGAGGATATGGACAGCGCCATCGCCATTGCCCGGGCCTACCGCCACCGCTACCGCATCGTCACGCTGGACGGACAGGTGCTGAATGCCGGCGGCTCCATGACCGGCGGCAGCGTCAGCCGCAGCGCCGGCATTCTGAGCCGGGGCAACGAGCTGGAGCGGCTCCAGGGCCAGATCGGCGGGATCCAGTCCCAGCTTTCTCAGGCCAAACGGGATGCCGCCGAGGCCCAGCGGGAGGAACAGAGCGCTGCCTATGAGCTGGAGGTGGCCCAGAACCAGAAACACGATCTGGATGCCGTGGTTCTCCGACTGGAGGGCGAGGCAGGCCAGTATGACATTTTGCTGGACGGCCTGCGCCGGGGCCTGGAGACCAGCCGGGAGGAACGTACCTCCCTGGCCCAGCGGCTCCAGAAGACCGAGGCGGACACTGAGGCCGCCCGAGCCCGGATCACCGAGCTGGAGGGGGCTGCCGCCGCCCTCCGGGCCGAAGCGGAGGGCAAGTCCGCCGGCGAAGCCGCCATCCGAGAGAAGAGCCAGAGCATCACCGAGTCCATCGCCGCCCTGAATCTGGAGCTGGCGGGACTGGAGGCAGAGGAAGGCGCCGTGAAGCAGGCCATGGAGGAGCTGCGGCAGCTCCAGACCGGGCTGGCCACGGACCAGGCCCAGCGGGAGCAGCAGATTGCAGCCTGCGATGCCCGGGATGCAGAACTGAAGGGCTCTATTCTGGAGAAGGAGACCGCCCTGCAGGCCAAGCGCCAGGAGCGCAGCGGCCGGGAGGCGGAGATTCGCTCCCTTACCGAGGAACGGCTCAAGCTGGAGGGCGAGCGGACCCAGGCCGACAAGGAAGCCCGGGCCAAAAACGAGGAACTGCTGGGGCTGGAGCGGGAATGTGCCCGGCTGGAGCAGAAGAAAACCTCCGCGGAGATGGAGGAGAAGCAGATTCTGGACAAGCTCTGGGACAACTACGAGCTCTCTCACTCCGAGGCCCAGAAGCAGCGTCAGGAGCTGGAGAGCCTGCAAAAGGCCACCCGACGTATCTCCGAGCTCAAACGGTCCATCAACGGTCTGGGGCCGGTGAACGTGGGGGCCATTGAGGAGTTCCAGCGGGTCAATGAGCGCTACACCTATTTGGCCGACCAGCGCAGCGACGTGGAGAAAGCCAAGACCGAGCTGGAGGGCATCATCACCTCCATCACCGAGCAGATGAAGGAGATTTTCGCCGAACAGTTTGAGCTGATCTCCCAGTCCTTTGCCCAGACTTTCCAGGAGCTGTTCCGGGGCGGTAAAGCCTCTCTGGAGTTGGAGGACAAGGAGGACATCCTGAACTGCGGCATTGAGATCAAGGTGCAGCCCCCGGGCAAGAGCCTGAAAATCATCTCGCTGCTCTCCGGCGGTGAGAAGGCCTTCGTGGCCATCGCCCTGTACTTTGCAATTCTGAAAGTGCGGCCCACCCCCTTTGTAGTGATGGACGAGATTGAGGCCGCCCTGGACGACGCCAACGTCACCCGGTTTGCCCGATATATGCGTTCCATGACGGATCACACCCAGTTCATCGTTATCACCCACCGCCGGGGCACCATGGAGGAGGCCGATGTACTCTACGGCGTCACCATGCAGGAGCAGGGCGTGTCCCGAATGCTCACCATCAACCTCAACGATGTGGAAAAAGAGCTGCACATCAAATAATTCATCCAAATCCCACAGGTAAGGAGCGGACAGCGCAATGGGTTTTTTCGATAAAATTAAGAAAATTGGTATTTTCAGCGGCTTTTCCAAGCTGGACGACGACTTTTATGACGAGCTGGAGGAGTCTCTGATTCTGGCGGACATGGGCATGAACACCACCATGAAGGCGGTGGACGAGCTCCGGCAGCGGACCAAAGCCCGCCGCATCAAGGATGTGGAGGGGGCCCGGGCCTGCATGAAGGAGATTCTGGCCGAAATGCTGATGGTGGGGGACTTGAGCCTGGACCTGAGCACCCGGCCCTCGGTGGTCCTCTTCATTGGTGTCAATGGCGTAGGCAAAACCACCACCATCGGCAAGATCGGCCACGACCTCAAAAGCTCCGGCAAAAAGGTGATCTTCGCTGCGGCGGACACCTTCCGGGCTGCCGCCGCCGAGCAGCTCACCATCTGGGCCCAGCGCTGCGGGGTGGAGATCATCAAGCAGGGAGAGGGGGCGGACCCCGCCGCTGTGGTATTTGACTCTCTCTCCGCCGCCAAGGCCCGGGGTGCTGACGTGGTGCTCATCGACACCGCCGGTCGGCTCCACAATAAGGCCAACCTGATGAACGAGCTGAACAAGATCAGCCGGGTTATCGACCGGGAGTGCCCGGAAGCCAGCCGGGAGACCCTGCTGGTGCTGGATGCCACCACCGGCCAGAACGGCTTGATCCAGGCCAAGCAGTTCAAGGAGAGCGCCGGCATCACCGGCATCGTGCTCACCAAGCTGGACGGCACCGCCAAGGGCGGCATTGCCATCGCCATCGCCCAGGAACTGGGCGTGCCGGTGAAATTCGCCGGTGTGGGTGAGGGCATCGACGACCTGAAGCCCTTTGATCCGGTGGCCTTTGCCGACGCACTGATCTGATGTATGAAATAACAGACTGCATTTTAGATTCGGCAGGAAAAGCGGTCTGTGGATACTGAAAATATGTTACAGGGAGGATACAGAGGACAAAATGGCTAGATTAGACGGACGGGCCAACGACGAACTGCGCCCGGTCATGATTATCCCCAATGTGAACGAGTTTGCCGAAGGCAGCGTGATGATCAAATGCGGCAAGACCCATGTGAACATCACCGCCTCGGTGGAGGACCGGGTGCCCCCTCATGTGCCGGAGGGGGAGGGATGGATCACGGCGGAGTACAATATGCTCCCCCGGGCCAACCGCACCCGCTCCCGGCGGGATATTTCCAAGCTGAAACTCAATGGCCGCAGTGCCGAGATTCAGCGGCTTATCGGCCGGTCCCTTCGGGCCGCCGTGGATATGAAGAAGCTGGGGCCCCGGCAGATCACCATTGACTGCGATGTGCTTCAGGGGGACGGCGGCACCCGTACCGCCTCCATCACCGGGGGCTTTGTGGCCCTGGCTCTGGCCATCAAGAAGCTGATGGCGGAGGGTGAACTCACCGAGAACCCCATCATTCATACTGTGGCCGCCGTTTCCGCCGGCATTGTAGACGATGTGCCCATGCTGGATCTGCAGTACTATGAGGACTCCAGCGCTATGGTGGACCTGAACTGTGTCATGACCGAGGAGGGCAATCTCATCGAGATCCAGGGCACCGGCGAGGGCCGGGCCTTTACCCTCCAGGAGCAGCAGACTCTGGTGGAGCTGTGCGCCCGGGGCATCCGGGAGCTGAACGCGGTGCAGCGGGAAATCGTAGGTGATGTGCTGTGAAAGCGGTACTGGCAAGCCATAACCCGGGCAAACTGAAGGAGATGCAGCTCTGGCTGGCGCCCTTGGGCATCGAAGTGGTGCTGGAGAGCGACCTGGGGCTGGATATTGAGGTGGAGGAGATTGGCCGCACCTTCGAGGAGAACTCCCTGCTGAAGGCGGCCACTGTGGCCCGGGCCACCCGTATGCTGGCCATTGCCGACGACTCCGGCCTATGCGTGGACGCTCTGGACGGGGCCCCCGGCATCCACACCGCCCGTTACGGCGGGGAGGGCCTCACGGACCAGGAGCGCTATATGTTGCTGCTGGAGAATATGAAGGGTCAGATGACCCGGGCGGCCAAGTTTGTCTCGGTGGTCACCTGTGTGTTCCCCAACGCGGACATCGTCTCCGCCCGGGGCGAACTCTTTGGGGCCATTGCCTATGCCCCCATGGGGGCCGGAGGCTTTGGCTATGACCCGGTATTCTTCGTCACCCATATGAAGAAGACCCTGGCTCAGATGACTATGAAGGAGCGCCAGTCCTGCTCCCACCGGGCGGCGGCCATCCGCAACCTGGCGGTGAAGTTGGAGCAGTACAAGGCGGAAAAGAAGAAGGAGGGCATTGAATGGAATTGACCAGCAAGCAGCGTGCCCAGCTGAGAAGCCTGGCCAACGGTATTGATACCATTGTGATTGTGGGGAAGGAGGGACTGGGGGATAACCTGATCGCCCAGGTCAACGACGCTCTGGAATCCCGGGAACTGGTAAAGGGCCGGGTGCTGGAGAGCTGTGAACTCACTCCCCGGGAGGTCTGCGACCAGTTGTCCAAGCTGACCCGTAGCGAGCCGGTGCAGGTCATCGGCAGCAAGTTTGTGCTCTATCGGCAGTCCCACCGCAAGGATAAAAAGGATAAAATCGTTCTGGTGAAGAAGTGAGCCTGTCTGGTTTTGGACCGGACAATGTGACAGCTGGGAGGTTCCTATGAAGATTGGAATTTATGGCGGTACCTTCGACCCCATCCATCGGGGCCATATGGCGGCGGCCAGCACGGCCTGCACTGTGCTGGGACTGGACAAACTGCTGCTGGTTCCCGACGGCACCCCGCCCCACAAACAGCAGCCCGCCGCCGGTGCTCCGGCGGAGCACCGGCTGGAGATGGTCCGGATTGCCGCGGACCGGCTGGATGTGGGGATTCCGGTGGAAGTGCTGGATCTGGAGCAAAAGCGGGACGGCAAAAGCTACACCAGCGACACCCTGCGCCAGATCCACAAGCGCTGTCCGGAGGATGAGCTGTGGCTGTTGATGGGGACCGATATGTTCCTCACTCTCCACCTTTGGCATGAGCCGGAGATAATTCTTTCTCTGGCGGGGGTCTGTGCCTTTGGCCGCACCGAGGGAGACGGAGAGGAACTCTTTGCCCCCCAGCGGGAGTATCTGAAAGAAAAGTATAACGCCCGGGTGACCACCATCACCCTGCCCAATCTGGTGGAGATCTCCTCTACCGGACTGCGGGAGCGGTTGAAGCAGGGGGGATGTCCCCAGGAGCTGGACCCCTCGGTTTACGGTTATATCCTGCGGCATGGACTCTATGATACCCATGCAGATCTGAAGCATCTGGACTGGGAAGACCTCCGGGCCTGCTCCTACTCCATGATCCGCGCCAAGCGGATTCCCCATGTCCGGGGCTGTGAGGAGGAGGCGGTCAAACTGGCCCGCCGCTGGGGCGCTGATGAGGATGCAGCCCGGGCAGCCGCCATTCTGCATGACTGCACCAAGTATCTGAACCTGGAAGAACAGTTGTCATTGTGCGAAAAATATGGTATCATCCTGGATAAAATGGAGCGGAAAATGGTAAAGCTGCTCCACTCCAAGACCGGCGCTGCCATTGCCCGCTGGGAGTATGGGATGCCGGATTCAGTGTACGACGCCATCTGCTGGCACACCACCGGCAAGCCGGATATGACCACCTTGGAGAAGATTCTTTATATTGCCGACTACATGGAGCCCACCCGGGATTTTGACGGGGTGGAGAAGCTCCGGGCCCTGGTCTATGAGGATCTGGACGCCGCGGTGCGGCTGGGCCTGGAAATGAGCGTGGAAGAGCTCACCCAGCGGGGGGTTCCTGTGCATACCAACACCCGGGAAGCGCTGCGCTTCCTGACGAAAGGAGAATGACAATGGCCGAATCCATTGTGACCATGGCTGCCGCCGTCAAGGCGCTGGACAAGAAAAAGGGAAGAAACCTGCAGGTGCTTAAGACCGGGGATCTGACCACCCTGGCGGACTATTTTGTGCTGTGCACTGCCGGGTCCACCACCCAGATTAAGGCCCTCACCGACATCTGCGAGGAGGCTGTGGAGGCCGCCGGCGGCGAGCTGCACCACAAGGAGGGTTTCCGGGACGGAGGCTGGGTGCTGCTGGACTTTTCCGATGTGGTGGTCCATGTGTTCCTGGAGCAGGAGCGGGATTTTTATGACCTGGAACGGCTCTGGGCCGATGCTGAGGTCGTGGATATCACCCCCTATCTGGTGGATGAGGAAGGCTGAGCCTTCTTTTGAGAGAGTAATTTAAGTAGAAAGCGTGATACAAGTTGAAGTATGATTTTACCGCCATTGAGCGGAAATGGCAGCAGCGTTGGAAGGAGTCTGACGCTTTCCGTGCCGTCACCGGTGACACCAGCCGGCCCAAGTGGTATGGTCTGGTGGAGTTCCCCTATCCCTCCGGCCAGGGCCTCCATGTGGGCCATGCCCGGCCCTACACCGCCATGGACGTCATCGCCCGTAAAAAGCGGATGGACGGTTACAATGTGCTGTTTCCCATCGGCTATGACGCCTTTGGTCTGCCCACGGAGAACTATGCCATTAAAATGCATATCCATCCCGCCAAGGTGACTGAGGACAACATCAGCAACTTCCGCAGCCAGCTGGAGATGCTGGGCTACTCCTTCGATTGGGATCGGGAGATCAACACCACCGACCCCGGCTACTACAAGTGGACCCAGTGGATCTTCCTGCAGCTGTTCAAAAAGGGCCTGGCCTATAAGACCAGCATGCCCGTCAACTGGTGCACTTCCTGCAAGTGCGTGCTGGCCAACGAAGAGGTGGTCAACGGTGTCTGTGAGCGCTGCGGCGCCCCGGTGGTCCGCAAGGAGAAGAGCCAGTGGATGCTGAAGATCACCGAGTACGCCCAGAAGCTCATTGACGGCCTGGAGGGGCTGGACTTCATCCCCCGGGTGGTCACTCAGCAGAAGAACTGGATCGGCCGCTCCACCGGCGCTGAGGTCAACTTCAATACCACTGAGGGAGATGTGCTCACCGTCTACACCACCCGGTGCGACACCCTCTTTGGCGCTACCTATATGGTCATCGCCCCGGAGCACGCCTGCGTGACCAAGTGGGCCGACAAACTGGAAAACCTGGATGAGGTCCAGGCCTATGTCCGTTCTGCTGCCGCTAAGTCTGACTTTGAGCGCACCGAGCTGGCCAAGGAAAAGACCGGTGTGGAGCTGAAGGGCGTCCGGGCCATCAACCCCATCAACGGAAAGGAAATTCCCATCTTTATCTCTGACTACGTGCTGGCCAGCTATGGCACCGGCGCCATTATGGCAGTGCCCGCCCACGATACCCGTGACTGGGACTTCGCCAAGGCCTTTAACCTGCCCATCATCCAGGTGGTGGCCGCCGAGGACGGCACCGAGGTGGACGTGCAGAAGGCCGCTTTCACCGATGTGGCCACCGGTGTCATGGTTAACTCCGGCTTCATCACCGGTATGAGCGTGGAGGACGCCAAGGCTGCCATGATTGAATATCTGGAGAAGAACGGCATCGGCCACGCCAAGGTCAATTACAAACTCCGGGACTGGGTGTTCTCCCGTCAGCGTTACTGGGGTGAGCCCATTCCCATCGTCAAGTGCCCCAAGTGCGGCTATGTGCCGGTGCCTGAGGATCAGCTGCCCCTGGTGCTGCCGGACGTGGAGAGCTATGAGACCACCGACGATGGCGAATCTCCTCTGAGCGCCATGCGGGACTGGGTGGAGACCACCTGCCCCTGCTGCGGCGGCAAGGCAGAACGGGAGACCGACACCATGCCCCAGTGGGCCGGCTCCTCCTGGTACTTCCTGCGCTATATGGATCCCCACAATTCCGAGGCCCTGGCCAGCAAAGAGGCTCTGGACTATTGGGGTCAGGTGGACTGGTACAACGGCGGTATGGAGCATACCACTCTGCACCTGCTGTACAGCCGGTTCTGGAACAATTTCCTGCATGATATCGGCGTAGTGCCCTATGCGGAGCCCTATCATAAGCGCACCAGCCACGGTATGATCCTGGGTGAGGGCGGCGAAAAGATGTCCAAGTCCCGGGGCAACGTGGTCAACCCCAACGACATTGTCCGGGAGTATGGCGCCGACACCATGCGCACCTATATCATGTTCATCGGTGACTTTGCCAAGGCGGCAGCTTGGTCCCCCAAGGCGGTGGCGGGCTGCAAGCGTTTCCTGGACCGGGTTTGGAACCTGCAGGATATGGCCACCGACAGCATGGAGTACAGTGCCGCCAACGAGGCGGAGATCCATAAGGCCATCAAAAAGGTCAACGACGACATTGAGGCTATGAAGTTCAACACCGGCATCGCAACCCTGATGTCCCTGGTGAACAGCTTCTACGCCAACGGCCTCACTAAGGGCGACCTGAAGGCCCTGGTGCTGATGCTGTCCCCGGTGGCCCCCCATATCTGCGAGGAGATCTGGCAGAACCTGGGCTGCGAAGGCATGGCCTGCCAGCAGAGCTGGCCCGTCTATGACGAGAGTAAGACCGTGGCCGCCACCGTGGAACTGGCCGTGCAGATCGGCGGCAAGATGCGGGGCAACGTCCAGGTGCCCACCGACGCCGAGCAGGATGTGGTGGTCTCTGCGGTTCTGGCGGATGCCAAGCTGGCCAAATACACCGAAGGCATGGATATTGTAAAGGTGATCCTGGTGAAGAACCGGCTGGTCAACCTGATTTTGAAGCCCAAAGCCTGACAGGACTATAAAAACAGCGGAAATTGAAACTTACTCTTGACAGAATTGCTTTCACAGCGTAGAATATCTAGGTAAGGCTAAGAATTTGGCTGTTCATGCCCTGTTGTCACATAACTCCCTGGGCATTTCGGAGGGAGGGAAATTAGATGTCTGAAGTCCGCGTTAGAGAAAATGAGTCTCTGGACAGCGCCCTGAAGCGCTTCAAGCGCAGCTGCGCCAAGTCCGGTGTTCTGGCCGAAGTGCGCCGTCGCGAGCACTACGAGAGCCCCAGCGTCAAGCGTCGCAAGAAGTCTGAGGCTGCCCGGAAGAACCGCAAGAAATTCTATTGATTTCAACCAAAATGGGCTGTTGCACAAGCAACAGCCCATTCTTCGTTGTCTTGTGAGGGCTTGCGTTCTATATGAGAATTTGCTAAAATTTGATTGACTCCATAGATTGATTTCATGCCTGTGACTGGAACCAGGAGAAGTTGAATTTATCCTAAAAATCCAATAAAATTACCATACTTCCTTTGGAGGAATGATTAGAATAAAAATGATCCCGGCAACCATGCCGGTGTTTACAATTGAAATATAGGAGCTTTATGCTGCGCACGGGTGTCCATCTGCGGGATGGGTGAAAAGGGAATCCGGTGGGAATCCGGAACGATGCCGTCACTGTGTACGGGAGCTGCGCCCCAAAAATCACTGGGAAACTGGGAAGAGGGGGGTGGCGATGAACGAAGTCAGGAGACCTGCCCGTGTGTAAAACGCAGGATCTGCGATGCACGGATCGTTGTTTTCCAGGTGTCTGTCTTTTTTCGGTCCCCCATGGGTCGGAAGCGGAGCTGTCATACCTGTCTGAACCAACGGTCGCTTTTGCGGCCGTTTTTTGTTGCGGCGGGACAGCTGATAGAGAACCTGTGAGGAACAAAATACAAGACGAAAAGAGATGGGATCATGAAACGAAGAATATTGTGTGCTTTTATGGCGGCTATGCTGCTGGCCCTTACCGCCTGCGGTTCCACCGGAGCGGAATCTGTTAGCCAGTCTGCGGCGCAATCCAGCGCTTCCTCCACGTCAGAGGATCAGGCCGCCGCGGACGCGGTGGCGGAGCTGATTGACGCCATCTACGTCCAGCAGTGGACGGAGGACACCGAAGAACAGTGCCGGGCCGCCCGGGAGGGCTGGGATGCTCTGACAGATGCCCAAAAGGCTCTGGTACAGGGAGAAAACGCCAGCCCGGACTATTTTGGACTGGATACGGGAGATCCCGCTCAGGATGACCCGCTGAATCAGGACGATATCGGGGAGCGGGAGATTCTGGTGGTCAGCTTTGGCACCTCCTACAATGACAGCCGAGCCAAGGACATCGGTGGTATTGAGAAGGCAATCCAGGCTGCCAATCCCGACTGGTCAGTGCGCCGGGCCTTTACCTCCCAGATTATTATGAATCATGTCCTGGCCCGGGACGATGTGAAAATTGACAACATCCAGCAGGCCTTGGACCGGGCGGTGGCCAATGGAGTGAAAGAGCTTATCGTTCAGCCCACCCATCTGATGCACGGCTCGGAATATGACGAGATGGTGGAGGCGGTGGAGGCCTACGCCAATCAGTTTGATTTCGTGGCTATCGCTGAGCCCCTGCTGGGGGAAGTGGGAGATGACGCCTCCGCGGTGAATGAGGATAAGGCGGCAGTGGCCCAGGCTGTCGTAGCGGGCGCGGTAGCCCAGGCGGGCTATGACTCTTTGGAGGAAGCTGCCCAGGCCGGTACCGCATTTGTGCTGCTGGGTCACGGTACCTCCCACACCGCCAAGGTTACTTACAGCCAGATGCAGACCCAGATGAGCCAGCTGGGTTATGAAAATGTATTCATCGGCACTGTGGAAGGGGAGCCCGAGGGCACCGACTGCGATGCTATTATTGCCGCGGCGGCGGAGGCTGGCTACACCCATGTGGTGCTTCGGCCCCTGATGGTGGTGGCGGGAGATCACGCCAACAATGATATGGCCGGGGAAGAGGCGGACTCCTGGAAGAGTCTGTTTCTGGCCTCCGGCAGCTTTGAGACGGTAGATACCCAGCTTGACGGTCTGGGCGGCATGGAGGAGATCCAGGCCATCTATGTTGCCCACACTGCGGCAGCCATGGACAGCCAGGGCTTAATGGTAGATGGGAACTCTGATGTTTCTGCTGAGGTGCTGGCGGATGGTGTGTATACCGCTGACTTTGACACCGACAGCGGCATGTTCCATGTCAACGAGGCTTTGAACGGCAAGGGGACCCTGACGGTGGAAAATGGACAGATGACCATTCATATCTCACTGGTTTCCCAAAATATTGTGAATCTCTTCCCGGGCAAGGCGGAGGACGCTGCCAAAGAGGGAGCTCAAGTGCTGGAACCCACCTTGGACACCGTCACCTACAGCGACGGAACCACCGAGGAAGTTTATGGCTTTGACGTTCCGGTGGCCGCTCTGGACCAGGAGTTTGATCTGGCCATTCTGGGTGCGAAAGGTACTTGGTATGACCATGTGGTTTCTGTCTCCAATCCGGAGCCAATCCAGTAATAGAGTAAATAAGACAACCCCTTAAGGGGCTGTCTGCTAAATATAAAAAATGAAAGAGAGTGTATGTATTATGAAGCGTATTGTTACATGTCTGTTGGTGGTTGCTGCCCTGGCGCTGATGTTGACGGGCTGCGGCGGAAGCAAGTCCAAGACTCTGGCTGACGGCGTTTATACCGTGGAGGTTGCCCTGGAGGGTGGCTCTGGAAAAGCCAGCGTGGAATCCCCCGCCCAGCTGACCGTCCAGGACGGTGCCATGACCCTTACCCTGGTTTGGAGCAGCTCCAATTACGATTACATGGTGGTGAACGAGGAGACCTACCAGCCCACCACGCTGGAGCCTGGTTCCACCTTTGAGATTCCTGTTACTACCCTGGATGAGGATCTGCCTGTGATCGCCGATACCACCGCCATGGGGAATCCTCATGAGGTGGAGTATGTGATCACCTTTGACGCCGCCTCGGTGCAGGAAGCCCAATGAAACGGGTTATCAGTGGCCTTTTGGCCTTGATGCTGCTGTTGGCCCTGGCCGGCTGCGGACATAATGCTTCCGGGACAGGCCCCGCCCCCACTGGTCCTGACTGGTCTGAGTTGACCTGTACCGGAAGTATGCAGCTGGACTATGCCGAGCAGTTTACGGTGGACTACTATGGCGAATACGCCTTGATCACTATCCCGGAGGACAACCAGGCCCGCTATCTGCTGGTTCCGGAGGGAGTTGGAGTGCCCAAAGGACTGGATGAGGACATCACGGTGCTCTGTCAGCCTTTGAATAACATCTATCTGGTGGCCTCGGCTTCCATGGATATGTTCCTGTCGGCGGACGCTCTGTCCTCCATCCGGTTTGTGGGATTGGATGAGGATGGCTGGTATTTGCCTGGGGTAGCCGATGCGCTGCGGGCAGGGGAGCTGGCGTATGCTGGTAAATACTCCGCTCCGGACTATGAACTGATTTGTTCTGAGGGGTGTGATTTGACCATCGAGAATACGATGATCTATCATAACCCAAAGGCAAGAGAGGAACTGGTTGATTTGGGTATCCCTGTGATGGTAGACCATTCCAGCCACGAATCCAGTCCCTTAGGCCGCATGGAGTGGGTCAAACTCTACGGCCTGCTGACAGACCATTTGGAACAGGCGGAACAGGCCTTTGCGGAACAGGAGCAGGCCTTTGAGCAGCTGAAAGAAGTGAGCACCGGAAAAACTGTGGCCTTCTTCTATCTGAATACCAACGGCGCGGCGGTGGTGCGGCGCAGCACTGACTATGTGGCCAAGCTCATCGAGATTGCCGGCGGTACCTACGCCTTTCCGGAATTGAAAGCAGAGGAAGGGTCCAACACCAGCACTGCCACCATCCAGATGGAGGCCTTTTACATGACCGCCAAGGATGCGGACTATATCATCTACAACAGCTCCATCATGGGGGAGATGAATACTCTGGATGATCTGCTGGCCAAGAATGATTTGTTCGCCAATTTTAAGGCAGTCCAGGAGGGACATGTCTACTGCACCACTGAGAATCTGTACCAGTCCTCCATGCAGTTGGGTACCTTTGTTCAGGATCTCAACGCCATGCTGTCTGACGAAACGGAACAGATGACCTTCCTTTATCCTTTGGAGTGATTATGAAACACAAGCATTATTGTCTGGCCTTTGCCGCTCTGGCGGTACTGACGCTGGTCAGCCTTCTGCTCAGCGTCTGTATCGGCAGCGTCAATATCCCTCTGGGGGACTGTTTGCGCATCCTGGGGGGACAGGATTCCGGCAGTACCTATGGAGATATTGTGCTGCGGCTGCGGCTGCCCCGGGCCCTGGCCGCCATCCTTCTGGGGGGAACGCTGGCCCTGGCGGGATATCTGCTGCAGACCTTCTTCCACAACCCCATTGCAGGTCCCTTTATTCTGGGTATCTCCTCGGGTGCCAAGCTGGTGGTGGCCATTGCCATGGTATTCTCCCTGAGTACGGCATCCTATCTTTCCAGTCTGGAAATGATCGGCGCTGCATTTTTGGGGGCGCTGGCTTCCATGGGATTTGTACTGCTCATGGCCCGGCTGGTGGACCGAATGTCCATTTTGATTATCAGCGGCGTCATGGTGGGCTATATCTGTTCCGCCATCACGGATTTTATCGTGACCTTTGCGGATGACGCCGACATCGTCAACCTGCATAACTGGTCTATGGGCAGCTTTTCCGGCATCACCTGGAGCAATATTCCGGTTATGGCCGTGGTGGTGTTGGCCTCTCTGGCCTGCACGTTTTTCCTCTCCAAGCCCATCAGCGCCTATCTGATGGGGGAGGGGTATGCCCGGAGCGTGGGCGTCAATATTCCGCTGTTTCGAACGCTGTTGGTGCTGCTGTCCAGTGTCATGGCGGCCTGTGTCACCGCCTTCGCCGGTCCGGTGTCTTTTGTGGGTATCGCCGTCCCCCACCTGGTGAAAAGCCTGTTCCGTACCACCAAGCCCCTGATTATGATCCCGGGCTGTTTTTTGGGCGGGGCCGTGTTCTGCCAGCTGTGCGATCTTCTGGCCCGGACGGCATTTTCACCCACGGAACTCAGCATCAGTACCGTTACCGCCATTTTCGGCGCGCCGGTGGTCATCTGGATTTTGATCCATCGGCAGAGATCCAAGGGGGCGTGAGCGCATGGAAAGCCCATATTTTCAGACTGACGGCCTGACGGTGGGCTACCGTCAGCAGCCGCTGATCCGGGATATTTGCCTTTCTCTCCAAAAGGGAGAGATTTTAACGCTGATCGGCCCCAATGGCGCCGGAAAGACCACAATACTGAAGAGTATCATACGCCAGTTGGCGCCTCTGGGTGGAGCGGTCTATTTGGGAGGAAATGACCTGGCCGGGATGAACAACAGCCGTTTGGCCAAACAGATGGCGGTGGTGCTCACCCAGCGGGTCAAAACAGAGCTGATGACCTGTGAGGAGGTTGTATCCACCGGCCGCTATCCCTATACCGGTAAATTTGGCGTGCTGACCCAGCATGACCATGCCAAAGTCCGGGAGGCCATGGAGTTGGTTCACATCACTGAGCTGGCCCAGCGAGATTTTGAACAGATCAGCGATGGCCAGAAGCAGCGGGTGCTGCTGGCTCGGGCCCTGTGCCAGGAACCGGAGGTACTGGTGCTGGACGAGCCCACCTCGTTTTTGGATATCAGATATAAGCTGGAATTCCTTTCGATGGTGCAGCAGCTATCCCGTGAACAGCACCTCACCGTGGTAATGTCACTGCATGAGGTGGATCTGGCCCAGCGGATTTCCCATAAGCTGGCCTGTATCAAGGGAGACCGGGTAGAGCGATTCGGTACCCCGGAGGAAATTTTTGTTCCGGGCTATATTGAGTCCCTTTACGGTGTCAGTATAGGAGATTTCGACTTTCACAGTGGCGGCCTGGAGCTGGAAAAGCCGACAGGAGAGCCTAAAGTATTTGTGCTGGGAGGAAACGGCACCGGCACCCATGTGTTCCGGCAGCTTCAGCGGCAGGGAATTCCCTTTGCCGCAGGCGTGCTTTGGACCAATGACTTGGACTATCCTGTGGCCCGGGCCTTGGCCATGGATATTGTGGCGCAAAAAGCGTTTTCGCCACTGACAGAGGAATGTTTAGCGTGTGCCAAGCACTGGATTGATACCACGGAATACACGGTGTGTACCTTATCCCCAGCGGAGATGTCCGACCAGGCAGAACCGCTGCGGGAATTGAGGGACTATGCGGAGCGACAGGGGAAATTGCGCTATGGCCTTTGAGCACTACATTTATTCCGGCGGAAAAAAGCTGCGCTGTGGCTTTACCACCGGCACCTGTGCTGCTCTGGCGGCCTCTGGGGCGGCCCAAAAACTGCTGACGGGCCGGTGGCCGGAGACGGTGGCCCTGACCACCCCCAAGGGTTTACGGGTGGAGGTGCCTCTGGAGGAGTGCCGGATGGAGGGAAATACCGCCCTCTGCGGTGTCCGCAAGGACGCGGGGGACGACATCGACCGGACTGCCGGCGCCCTGATCTGCGCTGAAGTCACCATGACTGACGATGGCATGATTGAAATTGACGGGGGCACCGGCGTAGGCCGGGTGACCAAACCCGGACTGGATCAACCAGTGGGAGCGGCGGCCATCAACCATGTACCCCGGCAGATGATCGCCCAGGCCCTGGAGGATGTTCGCTGGGCAGCAGGAGAGAATTGCGGTTTCCGGGTGGTGATCTCGGTGCCGGAAGGGGAGACCATCGGGGCGAAAACCTTTAACCCTTCCTTAGGCATTGAGGGTGGTATCTCCATTTTGGGTACCTCCGGTATTGTGGAGCCCATGAGTATGCAGGCTCTCATTGACACCATCGCTCTGGAGTTGCGGTCTTACCGGGCCCAGGGCTGGCGCCGGGTCATTCTCACCCCCGGCAACTACGGAATGGATTTTTTGCAGGATCAGGGCCTCGACAAGCTGGGTATTCCCGTGGTGAAATGCTCCAACTTCATTGGAGACGCCCTGGATGAAATTATGGCCCAGGGCTATGAAGATGTGCTGCTGGTGGGCCATGTGGGCAAGCTGGCCAAGTTGGCTGGTGGTATCATGAACACCCACAGCCGATTTGCAGATTGCCGCATCGAGCTGTTCTGCGCCCATGCGGCGGTCTGTGGAGCTGACCAGACCGTATGCCGCCAGTTGATGGATGCTGCCACCTCCGACGCCTGTTTGGCGATTTTGGAGGAGTGCTCCCTGCGGCAGCCGGTGATGGACAGCATTACCAAGGCGGTAGAACGGCACCTGCGGCATCGGGCAGAGGGCGAATACCGGGTGGGGGCAGTTCTGTTTTCCACTCAATACGGAATTCTGGGGATGACCTCAGAAGCACAGGAGATTTTAAGACGATGGAAGTAAAGAGAGGAACATTTTATGCGGTGGGGGTGGGTCCCGGGGATCCGGAGCTATTGACCCTGAAAGCCTGCCGAACTCTGGAGGCCTGCCCGGTGGTGGCAGCACCCCGGACCCGTTCCGGCGGGATGCTGGCCCTGGATATCGCCCGGGGGGCAGTGGATCTGACGGAAAAAGAGATTCTGCCCCTGGACCTCACCATGGCGGTGGCCCTGTCCGGCCGTCAGGAGGCCCATGATTTGGCGGCGGAGGAGATTGCCCGCCGGCTCACTCAGGGCCAGGATGTGGCCATGGCGGTGTTGGGAGACGTGGCAGTTTACGCCTCCTGTACTCCGCTGATAGACCGGCTGGAAGCGCAGGGGTTTGACTGCGTTATGGTCCCCGGCGTCACCAGCTTCAGTGCGGCGGCGGCCCGGCTGGGGATCAGCCTTACAGAAACGGACCGGCCTTTGGCCATTGTCCCCGGTAATGTGGAGCTGGACGAATATGCCATGAATTTCCCCGGCAGCAAGGTGCTGATGAAGTCTGGCATTCACTTGGATGAGGTCAGGAGCGCTCTGGAAGCGCAGGGGATGCTGGACCGGGCCGCTCTGGTGGCCAACTGCGGCCTGCCGGAGGAGCTGGTGTCCAAAAATCTGCGGGAGCTGCCGGAACGCTTAAGCTATTTCACAACCATCATCGTAAAGGAGTAATACTGTGGTACATTTTGTGGGAGCCGGGTCCGGAGCGCCGGACCTGATCACCCTGCGGGGTGCGGAATTGTTGAAGCAGGCGGATGTGGTGATCTATGCCGGCAGTCTGGTGAATCCTGTGATTCTGGGGCTGTGCCGGGAGGATTGCCGCATCTATAACAGTGCGGAAATGACCCTGGAACAGGTGATTGCAGAAGTGGAGCGGGCGGAGCAGGAGGGCTTGACCACCGTCCGGCTCCATACCGGAGATCCCAGCCTCTACGGAGCCATCCGGGAGCAGATGGATGAGCTGGAAAAGCGAAACATTGCTTTTGATGTGACTCCCGGCGTGTCCAGTTTCTGCGGAGCCGCCGCAGCGGTGCATGGAGAGTATACCCTGCCCGGGGTGAGCCAGAGTGTCATTATCACCCGGATGGCGGGGCGGACTCCGGTGCCGGAACGGGAAGGCATTGTCTCCATGGCCCAGCACGGCTGCACCATGGTAATCTTCCTCTCTGCCGGTATGTTGGAGGGGCTTCAGGAGGCTTTGCTGCAGGGCGCCTATACCGAGGACACCCCCACTGCTTTGGTTTATAAAGCCACCTGGCCGGAAGAAAAGGTGGTCTATACCCCCCTGGGCAAGCTGGCCCAGGCCGGAGCAGAACATGGCATTTCCAAGACTGCACTGGTGCTGGTGGGAGATTTCCTGGGCAACCGTTATGACCGGAGCAAGCTCTATGACCCCAGTTTCACCACTGGCTACCGCCAGGCCACTCTATGAAATATCTGACTTTTACTGACCGGGGACAAGCTCTGGCGGAGCGATTGTCTCAGGCCTTAGGAGGCCAGGTCAGCCGTTTTACCCCGGGCTTTTCCATGGAGAATTGGACCGCCGAAGGTTTTCGGAACCGGGAAGATCTGGTTTTCATTGGCGCGGTGGGCATCGCTGTCCGGGCCATTGCCCCCCATGTGCGCAGTAAGGTTACCGACCCGGCGGTGGTGGCAGTGGATGAGTCCGGTACCTTTGCGGTGCCGGTGCTCAGCGGCCATCTTGGGGGTGCCAACGACCTGGCCCGACACATCGCTGCCGTCTGCGGCGCAATCCCGGTGGTGACCACTGCCACGGATTGCCGGGGCGTGTTTGCGGTGGACGAGTGGACCAAGCGGCAAAACTGCACCATTATGAATCCGGAGCGGATCAAAGTGGTCTCCGGCAAACTTTTGGCGGGTCAAACCTTGGTCTGTTGCAGCGATTTCCCTGTTGAGGGAAAGCCGCCTAAAGGCGTGAAGTTGGCCCAGGATGGTCCCTGTGATATTCGGCTTTCCATGACCCCCGGGGAGGAGGCAGAAGCCCTCTGGGCGGTGCCCCGGATCGGAATTCTGGGGGTGGGCTGCAGGAAGGGGACCACCCAAGCGCAAATTGAGGGCCTGTTCCAGACCCTGTTGGAGGCCTCTGGCGTTCCGACACAGGCCATCGTCAAGGTCTGCTCCCTGGATTTGAAGGCCAGGGAGCCGGGGCTGCTGGCCTTCTGCACAGCCCACAACTGGCCTCTGGAGACCTTTTCTGCCCTGGAACTGAACCAGGTGCAGGGGGAGTTTTCCGGTTCTGCCTTTGTGGAACAGACCGTAGGAGTGGACAACGTATGCGAACGCTCTGCGGTGCTGGGCAGCGGCGGTAAGCTGCTGTGTAAGAAAATAGCGGGGAACGGCGTCACTATGGCGCTTGCCCTTACAGACTATACGCCCAATTGGAGGTGGCGGGATGAGTAAATTGTTTTTGGTGGGACTGGGCCCCGGCAGTCGGGAACAGATGACCCTCCAGGCCCTTGAGGCACTGGAAGCCTCCGATGTGCTGGTGGGCTATACCGTGTATATCGATCTGGTAAAGGACTGGTTTCCGGACAAAGAGACCTATACCACACCCATGACCCAGGAGCTGGAGCGGTGCCGCTGGGCCCTGGAGGCCGCCAGGCAGGGAAAGACCGTGTCTATGCTTTGTTCCGGGGACGCCGGTGTTTACGGTATGGCGGGACCGGTGCTGGAACTGTCGGTGGACTTCCCGGAGGTGGAAATCGCCGTGGTGCCTGGCGCCACTGCCGCCCTGTCCGGGGCCGCGGTGCTGGGCGCGCCGCTGATGCACGATTTCTGTGTCATCTCCCTGTCGGATCTGCTGACCCCCTGGGCTACCATTGAAAAGCGACTGCGCTGCGCCGGGGAGGGAGATTTCTCCATCTGCCTCTATAACCCCGGATCCAAAAAGCGCAGAGATTACCTGCGTCGGGCTTGCGACATTCTACTGGAATCCCGGGGCGGGGACAACGTTTGCGGCTGGGTCCGGATGATCGGCCGGGAGGGCCAGGAGAAGGCGATCCTGACCCTGGCGGAGCTGCGGGAAGCGGAGCTGGACATGTTTACTACCGTCTTTATCGGCAACAGCTCCACCCGGCGCATCGGTGGCTCTATGGTAACCCCCCGAGGCTACGAACGGAAAAAATGAAACGGATCTTGATTTTCGGAGGCACCACGGAAGGCCGGGAATTGGCCCAGAGGCTCAGTGAGCAGGGCTATCCGGTCACTGTGAGTGTGGCCACCGATATAGGGGCCGAGGAGTTACGCGACCTAAAGGCAACAGTTCGGGTGGGCCGCCTGGATGAAACACAGATGGCCCAGGTTATTCCGGACTTTGATTTAGTCATCGATGCCACCCACCCCTATGCGGTGGAGGTGACGGAGCATGTCCGCAATGCCTGCCAGCCCTGTGGAATTCCTCTGCGTCGTCTGCTCCGGGCCGAGAGCGAAACAGACGGCTGCATCCGGGTGGAATCCTGTGCACAGGCCTGTGACTATCTCCGCACCCGGCCTGGAAATGTGCTGCTGACCACCGGAGCCAAAGAGCTGAGTGCGTTCCAAGACCTGGAGCCGGAGCGGGTCTTTGCCCGAGTGCTGCCCACCCATCCATCTCTGGATGCCTGTGAAGCCCTGGGGCTGCCCCACCGGAATATCATCGCGCTGCAAGGCCCCTTTTCCGAAGAGATGAATGCCGCTATGTTGGCGCAGTACCACATCCGCTGGCTGGTCACCAAGGACGGGGGCAAAGCCGGCGGATTTGATGAGAAATTGCGGGCGGCCCGCCGGGCCGGCGCCGACGTAATCCTGGTGGGCCGGAGGGCAGAATCCGGGCTTACCATGGAAGAAATTTTGAAAGAGCTGGAAGCGAGGGAATGACATGAGACTGGTATCCTTGTTGGGGATGGGCTGCGGAGACTTAGGAACTGTGACACTCCAGGCCCGGCAGCGCCTGGAACAAGCTCAGCTGCTGATCGGAGCGGGTCGGCTGCTGAAGAGCTTGCCTGACGGCGCGGCGGAACGGGTGGATGCGGTCCGGAGTGCTGACATCATACATGTGATTTTGAGCAGCGCCGCGGAGCGGATCTGCGTGCTCTTCAGCGGGGATACCGGCTTTTATTCCGGGGCCAAGACTCTGATTCCTCTGTTGGAGCGGGAGAAGGTAGACTATGAGGTACTGCCCGGCATCTCCAGCCTCCAATACCTGGCCGCCAAGCTGGGGACCAGCTGGCAGAATTGGCGTCTGTGCTCCGCCCACGGGGTGGACTGCGACCCGGTGGCGGAGCTCTGCCAGGGCCAGCCGGTGTTCTTTCTGACCGGTGGAAATTTGGGGCCGTCGGAGCTGTGCCGCCAAATTGCCGAGGCTGGACTGGGGGAGCTGAAGGTGGCGGTGGGGGAGGAGCTCTCCTATCCCACCCAGCGTATTTTTTCCGGCACTGCGGCGGAATGTGCTCAACAGGAGTTTGCCCCCCTCAGCGTACTGCTGGTGGAACCGCCCCAAATTCGGCTTTCAAGAACGCCTGGAATTTCCGATGAGGAGTTCCAGCGGGGGAAAGTGCCCATGACCAAGCAGGAGGTGCGATGCGCCATTCTGGCCAAGCTGGGGGTAACCCCGGAGGATGTGTGCTGGGATGTGGGGGCCGGTACCGGCAGCGTCAGCGTGGAACTGGCGTTACAGGGAAAGTCGGCCTGGGCTGTGGAGGAGAAACCGGAGGCCTGTGCGCTGATCCGGGCCAATCGCCAGAAATTTGGGGCCTGGAATCTGAGGCTGACTGAGGGTTCTGCGGTGGAAGTCTTGCCTGATTTCCCGGCCCCGGACAAGGTGTTTGTCGGGGGCAGCCACGGGGATCTGGACGAGATCATCGATCTTTCGCTGAAAGCCAACTCCGCCGCCCGGATCTGTGTCTCCGCCATTACCCTGGAGAATCTGAACACCGCTATGGAGTCGCTGCAGGCCCGAGGCTGTGAAGTGGAGGTGGCCCAGATTTCCGTCAGCCGCACCAAGGCGGCGGCAAATCTCCACCTGCTGCTGGCCCAGAATCCGGTTTTCCTGATTACGGGAGCAAGACCATGCGCAGATTGATGATTGCTGCCATGAGCAGCGGCAGCGGGAAAACCGTGCTGTCCTGCGGCCTGCTGGCGGCCCTGAAACGCCGGGGCATCGACGCCGAGGCCTTCAAGTGCGGCCCGGACTACATCGACCCCATGTTCCACAGCCGGGTGCTGGGGGTGCCCAGCCGCAACCTGGATCTGTTTTTGCAGGGAGAGGCCGGCGTTCGACGCACCCTGGCCCGGCAGCGGGCCGGATTCGGACTGCTGGAGGGCGCCATGGGGTTCTATGACGGGGTGGGGGGGACCGACCAGGCCAGCGCCTGGCAGGTGGCCCATCTTACCGATACTCCAGTGCTGCTGGCGGTGTGCCCCAAGGGGGCCAGCCTGACTCTGGCGGCCCAGATCAAGGGAATGCAGACTTTCCGGCCTGACAGTCATCTGGCGGGGCTTTTTCTCACCGACTGCAAACCCATGCTCTATGCCCATCTGCGCCCCATTTTGGAGCGGGAGACGGGTTTGCCGGTGCTGGGCTATCTGCCGCCGATGGAAGAGGCCCGACTGGAGAGTCGGCATTTAGGATTGCTGACCGCCGGGGAAATCGAAGATTTTTATCACCGCTTTGAGGCGGTGGCCCAGCAGCTGGAGGAAACCGCTGACCTGGAAAGTATTCTGGCTCTGGGCCGAGAAGTGGAGACTGTGCCGGAGAAATCTCAGTCTCAAACCGCCCGGGTGAAAATCGCTGTGGCAAGGGACAAGAGCTTTTGCTTTTACTATGCCGACAACCTGGACGCCCTGAAGGAGGCCGGGGCAGAGCTGGTCTTTTTCAGCCCCCTGGAGGACTCGGAGCTGCCAGAAGCGGACGGTCTCTATCTGGGTGGCGGCTACCCGGAGCTGTATTTGCAGCAACTTAGCGAAAATGTTACCATGCGGCAGCAGATTTACCGGGCCATCCAGGAAGGCATGCCTACCCTGGCCGAGTGCGGCGGATTCCTCTATCTGCAGCAGTGTCTTGAGTCAGACCAAGGCCAGCAATTTGACCTGGTGGGAGCGCTGCCGGGCCGGGGCTATTCCACCTCCCGGCTTCAGCGGTTTGGCTATCTGCATTTAACTGGAGATCAGGACAGCATGCTGTTCCGGGTTGGGGAGCCGGTACCCGCCCATGAGTTCCATTATTGGGACTGCACCGAGAACGGTACTGATTTAGAGGCACAAAAGCCCAATGGAAAAAGCTGGCGTTGCGGTTATGTGAATTCTAGGCTTTACGCAGGGTTTCCCCACCTGCATTTCGGGGGAGAACTTCCGCTGGCTGAGCGGTTTGTAGAAGCTGCACAGGTCTACCAAAAGGAGAGACAGAGATGACATTGGAGCAGGCATTGAATCAGGTTAAACCCGGAGACCAAAAGGCATTCCAGGGGGTGCTGGAGCACTGGGACTCCCTGGCCAAGCCCCTGGGCAGTCTGGGAGAGCTGGAGCGGGCTGTGGCCCGGATTGGGGCGATCACCGGCAACGTCGATGTGCGCCTGGATCAGCGAACTTTACTGGTGTTCTGTGCCGACAACGGCGTGGTGGCCCAGGGGGTCAGCCAGTCTGGTCCGGATGTCACCGCTGCCGTAGCCACTGCCCTGGGGGCGGGGGTGAGTACCGTCAATTACCTGGCCCGGGGGGCCAACTGCCGGGTGGTGCCGCTGGATTTGGGAATTTTGGATTTTCCCGGAGCCCCGGGAGTGGAGAACTGCCGGGTGCGCAACGCCACCGGTGATATTTCCCAGGGACCGGCCATGACCCGGGAAGAGTGCGTCAACGCCATTGAGGCCGGCATCCAAATGGTGGGCCGTGAGGTAGAACGTGGCACTAATATAGTGCTGCTGGGGGAGATGGGCATCGCCAACACCACCACCTCCAGCGCTCTGGCCTGTGGCCTGTTGAACCTGCCGGCCGCTGAACTCACTGGCCGGGGGGCCGGCCTGTCTGATGAGGGACTGCGGCGGAAGGTGAAGGCCATTGAATCCGCCTTTCAGGTCAATGCCCCCGATGCAAGTGACCCCATTGACCTGTTGAGCAAAGTGGGGGGACTGGATCTGGCCGCCCTTTGCGGCGCCTGCATCGGCGGCGCCCTCTATCGGGTGCCGGTGTTGCTGGACGGGCTCATCACCGCTGCGGCGGCTCTGTGTGCTGTGCGGCTTAATCCGGCGGTGGGGGACTGTCTGCTGGCCAGCCATGTGTCCGCGGAGCCCGCTGCCCAGCTGTTGCTGGAGGCATTGAATCTGCGTCCTCTTATTTCCGCAGGCCTGCGGTTAGGGGAGGGCAGCGGCGCAGTGTGCGCCCTGCCGCTGCTGGATCTGGCTCTGGAGGTGTATCACAGCGGCCACACCTTTGGCCATCTGGGCATTGAGGCCTACACCCCCCAGTGAGGAGGAACAGGAAATGTTTACCCTGGTGATTGGCGGTTCCGCCAGCGGAAAAAGCGAGTATGCCGAAGGGCTGGTGCTATCTCAGAGCGGTCAAAGAATTTATATCGCCACTTTGTACCCCTGGGACCAGGAGTGCGTGGCACGGATTGAAAAACATCGCCTGGCCCGGGCGGACCGGGGGTTTGAGACTGTGGAGTGCTACACCAATTTGGCGGGACTGGAGCTTCCCACGGACAGCAATGTGCTGCTGGAGGGCTTGGGCAGCCTGCTCTCCAACGAGCTCTATACCCCGGAGGGGGGCGGCGTGGAGGCGGTGCTGCGGGGCGTTGAAACCCTGGAGCGGTGCGCCCACCTGACGGTGGTGGCCGAGGAGGTCTGCGCCGGCGGGTCAGACTATGCCGGAGATACCCTGCGCTACCTGGAGGCAATGGCGAGCCTGAACCGAGCCCTGGCTCGGCGGGCGGACCGGGTGGTGGAGGTTGTCTGCGGACTGCCCAATGTTTTGAAGGGATGAGTTTTGTGCGGGTTTTAGAGACCATTGCGGTGGCGTTTTCCATGTATTCCGCCCTGCCTATGCCACAATTTGAATGGAATCAGCGCAATATGCGTTTCGCCTTTTGCGCCTTTCCGCTGATCGGCCTGGTCATCGGCGCTCTATGTGGTTTCATTGCCTGGGCGGGAGACTGGTTGTCTCTGCCACGGCTGCTGACAGGGGTGTTGCTGGGGCTGGCCCCGGTGATGGTTACCGGCGGGATCCATTTGGATGGGGCCTGCGATACCTGGGACGCCCTGGCCAGCCATGCTGGGCCGGAGCGGAAACAGGAGATTTTAAAAGACCCCCATGTGGGTTCCTTTGCCTTGATCCGGCTGGGCTGTTATCTGGCCCTGAGCTTAGCCCTCTGGGTCACGCTGCCTCACTACCGCTATCTGCCTCTGGGCCTCATGTTCTGCCTGAGCCGGGTCCAGTCCGGGCTGGCGGTGACTACCTTCCCGCTGGCAAAAAAGACCGGCCTGGCTTATACTTTTGCCACGGCGGCGGACAAAAAACGGGTGGCGGCGGTGCTGACGGTGCTGGATGTGCTGCTCAGCCTGGCCCTGGCGGCTACCGGCTGGCAGGGTGTCGCCATGGCTGTGGCTGCCCAATGTGTGTTTGTGTGGTACCGGCGGATGGCGCTGAAACAGTTCGGCGGTCTGTCCGGAGATCTGGCGGGCTGGTTTGTCCAGACTGTGGAGCTCTGGATGCTGATTGCCCTGTACGCGGTACAGATTGTGGAGGGATTGCTTTGATTTTTGTCACGGGACCGCTGTTTGCGGGAAAGCGGGATTATGTCCGCTCCGCCCTGGGCTGGAGTGAGGAGGAACTGTCCCGGCGCTGTGTCTGGGATGTACAGGATCTGGTCCAGCCGGACACCGATCTGGAGCAGTTGGCGGAGGAACTGGCCCGGAAGGATGTGGTCATTGCCACTGAAGTGGGGGGCGGCGTGGTGCCGGTGGACCCCCACCAGCGGGCCTGTCGGGAGGGGGCCGGACGGCTGGCCTGCCTGCTGGCCCAGAAGGCGGACACGGTGGTGCGGGTGTGCTGCGGCCTACCCCAGTGCCTGAAGGGGCAAAAGCCATGACGGTGGAGTTGATCCGCCACGGTGAGACCGCCCTGCAGCGGGAGCACCGGTATCAGGGCCGGCTGGATGCCCCCCTGTCCCCAGAGGGGAGGGAGGGGCTGAAATCGTCTCCCCAGAGCCCGAACCGTGTCTACGTCTCACCGCTGCTGCGGGCCCGGCAGACTGCCGCTCTGCTGTTTCCTGAGGCGGAGCAGGTGGTGGTGCCAGGGCTGGAGGAGATGGATTTTGGCCGGTTTGAGGGGAAAAATTACCGGGAGCTGTCCGACGATCCGGCCTATCAGAGCTGGGTGGATGGATTTTGTCTGGGAATCTGTCCTGACGGCGAGTCCAAGGAGAGCTTTTGCTGTCGGGTCTGCGATGCCTTTGTAACCTTATTAGAGTTGGCCCGGGCACGGGGCGAAGATTTCCTGACCATCGTGGCACACGGGGGTACCCAAATGGCGGTGATGGAGCGATTTGCCATGCCGCGGAAAAACTATTTTGACTGGCATTTGGAGAGCGGCCAGGGTTACCGGGCCCGGGTCGACTGGGGTGAGAACGGGCTGACGCTCACGCTGTTGGCCGTAACAGATTATCGAAGAGAGACTGGACCGAGAGAGTTATGACGTTTATTTTTATATTGGTTTTGAGTGTTCTGCTGGATCTGCTGCTGGGAGACCCGGCCTGGATGCCCCATCCCGTGGTGCTCATGGGCAAGGGGATTTCCAAGCTGGAGCCCTGGCTGCGCCGGCATTTTCCCGACACTCCAACGGGGGAGCGGTGGGCTGGACGGATGCTGGCCTTGATTCTGCCTTTGGGCACATTGCTGATTACCCTGGGAGTGTGCTGGCTGGCCTGGTTCATTCATCCCATTCTGCTGGTGGTGGTTAACGTGTTCTGGGGCTGGCAGGCCCTGGCCATGAAGGGACTGAAGACCGAGAGCATGGGAGTTTACAGGGCTCTGATCACCGGGACCTTGCCGGAGGCAAGAAGTGCTGTTGCCCGTATTGTGGGACGGGACACCCAGAACCTCACCGCCGAGGGGGTCACCAAGGCAGCGGTGGAGACGGTGGCAGAGAATTTTTCCGACGGGGTGTTCGCCCCGCTGTTCTATCTTGCCATTGGCGGGGCGCCCCTGGCCCTGTGTTATAAGGCCATCAACACCATGGACAGCATGGTGGGATACAAAAATGAGCGTTATCTGAACTTCGGACGGGCGGCGGCCAAGCTGGATGACGTGGCCAATTTTCTGCCTTCTCGTCTGGCGGCTCTGGCTCTGATCGGCGCCACTGTGTTTGTGGGGGGCAATACCCGCAGTGCCTTCAAAATCTGGCGGCGGGACCGGCACAACCACGCCAGCCCCAACTCTGCCCAGACCGAGGCGGTGATGGCCGGAGCTCTGGGGGTGCAGCTGGCGGGCCCCGCCTGGTACTTTGGAGAATTTTATAACAAGCCCACCATCGGTGATCCGGACCGGCCGGTGGAGCCGGAGGACATCCGCCGGGCCAACAGATTGCTCTATGGAGCGGGGCTGCTGAGTCTGGCGGTGCTGTGCGCTCTCTGGGGGGCATTGATCCTGATAGGATAAAGGAGTTTTGGCATGAGACCCACACACGGCGGCGATTGGGCCGGATACGCAATGGAATATGGAGCACTGCCCCTGGACTTTTCCGCCAATACCAGCCCTCTTGGGTTGCCATTGGGAGTAAAGGCGGCGGTGATTCAGGCTTTGGAGTATGCGGATCGCTATCCGGATCCCCGGTGCCGTAAACTGACTGCAAAGCTGGCGAAGCACTATGAGGTGGCCCCGGAGTCCATTCTGTGCGGCAGCGGGGCGGCGGATCTGATTGACCGGCTGGCTTTGGCTCTGAGGCCCCGGCAGGCCCTGGTGACGGCCCCCACCTTCGGGGAGTATGCTGTGGCCTTGGAACGGGTGGGCTGTGAGGTCCGGAAATTTCCCCTTAGGCAGGAAAACCAGTTTCAGCTGACGGAGGATTTCCTGGACTGGATTACGCCGGAGACCGATCTGGTCCTTCTCTGTGAGCCCAACAATCCCACTGGGATCACCACTCCCCGGCCGCTGTTGGAGCAGGTACTGGAGCGGTGCCGGGCCGTGAATGCGCTGCTGGTGGTGGATGAGTGCTTTGGGGACTTCCTGAATCAGCCAGAAGAACATACTATGGTGCCCATGCTGGAGGAACACCTGCTGATTTTGAAGGCCTTTACCAAGTTTTATGCCATGGCGGGGCTTCGGTTGGGCTTTTGTCTCAGCGGAAACCATACCTTGCTGGATGCTATGACCCAGGCGGGACAGCCTTGGAGTGTGTCCACCCTGGCCCAGGCCGCCGGGGTGGCTGCTCTGGAAGAGGCTGACTACGCCCGGCAGCTGAGAGAATTGATTCAGACCCAGCGGCCCCGGCTGGCGGAGAATCTGGCGGCCCTGGGGTGTTCCGTGGTGCCTGGGGAGGCCAACTACCTGCTCTTTTTTTGCTCGGTGCCGGAGCTGGACGCGAAACTGCGGCGGCGGGGGATTCTGATCCGAAACTGCGAGAATTACGCAGGTTTATGTCCCGGATGGTATCGGGTGGCGGTGCGGACCGAGCCGGAAAATCAGCGCCTGGTGGCGGCGCTCAGCGAGGTGATTTGCAATGGCTAAGTGTATTATGGTCCAGGGCACCATGTCTGGGGCTGGAAAAAGTTTGCTGGTGACTGCCCTGTGCCGGATTTTTGCCCAGGATGGCTATCGGGTGGCCCCTTTCAAGAGCCAGAATATGGCCCTGAACAGTTACATTACCCGAGACGGTCTGGAGATGGGCCGGGCCCAGGTGGCCCAGGCCCAGGCCGCTGGAAAAGAACCCGATGTCAGGATGAATCCCATTCTGCTGAAACCCTCCAGCGATGTGGGCAGTCAGCTCATTGTCAACGGTGAGGTGAGGGGAGACTACCGGGCCCGGGACTATTTCCGGATGAAAAAAACATTGATCCCCGACATTCTGGCGGCCTACCGCTCTCTTGCGGAAGAAAATGATATTATCGTGATTGAAGGTGCCGGAAGCCCCGCAGAAATCAATCTGCGGGAGGATGACATTGTCAATATGGGGCTTGCGGAGCTGGTAAATGCTCCGGTGCTGCTGGTGGGAGACATTGACCGGGGCGGCGTGTTCGCTCAGCTCTATGGCACCATGGCGCTGCTGCAGGAACAGGAACAGCAGCGGGTGGTGGGCCTGGTGGTCAATAAGTTCCGGGGGGATGTGGACATTCTGAAGCCTGGTCTTGCTATGCTGGAGGAGAAAACCGGGGTTCCGGTGCTGGGGGTGATCCCCTATACCCGGGCGGACATCGACGATGAGGACTCTCTGTCCCAGCGGCTGGAGCAGACCGGGGGACACAAGCCAGTGGATATCGCCATTCTACGGCTGCCCCGAATCTCCAACTTCACTGACTTTGCCCCTCTGGAGCGCCATCAGGCCCTGGGGGTACGCTATGTGAACACCGTCCAGGAGCTGGGCCAGCCGGATCTGGTGATCCTGCCCGGCACCAAAAACACCATGGGAGACCTGCTCTGGATGCGCCAGAACGGTCTGGAAGCCGGCGTGAAGCAGCTGGCTGCCCGGGGTGTGCCGGTGCTGGGGGTCTGCGGCGGCTATCAAATGCTGGGCAAAAAACTCCAAGACCCGGAGGCAGTGGAGCACGGGGGAGAGATGGACGGTATGGGATTGCTGCCCAGTGAGACTGTTTTTTCCAGCCAGAAGGTGCGCACCCGGGTGTCGGGAGAAGTGGCCTTTCCGCCCCTGGCCGGGGCAAAGCTGGAGGGCTATGAGATCCACATGGGACGGACTTTGGTGTCCTGTTCGCCCTTCTGTACCCTGTCAGACGGACAACCGGAGGGGGCAGCCCAGGACATGGTGTTTGGCACCTACCTCCATGGACTATTTGACTCCGGTGAACTGGTGACCAAGCTGGCTAACTGGCTGCTCTTGCGCCAGGGTAAGGCACCGGAAGAATATGTAGTGGAAAGCCACCAGGACTATGAGCAGCGGCAGTTTGACCTGCTGGCGGATGAAGTACGCCGCAGCCTGGATATGGAGGCTGTCTACCGGGCCATGGAGGCATACGAACATGGATAAAGGATTGATGCACCTCTACTGGGGGGACGGCAAAGGAAAGACCACCGCCGCCATGGGTCTGGCGGTCCGGGCTCTGGGCCAGGGGTTCAAGGTGACGGTGGTCCAGTTTCTGAAGAGCGGCACCAGCGGGGAGCTGGAGAGCTTGCGCACTCTGGGAGCCACCGTCTACTCCGGTAAAATAGGCAACCATTTTTTCTCAAAAATGAGCCCGGAGGAACAGAATGAAAACCGGAAATTATACTTGTCTTTTTTGGACAAAATAATGGAAAGTACTTCCGATTTATTGATAATGGATGAAGCCTGCGGTGCCTGGGAATATGACCTGGTGGATCGGGATCTGCTGCGTCGGGTGGTGGAGTGTCGGCCCGCCGGCCAGGAGATGGTGCTGACCGGACGGCATCCCGCAGACTGGATGATTGACCAGGCGGACTATATCACAGAGATGCGCTGCCACCGGCACCCCTACGAACGGGGTATTGTGGCCAGAAAGGGCGTGGAATTTTGAGTCAGGAACATACCAGACCGGCGGACATTGAGCGCACCAGCATGTCGATCATTACCGCCGAGTTAGAACAGCGGGACATTGTGCTGCCGGAGGAGACCGCCTTTGTGGTCAAACGGGTGATCCACACCACGGCGGATTTTGACTACGCGGAACATTTGGTGTTTACGGCCGGGGCAGTGGAACGGGCCATCAAAGCACTTCAACAGGGCTGTCCTATCATCACAGACACCAATATGGCCAAGGCCGGAGTCAGTAAGCCCGGCTTGGAAAAGCTGGGCAGCTGGGTGGACTGTTTTATGGCTCACCCAGAGGTAATCGAGGCTGCTCGGGAGCAGGGTACCACCCGGGCCACAGCCTCCATGGAGAAAGCCGCCCGGGAGTATCCCGGGGCTATTCTGGCGGTGGGCAACGCCCCCACAGCCCTCTTTGAGATTGCCCGGCGGATGGAATCCGGCCTACGGCCCGGGCTGGTTATCGGGGTACCGGTGGGCTTTGTCAACGTGGTGGAGGCCAAAGAACAGATTTTTTCGCTGTGCCAGAAATTGGATGTTCCGGCCATTGTGGCCCTGGGCCGAAAAGGGGGCAGCAATGTGGCGGCAGCCATCTGCAACGCCCTCGTTTATCGGGCCACCGATATGTTGGATCCCACCCAGCGGGGCTGGAACTAAACAGAAAAACCGGCATCGGATTTGTAAATCCGATGCCGGTTTTTTGCTGTATCATAGTAAATTACAGGTGATAAAACTCTTTTTCAAACTTCGCCTGTTCTTCGGCCTGAATCTCGTAGAACCGGTCCTGAATCGGTACCAAATCTGCCACGAAATTGCCGCCGGGAGCCAGGATGTGATACCACTCCTGGATCTGGGCCCGGACCTCATCTTCGGTCATGCCCATGGCTTCCATCTGCTTGTCAAAGATGGCCAGCCGCAGGATCAGGTCCTTGCCATAATTCTCCTTGATGTAGCGGAGATCATTGTTGGTCTGCAGGGGCTGCAGAATATCCATGCCGGCGGCCACGAAATCGCCCACCAGGGGGGTGATATAACCGCAGGAATGCAGCTCGAACACCATGCCCAGAGAGTGGACATGATCCACCAGCTCCTTCCAGTACTGGGGGAAGAAGCTGCGCCACATCTCGGGGGAGAGGAAGGTGGAGCGCATGGTGCCGTAATCGTCGTCAAAGATGATGATTTCCGGCTTCATGTACTTAGCCACACAGGTGGCGACTTCCTTCTTGTATTCCAGCATGGCCTGGAAAAATTCGTGGACAGTCTCAGGCTCCTCGTAGAAGGCGCACAGGGCATCTTCGAAGCCAATCAGGCAATGCATACGCTCAAAGAAACCCACCAGGCTGCGGACCTGCAGCACCTGGTTTTCCCGGTCAAAGTTGGCCAGGGCCTGCTTGGTATAGCCCTCCCAGTCAAAGGCTCGGACCTGCTCGGCAGTGGGAATGACGGAGGCGAAATCCTCCAGATCCTCCAGCCGCTGAGTGCCCGGAGTAATGGTGGCGCCGTCCAGAGGGCTGTCGCCAAACTCAGACCAGGAACAGCCGAACCAGTCCTTGCCTACTCGGACGCCATTGACCATTTCACCGCCCATATTATGCTCACCCGGGGTGAATGCCATGAACATGTCCTGGGGCTGAACCAGTCTGGATGCCTCTTCGTGCCGGAGCACTTTCAAATAATCTGCTTTCGACATGTTAATGTCTCCTTCCTTTTTCTTCCCTATATCTATGAACTAGTGTGTCAACAGTTAACACAGAAGTCTCATATTTTTCCTAAATTTGCTGTATTTTCTGTGATAAAAACATGGCTTTTTTGCTCGTATAGCGAATTTAAAATTTTCCAAATTTTGAGAATTAAAAATCAATCCAGAAGAATGCAGCTGGTGTAAGTAATCGTCTGAGGGCCGTAATAATAGCCCAGACCCGACTGCTTACAGACATCGCTGACCATGAGTCCATAGGCCTCCATGGAGGTAAATGCTTTGTTGGGAAAACGGCAGGGGGCGTCAGGATAAGAGCAGTTTTTACAAAGCGTGCATGTGCCGCAGGACATGGGAAGCAGTTGTGGGAATTCCTCCCGCAAAGCATCAACCAGAGCATAAAAATGCTCTTTTTGAAGCTGCTCTGCCTCCATCATAGTTTCCAGGTCAAAGTCGTCCTCCATCTGTGCGGTGGTCTGGACCAAAACACCCCGGTGATACTGCTGGGCCTTTTGCGTGATCTCCTCCAAGGAGCCGCACGCAGGAGGGCATACCCAACTTTTGCCGTAGGATTGACAGCGGTTGCTGGCACACATATCCCGCACTTCCGGAAGGAATTTTAGCTCTGCAATATTTACCTTGCCAGCATGGGAAAACCCAATGGACTTTGCCAGATTGATTACAGCTTCCGTTGTCATGTGAGTACCTCACTTTTCGCCGCGTGGATTTGTTCCCCGTGTTACGGAGACAAAAGGGAGTCTTTTTTTAGTATTATCACGGGGAGGGCGGTGCTGTCAAGCGCCGATCAATTGTTTTATAAAAATATCTTCCAATGCGGTGCTCTTTGGCAATATCCAATAGGCTGGCGACTGACTCGTTTGAGTGTTTTATAAAAATGGCATAATTTTTATAAAAAAGATTAAAAATTACCAACATACCGGAAGGCTGTGCTGTTATAATGCAGACAAATCATAGTCAATCTGTCGCTTCAGCGCACCCGAGAAGGAGCGTTTATGAGTATCAGAATTCAAATTGGACAGGATTTGATGGAGGTTTCACCGCGGCCAGGCTGTACGCTGCTGGATTTGCTGAGAGAGCAAAAAGGTGTTTCCTTTTCCGCTCCCTGCGGTGGGGAGGGAAAATGCGGCAAATGCACCGTTGAGCTGGGAGACGGTCGCAGGGTATTGGCCTGCCAGACCCTGGCGGAGGACGGTATGACGGTGATCGTACCCCAACAGCAGGAGCAGCATGTGATGCTTCAAGGTGCTTCCGCTCAGATAACCCCGGATGAGGGGTTGGAGGGCTATGGAATCGCCTGCGACATCGGCACCACCACGGTGGTCTGTCACCTGCTGGATCTGAAGCGGGGACTTCGGCTGGCCACCGCCGGAGAGGGCAACCGCCAGCAGGTCTATGGCGCCGATGTGATCTCCCGGATCCGGGCGGCAGAAGAGGGGCATTTGAAAGAGTTGTCTGATTTGATTACCAGTCAGCTCTCGGACATGATCCTCGACCTGTGCCGAAAGGCCGAAATTCGGCCGGAACAGGTGAGGGCTATGGCGGTAGCGGCCAATACCACCATGTGCCATCTGTTGACGGAGCTGGATCCTTCCGGCATCGGAAGGGCGCCTTTCCAGCCCCAGTCCTACTTCGGTGCTGAGGTTTCAGCCCAAACCTTGCATTTGCCCTTTGATGGCCCGGTTTACATTGCTCCCGCAGTGTCCGGCTATGTGGGGGGCGACATTACATCAGACTTGGTGGCAGTGGACATTCAAAATCGGCAAAAGCCGGTACTGCTCATCGACGTTGGGACCAACGGCGAGATGGTGTTGGGCTGCGGTGAAAAGCTGCTGTGCTGCTCTACTGCGGCGGGCCCTGCCTTTGAAGGGGCTCAGATCCGCTTCGGTATGACCGCAAAGCCCGGCGCCATCCACGCTGTGGAATGCCGGGATGGACAGGTAGTCTGTTCCGTTTTAGGCAATGTTGAAGCTGTCGGCATCTGCGGCTCCGGCCTCATCGATGCCATTGCAGTGATGCTGGATCTGGGGGCACTGGATGAAACAGGGCGGATTTTGGATCCGGAGGAAGATGACGATATTCCGGATGAGGCACTGCCCTGGCTGTTTGAAGATGAAAACGGGGAAGCGGCCTTCCGGTTGACGGAACAGGTCTGGGTGACTCAGGGCGATGTGAGAAAAGTCCAGCTGGGCAAAGGCGCCATTGCAGCCGGAGAACAGGTATTGATCAACGCCTATGGCGTAGGTTATGATGAGATAGGAACCCTCTACCTGGCCGGCGGTTTCGGCAGCTATATCCGTCCATCCAGCGCAGCCCGGATCGGTATGATCCCCCAGGAGCTGCTGCCGGTGACCAAAGCGGCGGGCAACACGGCGGCGGAGGGCGCCTGCATGGCGTTGCTCTCCGGCAAAGTCCGAGCGGAACTTCAGAGGCTGCACCGTCAGATGAACTATATCGAATTGTCCGGCAGAGAGGAATTCAATGGCGCCTATATGGAGGCCATGATGTTCCCCTGCGATGAGTAAAGAGAGCAATAGATTTGAATTAGAAAGAGGAGGAAACACCATGAGTACGCTGACTGAAATCTATGAGAACATGCAAAAGGGCAAGGCCAAAATGGTCAAAAAGCTGGTTCCCCAGGCACTGGAAGAGGGCTTTACTGCCCAGCAGATCCTGAATGAGGGCCTGTTGGCGGCAATGGATGAAGTTGGCGTCCGTTTCCGCAACAACGAAGTGTTTGTCCCTGAAGTGCTGGTGGCGGCCCGGGCCATGAATGCTGGCGTGGCCCTGCTGAAGCCCTATCTGGCTGACGGCGATGCCTCCAATGTGGGCAAGGTTGTGATCGGCACCGTTCAGGGTGACCTGCACGACATCGGCAAGAACCTGGTCCGTCTGATGATGGAGGGCAAGGGCATTGAGGTCATCGATCTGGGCGTGGATGTGGCTCCGGAACAGTTTGTCCAGGCTGCCATTGAGAATGACTGCGGCATTATCGCCTGCTCCGCGCTGCTGACCACCACCATGCCTGTGATGGGTGAAGTAGTCAAGGCCGTGGAAAATGCCGGCATCCGTGACAAGGTCAAGATCATGGTGGGCGGCGCTCCTGTGACCCAGGAATACTGCGAGCTGATCGGCGCAGATGCCTACACCCCCGATGCTGCTTCTGCTGCAGTGCGTGCTGTGGAGCTGCTGGCTTAATCTTTGATATCGCTGATATAATGAAAAAGGATGTGCCTCGGGCACATCCTTTTTTTGTTTTAGACAAAACAAAAATAGAAAAAATATTGACTTTTAGAAATAATATGTCACAATTCAAGAAAGAGAAAGATTTGGTCGATGCAAGGGAGGCAAAATTGTGTGAAGAAAGAGGCTGAAGTCCGGTTTGATCTGGCGCTGGCCCGGGAAATCCTGGACTCATATTTTTGCTTCAGCGGAGTTCAAAGCCGGCTTTACTCCTCGGATGGCACGCTGCTTTATCAGCAGGGCGCGCAAAAAAGCTGCTGTGAGGCCTGCCGTAATGTGACAAAGGCCGCGGGGTGTGCCCATCAATGTGAGCAGATTCATCTGCATGGCATGAAGAATGCGGAGCAGTTTGGCGGCAGGTATATCTATTTTTGCCCCATGCACATGGTATACTACTCTTCTCCCATCCTCATTGGCGGCGTCCAGGCCGGAGCCTTTGTCTGCGGGCCGGTACTGATCATGGATGTGGATGATTATCTGGAGGAAGAGACGGAGATGCTGGATGCGGATCCGGAGGGAAGGGAGCAGTTTCGCCGTTCAGTGGAACTGATGCCCCAGGTGGCACCCAAGGAGATGAACTATCTTTCCCAGCAGCTGTTTGCCGATGCGGTCTATGTCAGTGACAGCGTGCAGGAGTTGTTGATTCTGCGCAGCAAAAACCAGCATCAGGGTATGATCAATGATTATATCCAGCAACTGAAACGCAGCAATGCCCCCCAGGGTTACCCCGTCAGGCAGGAGCAGGAGTTGCTCTCCATGGTGGCCAAGTGTAATCAGACAGAGGGAGAGCGTCTGCTCAATGAGATTCTGTCAGTGCTGTTTTACTCGTATAGTGAGCTTTCGGAAATTTACGCCCGCATCATGGAGCTGGTGGTGCTTATGTCCCGAGCCGCCATTTACAGCGGCGCAGATGCGGAGCAGGTGTTGGAGATGAACACCCGATTTGGAGAACAGGCCCGGATGCTGCGGCGACAAGAGGATACCACCCAGTGGCTCCAGTCGGTGATGCGGCATTTTATGAACATGATTCACACCCCGCCAGACACCAAGCATCGGAATTTAGTGGATGATGCCATGCGATACATCCAGAGGAATTATATGAAGCCGCTGACGCTGGAAAAGGTGGCGGAATTCATCGGATATTCCCCCTCCTATTTCTCCAAGGTGTTCAAGCTGGAGACCGGTACCACCTTCCGGAATTATCTCAATCAGCTCCGGATTGAGAAGAGCAAGAGTCTGCTGCTGAGCAGTTCTGCGTCCATCTCCGAGATTTGCTCCACTGTGGCCTTTGAGGATCAGAGCTATTTCTGCAAAGTGTTTAAAAAATTTGTGGGAGTTACCCCGGACCGATATCGGAAGCGGGAACGCCGGCTGAATTTTGCCAAAGAGCACGGGGAAAAGGGAAAAGGAATGGATTAAAATTCAATCCGATTTTATGCCGCACCGTGGGCCATATGATAGGTCCCACGGTGCGGCTGTTTTGTTTCTGCAGAAAAAGCTAATTGCACAAAAGATTACCAAAAAACGAAAAGATGTCTCATACAATGCCGAACAGAACCGGTACAATAGAGAGCGTGAAGAAGTTTCAGGTCCAATACTGGAGCACGTCTAATAAAGGATATATACATATTATATATAGGAGGACAAGAAAATGCCTATGTTTCCGGATCAGGCCCAGCTAACCCAGTTGGAGCAAACATGTCTGGCCGTTTTTCAGGCCGGAGGAAGGGAGAGCGCACCGGAAATTGCGGAGCAGTTGATGGAACTGCCGGGGCTGCCCATGCACAGCCCTTACCACCATTTCCTGCTGGCAGCTGCCCTGCTCACTTCAGCCGCGCTGCGCACCGGAATGGAAGAGAGCCAGTATCGCCGCAAGATGACCCAGGCCAAGGAGCGGGCGGCCCAGGTGCCTGGTGGGTACTGCGGGCAGTTTGGCTGCTGTGGGGCAGCCGTCAGCGCGGGCATTTTCGCCAGTGTGTGGCAAAACAGTGCTCCCACCAAAAAGTCCGGCTGGGCAGAAAGCAATTTCATTACTGCCCGGGCTTTGGAGCACATCGCCAGCGTGGAGGGGCCCCGGTGCTGTAAGCGGGTGACCTGGTTGTCTCTGCAGGGCGTGTTGCCGGCTATCCGGGAGCTGCTGGGACTGGATCTGGGAGAAGTGGGAGACCACCGTTGCCGGTTCCATGATCAGAACCGGGAGTGTCTGGGGGCAGCCTGTCCCTTTTTCCCGGCGGACAGCATTTGAATGCCTCCTCGCAACACGAGTGAAACAGGTGATAGTATGACAAAACTGTATTTGATCACTGGCTTTTTGGGGGCAGGGAAGAGCACCTTTATTCGGGCCTTTACCCAGGCCTTTCCGGAAAAACGGATTGCCCTGATCATCAACGAGTTTGGAAAGACCGGTGTAGACGGCGCCCTGCTGCGGGAGACTGCGCTGGAGATGACGGAGATTGACAACGGCTCCATCTTCTGCTCCTGCCGGGCGGAACAGTTTCAGGACGCGGTGCTGGAGATTCTAAAGCGCAATCAGGCGGAGCTGATCTTTGTGGAGGCCTCGGGACTGGCAGACCCCACGGCGGTCCGGGGCATTTTCCGCCAGAGCATTTATGGGGATCTGGAGTACGCCGGGGCCATCTGCATTGTGGATGCGGTGCGCTTCCACAAGATCTATCAGACCGCCAAGGTGAGCCGGATGCAGCTGGCCATCAGCGATCTGGTGCTCATCAACAAGACCGATCTGGCCACCCGGCAGCAGATTGATGAGATTACCGCCGTTGTCAAAGCTCAGAAGCCTGGTCGCCCGGTCCATGAGACGGTGTACGGCGCCTTTGATCGCCAATGGCTTCAGGAGATGGAAGAGCCTCTGGAGCAGCCAGACTCACTGGAGCCCCATACCAAAGATCTGACTTTGCGGAAATTGACCATGGTAGTCTCCGGGTTTGACTTGTCCTCGCTGACCTCCTTTCTGAAAATGTTTGCTGATGACACTTATCGGGTGAAAGGTTTTGTTCAGCTGCCGGAGGGATGCTTCCTGGTGGACTGCGTGGGTCCCATTGTGGAGGTCAAGCCCTATGAGGGGGAGACCAACGGGGTCAACCGCCTCACAGTGCTCTTTGGCAACGGCCTGCCCGCCAAGCGCAGCATCCGGGAGGCCACCTCTTGGTTTGATAAGGCGAACGTAGAACTGGAAGGGTGAGGCGGCACATATGACTGAGCAGACAGAGGTAAAATGCGCCTGCAGGGGCGATTTCCTGGACAAGTTTGTGCAGCCGGCGCTGCTGGTCTCCCTGTCCAAGGGGGATCGCTACGGCTTTCAGATGGTGGCGGAGCTGGAGGCCAGCGGTATGGTGACCGGAGACCATCTGGATCCTGCGGGCCTGTACCGCACCTTGAAACGGATGGAGGGTGCTGGCCTGGTGACCTCCCGATGGGATGTGGAGAGCGCCAATAAACCCCGGCGTGTCTATTCTATCACCGACCAGGGCCGTGCCTGTCTTGGAACCTGGCGAAATACGCTGCAGGAGTATCAGCAGCGGATCAGCCATATCCTGGCGGAGATTCCGGTTTGATCCCAGGGCAGCGGAAACGGGGGCGTGAAATGGAGCGTTGGGATAAGACATTTTTATACCAAAAATCAAAAAAAGTTTCTATACTTCCCATAGCTCTGCCCATATAATTAAAATAACTTTTCACCCCGAACACTCGAGAAGGAGGCATTGTTATGACCCCAAAAGAGATCCTGTTTGCCACGCTGGAGCATAAGCCTACCCCGCGTCCCGCTTGGGTGCCCTTTTCCGGCGCCCACTCCGCCCGGCTGAAGAATTATACCGCCACTGAGTTCCTGCAGGATGAGGACAAGATGGTGGAATGCCTGCTGGAGGTCAACCGGCTGTTCAAGCCCGACGGCGAATGCTGCATCTTTGACCTGCAGGTAGAGGCGGAGATTTTGGGCTGTGATCTGCTCTGGGCGGATAACGGTCCCCCTTCCGTGGCCTCCCACCCGTTGGCCTGCGACGAGGATGATGATCCGGTGATTCCCTGCGAGTGCACCATTCCCGGTCCCAATGACGGCCGTATTCCGCTGATCACCGCCGCCATGCGCCGGGTCAAGGAGGCAGTGGGGGATACCACCGCCCTGTACGGCCTGATCACCGGCCCCTTTACCCTGGCTTCCCATCTGCGGGGCAGCGACATTTTCATGGACATGTTTGATGATGACGAGTATGTCCACAATCTGCTGGACTACTGCAACAAGGTGGCCTTCAAGATGGCGGAGTACTATGTGGAGGCCGGCATGGATGTTATCGCCGTGGTTGACCCCCTGATCTCCCAGATCTCCACCGCTCACTTTGAGGAGTTCATGTCTGAGCCCTTCTCCGCCCTGTTTGCCCATATCAAGGAGCTGGGAGCCTACTCCTCCTTCTTTGTCTGCGGTGACGCCACCCGGAACATTGAGGCCATGTGCAAGACCGGCTGCCACAGTATTTCTGTGGATGAAAACGTGGACCTGGTCACCGCCAAGGCCATCTGCGACCGCTATCAGGTCTCCATCGGCGGCAACATTCCGCTGACCACTACCATGCTCCACGGCACCCAGCAGGACAACATGAAGTGGGTGGTGGAACTGCTGGACCGCATCGAGGACAAGACCGGTCTGGTGGTGGCCCCGGGCTGCGACATGCCCTTTGGCGTCCCCTTCGAGAACACCATTGGCTGCGTAGAGGCCGTCCAGCACACTGACCTGGTGCGGGAGATGGTCAAGGACTATGTGGCCGAGGATATCACCAAGGATGTACAGCTGCCCGACTATGAGCATCTGGAGCGCCCCTTGGTGGAGGCCTTTACCCTGGACCCCGCTACCTGCGCCGCCTGCACCTACATGGTGGCCGCTGCCGACGAGGCCAAGGAGAAGTTCGGCGATGCCATTGACTATAAGGTGTATAAGTACACCATCAAAGAGGATATCGCTCGGACCCAGAAGATGGGCGTGCCTAACCTGCCGTCCCTGTATATCAACGGCCAGCTGAAGTTCCAGTCCATCATCCCCTCCCGGGAGGAGCTGGAGGCTGCCATTGAGGAGGCTATGCACTGAGGCGCTCTGAGTGTCCAGGCATACGTTTAAGGAACATTTTAAGGCCAGGAAACCGAAAAGGTTTCCTGGCCTTGTTGTTTTGGTTCGGGGGAGAATTAAATCTGCCTGGGACAGAGATCCTCCCAGACCGCCAGACAGCGTCTGACGCCCAATTCTCCCGCCAGCCGCAGTTTTGCCCGCAGGGTCTCCGAGTCGTCAAAGAGGACAAAATGGGCTCTCCCTCCGGGCTGGAAATAGGTGAAGTACCTGGCGCAGAGTTCCGGAGACCAGTAGACATTTGGATTTAGCCGCTGTCGCAGTTCCGTGAGTTCTTGGCGGGTGAGGGGAGTGCCGGAGCCGTTTCGGGCCGGGGGCACAAAATCCTCCGCCACCCGCTCCAGGGCGGCCACAGTGCGCTCCGGACCATAGTGCGTCAAAGCCTCCTCCAGTCGCCCCCGGAGGGAGCCGCCGGAGATGGCAGTGGACACCAGCACCCGGGCTTTGGGGGCCCGGGCATGATAACATTCCGGCACATAGAGACTCAAATTTCGCTGGCACAGGGCGCGGTCCAGCTTTTCCACCAGAATTCCATAGCCCTCCGCCAGATCGGCGATAACCCCTTGAAACCGCCGAGCGGCGCACTCTCGAATCAGCTGAACGCAGAAACCATCGTACTGCCGTCCGCCCAGCCCCGGCTCCAGAGCCACGTAGAGCAGCCCGCCGAAACCCGGCATGGTCTGATTCAGCCGCATCAGTCTGGGCCCTGATTCCACCCGATAAGCCATGTGAGCAATTGCCCCGTGGGGCTCCCGTCCCAATTGCCCCTCCTGCATGGGCGTGGCCGCCAGAATCAGGCTTGGAAGCTGTCCCACAATGATCCCCCCTTGTTCCTAGGCCTGGAATAATGTATAATCAATGCTATGAATTGTGTTGGCCGGGCAGAACCGGCCAGGAGGTAACCATGTCTTTTTCCCTTGTTCCCAAACAGCTATGCCGCAGCATCTACCATTTGAATCTGGAAAAACTCCGCTCCCGGGGGATTCGGGTGCTGTTTGCCGACCTGGACAATACCCTGGCCCGCTATTCGGAGCGGACGCCCTCACAGGAACTGCGCCGCTGGGCGGCCCAGTTGGAGGAACAGGGAATTGTCCTTTTTGTGCTCTCCAACAGCCGCAAAGCCACCCGTGCCGATGAATTCTGTACCAGCTTGGGGATTCCCTATCTGAAGCATGCGGGAAAACCCAAACGGGGCGGATTTCAACGGGCCATGGAGATCAATCAGGCCTCACCGGAGGAGTGCGCCATTGTGGGGGATCAGATTTTCACGGATATTCTGGGGGGAAACCGCTCCGACGTGCACTCCATTCTGGTGCATCCCCTGGCTATCGACAACCTGTTCCGGGCTCTGCGCTACGGCATTGAAACCCCCTTCCGGTTGCTGTGCCGGGATAAGGAGGAATGGAAATGAGCGCAATTTTCGGCGTGGCTGGCAACTCCAATACCTACACCAATACCGTCAGCAAATCCTCTGCCAAGGCCCCGGCTTGGCTCCGCTCCATCGGGCTGGATGCCTATGAGTACCAGTGTGGCAAGGGGGTCCATGTGGGGGAGGCCACAGCCCGGGAAATCGGAAAAAATGCTGCTGAAGCAGGGATTACCATGTCACTGCACGCTCCCTATTTCATCAATCTGGCCAACCCGGATCCGGAAAGTTTGCAAAAGACCATCGGTTACATCACCGCCGCCTGCCGGGTGGCGGACTGGATGGGGGCAGGCCGAGTGGTGATTCACACCGGTGCCCTGATGAAGCGCACCCGCCGGGAGGCTTTGGACATCGCCCGCAATTCCCTGACCCAGGTGATCCGGGCCTGTGATGACCAGGGCTTTGGCCATATCGCCCTCTGCCCGGAGACCATGGGCAAGATCAACCAGTTGGGCGATCTGGAGGAGGTGCTGGAACTGTGTACTCTGGATGAACGGCTGGTGCCCTGCGTGGACTTTGGACACCTCTATGCCCGGTCTCTGGGGGTGTTGGATGGACCCGAGGCCATGAATGACATGCTCAATCGGATGGAACAGGTGCTGGGCCGGGACCGGGCCAGCCGCTTCCACAGCCATTTTTCCCACATTGAATTTACCCCCAAGGGTGGCGAGTATCGCCACCTCTGTTTTGAAGATGAGGGCTGGGGCCCGGATTTTGCCCCGCTGGCCGCGGCGGTGGCCCAGCGGGACTGGAGCCCCACCTTTATCTGTGAATCTGCCGGCACTCAGAGCGAAGACGCTCTGTCTATGAAAACACTTTATGTTCAGGAGGTCAAAACAAAATGAATCATCTGAAACAAATTGCCGCTAAGCTGCCTGACTATCAACTGGACGCGCTGCTGATCACCAGCGAGCCCGGCGAATACTATGCCACCGGCTTCCACGGGGAGGGCTATGTGTTGGTCACCCCCCACAAGAACTACTACACCACCGACAGCCGCTATATTGAGGCGGCCGCAGCCATTCAGGACGTGGAAATGACCATGATTGGGGCCGGTAAAGGCCATTTGGATCTGGCGGTGGAGCACGTCAAGGCCGAGGGCATCAAGACCCTGGGTATCGAGGAGGGCTACCTCAGCGTGGGAGACTTTGACCGGATCCGTGCCGCCATGCCTGAGGACGTGGAGCTGGTCAGCGCTCAGAAACTGCTCACCGATCTGCGGGCCCAGAAGGACGAAGAGGAGCTGGGTTATATGCGCCGGGCTCAGGCCTGCACCGATAAGGCCTTCACCGAGATCTTGAACTTTATCAAGCCTGGTGTCACTGAAAACGAGATCGCCGCCCGGCTCACCTACCTGATGATGACCTATGGCGCCCGGAAAAACTCCTTCGACCCCATTGTGGCCTCCGGTCCCAACGGCAGCATGCCCCATGCCATTCCCACCGAGCGAAAGGTAGGCCAGGGCGAGTTTGTCACCATGGATTTTGGCTGCATGGTGGAGGGCTACTGCTCCGATATGACCCGAACCATCTGCGTGGGCCAGCCCACTGAGGAGATGGTGAAGGTCTACAATACCGTGCTGGAGGCCCAGAAGGCGGGTATCGCCGTGGCCAAAGCCGGAGTGCCGGGCTGTGACATCCACAATGCTGCCCACGATGTAATCCGGGCCGCCGGTTATGGCGAGTATTTTGGCCACGGCTTTGGCCATTCCCTGGGCCTGGAGATCCACGAGGATCCCGGCGCCCGTCCTGCCAATAAGAACCCCATGCCCCTGCACTGTGCCGTCTCCGCTGAGCCGGGCATCTATCTGCCGGGCCGCTTCGGCGTCCGCATTGAGGATGTCATCCTGCTGACGGAGGATGGCTGCATCGATATCACCCAGTCCCCCAAGGAGCTCATTGTGCTCTGATCTTCAGAAAAAATGATAGGGCGTGCTGCTATGAGGCAGCACGCCCTTAATTTTTCACTTATTGATGCAGCCGGCCGTAGAGCCAGGTCAGATGACGGAGCTTTTTGGCCACATCGTCGTTGAACGCCTCCCGGCGCACCCGCCAGCTCCAGTTGTGCTGGCCCATGGAGCCGGGCAGATTCATCCGGGCATCCCCGCCCAAGCCCAGCACATCCTGGAGAGGGGCCATAGCCAGATTGCACACGCTGCCCCAGGCGCCAGCAATGACGCCCCAGCCGTAGCCCTCGTCATCCCGCAGCCGCAGATAGTCGATGGCGTATCGGCGCTGATCTTCCGAAGCCATGGCAAAGAGCCACTCCACGAAGGTGGGGGTGTCGTGGGTGCCGGTGTAGATAACCGCATCGGGGATGCACTTATGGGGCAGGAAGGAGGAACCACCGCTCAGGTCGTTAAAGGCGTCGGTAAGTACTCGCATGCCGGGCAGACCGGAGTTCTGAATAAACTCAATGGCGGAGGGAGTCAGGTCTCCCAGGTCCTCCGCAATGAATTCCGCTTCAGGCACCTGGGTCCGGAATGCCTCCAGCAAATCGCTGCCAGGACCGGGTCGCCAGCAGCCCTCTTTGGCAGATTTGGCAGTACAGGGGATTTCCCAATAGGAGTCAAAGCCCCTAAAGTGGTCGATGCGGATGACATCATAGAAAGCCATGGATTGGCGAATTCGGCCACACCACCAGGCGTAGTGCTCCGCCTTATGAACCTTCCAGTTGTAGAGAGGATTACCCCAGAACTGGCCTTCGTCAGTGAACAGATCCGGGGGGACCCCGGCCACCAGCTTGGCCCGGCAGTCCTGGCCCACCTGAAACAGCTCCGGGCGCACCCAGACATCCACCGAGTCCCCGGAGACGTAGAAGGGGATATCGCCGATGATCTTGACGCCTTTTTCATTGGCGTATTTTTTCAGGGCCTGCCACTGGGTGAAGAACAGGTATTGCAGGAAGGTATGGAACTCCACCTCTTCTTTTAAGGCCTTGTAGTATTTTTCTAGAGCAGCAGGTTTGCGCTCCACCAAATCCAAGTCCGGCCAGTCACAGAGCGGTTTGTTGAAATGCCCGTGGCACGCCATAAACAGTGCGTAGTCCGGCAGCCAGTCGGCGTGGTCCCGGGAGAACTGCTCCGCGGCCTGGGCCTGTTCCGGGGTCCGGCGATCAAAGGCCTTTTTCAGCAGGGGCAGCCGGGTCTCGGCCAAAAAGTTGAAATCCACCCGGTCAGGATTGGGGATTTTTGCGCTTTCCAGCTCCTCCCAAGTCAGCAGCCCTTCCCGGGCCAACAGCTCTGGGTCGATAAGCCATGGATTGCCGGCGGCGGAGGAGGGGGACATGTAGGGGGAGTTGCCCTCCCCGGTGGGGACCAGGGGGAGGATCTGCCAGTAGCTCTGGCCCGCCTGCTGGAGGAAATCCACAAAGGCCCGGGCGTTTTCCCCCATGGTGCCGATGCCGTAGGGGCCGGGCAGGCTGGTCAGGTGCAGTAGAATACCGCTGGAACGTGGAAACATGGTCAATGCATCCTTTCTTGTTTTTAATTTATGCAGGCGGGGATGCAGTGTTCCGCCGCAGTGACTCTATTATAAAAAGCCTGATACCGGCTGTCAAACCCGGAACGACAAAAAGCGCTGCGCATTTTGTGCGCAGCGCCTCAATAGACAGGTAGATATTGGAACAGAGTTTCAGAGCGGTTGGCTCAGTCCTCGTCCAGCCAGCGGAAGGTATCATAGCCGGCAAACATGTAAGCCAGGTCGTCCCGGGCTTCTTCCTCCGTATCAGCAGGATAGAGTCCCAGATCATCGCCGTTTTCCGGAATTGCCACAAAGCCGCACTCCACGCCTTCAATAGAAATACGGATTTCGTCGCCGTAGGGCATGTCCTCCTCGTTGTAGACAGCCACCCATTTCCTTGCCATGAAAAAGCCCCCTTAGGCCTAAATTTCTCGTGCGCTATGATAGCATCCAATATCATCAGTGTCAAGATAGAAAAGGAAAAAAGTGTTGCATTCTCGTCGTAGGCTGTTATAATGAAAACAACTCAAGCAAAGTGAGGCACCGCAATGCGCCATTCCATCCAGACAACTCAGTGCTATTTTGGCTTCTTTTTTGGCTGGTCCCGATTTATGGGCACCGGCTTTGCCAGCGTACATTGATTGAGATGGGATGAATGAGTGACGCCTGCATGGTGATCGTACTATTGTCTTAAGTGGGACTCATTGATTCTGTCAATGAGTCCCTTTTTGTTTCAAAAACTCTGTGGGTGAAGGAGAGAAAACTATGGTTGTTATTATGAAACCCGGCACGGAACAGGCGGATATCCGAAAGCTGGTTGCCAAATTTGAGACGATGAACCTGAAGGTGGGCGTTACCAACGGCGTTGGCTGCACCATTTTGGGTCTGGTGGGCGACACGGTGGCCCTGGATGAAGACGAGATCATGCTCAATGAGCATGTGGAGCGGGTCATGCGGGTGCAGGAGCCCTACAAGAAGGCGAACCGTAAGTTCCACCCGGAGGACACCGTGGTGGATGTCAATGGCATCAAGGTGGGCGGCGGCAATTTTGCAGTCATGGCAGGCCCTTGCTCGGTGGAGAGCGAGGAGCAGATCATCTCTATCGCCAAATCCGTCAGTGCTGCCGGAGCCGGCATGCTCCGGGGCGGCGCTTTCAAGCCCCGCACCTCGCCCTATTCCTTCCAGGGCATGGGAGTGGACGGCCTGAAGCTGTTGCTGGAGGCCAAGGCAGAGACCGGTATGCCCATTGTCACTGAGTTGATGGGTCCCCAATACTGCGAGTTGTTTGAGGAGAAGGTGGACCTGGTCCAGATCGGCGCCCGGAACATGCAGAACTTCGATCTGCTGAAGGAAGTGGGTAAGATGTCCAAGCCGGTGCTGCTGAAGCGGGGTTTGGCCAACACCTATGAGGAGTGGATCATGTCCGCCGAGTATATCATGGCCGGGGGCAATGAGAATGTCATCCTCTGTGAGCGGGGCATCCGCACCTATGAGAGTTATACCCGAAACACCCTGGATGTGGCGGCGATTCCTGCCATTAAGCGCATGAGCCATCTGCCCATCATTGTAGACCCCAGCCATTCCGGCGGCTATGCCTGGCTGGTGGAGCCGCTCACATTGGCGGCGGTGGCCGCCGGTGCCGACGGCCTGATTATTGAGGTCCACAACGACCCCAAGCACGCCAAGTGTGATGGCCAGCAATCCCTGACCCCGGATCAGTTCGGGACTTTGATGGGGAAGGTGAGCAAGCTGGCGGATATGATGGGCAAGACCATCGTCCGGTAACAAGAGAGCGGGGGCGTCTGAAGATGATGAAGCTGAACATTCCTTTGCCCGGCAGAGCCTATGACATTCTGATCGAGTCCGGACTGCTGGAACAGGCTGGAGCCCATTGCCGTTCTGTGCTGCCAAAGGCCACAAAATTGGCGGTGGTCACGGATTCCAATGTGGCGCCACTCTATGCTGACCGGGTGCGGCACAGCCTGGAGGCGGCGGGCTTTACGGTGGGAGTGACGGTGATTCCCGCCGGGGAGAAGTCCAAGTCTGTAGCCATGCTGGAGCAGCTCTATGAGAAATTCATGGCCTTTGGCCTCACCCGCACCGACGCGGTGGTGGCCCTAGGAGGCGGCGTTGTAGGAGATCTGGCCGGCTTTGCCGCCGCCACCATTCTCCGGGGCGTGGATTTTGTCCAGATCCCCACCACGCTGCTGGCCCAGGTGGATTCCTCTGTGGGAGGCAAGGTGGCAGTGGATCTGAAGGCGGGCAAAAATCTGGCCGGCGCTTTCTGGCAGCCCAAGCTGGTGCTGATGGACCCGGACTGCCTCCACACTCTCTCTGACCGGATTTTCGATGACGGTATGGCGGAGGTGCTGAAATACGGCTGCATCCGGGACGCCGCCTTCTTCGATCTGCTGCTCTCCTGCGGCGGCCGGGCCGGGATCATGAACCGCATCGAGGAGGTGCTTCACACCTGTTGTGCCATTAAGGCCCAGGTGGTGTTGGAGGACGAGCGGGATACAGGCGCCCGCATGATTTTGAATTTTGGCCACACACTGGGTCATGCTTATGAGCTGGCCTATCACTATGAGACCTATACTCACGGCCAGGCGGTGGCTGCCGGCATGTGTCGGGCCGCCGAGTTGGGGGTTCAGCTGGGCATTACTCCGCCGGAGGTGCCGGAGCAAATTCTGAAGGCGGTGCAGATGTACCACTTGCCCGAGGCCATTCCCTGTGACCGGGCCAGCTATGAGGCGGCCATTGGCTTGGATAAAAAGGGCTCGGGCAGCCAGATTACACTGGTTCTGTTGGACAAGCTGGGCAGCACCAACCTGTTCAAAATGGAAAAGGCAAAGCTGTTGACGATGATAGAGGATGCCTATGGATGTTAAAATTACCCCCACCCGGCTGTGTGGAGCCATCACACCGCCCCCATCCAAAAGTCAGGCCCACCGGCTCATCATAGCTGCAGCCTTGGCATCGGGGGAGAGCAAGCTGGAAAATGTAGCCCTGTCCCAGGACATCACCGCAACGCTGAACTGCATGAGGGCACTGGGGGCTCAGGCCTCGGAGGACGGCAGCCATATCACAGGTGTCGGCGGACAACTGGACCAGCGTAATCCTCTGCCCACGCTGGATTGCGGCGAGTCGGGATCCACACTGCGGTTTCTGATTCCGGTGGCCTTGGCGGTGGCCGGGGGCGGCGTTTTCATGGGCCATGGCCGGCTCATGGACCGACCTCAGGGGCCCTATGAACAGTTGTTTTCCCAGCGTAATATTGTCTTTCAACGGGAAAACGGTACCCTTCGGGTGGAGGGCAGGCTGCAAAGTGGTCGATTTGAACTGCCGGGAGATGTGTCCTCTCAGTTCATCACCGGGCTGATGTACGCCCTGCCTCTATTGGCAGTGGATTCTAAAATTATGTTAACAACTCCGCTGGAGTCCCGGGGCTATGTGGATATGACTTTGGATGCCTTGGCCCGGTTCGGAATCCAGGTGGAACCTGTAAAAGGGGGATGGCATATCCCTGGTGGCCAAACCTATCAACCCTTGGTGGCCACCGTAGAGAGTGACTACTCCCAGGCTGCCTTCTACTATGCCGCTCAACTGTTGGGCAGTGCGGTAGAGATTCAAGGATTGAACCCCAATTCTGCCCAGGGAGACGCAGCTGTTATAGCATTCTGCGATGCTCTGAAAGGCTCTGGAGAAGTGGCGCTGGATGTGAGCCAGTGCCCGGATTTGGTACCTCCTCTGGCGGCTATGGCGGCCCTTCGTGCCGGGGAGACTACTCGGATTGTGGGGGCAGCACGGCTGCGGATCAAGGAGAGTGACCGGCTGGATACCGTCACCACCCAGCTGAACCGGCTGGGGGCGGACATCATCCAGGCCCCGGACTCCCTGACCATCCATGGAGTGGATTGGCTCACCGGAGGCACGGTATCCGGCTGCAATGACCACCGGATTGCCATGATGCTGGCCATCGCCGCCACCCGGGCAAAGGAATGTGTCACCATCACCGGCGCCCAGTGTGTGGCCAAGTCCTACCCCAACTTCTGGGAAGATTATGTCGCCTTGGGCGGCCGGATAGAAAGGCTGAGTTGAGCATATGAACTACACCATTTTTGGAGAGTCTCACGGTCCCGCCATTGGCGTGGTGCTGGAGGATGTGCCCTCTGGAATTGAACTGGATCTGGATCAGGTGGCCCGGGAGATGGCCCGCCGGGCCCCGGGCAAGAGCCCGCTGTCCACTCCTCGTAAGGAGGCGGACCAGCCTGAAATTATCTCGGGACTCTTTGAGGGCAAAACCACCGGCACTCCTCTTTGTGCCATCATTCACAATGGGGACCAGCACTCCCGGGACTATGCCGCCACCCGATATTTGGCCCGGCCCGGTCACGCCGATTACACCGGCCAAGTGCGCTACAAAGGGTTCCAGGACTACCGAGGGGGCGGCCACTTTTCCGGCCGTCTCACAGCACCCCTGGTCTTTGCCGGAGCGGTGGCCAAGCAGATTCTTGCCCGCCACGGCATTCATGTGGGAGCCCACATCAGCCAGATTGAGGCGGTAAAAGACCGCCGATTCCTGGAGGACGGGATGGAGTTGACTCCGGAACTCATGGAAACGCTGGCAGGCAAAGAATTTCCCACCCTGGATGATAAACAGGGCCAGGAGATGCAGCAGGCTATTCTGACCGCCCGGGGAGAGCAGGACAGCGTAGGGGGCACCATCGAGTGCGCCATCCTGGGTTTGGAGCCCGGTATTGGGTCTCCGGACCTGGACCGTAATGTGGAGGGCATCCTGGCCAAGCACATGTTTGCGGTGCCCGCTGTGAAGGGAATCGCCTTCGGAGTCGGGTTTGACTGTGCCGCCATGCGGGGCAGCCGATATAATGATACTCCCTATATGGAGAACGGAAAGGTCAGGACCCGCACCAACTTCAACGGTGGCGTCAACGGCGGCATAACCAACGGGATGCCTGTGGTGTTTGAAGTGGCTGTGCGGCCCACCCCGTCCATTTCCCAGCCTCAGGAGACCGTGGATATGGCCAAGGGAGAAAATGCCGTGATCACGATCCAGGGACGTCATGATCCCTGCGTGGTCCACCGAGCCGTGCCGGTAATTGAGGCGGCGGCGGCTCTGGCCATCTGTGAGCTGTTGGAAGGAAGGAGTACTCTATGAGTGAGTTGGACGCATTGCGGGGAGCCATCGATGAGGTGGATCGTCAAATCGTCGCTCTCTTCGAGCGCCGCATGGCGGTAACCCAGCAGGTGGGAGAATACAAACAGGCCCAAGGTATCCCGGTGTTGGACGCGGGCCGGGAACGGGAGGTCATCGCCGGTAAAATGGCCTGCCTTACCAACCCGGATCTGAAAACCGATGTGGCGCTGCTCTATCAGACCATTATGGGCATCAGCCGCCGGCAGCAGCGCCATATTGTCCGGGAAGGGGAGGAGCCCACTTATACCCGTATTATGGCAGATATTGCCCAGGCCCGGCAGCCGATTGAGAATCCCAGGGTTGTCTACCAAGGAGAACCGGGAGCTTATAGTGAGATGGCCGCCATGAACTTTTTTGGGCCGGAGGTCAATGCCCAGGGGCTGAAACAGTTCCGGGATGTATTTACCGCCATCAAGAGCGGCCAGGCGGATTATGGTGTGCTGCCCATTGAAAACACCTCCACCGGTGCCATTCGCCAGATCTATGATCTTCTGACAGAGTATGACTGCCATATGGTGGGGGAGACCACAGTGCGGGTGGCCCACTGCCTGATGGCTTTGCCCGGAACCCGGCTGGAGGATATTCAGACTGTCTATTCTCATGAGCAGGGACTGTTCCAGTGCGAGAGCTATCTGAATGCGCATCCGGACTGGAAGCGGGTACCCCAGGACGACACGGCGGGCAGCGCTATGATGGTGGCCAAAAGTGGGGATAAGGCCAAAGCTGCCATTTGCAGCCGCCGCAGCGCTGAGATTTATGGCCTGGAAATTCTCGCCGAGGACATTAACAGCAATGAGGAGAATACCACCCGGTTTGTGGTGGTGTCTACCCAAATGGAGCTGCGGCCGGGCCGGGACAAGATCTGCACCTGCTTCCGGGTACCCCACCAGAGCGGCTCCCTCCATGAGATCCTGACCATCTTTGCCGTTCACGGTCTCAACATGGTGCGGCTGGAGTCCCGGCCAGTCCAGGGCCACAATTTTGAGTATATGTTTTTCCTGGAGTTCACCGGAGACCTGCTGAGTGAGGATATGCCTGCAGTGCTGCGGGAGCTGACCCAATCCACCGACGGATTCCGGGTCTTTGGCAACTTTGTGGCCAACCTGGAGTAAAGGGAGGATATCTGAATGAAGAATATCATTCTCATCGGCATGATGGGCTGCGGCAAGACCACCTGCGCCAACCTGCTGCACCAAAAGCTGGGTCGTATCGTAGTGGACACAGACGCGCTGATTGTGGAGCGCCAGGGCCGCAGTATCAGCGACATCTTTGCCGCCGAAGGGGAGGGCTACTTCCGGGACCTGGAGACCGCCGTGGCCCGTGAGCTGGGACAGCAAAGTGCCCTGATCATCGCCACCGGTGGCGGTTTGCCTCTGCGGGAGGAAAATATGGACGCCCTGAAAGCCAATGGAGTGGTGTTCTGGCTGAAGCGGGACCCGGCGGATACCTTTGCCTCCGAGTCCATGGAGGGGCGCCCCCTGGCCCAGGATGGCCAGGATGCCTTTGTGGCCAGGTTCCATCAGCGTGCTCCCCTCTATCAAAAGGCGGCGGATTTTGTCATTGATGATTTCACCTCCCCGGAACACACGGTGGAGTGTATCTTAAACTGCCTGAAGGACTGAACGGGGGCGTTTGCCGTGGGATTTGCCGGGCTGCTGATCCGCCGGGAGCGGCTGAAGCGGGATTGGAGTCAGAAGGGGCTGTGCAACGGTATTTGTACGATTTCCTATCTGAGCAAAATTGAACAGGGCAAGGCAGAGCCCAGTCAAGAGGTGCTTACCCTTCTTCTGGACCGACTGGGCGTGACTTGGCATACCGGGGAGATTGCTCAAAGAGCCCAGAATTTGGCGGAGGCCCTTTTTGATGCCTTCTGCTCCATGGATGATGGCCGGGAACGTGAGCTGTTGCAGGAGTTGGCCCGGCACAGAGAAGCGTACATTAACTCTGCTGCCATGCTGGATCTGCTGATTTTGGAGCCCTTGTGCGCCGGAAAAACCTGCCCGGAGCTGAAACTCTTTGTTCCTGTCATGGATGAGCGTCAGCAGGGATTGTGGCTGCTGTTGGAGGAGCGATGTGAGGAGGCCTTTCAGCTGCTGCCCCTGCCCGTCACCTGCGCACTGGCGGGGCAGCAGGATTATCAAGCAGGCCGCTATTCCCGGGCCCGGCAGCGGCTCCAGCGGGCCTTTGATCAGGCAGCGGAGCAGTGCAGGCCCCATCTGATGCTCTTTTGTCGGACCATACTGGGCAATTGTGCCAGCGATCTCAACGACTATCCGGACACCCTGTATCACTATACCGCGGCAGAGCGGCTGGCAAAGGCTTTGGGAGAGAAACAGTATCTGCGGGACATCCGCTATAACCTGGCCTCCACCCAGATGCAGTTTGGCCGCTATGAGGAGGCCTACGGCTATTTCCGACAGGTGGAAGCCCATACGATCATGGATCTGCACAAGCTGGCCATCTGTTGTGAGGGCCTGGGTAGGGGACAGGAGGCGCTGGCCACCCTGGACCGGGCGGAAAATGCTGACAGCCAGATGCCCTACCGGGAGCTGGCCTTGTCCATGTGCCATGTGGTGCGGTACCGGCTGGAGCATCCGGACTATTTAAAAGACGAGATTTATGGCGCCATGTTGGTGGACTGCATGACCCGGCTTAGGAAGGAACTGCCGGTGGGCTATGCGGCTTTTCATCTGCCTTGGATGGAGGAGTGGTACACCGCCAACCGGCAGTATAAGCAGGCACTGGAGCTTTTGAAGGAGTTTCCTGAAGGCGTGGCTTTTTGCCGGGTTAAATCGAAAAAAACAGGACTCATTTTCCCAAAACAAGGGGATATTCAAAATTGAATGAACATGCTATTCTAAAGGCGAAAGGAAGGGATCTTTCCGTGAAGCAAACCCTTTGGAGTCGCAATTTCACCTTGCTGACGGTGGCAACGGTGTTGGGCGCGGTAGGCGGTGTTGCGTCGTCCTTCGCGCTCTCTTTTTTGGTCTTTGACGAAACCGGCAGCACCTTGGCCTCGGCCCTGCTGCTGGCGGCCCAGATTTTGCCCAACTTTGTGCTGCCCCTGGTGGCCTCTCCCTGGCTGGACCGTCTGCCCAGGAAGCCTTTTTTGGTGGGGGGCGATGCGGTGAACGGTCTTCTCTATGGTCTGCTGGGGGTGTGGCTGCTGTTGAAGCCATTCTCCTACACAGGTTATCTGCTCTTTTCGCTGGTTCTGGCAGCTTTGAGTTCCTTTGACGGCCTGGCCTATAACGCCATCTATCCAAACCTGATCCCTAAGGGGTGTGAGCAGAAGGGCTACACCGTGGGGGCTATGGTCTATCCAACCGTTATGGTCATCATGACACCTGTGGCAGCAATCCTCTATGAATGGGTGGGGGTGGCAGTCATTTTGTTGGGCCAGTGCGTGCTCTCTCTGACAGCCGCCCTGGTGGAGAGCCGTATTCGCTTGGTGGAGCCCCGACGAATGGAGGGAAAACGGTTTTCGCTCCGGCTGTGGGCGGAAGATCTGCGGGATGCGGTTGGCTATCTGCGGCGGGAAAAAGGGCTTGGAGCAGTGTATGCTTACATGGCGGTGACCAACGGAGTAGCTACCGGTTATTCTCCCATCCTGGTGGCATTTTTCCGATCCACCCCTGGGTTTTCCATGGCCATGTACTCGCTGTTTTCTGTGGCGGAGTTTGGCGGCAGGACCCTTGGAGGTGCGCTGCACTACAAGATTGCGGTGCCTCCCAAACGGCGATTTGGATTTGCCTATCTGACCTATCAACTCTATGAGATTATGGACATGCTGCTGCTTTGGCTTCCTTATCTGCTGATGCTGTTGAGCCGAGGAATCTGCGGTTTTCTGGGGATCAACAGTGCCACCCTTCGGGAGGAGGCAGTTCAGGGGTATATTCCAGACGAGCTTCGGGCCAAATTAAATGCGCTGTTTTCTGTGCTGATTTCCGGAGCCTCAGCGGTCTTTACGCTGCTTGTGGGAGCCCTGGGAGAGGTGCTGGATCTGAGGCTCTGTATCACCTTCTGCGCCTCGTTTGCCTGCCTGGTGTGCTGGCTCACCATCTGGCGCTGCCGGAAGGCTGTGGCCGGAATCTACAATCGTGTAGAGCAGGAGTCGCATGAATAATGTAAAAAACTCCCCTGCGACGTTGTCGCAGGGGAGTTTTTGTTGTAGAAACAGGGAATCAGCGATGATCCACATGCCAGATATTGTCGGCATATTCCTGAATGGAACGGTCAGCGGCAAAGATGCCGGAGCGAGCCACGTTGATGACTGCCATCTTGTTCCAGGAAGCCTGATCCTGGTAGGCCCGGGCAATCCGCTCCTGGGTGTGGCGATAGCTCTCGAAGTCTGCCAGCAGCAGATACTCATCTGCGGGGCAGCCCTGGCCGTAGAGCAGACGGTTGGTGATGTCGGGATAGCTCTTACCATCGGTGAAGCCATGGCTGATGAGACCCAGCACCTCCCGCAGCACGGGGTTGGAGTTGTAGTACTCATAGGAGTTATAACCCTGGCGCTTCAGCCGGGCCACCTCGTGGGCTTTCAGTCCGAAGATAAAGATGTTGTCGGGACCCAACTGCTCTTCCATCTCCACGTTGGCGCCGTCCAGAGTACCGATGGTAATGGCGCCGTTCATCATGAACTTCATATTGCCGGTGCCGGAAGCTTCCTTGCCGGCGGTAGAGATCTGCTCAGAGATCTCAGAGGCAGGCATCAGCTTCTCAGCCAGAGAAACCCGATAATTCTCCAGGAAGAACACCTGCAGTTTGCCCTGGCAGTCAGGATCGTTGTTAATCTGATAGGACACGGAGTTGATGAGCTCAATGATCCGCTTGGCCACAGCGTAGCCGGGGGCTGCCTTGGCGCCGAAGAAGAACACCCGGGGCACAAAGTCCATCTGAGGATTCTTTTTAATCTCCAGATACAGGTGCAGAATGTTCAGCACATTCAGCAGCTGACGCTTGTACTCATGGAGACGTTTAACCTGAACATCGAAGATGGCGTCTACGTTAACGTCAATGCCATACTCTTTTTTGACGTACTTGGCGAACTTCTCCTTATTGTTCCGCTTGATCTGCGCCATACGCTGGAGCACCTTTGCGTCATCAGCAAATTTCTCAAAGCCCTTCAGCTGTTCGGGATGGATCAGATACTCGTCACCGATGCAGTCACAGAGCAGCTGATGGAGTTCCGGATTGGCCTCAGCCAGCCAGCGGCGGTGATCCACGCCGTTAGTGACATTCTTGAATTTATCAGGGGTGCGCAGCCAGGCAGAGTGGAAGACGTCCTTTCTCAGAATGTCAGAGTGGAGGGCGGACACACCGTTGACAGCAAAGCAGGCGGCCACGCACAGGTTGGCCATGCGGACCTCGCCGCCCCAGATAACTGCCATCTCCTGAAGCTTGTGCTCGTCGCCGTGGAAGAAGTCCCGCAGCTCGCCCAGATAGCGGTCGTTGATCTCGCAGAGAATCATCCAGATCCGGGGCAGCAGTTCCTGCACCAGATCCTGGGGCCAGCGCTCCAGAGCTTCGGCCAAAATGGTGTGGTTGGTATAGGCCACAGTGTGGGTGGTGATATACCAGGCGTCCTCCCAGCTCATGCCGTGCTCATCCAGCAGCAGCCGCATCATTTCCGGGATCACCAGAGTGGGATGGGTGTCATTGATCTGGATAACGTGTTTTTCGTGGAAGTTGTACAGGGTGCCGTAGTGGGCCAGATGTTTGCGGAAGATGGACTGAATGGTGGCAGAGACAAAGAAGTACTGCTGCTTCAGCCGCAGGCTCTTGCCCTCCCGATGGTTGTCGGCGGGGTAGAGGACCTTGGAGATAACCTCCGCCATGGCCTCGCTCTCCACAGCCCGGAGATATTCGCCGGTGGAGTAGTAGTTCATGTTGACGGGAGCAGTGCTCTTAGCCTCCCACAGCCGCAGGTTATTGACGAAATCAGTCTGATATCCGGCAATTTTCATGTCGTTGGGAACGGCCAGAATAGAGGTAAAGCCGGTCTCTTCCACCACACAGCGGCCGTACTCCCAGCGAGTGTTGACTTTGCCGCCAAAGCGAACGGTCTCTGCCTCAGCGGGATGGGGCATGAGCCAGGCATCGCCCAGCTCCTTCCAGGTGTCAGCCAACTCCACCTGCTGACCATCGATGATCTTCTGCTTGAAGATGCCCAGCTCGTAGCAGATAGAATAGCCGGTGGCGGGAATTTCCAGAGTGGTCATGGAGTCCAGATAGCAGGCGGCCAGACGGCCCAGACCGCCGTTGCCCAGACCAGCGTCAGGCTCCATTTCAAACAGATCGGCAGCTTTAAAGCCCAGATCTTCGATGGCCTGTTTCAACTGAGGCAGTACACCCAGGTTAAAGGCATTTTTCTCCAGAGAACGGCCCATCAGAAACTCCAGGGAGAGGTAATGCACTTCCCGGACGTCATTCTGCTCATTGCGGGCCTTGGTGGCCACGCCCATCTCAGACATAATATCACGGATGACCATGGCGCAGGCCTGGAACATGTGCTGCTCATTGGCCTCACTGATGTCACGGCCAAAATTGCGGCGCAGCTTTTCCGTAATAAGCTCTTTCAAATCGGCCTTTGTATAAGTCATAGGGAATCCCTCCAAAAAACAAGATGAAAAGACAACAAAAAGAATGTACCAAAAAATTACACATCTGTCAAGAAGTGCTTGAAATTCAACGGTTTTTCAGGCATGGTGTCTAAAATCAATGATTTCCAGAACAGCGGTCTGGTCCAGATTTCTTCACTCTATTTTATACCCATTATTATCCATTTGTACCCCTGGACAATTACTTTATCTGAGAACTTGAAAAATCAAAATATTGTTCAATCCAACAGAATTCGCACAAATAGAATAAAAAGATCGCAGGTTTTGGAATCCTGCGATCTTTTCAAAGTTGCATTTGAGACAGGGGTTCAGCTCAGAACAGATGCGGTTATCCGGTAATCATATTATAGACGTCCATATATTCCCCGGCGGAACGATCCCGGCTGAAGTCAGCCTCCATATCCCGGGAAACCAGCCGGCTCCAGGCTTCCTTATCGTCGTAATATACGCCGACGGCCCGATTGATGGCGTCCAACATATCCCCTGGGTTTACGCTGCCAAAGGTGAAGCCCAGGCCGGTGTCATCACTGGGATTATAAGCGGGAACACTGTCCAGCAATCCGCCGGTCATGCGCACCACGGGAACGGTGCCATAGCGCATGGCGAACATCTGACTCAGGCCGCAGGGCTCGGCGATGGAGGGCATCAGGAAGATGTCCGCACCGGAGTAAATGGCAGAGGAAAGGGGAGCGGAATACATGATATTTGCGCTGACCTTGCCGGGGAAATTGATCTGAGCATTGCGGAAGAACTGCTCGTAGCCCCATTCTCCGGTGCCCAGCACCACGAACTGAACATCCATATCCATGATACCGTTAAAGGCCTGGCAGATAAGTTCAAAGCCTTTGTGCCCCACCAGACGAGAGATGCAGGCGATAATGGGCACGTTGGGATCCTGCTTAAGCCCCAGCCGCTCCTGCAGAGCAGCCTTGCATGCGGCCTTTCCGCTGTGGTCTTTGCTGGTAAAGGGGGCAACGATACCTTGGCCGGTGGAAGGATCGTAGGCATTCATGTCTATGCCATTCAAAATGCCACGAATTTTCCCGTGACAGGCGGCAATAACGCCCTCCAGACCGTGGGCGTAGAAGGAAAATTGAAGTTCGTTGGCATAGTTGGGGGAGACGGTGGTTACATAGTCGCTGGCGAAGATGGCGCCTTTCATGAGGCACACATCGTTATAGAACTTGAGCATATTTTCGTTGAAATAGCTCTCGTCCAGTCCGAAGATATTTTCCAGCACCTCCCGGCCATAGCGGCCCTGATACTCGATATTATGGATGGTGAACACACTCTTGGCATGGGAGAGGGCGGGCTGACGATAGCGGTCCTCCAGAAGATAGATGGGCACCAGAGCGGTCTGCCAGTCGTTGCAATGGATCACGTCGGGATCCCAATCAATCTGGTCAGGTGTCTCAATAACAGCCCGGGAGAAAAATGCGAAACGCTCCCCATCATCATAGTGGCCATAAATGCCATGACGCTTGAAATAGCCTTCATTGTCCACAAAATAGTAAGTGACACCATCCCGCTTCAGCTGGAACAGACCGCAGTAAGTGCTGCGCCAGGACAGGCGCACATAGTAATACTTTAAAAAGGTCATCTGGCTGCGCCATTCTTCGCCAATCCCCTCATAGAGCGGCAAGATGACGCGCACATCGTGGCCCAGCTCCGCCAGTTTAGGAGGAAGGGAGCCGGCAACATCGGCCAGACCGCCGGTTTTGATGAAAGGAGCCACCTCAGAGGCGGCAAATAAAATTTTCATAGACTTCCATCCTTTCCGATTCGGCACGGCCCGGAATCTGCTGGAGCAGATCCCGGGCCGGAACTGTTTGGTCAGATAATGCTGCCCTTGTCAATGGCCAAGGGATAGCTGGCATGGCCGGTCAAGGTGCGGTGGGCCTTAATGGTGACGTCCTTATCCGCAATCACATAGCGGATGTTGGCGCCATCTTCCACCACAGTATCCTGCATGAGCACGCAGTTCTTTACCACAGCGTTTTTCCCTACGTGGACGCCGCGGAAAATAACGCAGTCCTCCACAGTGCCCTCAATCACACAGCCGTCGGCCACCAGAGAGTGGACGCATTTGGAGTCGGGGGAGTAGTAAGTGGAGGGATCGCTGCGATCCTTGGTGCGGATGGGATGCTCATCATTAAAGATGTCCTCGCTGACTTCCACCTTCAGCAGATCCATACTTCTGGCGTAATAGGAGGCGATGGTGGTCAAACGGGCCACATAGCCGTCATAGAAATAGGGCTGAATGTTCAGCTTGTCCTTCATTCCAACCAATACAGAGGTAGTAAAGGAATAAAGGTTGTGGGAGGCACAATAGCCCACCAGTTCTATCAGTTTAGCGGTGGAGAGGACATAGACTTTCAGAGATTCGTACCCCTCGGGGGAGTTGGGGCTGTCCAACACTTCGTTGATGCGGCCAGTCTCGTCCAGCTTGAAGTAGGTGGACATTTTGGGGTCACCGCATAGGTTCTTGGTGCAGACAGCGGTAATATCGGCACCACTTTCCAGATGGGCCTGGAACACCGCCTCCAGATCAATGTTGCAGGCCACGTCGGCGTCAGCCATTAGCACATAGTCCTGGCGGATATCCTCCATGTAGGTATAGACACCATAGAGGGCTTCCATCTTACCCCGGAAATTTCGGGACTGGTTGGTGAAGGGGGGAAGCACCCGAAGTCCGCCCCGCTTCCGGGCCAGGTCCCAGTCCTTGCCGCTGCCCAGATGGTCCAGCAGAGAGAGGCATTTTTCCTGCATGACCACACCGATGTCTACGATACCGGCGTTGACCATGTTGGAAAGCATAAAGTCAATCATGCGATAGCGACCGCCAAAAGGAATGGAGGCCACGGTGCGGTGGCTGGTCAGCTCCCGCAGATGAGGATTGTCACGATAGGCGAAGAGAATGCCGTGCAGCTGAGTGGTCATTCCTCGTCACCACCTTTCGGAGATTCGGTGCACATAGTGCCATAAGGGATTTTCACGCCGGGCTTGAGCTCCACGCCTTCGGCCACAACGACAACGCCGGTATTGCCGTTTTCAGCGGGCACGCCCACCTGGACAGCAACGCTGATGACCACATTTTCAGCTACGATGGCGTGATCCACAACAGCGCCGGCTTTGATGACGGTATTGGGCATAATTACGGAGTCTTTTACCGTGGCGCCTTTTTCCACCACAACAGAGTGGAACAGCACCGAGTGGTCTACCTCACCGTAAATTTTGCATCCGTCTGTGACCAGAGAATCCTTGATGACAGCACTGCTGCCGGTGATGTGAGGCGGACGAATCGGATTGCGGGCGAAAATCTGCCACTCCTTATCGTAGACATTGATGCCCTCAGGGTTGGTGGCGTCCAGCATGTCCATATTGGCATCCCACAGGGACTGAATGGTGCCCACGTCTTTCCAATAGCCCTTGAAGCGGTAAGCACTCATCTTTTCTCCGTTGGCCAGCATGGCGGGAATGATGTTCTTACCGAAATCGTTGGCAGAGTCGGGGTTATTCTCGTCATCAATCAGATACTGACGCAGTTTGGACCAGGTGAAGATGTAAATACCCATAGAGGCCAGATTGCTCTTGGGATGGGCGGGCTTCTCTTCGAACTCGTAGATGGTGTCGTTTTCATCCACGTTCATGATGCCGAAGCGGGTGGCCTCCTCCATGGTGACCTCCAACACGGAGATGGTGGCGGTGGCCTGCTGGGCTTTGTGGTGGGCCAGCATCTGAGCATAGTCCATCTTATAAATATGGTCGCCGGACAGGATCAGTACATAATCGGGATCATACTCATCGATGAAGTTGATATTCTGATATATGGCGTTGGCGGTGCCTTTGAACCAGGTGCCCACATCGCCCTTTTCCACATAGGGGGGCAGCACATGCAGGCCGCCGTCAGAGCGGTCCAAATCCCAAGGTTGGCCGTTGCCCAGATAGGAGTTCAGCTTCAGGGGTTGGTACTGGGTGAGCACGCCCACGGTATCGATACCGGAATTAACGCAGTTTGACAGGGGAAAATCGATGATGCGATACTTCCCGCCGAAGGGCACGGCAGGCTTTGCCACATGGCTGGTGAGGGCGTAGAGCCGAGACCCCTGACCGCCTGCCAGCAGCATGGCAACCATTTCTTTTTTCATACTGAAAATCACCTCTCGAACATTGTATGCAAGAAATTGGACAAACTGAACTGAGTCATTTTTGTCCGCTTTTTGACACCTTTTTCCGTACAGTCTTGGCAGACTTAAGACCGGCGGCCTTTTTTTCGGCTTTGTCCGGCAGCTTCTTGGCCCGAACCGGGTTTTTACGGCTGCACCGCAGAATGACACCGGAGAGGGGAGGCAAGTCCACCACCAGAGACTGCTTGAAATCGTGGGCGGGAACAGACTTGGTTTTCAGAGGCTCCTTGTTGCCTCTGCCCTGACCGCCGTATGCTTCATCGTCGGAGTTAAATAGCACCTCATAAGTGCCGGCCACCGGCACGCCGATGGTATAGCCCTTGCGGTCGATGGGAGAGAAGTTGACAGCAATCAGCAGCTCATGCTGCTTTTTGTCCTTCCGGAGGTAAATCAGCGTATTGCCGTTGGCGTCGTTGGCCTCCACCCACTGGAAGCCCTCCCAGCTGTTGTCCAGTTCCCACAGTTCGCTGCGGGACAGGTACAAGTTATTCAGAGCCTTAAAGAAGGCATGGTGCTTTTGGAACTGAGGATATTCCAGCAGATGCCAGTCCAGAGAATACTCATAATGCCACTCGTTAAACTGACCGATTTCCGTGCCCATAATATTGAGCTTTTTACCCGGCATGGTCATCATGTAGACATAGAAAGCCCGGACGCCGGCAAACTTGGCGGTGTCATCACCGGGCATTTTGCCCAACATACTGCCCTTCATATGGACCACTTCATCGTGGCTGATAGCCAGAATAAAGTTCTCGCTAAAAGCATACATCAGGGCAAAGGTCAGATCCCGATGATTAAACTGGCGGAAATAGGGATCCATCTTCTGATAGTGAAGGGCGTCGTTCATCCAGCCCATGTTCCACTTGAAGTTGAAACCCAGAGCATGTTCGCTCTGCTCCAAGGGACCGGTGACGTTTTCCCAGGAGGTAGATTCCTCGGCGATCATCAGCGCATCGGGATGCCATTTGAACACCATGGAGTTGAGCTGGCGCAGGAAGGCGATGGCTTCCAGGTTCTCATGGCCACCATAGATATTGGGGACCCACTCACCGGCTTTGCGGCTGTAGTCCAGATAGAGCATGGAGGCTACTGCGTCCACCCGGAGCCCGTCCACATGATATTCGTTGAACCAATACATGGCGGAGGAGAACAGGAAACTCTTGACTTCGTTGCGGCCGTAGTCAAAGACCCGGGTGCCCCAGTCCATGTGTTCGCCCTTGCGCATATCAGCATATTCATAGCAAGGAGTGCCATCAAATTCATACAGGCCGAAGGCATCCTTGGGGAAGTGGGCGGGAACCCAGTCCAGGATGATGCCGATGCCGGCCTGGTGGAGCTGATCCACTAGATACATGAAATCGTGGGGGGTGCCATAGCGGGAGGTGGGGGCAAAATATCCGGTGACCTGATAGCCCCAGGACATATCCAGCGGATATTCACTGACAGGCATCAGCTCCACATGGGTATATCCCATCTCCTTGACGTAGGGGACCAACTGGTCGGCAGTGTCCCGGTAGGACAAGAATTCATTGTCCGCCGTTTTGCGCCAGGACCCCAGATGTACTTCATAAATATTCAGCGGCTTGTGGTACAGGGGCTTTTTTCTGCGTTGTTCCAGCCAATTGGCATCGCCCCACTGATAGCCGGAGATGTCATAAATTTTGGACGCGGTATCAGGACGGGTCTCAGCGTGGAAGGCGTAGGGATCCGCCTTGGCCAGCAGACGGCCGTCCTTGGTGTGGATGCAGTATTTATAGATGTCATAGCGCTGCATACCGGGCTGGAACCGCTCCCAGATACCGCCATTGATAGGTTCCATGGGGCAGCTTTCCGGGTCCCAGTTGTTAAAATTGCCCATCAAGGACACGCTGGCGGCGTTGGGGGCCCAAACCCGGAATCGATATCCGTCCTGACCATCCTGCTGATCAGGGTGCGCCCCCATAAACGTATAGGCGTCATCACAGCAGCCACCCAAAAAACGGGAGATCCGGGTATCGGAATCATTCAATTTTTTGGAATTCATATGTAATTACCTCCGTCCTGCAGGGGGCTGTTGGAGCCCCTTTCGTATGGGGAAGAAGAAATAAAAGTTTCTTGTGCAAATTATATAACTGATAAATTGACAAGTCAAGTAAAATTGGATGAAATGTTGAAACAAGATTTTACATGATTCTGCTGGAAAAAGCGGTGGAATGTAAAATTATGCATAAATCAATAATGTGGCATGCCCTGAAATGATCACACATAAAGTTTACCCAGCAGAAGGGAGTGTGAAGTATGAAAATCTTCGTATTTAGAAAAAAGATCTGGTCAGCGGTAGGGTGTCTGTGCCTTGCTGCCTGTATGTTCTGGGCGGTCAATTATCCTGCGGCAGTGGGGGTGGCGGCCACCAACCGCCAATTGCCGATTTATTGTGTGGACCCCCAGGAAGAGGGAGAAAAAAAGATTTCAATCTCCTTTGACGCTGCCTGGGGGGCGGATGATACAGATACATTGATTGAGATTTTGGGTAAATACAATGTTAAAGCCACGTTCTTTGTGGTAGGACAGTGGGTGGATACTTATCCGGAAGAGGTAAAGAAGCTGGCAGATGCGGGTCACGAAGTGATGAACCATTCGGACACCCATCCGTATTTCACCCAGTGCAGCACGGAAACCATCATCAAGGAGATTGAAAACTGCAACAATAAGATTGAGGCCATCACCGGAGTGCGGCCGACACTGATCCGATGCCCCTATGGAGATTATGACGATAATGTGGTCAACACCATACGTTCTCTGGGGATGGAGCCAATTCAGTGGTCGGTGGACAGTCTGGATTGGAAGGAATCTTCCACCCCTCAGAGCATTCTGGAACGCGTGACCGGGCAGGCTTGCCCTGGTGCCATCATCTTGTGTCACAATGACGCGGAGTGTACTCCCGATGCGCTGGAGGATATTTTGAAAACTTTGACTGATCAGGGCTACACCTTTGTGCCCATCTCTGAGCTGATATTGACGGGGGAATATACCATCGACCACACCGGTAAGCAGTGCGCCGCCTGAGGAAGCCAGGGAAAAAATCCTGTTCTTTGGAGGAAAACTATGCTATACTGACACAAACCCTCTGGAATAAGGATGAGAATGTGCCATGAAAGCGACCATAGTAATCCCCAATATCAACGGCAAAGGATGGCTGAAGGACTCGATTGAGTCGATTTTTGCGCAGACTGAGCAAGATTTCGAACTCATTGTGGTGGATAACGGTTCCACCGACGAAAGCCTGGAACAGGCCAGAAGCTACTGCAATCGAGAAAATTTCACACTGATTGAAAATGGCCGCAACACTGGCTTCTCCTATGCGGTGAATCAGGGAATCCGCCGAGCCAAGGGGGAGTATGTAGTCCTCTTTAACAATGACGCCTTTGCTGAACCTGACTGGCTGGCGCAACTCATCGCAACTGCAGAACAGGATGAGCGTATTTTCGCAGTTCAGAGCCTGATGATCCGTCATTTTGAGCGCGAGTTGGCGGATGACGCGGGAGACTATGTCACCTGGATGGGCTTTGCCTGCAAGGATGGCGACGGCCGCAAAGTAGAGCGCTACACCAAAAAGAAACGTATTTTTTCCGCCTGCGGCGGAGCGGCCCTGTACCGGAAGTCCATTCTGGAGGAGATCGGCCTGTTCGATGAGCACTTTTTTGCCTACAACGAGGATGTAGATTTGTCCTGGCGGGCCAACAATGCGGGGTATCGCTGTGTTCTTTGTCCAGAGGCAAAGTGTTACCATATCTGCGGAGCCAGTACCGGCGCGGTGCGTTATAACGGCTTCAAGGCGCTTCAGAATGGCCGGAATGGTATCCTGCTGTTGGTCAAAAATCAGCCCTTGTTGATGAAGGTGGCCAACTTTATTCCCCAGGCTCTGGGCTATCTGCTCAAGCGCTGGCGTTTTCACAGACAGGGCTATGGCCAGGAGTGGGATCAGGGAATGCATGAAGCCTTTCAATTGCTGCGGGAAAGACAACTGGAGAAACGGCCGTTTCGCTGGCGTGATCTGCCCCACTATCTGCTGATGGAAGGGTGGCTCATTGCCAACTTCTTCCGCTATCTCTGGTATCGGCTTGTGATTGTACGGCTGGACTTAAAATAAAATGAAAAAACCACGTCTTGGGAACATCTTTCCCGAGACGTGGTTTTTTATAATTAGGGTTGCTGGGTAGCCTGAAGAGAGCGAACCCGGGCCTGAAATCCGTGGGAAGCGGCCAGTTCCTCCAGAGAGTGAATGAGCTTCTCATGGTTGCCGTTAATGAGTTCGGCAGCCAGCTGCTCTTTCTTTTCGGGGCTCAGCGCTCGTAGCATTCCTTTGGCCACTGAAGCGGAGGCCCCATTGGAGAGCAGGGAGCCCAGCGGGTTTCCGTTGGCCCGCAGCTGGGAGCCAATGACCGGCAGATAATGTTCAATGAGAACATCAAAATCAATGTCCTCTAGTTCTATCGTCAGTCGAATCATAGGTTGCAACCTCCCAGTGCTGCCAGGGCAGGAGAGTTTTTCAGCTGCTCCATAGCCCGGCGCAATTCAGATAGCTGACCTTCGTCCGGCTTGTCCGGCTTAATACGGGAGATACATTTGGATACCTCTCCCATCTCAGCTTTCAGCTCCTTGGTCATCTTCCGATCAAATCCTTTGCCCCGCTCCCGCAAAGCCTGATTGATTTGAAGGAGCAGCTGCTCCGCTTGGGCTCGTTCTTCCATCAGATTGCGGCGAAGACCGTCTTGGGCCGCATACTGCTGGGCATCCCGAATGGCGTCGTCAATTTCGCTGCCTGACAGGTTGGAGCTGGCGGTAATGGTGATCTCCTGGGCCCGGCCTGTGTCCAAATCCCGGGCGGACACTTTCAAAATGCCGTTGGCGTCGATGTCAAAGACTACCTCAATCTGAGGGACTCCCTGAGGGGCCCGCTTGATGCCGGTGAGCCGGAATTTCCCGATGGTCTTATTGTCCTTGGCCATGGGTCGCTCTCCTTGCAGTACATGAATTTCCACGGATGACTGGAAAGGAGCAGCGGTGGTGAAAATCCGGGCGTAACGAACCGGCAATTTGGAGTTGCGCTCAATGAGTCGAGTGGCAACGCCGCCCACCGTCTCGATGGAAAGGGAAAGGGGAGTCACATCCAACAATAGAATTTCGCCCTTGAAAGGGGAGAGGCCGCTTAAAGTGCCACCCTGAATGGCGGCGCCCATGGCGACACATTCATCGGGGTTCAGATTACGGCTGGGCTGAAGGCCTGTCAGGCTGCGTACTCGTTCAGCTACCGCGGGAATCCGAGTGGAGCCGCCTACCAAAAGCACTTTGCTGAGTTGGGAGAAGGTAAGGCCCGCATCATTCAAAGCGGTGCGCACCGGCAGTGCAGTGCGTTCCACCAGGTCTCGGGTGAGTTCCTCAAATTTCTGTCGGGTAACAGTGATGTCCATATGGGCAGGCCCGGATTTGGTCTGGGCCAGGAAGGGAAGGTTCACCTGAGTGCTCTGGGCAGAGGACAGCTCAATCTTGGCTTTTTCCGCCGCCTCGGTGACCCGCTGCATGGCGGCGGGGTCCTTGAGCAAATTGATTTTGGTCTGGGATTTAAACTCTCCCACCAGATAGTTGGCCAGACGCCGATCAAAATCGTCGCCACCCAGATGGTTGTCGCCGGAAACAGCCAGCACTTCAATGACACCGTCGCCGATTTCAATGACAGACACATCGAAGGTACCGCCACCCAAGTCATAGACCATGATCTTCTGATTGGCTTCGTGATCCAATCCGTAGGCCAGTGCAGCAGCGGTAGGTTCGTTGATAATCCGGCGTACCGTCAAACCTGCAATTCGGCCGGCATCTTTGGTGGCCTGACGCTGGGCATCGTTGAAGTAGGCGGGCACAGTGATGACCGCCTCTGTAACCGGCTCGCCCAGATAGCTTTCGGCATCTTGTTTCAGTTTCTGCAGGATCAGAGCGGAGAGTTCCTGAGGGGTACGTTTTTTACCACCCAGTTCCACCCGATAGTCGGTGCCCATCTGACGTTTGATGGAGGAGACAGTGCAGTCTGGGTTGGTGACCGCCTGACGGCGGGCCAGTTCGCCCACCAGTCGCTCTCCATTTTTAGAAAAGGCGATGACAGAAGGGGTAGTACGTCCCCCTTCGGCATTGGGGATGATGACGGGCTTGCCGCCTTCCAGGACGGAGACACAGCTGTTTGTGGTGCCCAGATCGATCCCAATGATGCTCATAGAGCCATCCTCCTTCGTTGATATTTTGGATATTTTAACACATCTGTTTGGATCAAGTGTTAATCAATGGTGAATTTCTAAAAGAATAGGTTTGCTTTATACGGTGGATGTCTTAAAGGATATTGTGGCGCAGAAAGAGAGAAAATCTGGTTCTGTTTCATATTTCTTTCGGCTTTTTAATCCGTTCGGTTTTGAATGTTTTGTTAAGAATTTATAACATATGTCGAAAAACACCAAAAACAGCGATAAAACGGCAACTTTTTCGACATAATCATCAAGAGTAGAAAGGTGAATTACTTGACGTAATGCGGGAAAAGGCTTAGAATATGCTAGAAATGTCGAAATAGATTCATTTTCATTTTTATACAAAAGAAAGGAGGGACCATATCGGCATGTATGATTACCTGATTGTTGGTGCGGGTTTCTTTGGAGCTGTATTTGCCCATGAGGCCCATAAACAGGGAAAACGCTGCCTGGTGGTGGAGCGCCGGAACCAAATCGGCGGCAATTGCTATACAGCCACCGTGGAGGGAATCCACGTCCACCAGTATGGGGCCCACATTTTCCATACCTCAGATGAAGCGGTGTGGAAGTATATCAACCAGTTTTGTCGGTTTAACAACTATGTAAATTCTCCCATTGCCAATTTCCACGGTGAGATTTACAATATGCCCTTTAATATGAACACCTTCTCCCGGCTGTGGAATATCGCCACCCCGGCAGAGGCCAAGGCCATCATTGATGCCCAGCGGTCCGATGCTCCGGAGCAGCCTGAAAATCTGGAGGAACAGGCGATTTCTCTGGTAGGCCGCGATATCTATGAGAAGCTGGTCAAGGGCTATACGGAAAAACAGTGGGGACGCCCCTGCACGGAGTTGCCTGCCTTTATCATTCGGCGGCTGCCAGTGCGCTTTACCTATGATAACAACTATTTCAATGACCGCTACCAGGGAATTCCTGAGGGCGGATATACCCCCATTTTTGAAAAATTGCTGGATGGGGTGGAAGTTCGATTGAACTGTGACTACTTTGAGCACAAAGATGAGCTGAGGGCTCAATGCAAAAAAGTAGTGTTCACAGGCCCCATTGACCGGTATTTTGACTATTGCTATGGTCCGCTTCAGTTCCGTTCCCTGCGCTTTGAATCGGAAGTGCTAGATCAGGAAAACTATCAGGGCAATGCTGTGGTAAACTACACAGACCGGGAGACTCCTTATACCCGGATTATTGAGCATAAGCATTTTGAGTTTGGCAATCAGCCCAAGACGGTGATCACCCGGGAATACCCCATGGATTGGCAGCCCGGCGTAGAGCCCTATTATACTGTCAATGACGAGCAAAACAACACCCTGTACCAGCGCTACGCAGCGCTGGCGGAACAGGAGCCGGATGTTTTGTTTGGCGGCCGTTTGGGCGAATATAAGTATTATGATATGGACAAGGTCATCGCTTCCGCATTGGGCTTTGCTGCCCGGGAATTGGGTTGACCCCACACAGAAAAGAGGTAACCAATGGCAGGAAAAAGAGAAGCGCCCCAGCCTTCCCGCGGCCACCGCGGAGATCATCGGTACGATGGGCACAGCAGATCCCGGGCCCAGAACGCTTACTTTGAAGAAGACCGGCCCCGCAGCAGACGCTCCAGTTATGATGAGGACTATTATCGGCAGGACGATCGCCGCCGCAGCCCGTCCTCCTCTTCAGGACACAGGCCGCCCCATGATCCGCCTCGGGGTGGAAATGGAAAGAAACGCAAGAAAAAGCGTATGCCAGTTTGGCAGAAAGTGATCATCATTGTCTTGGTGGTCATCATTCTGCTGATGATTACAGCGGTGGCTGCGGTTTGGATGAAGCTCAACGGGATTGACCGCATTCAGATTGGTCAGGAAGTCCAGACCTCGGAGGACTTTGAGCAAGACGATCCGGAAGCAGAGGATACGATTGACAGCGATTCCATTACCTTCTCGGATCAGGACAAGGTGCACGCCGATGAGGACGTCATCAATATCCTGCTGATTGGCCGAGATTCTCGAAATGCTGACGAGGAACGGGGCCGCTCTGACTCCATGATCGTGGTGAGCCTGAATCGAAAGAATCAGCAGATTTCCATGGTGTCACTGATGCGGGACTGTTACGTTCAGATTCCTGGATACAGCAACAATAAACTCAACTCCGCCTTCGCTTTTGGTGGCTATGAGTTGATGGATAAGACCATCAGCCAGAACTTCGGTATTGAGATTGACTACAACGTAGGTGTCAACTTCGATGGATTTGAGCAGGTGGTTGATAAGCTGGGTGGTATCGATATCACCTTGACCGCGGATGAGGCTGACTATATGGCTCTGTGGGGCTATCCGGACATGGTGGAGGGTGTTAACCACATGGACGGCGAACAGGCCCTCTGCTACGCTCGTACCCGCTATGTGGGCACTGGTAAGGAGGCCAACGACTTTGGCCGCACTTATCGCCAGCGTGTGGTAATGACCACTGTCTACGAGGAAATGATGAAGAAGAGTCTACCGGAAATCTGGACGATTTTGGACTCCGTCATGGACTGTGTGGAGACGGATATGACCAACGCTGAGATCATCAGCATCGGTACTGAGTTCTATAACATGGGCATCGACAATCTGCAGAGTTATCGTCTGCCTCAGGACGATGAGTACACCGATGAAAAGATCGATGGTATGTCTGTCCTGGTGTTGGATTGGGATGCCGCACAGCAGCACTTGCAGGATTGGCTGTACAGCGATACCCCTGCAGCTGAACATGGTATGGACGCCGCAAACTGACAATATGACAATATCGCCTGCCGGATTTCTCCGGCAGGCGATATCTGTATACAGGTGCATACAAGTAGGGGATTTGCATGGAAACATTTATGATCAAGCAATTGGAAACCCAGGAAGAGATAAACGGAATGGGATTTGTGCTTTGCCAGAGTTGGCATGAGACTTATACTGGGCTGATTGACCAGGAATATTTGAATCAAATTACGGTAGAAAAAGGCGTAAAAATAGCAGCAGCACAGAAAAATCATGCTATGATTGCTTTGGTTGACAATCAAGTGATCGGATTGGTCGGTTATGGACCCTATCGGGATGAAGATAATCTGAAAGTGGGAGAAATATACGCAATTTATGTTTTGACCCAATACCAGGGAGAAAAAGTGGGCTATCATCTGATGAATGCTGCCGTGGAACAGTTATCAAATTATCAAAAAATTGTGCTGTGGGTACTGCAAGGCAATGATAGGGCCATTCGCTTCTATGAGAAATATGGGTTTCGTTTCGATGGTATGGAGAAAAAGATTCTGATGGGAACAGAGCAGACGGAGCTTCGGATGATATTAGAGCGAACCGAAAGGTGAGCATGACTGGATTCTATCTAAAATAAATGATGCCTGGTCAACATTCTTTGACCAGACATCATTTATTTTTAAAGGTGATTATTCCATGGCTTGCTTCATAATCCGCACATACTCTGCTACCGGCTCGATGCTGTCTCGACCATACTGGGCGATCAGCTTCACAATGGCGCTGCCAACGATGACCCCGTCGGCCTTATGGGCCATGTCCTTTGCCTGTTCCGGAGTTGAGATGCCGAAACCCACGGCGGTGGGAATATCCTTGGTCTCTTTTACCAGGGCCACCATGCTGCGAATGTCTGTGGTAATATTGGTCCGCACTCCGGTGACACCCAGAGAGGACACGCAGTAAACAAAGCCCTTGGCCTCCCGGGCGATGGCCCGGATCCGCTGCTGGGAGGTTGGAGCGATCATGCTTATCAGTTCCAGACCGTATTTGGCACACAGCGGTTCAAACTCCGACTTTTCCTCAAAGGGGACATCTGGCAGAATCAGTCCCTGAATGCCTGCCTCAGCGGCCTGAGAGAGAAATTTATCGGAGCCGTAGGAAAACACCACGTTGGCATAGGTCATAAACACCATGGGGATGGTGATACTCTGCCGCAGCCGTCTCACCAGGTCAAACACTTTATCGGTGGTGGTGCCGGCATTTAATGCCCGCAGATTAGCTTCCTGAATGACAGGACCCTCGGCAGTAGGGTCGGAGAAGGGGATGCCCAGTTCAATTAAATCTGCCCCAGCTTCTGCCATGGCCTTTACCAGGGCTTCGGTGGTCTCCAGATCCGGGTCTCCGCAGGTAAGAAAAGGAATAAAGGCTTTTCCAGATCGGAAGGCGTCTGCAATTTTAATCATGGAGATCCTCCCCTCTGTACCGGGCAATGGCGGCCACGTCTTTGTCACCCCGGCCCGACAAGGTGATGACAATACTCTGGTCTCTTTGCATCGTAGGGGCCAGTTTCAGGGCATAAGCCACTGCATGGGCGGATTCAATGGCGGGGATAATGCCCTCGGTGCGGGACAGGTATTCAAAGGCCTGTACCGCCTCTTCGTCGGTGACAGGGACATACTCCGCCCGGCCGATGTCGTGGAGCCAGGCGTGTTCCGGGCCAATGCCCGGATAGTCCAGTCCGGCGGAGATGGAGTAGACCGGGGCGATCTGTCCGTACTCGTCCTGGCAGAAGTAGCTCTTCATGCCGTGGAAGATGCCCAGTCGGCCTGTGTTCATGGTGGCGGCGGTTTCAAAGGTGTCGATGCCCCGGCCTGCCGCCTCGCAGCCGATGAGCTTGACCTGGGGATCGTCAATAAAATGGTAGAAGGAGCCGATGGCGTTGCTGCCGCCGCCCACGCAGGCGATGACTGCGTCGGGCAGCTTGCCCTCCTGGGACAACATCCGGTTCTTGATCTCTTTGGAGATCACCGCCTGGAAATCCCGGACGATGGTGGGGAAGGGGTGGGGGCCCATACAGGAGCCCAGCAGGTAGTGGGTGTCGCTGATCCGACTGGTCCACTCCCGGAAGCATTCACTGACCGCGTCTTTCAGGGTGGCGGTGCCGGTGTCTACCCCGTGGACGGTGGTACCCATCAGACGCATTCGGTAGACATTCAAGGCTTGGCGCTCCATGTCCAGCCGCCCCATGTAAACCTCGCACTCCATGCCCAGAAAAGCTGCCACTGTGGCGGTGGCCACTCCGTGTTGTCCGGCGCCGGTTTCGGCAATGAGTCGGGTTTTGCCCATTTTTTTTGCCAACAGTGCCTGGCCTAGAGCATTGTTGATCTTATGGGCACCGGTATGGTTCAGATCTTCGCGCTTGAGATAGATCTTTGCACCGCCAAGATCTTTTGTCATTTTTTCGGCATAGTACAGCAGAGAGGGACGACCGGCATAGCTGCGGTACAGCTCATCCAACTCCGCCTGAAAGGCTGGATCGTCTTTATAGAAATTGTAGGCCTCCTCCAGCTCTAAGACAGCGTTCATCAAAGTTTCTGGGATGTACTGGCCGCCGTGGATGCCAAATCGTCCGTGGGACATGGTGGCTCGCTCCTTTAACGATTTCATGTGTTGATGTATTTTGGCTTCCCGCCAAAACCACAAGGGTTCTGGCGGGAAGTGGATAAGACAGGTTGAGGTGAAACTCAGTCACCGAACACCTTGCGGTAGTCCTCCTGGAACTTGATGATACCGGAGTCGGTCAGGGGATGCTTGCACATCTGCTCGATGACCTTGAAGGGAACGGTGGCGATATCGGCGCCGGCGCGGGCGCAGCCCAGCACGTGGCTGGTGTTGCGGACGGAGGCGGAGATAATCTCGGTGTGGATGTCATCATACAGGGCAAAGACGTTGGCAATGTCCTCGATGAGGGCCAGACCGTCCTCATTGATGTCGTCCAGACGACCAATGAAGGGGCTGACATAGGTGGCGCCGGCCCGGGCGGCCAGCAGAGCCTGGTTGGTGCTGAAGATCAGAGTGCAGTTGGTGGGGATGCCCTCAGCAGACAGCACCTTGATGGCCTTCAGGCCCTCGGCAGTCATGGGGATTTTAACGACCATATGCTTGGGATCAATGGCGTAGATCTCGCGGCCTTCCTTAATCATGCCCTCAGCGTCCTCAGTGGTAGCCTTGACCTCACCGGAGATGGGGCCGTCCACGATGGAGCAGATCTCCTTCAGAGCCTCGGCGTAGTCGCGGCCCTCCTTGGCGATCAGGCTGGGGTTGGTGGTGACGCCACAAATGACGCCCATCTCATTGGCCTTGCGGATCTCATCCACATTGGCGGTGTCCAGGAACAGTTTCATGCTAATTCACCTTTTCCTTTCATTTTATCTTCCGCACCGAAGCGATGACAGAAGATAGTTTACCTTTATCTTTCACTCCATCGGTTTCAATGCCGCTGGAGAGATCGATCCCATAAGGGTGCAGCTGCTTAATAGCTTTGACCACATTTTGCGGCCCAAGCCCACCGGCCAGAAAATAGGGCCGGTTAAAATCCTGAAGCAGCTCCCAATCGAAGCACTGGCCGGAACCCTGGCCGCTGTCAAGAATGATCTGGTCGGCGCTGCAGGTCCGGGCCGCATCCAAGTCAGACTGACTTTTGACTTGAAAAGCCTTCCACACCGGACGGCCAGTAGCCGCTTTTAGAGCCTGTATGTAGTCCTCATCCTCGCTGCCATGGAGCTGCAGAACGTCAAGAAAGCCCAGTTTGAGCAGTTCTATGGCAAAATCCAGGGGTTGATTCACCAAAACTCCCACGGCCTGAATACCCGGGTTCAGCAACCGTACCAATCCTTCCGCCTTCTCCGGGGAGAGGCTGCGGCGGCTTCGGGGGACGTTGAGGATAAATCCGGCGTAATCTGGGAGGTATTGATTGACATAATCAATATCACGTTCCCGGCTCAGACCGCAAATCTTGATTTTAGTCATCGGGCAGCCCTCCTCATTTCATTCAACAGACCCGTCTTGTCCGGCGAACGCATCAGCAACTCGCCAATCAGCACCGCATCAACCCCGATCCGCTTCAAGTAGGAAAGCTGATCGGGAGAAGTAACGCCGGATTCTGCCACATAGACGGCCTCCGGGGGAATCAAATCCCGTAGCCGGGCAGCGTTGGAAAAATCCACAGAGAAATCTTTCAGATTTCGGTTGTTCACCCCGATGATCTTGGCGCCAGCGGATACTGCGGAGGAAATCTCCTGCTCGTCATGGGTTTCTACCAGGGCAACCAGCCCCAACATTTCACATATATCAAGATAACGCTTGATGGCCTCTGTGTCAAGCAAAGAGCAGATCAACAGCACACAATTTGCGCCCAGAAGCCGAGCCTGATAGATTTGGTACTCGTCTACCACAAAATCTTTGCGGAGCATAGGGAGCGTTACATTGGCTCTAATCTCCTGAAAAATTTGGTCGGAGCCCAAAAACCATTTGGGTTCCGTCAGACAGGAGATGCAGTCGGCACCAGCTTTTTCATAGGCCCGGGCAATCTCCAGGTAGGGAAACTCCGGAGAGATAATTCCCTTGGAGGGAGAGGCTTTTTTCACTTCACAAATAAAACTCATTCCCTCTTTGGACAAAGCTTGAAAAAAGGCTGCACCCTCCGCTCGGGGGAGATCCCGGCAGCAGGCTTTCATAGCCTCCAGGCTGACTTGGCGTCGGTTCCGCTCCACCCGCAGACGAGCATAATCGGCAATGGTATCCAATATAGTTGACATAATAACCTCCTGAACTGGGTGCCTATCATCGACACCTCAGGGGACTGTGTAGATGGCAGGGACAGTCAGGCCTGAGTGGCAGTCACAAATTCCTCCATCTTGGCGATGGCCTTGCCAGAGTCCACCATTTCGGCGGCCAGAGACACGCCAGCCCCGATGGAGTCGGCCTTGCCAGCCACATAGAGCGCACAGCCGGCGTTGAGCAGCACGATATCCCGCTTGGGGCCAGTCAGTTGGCCAGAGAGAATTTTACTGGTCACTTGGGCGTTGTAGGCGGGATCGCCTCCGGCAATGTCCTCTTTTTTGCCCCGCTCCAAGCCAAAATCTTCGGGTTGGATGGTGTAGCTCTTGTACCAGCCGTTGTTGAACTCGCACACTGAGGTGGGGGCGCTGATGGAGACCTCGTCCAGCTTATCCTGACCGTAGACCACCATACCACGTTTAACTCCCAGGCTGGTTAATACCTGTGCCATAGGCAAAAGAAGGTACTCGTCATATACCCCCAACAGCTGCATGGTGGGATGAGCCGGGTTCGTTAGGGGACCCAGGATGTTGAACACGGTCCGGAAGCCCAGCTCTTTCCGAATGGCCCCAACATATTTCATGGAGGTGTGGTAGACTTGAGCATGCATGAAGCAGATGCCGGTTTTCTGAAGTACCTGGGCCATATCCTCCGGTGCCAGCCGTACATTGACTCCCAGTTCCTCCAGCACATTGGCAGCGCCGCACCGGGAGGAGGCAGCCACATTGCCGTGCTTGGTCACCGGTACGCCCGCAGCTGCGATAATAAAAGCAGCAGTGGTGGAGACGTTGATGCTGTGGGAGCCATCGCCCCCGGTTCCGACGATCTCAAGGGTGTCCAGCCCGCCCCGATCCAAGCAGATAGCGTGATCCCGCATGGCACAGGCACAGCCGGAAATCTCGTCAATGGTCTCTGCCCGGGTGCTTTTGGTAGACAGGGCGGCCAGAAAGGCAGCGTTCTGGGTGGGGGTGGTCTGGCCGCTCATGATCTCATTCATGACGGCATAGGACTCGTCGTAGGTCAGATCCTCCTTCTGGACAATCTTAATGATGGCTTCCTGGATCATAATTTGCTACCTCCTGAGATCAAAGGGAATTGAGGGAGAGGAAATTCTGTATGATTTGCCGCCCGTCAGGCGTCAGAATGCTCTCGGGATGGAATTGGAGCCCGTAGATGGGAAAAGTTCGGTGTTGGACCGCCATAATCTCTCCGTCCTCGGCGGTGCCGATGACTCGCAGTGATGGGGGGATTGTGTCTGCCAGAGCCGCCAGAGAGTGGTACCGGGCCACAGGGATTCGGGAGGGGAGCCCTCGAAACAAGGGACTTTCCTGATCCAGCGTTACTTGGGACTGTTTGCCGTGCATCAGCTGCTGGGCGTAGGAGACGGTAGACCCAAACACCTCACAGATGGCCTGATGGCCCAGACACACCCCTAGGATGGGATATTGGCCGCTCAGCTGCCGGACCACTTCCTCGCAGACTCCTGCGTCTGAAGGCCGGCCTGGGCCGGGGGAGAGGATGATGCATCGGGGGGACAGCACTTCAATCTCAGGGATGGTGAGCTCGTCGTTGCGGATGACCAGGATATCCGGGTCGATGGAGCCCACCAGCTGGTACAAATTATACGAAAAACTGTCGTAATTATCAATCAGTAAAACCATCTCCGGTGAGACCTCCCTCCGACTTCCGTACTGCGTTGATCACAGCCTGGGCCTTGTTGATGCATTCCTGATACTCCCTTTCCGGCACGCTGTCGGCCACAATGCCTGCCCCGGATCGGATGAAAACTTTCCCGTTTTTCTGAAAGGCGATGCGGATGGCAATACAGGTATCCAAATTGCCGGAAAAGTCCAGATAGCCGATGGCCCCGCCGTAGATGCCGCGCTTGTTGTGTTCCAGCTCATTGATGATTTGACAGGCCCGGAATTTTGGGGCCCCGGAAAGGGTACCGGCGGGGAGGACGGCCTCCACCGCGTCCACCGCGTCCTTGTCGGGCCGGATGCGGCCGGTCACCGTGGAACCAATATGCATCACATGGGAGTAGCGAAGTACCTCCATGTATTGTTCCACCTCCACGGAGCCAAATTTACTGATCTTGCCGATATCGTTACGGCCCAGATCCACCAGCATGTTGTGCTCGCTGCGCTCCTTGGGATCTGCCAGCAGCTCCAATTCCAGGGCCTTGTCCTCCTTCTGGTCCTTGCCACGGGGTCTGGTGCCCGCCAGGGGGAAGGTACACAGGGTACCGTCGGTGAGTTTCACCAGGGTTTCCGGAGAGGCTCCTGCAATCTCAATATCGTCGCTGGAGAAGTAAAACATATAAGGGGAGGGATTCGTCACCCGCAGCAGCCGGTAGGTGTCCAGCAGACTGCCCTCGCAGTCTGCCTCCATCCGGTTGGAGAGTACCACCTGAAAAATGTCTCCCTCCCGGATATATTGGCGGGCGCGCTCCACCATGTCACAGTACTGTTCTTTGGTAAAAAGGGGGCGGAACTGGCTTTTCAGCCGAAGAGGCTGAATTTGGGCCGGTTGGCCCTGCAGAATGAGGGCTGCCATCTCCTCCAGCTCAGCCACCGCCCGGGGATAACTTTCCTCCAAATTGGTGGTGTCAGCGTTGGCGATGAGGATAATTTGTTGCTTCAGGTTATCAAAACAGATCACCTTGTCGAAGAGCATCAGATCAAAGTCGTTAAAGTGCTCCTGGTCCTCGGCGTCCAGCCTCAGATTAGGCTCGGCATATTTGATATAGTCGTAGGAGAAGTACCCCACCAGCCCGCCGGTAAAGGTGGGGAAGCCCTCCAGTTTAGGACTTTTGTGCCGGGCGATCACCTGGCGCAGGAGGTCCCCAGGGGTCTGGGTCTGGACAGTGCGGATTTTTCCCTGCTCCGTGATGCGGACTTTGCCGTCGAGACAGGTGATCTCCATGCTGGGCTCGTAGCCAAGAAAGGTGTAGCGTCCCCAGCGGTCACTGCTCTCCAGGCTCTCCAGCAGATAGCAGTGCCGGGAAACGTTTTTCAGCATCCGCAGCACTTCAATCGGGGTATGTTGGTCAGAGAGCAGCGTGCGTCGAATAGGCACCGAGCGGAATTCCTGCCGGTAGGCCTGGGCCTCCGCCAGAGTAGGGGTGTACAGGGACATAGCCATTGCTCCTTTCTGGGTTGGGATTGCCGGGAGCAAAAAGAAAACCGCCCTCGACAAATTGATTTGTCAAGGACGGAACAAATTTCCGCGGTGCCACCTTGATTCGGAACATAAATAAAATGCTCCGCTCTCTTGGGATACTAACATATCCTGTGCCGGTCACGTGGGCGAACGTCGCGGAATACTCAGCCGGAGAGAAAAGGCTTTTGACCGCGCCCTCAGTGGTCCATTTGCCAGGTCGTGTCTGCCGGCATTCCAGCGCCGCCGGCTCTCTGGGAGATCGGTTCCTGACGTTATCTCCACCTCATCGGTTTGTGGTGTGATTCGGTTGTTGGAGATATTTTAACACATTAAAGCGGAAAGTCAAGAAAAATTTTGGAAAACTTCAGGCCCGCTGCAGAGCAGCGGGCCTGAAGTTGAGTATAACGATCAGATGGCACCGTTCAGAGTGCCGAATTTACGGAATTTGCTGTAACGCTGCTGGGCTACATCCTCGCCGGAGAGCACCATCAGCTGGGGCAGCTTGTGGGCCAAATGAGCCTCCATGGACTGGAAGATGGGGGAGAAGTCCTTGGGATCTTCCTCCCGCAGCACCCAGTCAATGACACCCAGTTCCTTCAGATCACCCGCAGTCAGATGCAGGCAGTCACAGGCCTCATGGACTTTGTTGCTGTCTTTCCAAAGAATAGAGGCACAGCCTTCCGGAGAGATAACGCTATACCAAGCGTTTTCTTCCATCCAGACCTCATTGGCCACAGCCAGCGCCAAAGCGCCGCCGCTGCCGCCCTGGCCTACCATCACAGCGATAATGGGAGTTTTGAGCCACATCATTTCCATCAGGTTCTCGGCGATGGCCTGACCCTGACCCCGTTCCTCAGCGCCCATGTCACAGCCAGCGCCGGCGGTATCCACAAAGCAGATCACGGGGCGGTGGAACTTCTCCGCCTGCTTCATCAGCCGCAGAGCCTTGCGGTAACCCTCGGGCATGGGGGAGCCGAAGTTGCGCTTGAAGCGGTCCGCCAGATCCTTGCCCTTCTCAATGGCAATTACAGTAACAGGCATATCCCGCAGCCAGGCCACACCGCCTACAATGGCGGCGTCGTCGGCAAAACGTCGATCGCCATGGAGTTCCACAAAACCGTGGAAAATGGTGCGGATATAGTCGGTACCGGTGGGCCGGCTGCTGGAACGAGAGGCCTGTACACGCTCATAAGCGGTCATGGGCTTCTCGGGCACATCGCTGTCGTCTTCCTCCGCCTGAGGCACTGTATTGTCCTTGGGCTCCCAGGTGACGGTGTTGCTGATGTCCTTCCAGGCGTGGATCTTCAGCAGATGGGCCAGCATGGCCTTCTGCTCATTCCGAGGAACGATGGCGTCCACAAAACCGTGCTCCACCTGGAACTCAGCCCGCTGGAATCCGGCGGGCAGTTTCTTGCGTATGGTCTGCTCGATGACCCGGGGGCCGGCGAAACCGATCAGAGCGCCGGGCTCGGAGAGGATGATGTCCGCCTCCATGGCATAGCTGGCAGTAACGCCGCCAGTGGTGGGGTCAGTGAGGACCACGATGTAGAGCAAACCGGCATCAGAATGCATTTTCACCGCACCGGAGGTCTTGGCCATCTGCATCAGGGACAGAATGCCCTCCTGCATCCGGGCGCCGCCGGAGACGGTGTAGCCTACCACGGGAAGTTCGTTGTGGGTGGCATACTCAAACAGCCGGGTGACTTTTTCACCCACCACGCAGCCCATGGAACCCATCATAAAATAGGGCTCCATCACGAAGATGGCGCACTTCTGGCCGCCAATGGAGGCGGTGCCGCAAATTACGCCCTCGTTTTCGCCGCTGCTGGCCCGAAGCTTTTCCTTCTTTGCCTCGTAGTTGACAAAATCGATGGGATTGCCGCCCAGCATGTCCCGGTCCAGCTCCCAGAAGCTGCCCTCATCCACCAATTCCATCAACCGCTTGCGGGCGGAAATACGGAAATGATAGCCGCAGGAGCAGACGTAATTCTGAGCATCCAGTTCCGAGGTGGTCAACTCGGCTTGGCAACGGGGGCAGGTCTTGGTGGCCTCAGCGGAGGGTTGTTCCGTCACCGGTGCTTTAGCCTCCGTTTCCTCCGGCTTGGACCGTTTAAACAGGTTGTTCAGCTGCATAGAAATCGCCTACTTTCTCGCCTTTGCCCCGAGGGCAGGGGTCAAATTTATGAATTCTGTCCCTTGACCAGGGCAAAGGAAAACTCAGCGGAGACAACAAGCTTGCCGTCCACATATCCCTTGGCACTGGCAAAATAGAAGGGACCTTTATTCTTTGTGATAACGCTTTCGCTCTCCAGAGTGTCCCCGGGCTTGACGGGGCTCTTGAAGCGCACGTTGTTCATGCTGCTGAACATGGGGGTGACGTCGCCCATCTGGCCATCCGCCAGCAGCACGCAGGCACCCTGAGCCATCATTTCGCAGAGGATGACACCGGGCACCACGGGATTGCCGGGGAAGTGGCCTTTCAAAAACCACTCATCCCCGCTGACGTGGTATTTGGCGTGGGCTACGCCATCCACCACTTCCGCCTCCTGCACCAGAAGCATGTTGTCCCGGTGGGGGAGAATCTTTTTGATTGCTTCCTGATCCATCTGTTCAGCCCTCCGCTTTCTTGAAGGCGATGCAGCCGTTGTGACCGCCAAAGCCCAGGGAGGAGGAGAGCACCAGATCCAGGTCCATTTCCCGCTTCACATTGGGGCAGTAATCCAGATCGCACTCGGGATCGGGAACCTTCAGACCTACAGTGGGAGGTACCACACCGTGGTACAGCGCCAGCACGGAGGCCACGGCCTCGGTGGCACCGGCGGCGCCCAGCATGTGACCGGTCATGCTCTTGGTGGAGCTGACCACGATCTTCCGGGCCAGATCCTCGCCCAGAGCTTTCTTGATGGCCAGGGTCTCGGTCTTGTCATTCATGGGGGTAGAGGTGCCATGGGCGTTTACATAGATATGGTCGCTGGTGACACCGCTCTGCTCATAGGCCATGCGGATGGCGCGAGCGCCCTGAACCGCCTCGTCATCGGGGGCAGTGATATGGTGTGCGTCGCTGGTGGCACCGTAACCGCACATTTCGCAGTAAATCTTGGCACCACGGGCCACGGCGTGCTCGTACTCTTCCAGCACCAGGCAGGCGCCGCCCTCGCCCATGACAAATCCGCTGCGCTCAGCGTCAAAGGGGATGCTGGCCCGGTCGGGATCGTCAGTGGTGGCAAGAGCCATGCAGTTGGCAAAGCCTGCGGTGGCAATTTCGGTGATGGTAGCCTCGCTGCCGCCGGCAAGAATGGCGTCGGCGTAGCCGTGGGCAATGGCCCGATAGGCCTCGCCCAGAGCGTGAGTGCTGGAGGCGCAGGCGGAGGTGAAGCCCATGGAGGGGCCCTTGGCGCCGTGGCGAATGGAGATCTCGCCGGCAGCGTCGTTGGGCATCATCATGGTGATGGTGTAGGGAGAAACCCGGCGGGGGCCCTTGTCCTTCAGCTTGGTGAACTCCCCGCAGAGGGAGGAGAGGCCGCCAATGCCGGAACTGAAGTAGACACCCAGCCGCTCCGGATCGATCTGGCCGGCCAGTCCGGCGTCCTCCATGGCCTCCACAGAAGCGGCCACAGCATAGAGGCAGAACGGATCATTCCGGCGAACAAAGGCACGGTCCATGGTGAGCAGGGGATCGAAATCCTTGACCTCTGCTGCCAAAGTGGCCTTATAGTCGGTGGTATCAAATTTGGTGATGGGGCCGATGCCGTGTTTGCCCGCCAGCAGGCTGGCCCAGGTGTCGGCAACGTTGTTGCCCACGGGAGTGACGGCACCCAGTCCGGTCACTACGACTCTTCTCATCCTATGATCTTCCTTTCCGGTTCAGAAAACAAAGAATCTCATTTTCAAAACCCTTGTAGAGTTCGCCGCCCGAAGGCGGCGAATCATAATAGTGGAATTGCTTTGTCTATGCTCACATAGCGATGCCGCCATCCACACGGATGACTTCGCCGGTGATATACTTTGCCTTATCGCTGGCCAGGAAGGCGGCCATCTCGGCAATGTCCTCGGCCTCACCCATAAAGCCCAGAGGAATGGTGTCCAGAATACCCTGGAGATCCTTGGGGTCCATGGCGTCGGTCATGGGGGTACGGATTGCGCCGGGGGCAATCGCGTTGCAGTTGATGTGCCGGGAAGCCAGCTCCCGGGCCACAGTTTTGGTCAAACCAACGACACCTGCTTTGGAGGAGGAATAGTTAGCCTGACCGGCGTTGCCGGTGAGGCCGGCCACGGAAGTGATGTTAATAATCTTGCCCGCCTTCTTCTTCATGAAGTTACGATAGCAAGCTTTGATGGTGTTGAACATGCTCTTCAGGTTGATGTCCAGCACCGCATCCCAGTCCGCTTCTGTCATAGCCAGCAGCACCTTGTCCCGGGTGATGCCAGCGTTGTTGACCAGAATATCAACACCGCCCAGCTCGCTCATTACTTCCTTAACGGCGCTCTGAGTGGCCTCAAAGTCGGACACGTCGCAAACCTTGCAGACCACCCGACGGCCCATGGCCTCGATGGCGGCCACGGTTTCCTCAGCCGGGGCAGGATTACCCACATAGAGGATAGCGATATCGGCGCCCTCGGAGGCCAGCTTTTTGGCGATGGCAGCGCCGATGCCCTGGCTTCCGCCGGTGACCAGCGCGACTTTTCCTTCCAGTGTCATGCTTTGACCTCCTCAATGGTGAGGCGCAGGCTCTCCGCGTCCTCCACGTTCAGGGTTTTCACGTCGGGATTGATCTTGCCGATAAGACCGGTCAAGGTCTTGCCGGGGCCCACCTCAATAAAGGTGTCAACACCGGCGGCAATCATGTTCTCCACGATGGTCTGCCAGCGCACGGGGCTTACCACCTGACGGGAGAGCAGATCCTGGAACTGACCCTGCTCATAGGGCATGGCAGTCACATTGGAGTAGAGGGGGCAGCTGGGTGCGCCGAACTCCATGGGAGCGAGCACCTGCTTGAGTCCCTCGGCGGCGGTGGCCATGAAAGGGGAGTGGAAGGCGCCGCTGACCTTCAGGGGCAGCGCACGACCGCCAGCCTCCTTGACCGCGGCCTTAAAGCCCTCCATGCCGGCGCTGAGGCCGGCACAGACAGTCTGGGCAGGAGAGTTGTAGTTGACAGGATAGACCTGGTCGAACTGGCCGGCCAGCTCCTCCACTTTTTCGGGAGACAGCTTGACCACAGCCACCATGGCGGAATCCACCGCATTGGAGGCATCCTGCATCAGCTGACCCCGCTGGCACACCAGGCGGAAGCCGTCCTCCAGGGACACGGCGCCGGAGAAAGCCAGGGCAGAGATCTCGCCCAGAGAGAAGCCCGCAAGAGCGTCAGGAATAATACCGGCCTCCACCAGAGCTTTGGCGGCGGCCACTTCCACGGCAAACATATCGGGCTGGGTGTTGGCAGTAACGGTCAGTTCCTCCTTGGTGCCATTGAAGCACTGCTGAGAGGTGCCGGGCCGAATACCGTCACAGAGATCAAAGACCGCCTTAGCGGCGGCACTGCACTCATAGAGTTCCTTCCCCATGCCGGGGGCCTGAGCCCCCTGGCCGGAGAAGACAAATGCGATTTTACTCATTGCGGAATTAGAGCTTGCTCTCGATGAAGTCCACCAGCTCGCCGATGGTGTTCATCTTCTCTTCCAGCTCCAGCTCCACGTCCAGCTCTTCCTCGAGCTCCATGACCATCTCGACGGTCTCCAGGGAGTCGATGCCCAGGCTCTCGAAGGTGGTGTCGCGGGTAAACTCAGAAGCATCGCGGCCAGTGTGGTCGGCCAGAACCTCGGTCAGCTTAGCGTAGATATCCATAATTAGTTCCTCCTGAAATCAAATATTTCCTTGAGTTTTAATCCGCTCAAACCGGCGGATTTCAAGCGCAAAGCATAGCAATGCACTTTAACTTTACTTACTATATAGTCTCGGACCCGATTTGTCAAGAATTTCACTTACAGCAAGAAAAATCCACGCTGGGAAATACTCTTGACAAGCGGGGCAGGGGACCTTATAATATGGTGCATAATTGAACAGCCTTATCAAGAGTGGCGGAGGGATCGGCCCGATGAAGCCCGGCAACCTGCTTTGTGTGCAACAGCGCGAGGTAAGGTGCTAATTCCGGCGGTATGTATCGAAAGATGAGGGTACTTACGAGAACACGTTCCGCCGAGGAACGTGCTTTTTTTCGTCCAAAAGGCTGTTTTAGACAACAAAAGAAAGGAAAATCAGCCATGAGAAATCACATCTTTACTTCTGAGTCCGTTACTGAGGGACATCCCGACAAAATCTGTGACCAGATCTCCGACGCGGTGCTGGATGCCATCCTGGCCCAGGACCCCCAGGGCCGTGTGGCTTGTGAGACTGTGACCACCACCGGCATGGTCATGGTCATGGGTGAGATCACCACCAGCGCCTATGCCGACATCCCCTCCATTGTCCGGCGCACCGTGGAGCGTATCGGCTACACCGATTCCGCTTCCGGCTTTGACGCCCGCAGCTGCGCTGTCCTCACCAGCATCGACGAGCAGTCCCCGGATATCGCCCTGGGCGTGGACCACTCCATGGAATATAAGGCCGATGCCAAGGACGATGCAGACCTGGTAGGCGCCGGAGACCAGGGCATGATGTTCGGGTTCGCCTGCGACGAGACCCCGGAGCTGATGCCTGCCCCTATCTCCCTGGCCCATCAGCTCTCCCACCGGCTCACTGAGGTACGCAAGGACGGAACCCTGCCCTGGCTGCGGCCTGACGGCAAGACCCAGGTCACTGTCTCCTATGATGAACAGAATCATGTGGAGTGGTGCCCCGCCATTGTGGTGTCCACCCAGCATGCCCCGGAGATTGCTTTGAAGGAGCTGCGGGAGGCGGTCATCGAGACCGTTATCAAGCCGGTGCTGCCCGCTGAATATCTGCGGCCGGAGACTAAGCTCTATGTGAACCCCACCGGACGCTTTGTGGTGGGCGGTCCCTGCGGCGACACCGGCCTCACTGGCCGCAAGATCATTGTGGATACCTACGGCGGTGCTGCGGCCCATGGCGGCGGATGCTTCTCCGGTAAGGACCCCACCAAGGTGGACCGTTCCGCCGCTTATATGGCCCGGCATGTGGCCAAGAATATCGTGGCTGCCGGCTTGGCCCGGCGCTGCCAGATTGAGCTGGCCTACGCCATCGGCGTGGCGCATCCCGTCTCTGTGCTGGTGGATACCCAGGGCACCGGTCTGCTGCCGGATGAACAGCTGGCGGAGATCGTGAACCGCACTTTCGATCTGCGGCCTGCCTCCATTATCTCTTACCTGGATCTGCGCCGTCCCATTTATGAGCAGACCGCGGCCTATGGCCACTTTGGCCGGCCCGAGCTGGATCTGCCCTGGGAGAAGCTGAATCGGGTGGATGAGCTGAAGAGCTACCTGGCGTGAGCATGAGAAAGTATCTCGCGGCCATTGGCCAGATTGATACCACGGCGGGCTGGGAGCACTGCCTGAGCACTGCCGAGTTCTTTGCGGATCAGGCTGCGGCGGCCGGAGCCAAGCTGATTGCTTTTCCGGAAAATTTCTCTCAGTACCAAGGGGGACATACCCCGGCGGAATCCTTGGACAACAGCCCAACCCTGGACCGGATGGCCGCCAAGGCCCGGGAGACAGGACTTTGGATCCTCTGCGGCACTCTATTTACCCCGGCTCCAGATGGCAGATTTCTGAACACTTCTATTCTGCTGGACCCGGAGGGGAACCGGGTGGCCCACTACGATAAGCTCCACCTTTTCGATGTAACGCTGCCCAGCGGAGAGCAGCGCCGGGAGTCCAAGCAGGTTTGCCCCGGCGGAGCAATTGTCACCGCAGAAACCCCGTTGGGTCATCTGGGCATGAGCGTCTGCTTTGACCTGCGGTTTCCTGAACTTTACCGTACCATGGTGCTCCGGGGCGCTCAGGTGTTGCTGGCCCCGGCCATGTTCAGCCAGGAGACGGGAAAAGCCCACTGGGAACTGCTGGTCCGAACCAGGGCTGTGGAGAACGGATGCTATGTTATAGCGCCTAACCAATATGGGGGGAAGTTCGGTGCCTACGGACACTCCATGATTGTAGATCCCTGGGGTAAGGTTCTGGCGGAGATTCCGGAAGGAGAGGGCCTGGCCATGGCGGAGATCGACCTGGACTATCTGGACCAGGTGCGTCAAAATCTGCCTTGCCTTGCTATCCGCAGAAGTGACCTTTATTAAATGATAGAAGTCTGATCTGTAATCGGGCGGGACCCTTAGGGTCCCGCCCGATTTTTGCTTTACAGCTGTATATATGGAGCATATAATATAAAATGATAATTTACCTTTTTGAATGAACAGCGGGAGGCGGGCCATGATCCTGACCATTGACATTGGAAATATGAACACGCTGATTGGCGGCTTTGAGGGGGAGCGGTTGTGCTTTACCGGGCGCTGCGCCAGCAATCTGAACCGGACAGAGGATGAGTATGTGCTGTTGTTCCGGGATATTCTGGGGATGTATGGTGTCGATGCCAAGCAGGTGGAAGGCAGCATTCTTTCCTCGGTGGTACCTGCGCTGCGGACCGTGGTATGCCGAGCCATAGAGCGACTGACGGAAGCCAGGGTTCTGGTGGTGGGTCCTGGCCTCAAAAATGGCCTGAATATCCGGATTGATGACCCGGGAGAGTTGGGCAGCGATATGGTGGTCAACGCAGTGGCTGCTCTGGCCAAATATCCCAAGCCCATCGCCGTGTTTGATTTTGAGACAGCCACCACTTTGTCGGTCATCAGCAAAGATGGAGCCTATCTTGGGGGTGCCCTGGTGCCCGGTCTGCGGGTCTCCGTGGACGCCATGAGTGCCAGTACGGCCCAGTTGCCCTACATTACCTTGATGCCTCCGGCCAAATTGATCTGTTCCAGTACGGTCAGCTGTATGCAGTCCGGGGCCATCTATGGCAGTGCAGCCATGGTGGACGGGCTGTCAGAGGGAGTGGAACGGGAGTTGGGTGAGGCCGTTACCGTAGTGCTGACCGGCTCCTATGGCGGCCTGGTGGCTCCTTATTGCCGCCGAAAGATTCATTTGGATGAGAATCTGCAGCTGGATGGATTGCGTATCCTGTACGAAAAAAATCAGCCGAAAAAGAGAAAAGTGTGAATGAATTGGGGCAGACCGCGATGGAATCCGGTCTGCCCCTGTTTTTACAATGACGGGACTGCATTTATGGCTGTAAAAATACAGGTATTTTTTGCGAAAGATGTATTTCCTGCTGAGCTATAAAAAATTCCTTATTTTACAGGATAATCCTTGACTTTTGGGCTAAAGTATCGTATAGTGCTCATGTACCGAAAGGGAGTAGCTGGCACAGAATATTTGTGTATCCTGCGGCGTCAGTACGGGTTCTGTGAGAACCCCGCTGGGGATTGAAATGGCGAGACTTTTGTGACAATGCTAGGGGCATTGGCGCAAAAAGTCTCTTTTTTTGTGCCCGCCCGGAAAGGATGATGTATCATGAAGCAGGCAAAGCCGATCTGGCAAAAGAGTAAGGCGGAGCTGTTCCAGGACTTTGCGTGTTCCGAAGAAGGCCTGACCGGTCAGGAGGCCTCCCGTCGACTGGAACAGTACGGACCTAATGAGCTGCAAGCGGGAAAACAGAAGAGTATTCCCAGAATCTTTTTGGAGCAGTTCGCCGATTTCCTGGTGATTATTCTGATCATTGCAGCCATCATTTCCGCTGTGCTCAACGATGTGGAGAGCACGGTGGTCATTCTGGCAGTGATCACCATGAACGCTGTGCTGGGCACTGTCCAGACTGTGAAGGCCACTGCATCTCTGGACAGTTTGCGTCAGATGTCCGCCCCCACCGCCAAGGTGCTCCGGGACGGACAGGTGATCCAGATCCCGGGCCGGGAGGTCACGGTGGGCGATGTGGTGTTGTTGGAGGCGGGCGACTCCGTCTGCGCCGACGGCCGGCTGCTGGAGTGTGCCAGCTTAAAGACGGCAGAGAGCGCCCTCACCGGTGAGAGTTTGCCGGTGGAGAAGGATGAGGAGGAAATTGAAGGGGAGGTTCCCCTGGGCGACCGGAAGAACATGGTGTTTTCCGGCAGCTTTGTCACTTACGGTCGGGGCAAATTTTTGGTCACCGGTATTGGTATGGAGACAGAGATGGGCAAGATCGCCGCTCTGCTCAAGAGCACTGAGGAGAAGAAGACCCCCTTGCAGATCAGCATGGACCAGTTTGGCCGCAAGCTCTCTATTGGCATTCTGATTATCTGCGCCCTGGTGTTCGCCGTCAGTGTCTTTGTCCGGCAGGAAAACGTGATGAACGCCTTCCTGTTCGCTGTTGCTTTGGCAGTGGCAGCCATTCCGGAGGCGCTGAGCTCCATTGTCACCATTGTGCTCTCCTTTGGCACTCAGAAGATGGCCCAGGAGAACGCCATTATCCGTAAATTGCAGGCGGTGGAAGGTCTGGGCAGCGTTAGCGTCATCTGTTCCGATAAGACCGGCACCCTGACCCAGAACAAGATGACCGTCAAGAAGCTTTATGCAGGCGGTAAAATCATTCGGGCGGAAGAGGCAGATTTCAGCGATCCGCTGCAGGAACCGCTGCTGCGTACCGCTCTGTTGTGCAGCGATGCAGTGGTCAATGACAGCGGGGAAGTGGGAGACCCAACTGAAACCGCTCTGGTTCGGCTGGGCCAGGATCACGGCATCAGCGAGGCAGGAGCCCGGGAACACTATCCCCGGCTGACAGAGCTGCCCTTTGACTCTGACCGGAAGCTGATGAGTACCGTGCACGAGTTCTCCGGTGGTCTGACTATGGTCACCAAGGGCGCTGTGGATGTGCTGCTGGATCGAAGCGTGATTACCCCGGAGGAACGGACGGAGATCGAGCGGGTCAACCAGCAGTTCTCTGAGGAGGGCCTGCGGGTGCTGGCCTTTGCCTGCCGCACCGTGGAGGATACCAATGTCACCCTGGAAGATGAGAACAATCTGACCTTCCTTGGTCTGATCGCCATGATGGATCCCCCCCGGGTGGAATCCAAGGCTGCGGTGGCTGAGTGCATCAGCGCAGGCATCCGTCCCATTATGATCACTGGCGACCACAAGGTTACCGCCTCCGCCATTGCAAAAGAGATTGGTATTTTGACTGAGGGCACCGAGGCGGTGGAGGGTGCCGTCATTGAAAATATGAGCGATGAGGAGCTGCGGGAATTTGTTCCCAGAGTTTCTGTCTACGCCCGAGTGTCCCCCGAGCACAAGATCCGTATCGTCCGGGCCTGGCAGGATCGGGGAAATCTGGTGGCCATGACCGGCGACGGTGTCAACGATGCCCCGGCTCTGAAGCAGGCAGACATCGGTGTGGCTATGGGTATCACCGGCACCGAGGTGGCCAAGGATGCGGCGGGCATGGTGCTGGCCGACGACAACTTTGCCACTATTGTCAAGGCGGTCAAGAACGGCCGTAACGTCTACGCCAACATTAAACGGGCCATTCAGTTCCTGCTCTCCGGCAACGCGGCGGGCATTATCACCGTGCTTTACGCCTCTATCCTGGGCCTGCCGGTACCTTTCGCCGCAGTGCATCTGCTGTTTATCAATCTGCTTACAGACAGCCTGCCCGCCATCGCTCTGGGACTGGAACCTCATTCCGACGCGGTGATGCACGAGAAGCCTCGTCCCCGCAGCGAAGGCATTCTGACCAAAACCTTCTTGTCCAATGTGGTCATTGAAGGTCTTGTGATCGCCATAGCCACCATTGTCGCCTTCCATATTGGTCTGGCCAACGGAGGCGCGGCCACTGGCAGCACTATGGCTTTTGCTACCCTGTGCTTCAGCCGCCTGTTCCACGGCTTTAACTGCAAGGCAGCTACGCCTGTTGTGTTTAAAAAGCAGTTCTGGAACAACAAATATCTGCTGGGCGCTTTCCTGGTGGGTACCCTGCTGTTGGCTGCGGTACTGCTGGTTCCGGTACTGGAACCCCTGTTCCAGATCGCCGAGCTCTCTTTGCCGTTGATTGGGGCCATTGCCGGCCTTGCTCTGGGCAGTATGCTGGTGATCCAGTTGCTCAAGGCAATCCGCTCTATGATTCGGAAAGAAAAGTAATAAGAAAAAGCGAGGCACGCTGTCATAAAATGACAGCGTGCCTCGCTCAATGAACTCGTCCTTTTTAGACAATTTTCTTTCCTGATTTGTGCTTATATTTGGGCAAACTTAAACTTATTTTCAGACAAGATCCCACATAAAAGAAAAGATGCCGATTCTTTAGAACATCTTAATATTTATTTGACTCTTTTCTTACGCGAAATATGCTATGATAAGATAGCTTTCCGCAGTTTGTATGCAAAGGAGGGAATCGCCGTGATTAATGTGTTGGAATATGTGGAGCAATCTGCCCGGACAAACCCAGAAAAAATTGCGCTCATTGACCCGGATGGAAGCTGCAGTTACAGAAGGCTTCATGAACAGGCTCGGCGGATCGGCTCCGCATTGGCAGATTCTGTTCAGCCCCGGACACCGGTGATTATATGGATGGATAAGTCCATTTCCGCCGTCTGTGCCTTTCTGGGCGCTGTCTATGCTGGTTGCTTTTATATCTATTTGAGTCCTGACCAGCCTCGAAGCAGAACCAAGCAGATTTTAGAGGTCGCCCAGCCCAAGCAAGTCATTACCACTCGTGCTCAACTGTCTCAGTGGGAGGAGCTGGGTTTTGAGATCTCGGCGCTGGCCTACGAGGACTTGGTTGCCGTTCCGGAGGATCCTCAGCGGTTGGAGCAGATTCGAATGTCTGCTCGCGATGTGGACCCGCTTTACTGCAACTTTACCTCTGGATCTACCGGAGTACCTAAAGGGGTGGTGGTGAGCCACCGCTCTGTGATCGATTTTATGAACTACTTCCCGGCGCTGTTTCAGATCACTGGGGAGGATGTGCTGGGCAATCAGGCACCATTTGACTTTGATGTGTCGGTAAAGGATCTGTACTCTGCCTTCAAGACTGGGGCAACTCTGGTGCTGATCCCCAAAAAGATGTTCTCTGTGGTCACCCAGTTGCTGGATTACCTCTGCGAACACAAGGTAACCACTCTGATCTGGGCGGTGTCCGCCCTGTGTCTGGTGGCCCAATTCCGGGGGTTCACCTATCGGGTGCCGGAGTCGGTCAACAAGGTGCTTTTCAGCGGAGAACAGATGCCGGCAAAGTTTTTGAAGCAGTGGCAGCACTATCTGCCCCAGGCAGACTATGTGAATCTCTACGGACCTACAGAGATTACCTGCAACTGCACCTATTACCGGGTGGATCATCCGGTGGAGGAAGGGGAGAAGCTGCCCATCGGACAGCCCTTCCCCAATGAGCGGGTCTTTTTGCTGGATGGGGACGATCACGAAATTACTCAGCCCAATGTACAGGGAGAACTCTGCGTGGCAGGGACCGCCTTGGCTTTGGGATATTGGAATGCCCCAGAACAGACAGCCCGGGCTTTTGTGCCTAATCCCTTGAACCTCCATTATCCTGAGACCATTTACCGCACTGGTGATCTGGCTTATTATCGGGAGGATGGTCTGCTCAGCTTCGCCGGGCGAAAGGATTTTCAGATCAAGCATATGGGCCATAGGATTGAACTGGAGGAGATTGAGACAGCGGTGAACTCCAGCCAAGGAGTAGAGCGCTGCTGCTGCGTCTATGATCAGGAGCGCAGTCGGATTACAGCTTTCTATGTGGGAACGCCGGAGCCCCGGGAGCTGAAAAAAAGCCTTTATGAGGCGTTGCCCGCCTATATGATCCCCGGTTCTTTCCGCAAGCTGGAGGAATTGCCGGTGACGGCCAATGGCAAGCTGAACCGGCGGTTGCTGCTGGAGATGGCAGGGAGGAAGCAATGAATCAGACAGTCATGGACGAGGCGTTGAAAAGTTTCAAAACGCCCTTTTATCTCTTTGATACCGATGCTGCCGCTGGGAAAGTGGCGCATCTGCGTCAAAAGCTGTCCCAGCGGGTAAAGCTGTGCTATGCAGTGAAGGCCAACCCGTTTTTGATTCGGGATCTGGAACGGGTAGTGGACCGCTTTGAGGTCTGCTCACCGGGAGAATTCCGTATCTGTGAGCGGGGAAAAATTCCTATGAGCAAGGTGGTGCTCTCGGGTGTTTACAAAAACCCGGAGGATTTGAACTATGTGATGAAGCGTTACGGAACCAGCATCACCTATACCGCAGAATCCCTCACCCAGTGGGACGCCATCACCGACAACGCCCGCAGGCTGGGGAAGCAGGTAAAGGTACTGCTGCGGCTCACCAACGGAAACCAGTTCGGTATGGATCCTGAGGAGATCAAGGCCATTTTGCTGGGCAAGGACCCCTTTGTCCAGGTGGAGGGGATCCAGTTCTTTTCCGGTACCCAGAAGAAATCGCCTGGGCGGATTCAGCGGGAGCTGAGCATGCTGGATGACTTCCTCACGGAGCTGGAGGTGGATTGTTCCTGGAGCGCTCCCATGTTGGAGTATGGCCCCGGCCTTCCGGTTCAATACTTCGAGGGGGAAAAGGATCCTGCACCCGCCCTGGAGGATGCCCTTCAGGAGGGGCTGGAGCAGATGCGGTTCCAGGGCTCTGTGACGCTGGAATTGGGCCGGTATTTTGCCGCCATTTCCGGCAGTTATGCCACGAGCATCGTGGATCTGAAAACCAATTTGGGGCGCAGATACTGTCTGGTAGACGGTGGTATTCATCAGGTGAACTATTATGGGCAGATGTTGGCCACCAAGCGACCGCCGGTGACAGTGGTGCCCCGTCGGCTAGGGGAGAGCGAGACCTATACTGTCTGCGGCGCCCTGTGCACTGCCAACGACGTGCTGCTTAAGGAATTTCCGCTCACTGATCCCCAGTTGGGAGATGTTCTGATCTTTGACCGGGTTGGGGCTTATTCTCATATGGAGGGTATTGCCCTGTTTTTGAGCCGGGATTTACCCCAGGTAGCCCTTTACTCGGCCAAATCCGGCCTCCGATTGGTTCGGGAAGCAGTACCCACCGATCCCTGGAACGGTGAGGCGTAATAGCTGATAATCAAAATACAAAGGAGATTTTTGTTATGGAAGAACTGTTGGAAATCTTGAGAGACATCGATCCTGATAATGACTACGAGAACGATGAACGACTCATTGACGATGGGCATCTGGACTCTCTGTCTCTGCTCCAGCTGGTGACGGAACTGGAGGATAACTTTGAAATTCAGGTCACTCCCACCGAACTGATCCCCGCCAACTTCAACTCCGCCAAGGCTATTTGGGCCATGGTCCAGCGGCTGCAACAGGAAGGCTAAATGAGCTATACCTATTTACTCTATCTGCTGGTGTTTTTGCCAGGCACCATGTTGCTTTATGCCATTGTGCCTCAGCGGGTGCGTGGAATGGTGCTGCTTCTGGCGAGTTATGCCTTTTTCTTTCAGCTCAGCCGGACATTGATCTTTTATCTGTTTTTTACCACCCTTTGTGTCTACGGAATTGGCCGCTGGTTGGAAGTGTGCCAGAGCCGCAGCGATGCCAGAATCAAGGCGGGGGCAGATAAAAAGGCGGAGCGGACGGCAAACACCCGCCGCCGCAGGATTGTGCTCTGGTTGGGCATTGCGTCCCAGGGTGGGCTGCTGCTGTTTTTGAAGGCGTTTGATAATGTCAGCGCCCATCTGAACCTATGGTTTCCCCAACTGTCCATTCCGTTGTTGCATTTGGTGCTGCCTTTGGGTATTTCCTTTTACACCCTGGAGGCCATCAGCTATCTGGTGGATGTCTACTACCGAAAGGTTGAGGCGGAGCACAACCTGGGCCGCATGGCGCTGTTTTTCTCCTTCTTCCCCAAAATCATGCAGGGCCCTATCTGCCGCTATGGAGAATTGTCCCGGGGGCTGTGGGAAGGGAAGCAGCTCACTTATCAGAACATTACCTTCGGCGCCCAACGGCTGCTTTGGGGTCTGTTTAAAAAGCTGGTAATTGCGGATCGCCTCAGCACAATGGTGAATACACTATTTGAGCACCATGGTCAGTATCAGGGTGCGGTGGTAGCCTTGGGAGCAGCGCTGTACACCTTCCAGCTCTATGCGGATTTTTCCGGTTGTATTGATATGACCATCGGTACTGGGGAAATATTTGGTGTCAAACTGCCTGACAACTTCCGTCAGCCCTTTTTTGCCAAATCGCCCTCGGAATTTTGGCGCCGTTGGCACATTACTCTGGGCGCCTGGTTTAAGGATTACATTTTCTATCCACTGTCTTTGACTGGTGGGATCAAAAAACTGGGCAAAAAGGCCAGAAAAACCCTGGGCAAGCATTATGGACAGATTGCCCAAACCCTGATCCCGCTCTTTGCTGTCTGGCTATGTAACGGCGTTTGGCACGGGATCGGTTGGACCTATCTCTTCTATGGCATGTACTATTTTGTGCTCATTGTTTTGGGAGAGTTGGTGGAGCCCCTGGTGGCCTCAGCCACCGGAAAACTGGGTATCGACCGCAAAAAGTGGCCCTGGCGTATTCTCCAGGCGGTCAAAATGCTGGCAGTCATTTTTGTGGGTGAGCTCTTCTTCCGGGCACCCAGCATGCAGGTGGGCGTGTCCATGTTTACCTCCATCTTCACCGGCCTGGGCCAGGGAGGCCTCTTCCAGGGAGCATTGCTCACCCTGGGCATCTCCTGGAAAGACTATCTGGTGGCAGGACTAAGCCTGGTGGTAGTGCTCATCGTTGGTATTCTCCACGAGCGGGGCATCCATATTCGGGACCGGGTGGCCCAGTGGCAGATTGGCTGGCGCTGGTGCTTCTACTATCTGGCATTGTTCTCGGTGCTGATACTGGGTGTTTATGGCATGGGCCACACTCCTGCCGAGCTCATCTATGCGGGCTTTTAAGGGGGTGCAGAAATGAAAACGAAATTTCTGAAGGCCTTTTTGTTTCTAGCCATCGCCGTAGGCCTGATGCTGGCGCTATCTCCGGTGTTCCAGCCCCGGGAGGCGGAGGGTGTTGCTGAGCTGAATGGGTTGGATCAGCTGGATTATCTGGTTATGGGAGACAGCGAAGGCTGGGCTTCGGTCCAACCCATGCTGATCTGGCGGGATTACGGCTACACGGGCTATAATCTCAGTCGGGCAGGCCAGCGGCTTCAGGATTTTTATCTGCAGCTACAAGACACCTTGGAGATTCAGCGTCCCAAAGTACTGCTTCTGGAAACCGACATACTCTATAAGAGTGTGGGAATGATCGGCGAGAGTGAGGGTTACCTCACCACAATGCTGAGTCAGGCAATTCCTTTTTTACGCTACCATGAGCACTGGGAGGATATACTGCCTGATATGGCGGGTGAGCGGTCTGCGGTAGGACCCAATATCTTCCGGGGGGCCTATTTCAATACCACAGTGCAGGCCTACACCGGCGGAGATTACACTCAGCCCACAGATGAGGTGAGAACTCTGCCTTTTACCCAGCGCTATTTTGCGGACAAGATTGTGCAGCTGTGCCGGGAAAATGATGTTCAACTCATTCTATACAGTTCCCCCTCGCCGCTGTGCTGGAGCTATCCCATGCACAACGGAATTGAGGCCTACGCCTCAGAGCAGGGTGTGGAGTTTGTGGATCTGAACCTGAAGCTGCAGGAACTGGGTATTGATTGGAATGTGGACACGCTGGACCAAGGCGATCACGTCAACTTCAGCGGCTCCCAGAAGGTTACCGCCTATTTGGGACAATACCTGTCTGAGTACACCCAACTGCAGGACCATCGAGGCCACCAGGACTATACGGACTGGGATTCTGCTCTGGGTAAATATCTCACTGCCACTGGTTTGGCAGAATAAACTGACTAGTTTAATGACAGCGGAGTGCGCGTCAATCAGACGTGCCTCCGCTGTTTTATCTGGATCTTGACATGCTGAGGTGTTCTTTTATAATTGGTTGGTGAAGTCAATCAGTGATTTCGCTAAATTGATACCCGCGAAAGGAGCATTTCATTGAGTATGAATACGTTGGAAGCCATTCGAACCCGCCGGAGCATTCGTAAATTCCAGGATAAACTGGTCCCTCGAGAGACTGTTGAGGAGATTGTTGCCGCGGCAGCCTATGCACCCTCCTGGAAGAATACCCAGATCTCCCGCTACCACGTGGTGGAAGAGGCCGGGCTTCAGAAGACTATTGCCGAGGATTGCACTCTGGGCTTTGCCCACAATGCCGGCATTCTGTCCCGGGCCCCCCAGGTAGTGGTGCTCACTGCCAAAAAGGGGAGAAGCGGTATGGAGAAGGACGGCTCCTGCTCTACCAGCAAGGGCGAGAGTTGGTTGATGTTTGATGCTGGTGTGGCGGCACAGACCTTCTGTCTGGCGGCCTGGGAGTATGGTGTGGGCAGCGTCATTATGGGCATCTTTGACGCGGAAAAGGTGGCTGAGTTGCTTCAGCTGCCGGAGGATGAAGAGGCGGTAGCCCTGATTGCCATCGGATATCCTGATGAAACCCCCAATGCACCAAAACGTAAAACCGTGGAAGAGTTGGTTCAGTTTCACTGAAGTGCTGCTTACATGATTATGAAGTAAGAAAAAAGCACCTGCCTTTTAAAAGGCAGGTGCTTTTTATCAGTTAGAATGGAGAGAAGAATTACTTCAGCTCGACCTTAGCGCCGACTTCCTCCAGCTTAGCCTTCATGGCCTCGGCGTCCTCCTTGGAGACACCCTCCTTCAGAGTGGCAGGAACACCCTCGACAGTGGCCTTAGCCTCAGCCAGGCCCTGGCCGGTGATCTCGCGGACAGCCTTGATGACCTTGATCTTGCCAGCGGCGTCGAAGCCAGTCAGGACGACATCAAACTCGGTCTTCTCCTCGACCTCAGCGGCGGCAGCGCCAGCGCCAGCAGCAGGAGCAGCCATAGCGGCGGCAGAAACGCCAAACTCCTCCTCCAGAGCCTTCACCAGTTCGGACAGCTCCAGGACGGACAGGTTCTTAACTTCTTCAATCAGAGCAGTGATCTTTTCGCTAGCCATGATAGTTTACCTCCTAAGATAATAAATATAGTCAAATATGTGGGTGTCGAATTACTCGGCAGCGGGGGCCTCTTCGGCGACGCCGCCCTTGGACTCGACGATGGCAGCCAGAACGGCAGCCAGAGAAGTGATGGGAGCCAGCAGGGTGCCCATAACCTGGGCCTGCAGATCCTTCTTGGAAGACAGAGCAGCCATGCCCTGAATCTCAGCGTCGGAGAGGACCTTGCCCTCAACGAAAGCAGCCTTGATGTTGAACTTGTCGCCCAGCTTCTTGGAATACTCGCTGACCAGACGGATGGGGACGATAGGATCGTCAGAACCAGTGGCCAGGGAAGAGGTGCCGTTCAGCACACCGTCCAGAGCCTCCAGACCCACGCTGTCCAGAGCGCGGCGCATCATGGTGTTCTTCACCACAGCGTACTCGACGCCCTCCTTACGCAGAGCGGCGCGCAGCTCGGTGTCCTCAGCCACGGTCAGACCGGAATAGTCGACGATGACGCCGGCCTCAGCGCCCTTCAGACGCTCCACCAGAGAAGCCACCACAGCAGCCTTCTCGTTGATCACGTTTGCGTTAGCCATGTTGTATTTCACCTCCGAAAATAAAAATCCTCCGCGTCAAAGCACAGAGGACTACAATCAGAAAATGTTCCTTTTCAGATCGCACTCTCGGCAGGCGGAGTAGATCCTTTACACTGGAACCAGTACCTGCTGTCTTTGAACGCATCAGATATTATAGCAGAGAAACAAATGACTTGTCAAGTGTTTTCTGCATTTTTTCGACCTCCAGAAAACGGGAGATCGCTTGGAAGCGGGCGCCAGGATAGGTGGCGCCCGCTTGCAGGCAAATTACATCAGCTTCGCGGAGCTGACCTTCACGCCAGGGCCCATAGTGGTGGCCAGGGTGCAGCTCTTGATATACTGACCCTTGGCGGCGGCGGGCTTGGCCTTGATGATAGCGCCCATCAGAGCGTTGAAGTTCTCCTGGAGCTTCTCAGAGCCGAAGGAAACCTTGCCGATGGGGCAGTGGATGATGTTGGTCTTGTCCAGACGATACTCGACCTTACCAGCCTTAGCTTCCTGAACAGCCTTGGCAGCATCGGGGGTCACAGTGCCGGACTTGGGGGAGGGCATCAGGCCCTTGGGGCCCAGAACCTTACCCAGACGGCCCACAACACCCATCATGTCGGGAGTGGCGATAACCACGTCGAAGTCAAACCAGTTTTCCTTCTGGATCTTCTCCACCATGTCCATATCGCCCACATAGTCGGCGCCGGCCTCACGAGCGGCGTCAGCCTTGTCGCCCTTGGCGAACACCAGCACCTTGACGCTCTTGCCGGTGCCGTTGGGCAGGACAATGGCGCCACGGACCTGCTGGTCAGCGTGACGGGAGTCAACGCCCAGACGGACGTGCAGCTCCACGGTCTCATCAAACTTGGCGGAAGCGGTCTTGACGACCAGATCCATGGCGTCGGCAGGCTCGTAAGCGACGCCCTTCTCCAACAGCTTGGCGCTGTTCTGATATTTCTTACCTCTAAACACAGTCAGTTACCTCCTTAGTCAGCCACGACAACGCCCATGGAGCGCGCGGTACCGGCGATCATGGACATGGCAGCTTCGATGCTGGCGGCGTTCAGGTCGTTCATCTTAGCCTCGGCGATCTTGCGAACGTCCTCCTGGCTGATGGTGGCGACCTTGGTCTTGTTGGGCACGCCAGAGCCGGACTCGATGCCGGCGGCCTTCTTGATCAGGACGGCGGCGGGAGCGGACTTGGTGACGAAGGTGAAGGACCGGTCGGCATAGACAGTGATCACCACGGGGATGATCAGGCCCACGTCGTTCTTGGTGCGCTCATTGAATTCCTTGGTAAAAGCGGCAATGTTAACGCCGTGCTGACCCAGAGCAGGGCCGACAGGGGGGGCGGGAGTTGCCTTGCCCGCGGGGATCTGCAGCTTTACATAGCCGGTGATTTTTGCATTTTTCTGTGCCACGAAGAGCACCTCCTCAAAAGTTAGGTTTTATGATTGGTCATCTGATGCCGGGGCTCAGATCTCCACAGGCTCGACCTGGTCCAGGTCCAGCTCCACAGGAGTCTCGCGGCCGAACATCGAGACAACGACACGGACTTTGTTCTTGTCAATATCGATCTCTTCCACAACGCCCAGGAAGGATTCCAGAGCACCTTCGGTGATCTTGACGTTGTCGCCGACCTGATAACCGACAACCACTTCGCGTTTCTCAACGCCAAGGGCGGCGATCTCCTCATCGCTGAGGGGAATACCCTTATTGCCGGAACCTACGAAACCGGTGACGCCCCGCACATTGCGGACCACATGCCAGCTCTCGTCGGTCATAACCATCTTAATCAGCACATATCCGGGGAACACTTTGCGCTCCACAGTCTTGGGACCGTTTTCGGTGACCTCGGTGACGGTCTCCATGGGGATGGAAACCTCGTGGATGAGATCGTGAAGATTGCGGTTGTCCACATGCTTCATGATCGTGGTGGCTACGGTGTTTTCATAGCCAGAGTACGTGTGAACGACGTACCACTTCGCTTCTTCAGCCATGATAAACCTCTTAACCCTGGGCCAGGTTGACCAAAGCCTTGATGACTGCGGCTGCCAGCCAGTCAAACAGCCAGATCAGAACGCCAACCACCAGCACGACCAGAATGACCACGACGGTGTTGCGGACGACCTGTTGACGGGTGGGCCAGACGACCTTCTTCAGTTCGCTCTTCATCTCCCGGAAGTAGCGGGCGATGCGTTTAAAGAAGCGAACGAAGCCGTTGGGCTTTTTGGCCTTTTCCTTGGCGGGCTTGTCCTTGGCGGTAGTCTGAGGGACCACCTTTTCTTCCTTGTCTGCCATAAAAAAGACACCCTTCTTTCTGTCAGTAAGTTGCGATGAGCTTACTTGGTTTCATCGTGGACGGTGTGCTTTCTGCAGAAAGGACAATACTTGTTCAGCTTCAGACGATCAGGGGTGTTCTTCTTGTTCTTCATGGTATTGTAGTTTCTCTGCTTGCACTCAGAGCATCTCAGGGTGATCTTAACCCGTGCGCCGGCTTTCGCCATATCTTGGCACCTCCTTGAAAATAATTCGATCAGGCACAAAAAAAGGACTTCGTTTGACTGTACCTGAAATAGGTGAATGCCAACCGAAATCCAGTCTGTCAGGGCATAAGGGCGCACTGCGCACTTGTGACACTGACCTTAGAAAAGGTTTCGGCAGGCCTTACTGCCTCCCTGTTCTGGCGAACAAACGCGCCGCGAAGGGGGACTGCCTACACCTAAAAAAGCGCACGCCAAATACACCCCTTCTCACAGGTAAGCTATATTCTAGCACTCGTCTCCTGGCAAGTCAAGGGTTTTTTCTTGCTATTTCAAGAAAAAATGGTAAAATGGAGAAAAACACAATAAAGGAGCAAATGAGATGCGGATCATGGCCATAGATTACGGCGACGCACATACCGGTGTGGCGATTTCAGACCTGTTGGGTTTTGGTGCCGGCACGGCGGAGACCATTGACAGCCGGAATCAGGATGTAGTGGTAGAGCGCCTGAAGGGCTATATCAAGGACTATGGGGTGGAAGAGCTGGTGCTGGGCTACCCGAAGAACATGGACGGAAGTCTGGGGGAGCGAGCGGAGAAAAGCCAGGCCCTGGCCCAAAGGCTTAGGGAGGAGACAGGCCTTCCTGTCACACTGTGGGACGAGCGGCGCACCACAGTGGACGCCCACCGGATCCTGACGGAGACCGGGAAGCACGGCAAGAAACGTAAAAAAGTGGTGGATGCGGTGGCGGCCACCCTGATTCTGGAGGGCTACCTTATTTATAAAAAGAATCAATATAAATGAGCAAAACCGTCAGGGACATGTTTTATCCATCCCTGGCGGTTTTGATGAAGTGTTATTGCTTTAAAAGTGCCTGCCTTTGCCGGTAGTCCGGCAAAACGGAACCCACGAAGCGATAAAAGTCATTTCCGTGATTTTTATAAGGGATGTGGGCCAGCTCGTGGACAATCACATATTCCCGGGCCGCCTCCGGATAATCCATGAGGCGAAGAGAAAATGTGATACTGTTTTTGCTGCTGCAGCTGCCGAACCGAGTCTTAGCCCTGGAGTAGCGAAGGGCAGTGGGGGAGACCCCCATCAGCTGGGCATAGTAAGCCACCCGAGGCGGAAAGTAGTTTTCAGCCTCCATCCGCCAGCGACGCCAGGTGGCCTCGTCAGGCTCCGGATGAGCGGCCAGCCGCCGTCGCTGACGCTCCAGATGGAGGGCGATCCAACGCTGCTTTTCTGTCAAAAATGCTTCAATGTTCCGCAGCGGCATCCGCATAGGGGCGCGAACCAGGATTTTAGCCTCCCGGGTGATTTCAATGGAAAGCGTTCTGCGGTGGGAACGGATCAGCTGGTATTCCATCTCAGCGATGCTCATTGAACCAGCGGATCAGCCAATGGGTAACCCGGGCACTCATTCCCCACAACAGTTTGCCTTCGTAGGGCCAAAATAGAGTGGGCATACTTTCAAGTCGAGGATGGTCCTCCAGTACCGAACGGTCCTGCTCCGGCAGAGTATCCACCGAGTGATAGACCTTCTCTACCCGGGCTTTTTGAGGCGGTGTGTAGCGGAGATAAGAAAGGGGAATGGTGAAAACTTCATCCACTTCTGCTGGATTTGGGGAGAGCTCATGCTTCCAATCGAAATCAAACCGGGCGAGATAGGGATAAACCGGAAAACCGGAGGCATGGATGGCGTAATCCATGGGTCCTAACACATCAATTTTGTCCCGGTCGATGCCCAGTTCTTCCTGGGTTTCCCGGAGGGCGCACTCCAGAGCGGACTCACCAGACTGCATTTGCCCGCCAGGAAAGCATACTTCGCCAGGCTGCCATCTCAATGTGGAGGCCCGTACTTCATACAGCAGGCAATTTTCACCGTTGTCCTCCACCAGAGGAACCAAGACGGCGCAGGGCGGACGGCCATCAATCGGGCCAATCTCCCGATTTGAGAGAGAGTCTCTGAGTCGTTCAAAATCCATGTTTTTATCCCTCCAGACATTGATTTTTAACCACAGTATGTAGTAAGATGTGCGGGACAGAAGGTGATACAATTCTATGAATGCCCAACGAAATTATCAGAAAGAACTGGACAAGCTGATTGCCGGCCTGAATGGACGCCGCCCCACGCTGCTGCTCCATGCCTGCTGCGCTCCCTGCAGCAGCTATGTGCTGGAGTACCTGTCCCGCTACTTTCGGATCACATTATTTTATTATAATCCAAATATCTCCCCGGAGTCGGAATACCGGTACCGGGTGTCAGAAGTGAAACGGCTGGTGGCGGAGATGCTGCCGGATTCCAATGTCACCGTGGTGGAGGGCCGCTACGACCCGGAGCGCTTTGTTCAGGCGGTGCGGGGGCTGGAAGGGGAGCCCGAGGGCGGCAAGCGGTGCAGAGTCTGTTTCCGGCTTCGGTTGGAAGAGGCAGCCCGCCAGGCCCAGGCCCTGGGCTGCGAGTTTTTCACCACTACGCTCTCCATCAGCCCGCTGAAAAATGCCAGGGCGTTAAATGAAATCGGAGAAGAGTTGGCACCCATCTACCAGACCCGCTATCTGGTGTCGGATTTCAAAAAGCGGGAGGGCTACAAACGCTCCATACAGCTATCGGCGGAATACCAGCTTTACCGACAGGATTACTGCGGATGCATCTATTCAAAACTAGAACGAGAAGCAATAAAACGGCGTCAATCAGAGGAAAAAGCTGACTGACGCCGGCTTTTTTAGGCTATAATCAACTGGCAAGTGAATTTGCTTGCCAGATTTAATTTTTGTAAAGCGATATCACATTACAAGTGAATAAGTCGAAAGAGCAGAGAAGGGGCGATGAAAAGGAGAATAGCTTAACACTTATTTTAGCGGCTGAGTTGCCTGAAAATGGGAACACCACTCGGTCAGCGGACAGAGTTCGCACTTGGCCTGCCGGGCGGTGCAGACGGCCCGGCCATGGAGTACCATCCGGTGACAGAAGTTATTGGACTCTTCTGGGGGCAGCACCGCCCGCAGCTGCTGTTCCACCTTAACGGGGTCCTTGGTACCGTCTGTAAGCCCCAAACGTCCGGTGATTCGGATGCAGTGGGTGTCTGCTACAACCACCCCCGGGATATGGAAAATATCCCCCTGGATCAGATTAGCGGTTTTGCGGCCCACGCCAGGCAGACGGAGCAGATCTTCCATCTGAGCGGGTACCTTTCCGCCATAATCGCTGAGCAGCATCCGGGCGCAGTTGACCAAATCCTTACTTTTGCCGTTAAAAAATCCGCAGGAGTGGATGTATTCCGCTACCTCGGCGGGGTCAGCCTCGGCGAAGGCCTCAAGAGTGGGGAACCGCTCAAACAGGGCAGGGGTCACCTTGTTGACTCTCTCGTCAGTACACTGAGCGGACAGGCGAACTGCAAAAAGCAATTCATAATCTTTTTCGTATTGCAGCGAACAGATCCCGTCCGGATAAAGCTCCTTTAGGGCTTTAACGATGGAAATCACTTCTTGTTTTTGTTTCATTTCGTCAACCTCATCCATTGATTTGGTCACATTATACCACAGATTAAACAAGAATGCATCCTATTTTGTAGAAAACTGTTGTGTGAAAGGAGCTGTTTTGCTATAATTACCCTCATGAGAAAGCCCGTCATGTGGCCTTTTTTAATTTATCAAGGGAATGGAGTGTGTAACATGGTTCAGGAAATGATGGCATTTCTGGCGGAAGCCGATCCTGAAGTTGGGGCTGCGGTCCGACAGGAATACCAGCGTCAGTGCCGCAACATTGAGCTGATTGCATCTGAGAACGTGGTTAGTCCCGCTGTGCTGGTGGCCGCCGGCAGCGTCCTCACCAATAAGTATGCGGAGGGCTATCCCGGCAAGCGCTATTATGGCGGCTGCGAGTATGTGGACATCGCCGAAGAGATCGCCCGGGAGAGAGCGAAGGAGCTTTTTGGCGCCGCTTATGCCAATGTTCAACCCCATTCCGGAGCCCAGGCCAACTATGCGGTCTATCAGGCCCTGTGCAATCTGGGAGACACTGTGATGGGCATGAACCTGGACCAGGGCGGACACCTGACCCATGGTTCTCCCGTCAATTTCTCCGGCAAGAACTACAAAATGGTCTCCTACGGCGTGGACCCGGTGACCCATCGCATTGACTATGATCAGGTCCGGGAGCTGGCTCACAAGTATCAGCCCAAGATGATTATTGCCGGCGCTTCTGCCTATCCCCGCATTATTGATTTCAAAGCCTTTGCGGACATTGCCCATGAGGTGGGTGCCTATCTGATGGTGGATATGGCCCACATTGCCGGCCTGGTGGCCGCCGGGCTGCACCCCTCTCCCGTACCTTATGCGGACGTGGTAACCACTACCACCCACAAAACCCTCCGGGGCCCCCGGGGCGGCATGATCCTCTGCAATGATGAGGCCATCGCCAAGAAGATCAATTCTGCCGTGTTCCCCGGCTCCCAGGGCGGTCCTCTGATGCACATCATCGCCGCCAAGGCGGTGGCTTTGGGCGAGGCTCTGAAGCCGGAATTTAAGGAGTATCAGCAGCACATCGTGGACAACGCCAAGGCTCTGGCCGCCTCCATCCTGGAGGGCGGGCTGGATCTGGTCAGCGGCGGCACCGACAACCACCTGATGCTGGTGGATCTGCGTCCCGCGGGCCTCACCGGCAAGGAGATGGAGAAGCGGCTGGATGATGTGTTCATCACTGCCAACAAAAACGCCATTCCCAATGACCCCGAGAAGCCCTTTGTCACCAGCGGCCTGCGGCTGGGTACCCCCGCCGCCACCAGCCGTGGCCTGAATGAGGAGGACTTCCGTCTGGTGGGTAAGCTGATCTGTGAGACCGCTACCCATTTCGACACCAAGGCCGACGAGATTCGCAGCCAGGTGGTGGCCCTGACGGAGAAATATCCCCTTTATTGCTGAACCGGAATATGTTAAAATGGGTCAGCCGCTTTTAGTTGAAGCGGCTGACCCTTTTTGTTTTGATTGAGGCGGTGAGTCACATGGAATACCATCCTCTTGCGGATGACATTCGCCCCCAGACCCTGGACGAGGTAGTGGGGCAGAGACATATTTTAGGGGAACACGGCATGCTGCGGCGGATCATCGAGAGCGGCAATATTCCCAATATGATTTTTTATGGGCCCTCTGGCACCGGTAAGACCACCGTGGCCAATATCATCGCCCGGCAAACTCACCGAACTTTGCACCGGCTCAACGCCACCACTGCTGGTATCTCGGACATTCGGGCGGTGATGGGGGATGTGGACACTTTAATGGCCCCCAACGGGGTGCTGCTCTACCTGGATGAGATCCAGTATTTCAACCGGAAACAGCAGCAGTCTCTGCTGGAATTTATGGAGAATGGTAAACTCACCCTGATTGCCTCCACCACGGAGAACCCTTACTTTTATGTGTTCAATGCGGTGCTGTCCCGGGCTACGGTCTTTGAGTTCAAACCAGTGACTCCGGCAGAAATTTCCGGAGCCATTGAGCGGGCCATCTCTATTTTGGAGCAGCGCCAGGGGTTCAAAGCGGAGGTAGAGGAGGGCGTGATTACCCACCTGGCCCATGCCTGCGGCGGCGATGTCCGTAAGGCCATCAATGCGGTGGAACTGCTTTTTTCCGCGGCTCCCCGGCATGATGGTAGGGTATTGCTGACCCAGGCCGATGCCGAGACCGTAGCGCAGCGCAGCGCCATGCGCTATGACCGGGACGGGGACGGCCACTATGACATTCTCTCAGCTCTGCACAAGTCTATCCGGGGCTCCGACCCGGATGCGGCCCTGCACTATCTGGCCCGACTGCTGGAGGCGGGGGATCTGCTCTCCGCCTGCCGCCGGATTTTGGTCATCGCCGCTGAGGATGTGGGGTTGGCCTATCCCCAGGCCATGCCCATTGTAAAAGCCTGCGTGGACTCCGCCAATATGCTGGGGCTGCCGGAGGCGCGGATTCCTCTGGCGGAGGCGGTGCTGGTTCTGGCCACCGCCCCCAAGTCCAATTCCGCTATCACCGGCATTGACGCGGCCATGGCAGATGTACAGAGCGGCCGGACCGGGGACATTCCCGCCTACCTGATGGACAGCCACTATGCCGGAGCCCAAAAGCTGGGCCGAGGTCAGACTTATCGGTTCCCCCATGACTATCCGCATCATTATGTAAAGCAACAGTATTTGCCCGACGCCCTGGCTGGAAAGCAGTATTATCAGTTTGGCGACAATAAGACGGAGCAGGCTGCCCGAGCTTACTGGGAAAAGGTTAAATCCGAGTCATAACGCCATAGTGCTGGATTTTTTGGCTCTGGGGGATAGGTGAAGGGTGTGAACTCCACCTCTTTTTCCAGCTGGTCGATAATGAGCAGCTTAATTTTTCTCCGGTCCGGCTGAATGGACTTGATGAATACAGAAACCCGCTGGTTTTCCTCGACGCCAGGGCAGCACTCTGCCAGCCCTGTCAGATTGGGGGCCAGCTCCACAAAGATTCCGTAGTCCTGGATGCCTCGGACAATACCCGTCACCGTCTCTCCGGGGGCAAAGCGGGCGGCGTTCTCCGCCCAGGTGCCCAACAGCTCACGATGGGAGAGCAGAACATGGCCTGTTTCCGGGTCCGTGCCCAGCAGCACCGCCCGGATCTGCTGGCCTGGTCGGAAACGGCACCGGGGATGGGTGATCCGGGAGACGGAGATCCGGTCGATGGGGATCATGGAGGTGAGCCCGCAGCCGATGTCTACAAAGGCTCCGAAATTCTCCAGATGGGTTACGGTGGCGTCCAGCACCGTGCCCGGGGGCAGTTTGCGGATGGCCTCCAAGGCGGTAAGCTGGGCCGCCCGGCGGGAGAGCAGGGGAGTCAGCGAGCCGTCGTTGGCCTCCAACCCCAGCACCCGAAAGGCCACCGGTTTTCCCACCCGGGACAGTACGGCGATCTCCCGCACCTTGCCCTCTCGAAGCCCAAGGGCAGTCTCATCCCGAGGGATCACTCCGGTCCAGGCTCCCAGCCGGACATGAAGATTCTTTTGGCTGTCGCAGCGCTCCGCCATGGCCTCCAGTACCGTGTGGCGGCGCATGGCCTCCGCCAGAGCGTCAATGCTCTCTAGTGAGCGTTGGTTTTCCTTCCGGTGGAGCAGTCTGCCCTCCGGCAAATATTCAATCATGGGGATGCCTCCTGTCTTTTTGCATTAATCCAGTTTATGCGCCGGTGGGCAATTGTTTCGGCTTGACATTGTCAATGTTGTGTGGTAGCGTATTAGCACGCTAAAGTAAAGGAGCGGAGAACATGGATGTCCGTGTTGGCGACATTTTAGAGATGAAGAAGCCCCACCCCTGCGGCAGCAAGCGGTGGAAAGTGCAGCGGATTGGAATGGATTTCCGGCTGGTGTGTCAGGGCTGCGGCCATGAATTGATGCAGCCCCGGGGCAAAATTGAAAAAAATATCCGCAAAATCATTCGAGAAGAGGAAACGCAATGAAAGAATTCTGGAGTGACCGGATCCGGTCGCTGACCCCATATACCCCCGGTGAGCAACCTAAGGACCGGAAATTTATCAAACTGAACACCAATGAGAACCCTTATCCGCCGGCCCCCGGGGTGCTGGAGGCCATCCGAGCCAGTGCCGATGCAGGGCTGCGTCTTTATCCCGATCCAGATGCATCTCTGTTGCTGCAGGCATTGGCCAAGGCCTACGGAGTGAAAGAAGATCAAATTTTTGTGGGCAACGGTTCCGACGAGGTGCTGGCTTTTGCCTTCCAGGCTTTCTTCAGCCAAGGGGACGAAATTGTCTTCCCGGACATCACCTATTCCTTCTATCCGGTCTATGCCAACCTCTTTGGCATCCGGTGCCGCACGGTACCTTTGAAGGAGGATTTCACCGTCCCGGTGGAGCAGATGCAGGGAAGCCAGGGGGTGGTGATCGCCAATCCCAATGCCCCCACCGGCATTGAGCTGCCCCAGTCGGAGCTGCGTCAGATTCTGGAGGCCAACCGGGATGTGGTAGTCATTGTGGATGAGGCCTATGTGGACTTCGGCGGGGACAGTGCCTTGCCCCTGATCCAGGAGTATCCCAACCTGCTGGTGGTCCAGACTTGCTCCAAGTCCCGAGCTCTGGCGGGACTCCGGGTGGGTTTCGCCTTCGGCAACGCCAATTTGATTCAGGCCTTGAACTGCGTGAAAAACTCCTTCAACTCCTACACCCTGGACCGGCTGGCCCTGGTGGGGGCCACCGCTGCCGTGGAGGACCAGGCCTACTTTGATGCCCAGCGGCACAAGGTCATGGCCACCCGGGAGCGCACCACCGAGGAGCTTCAGACCATGGGTTTCCGGGTGCTGCCCTCCAAGGCCAATTTTATTTTCATCGCCCATCCCACAGTACCGGCTCAGCAGCTTTTTGCGGGCCTTCGGGAAAAGGGAGTGCTGGTGCGCTACTTCAACCAGCCCCGGATTGACAACTATCTGCGGGTCAGTATCGGCACAGACCAGGAGATGGATGCTTTCTTGGCAGCTATGAAAGAGTTGAGCGCCGGATAACCGAGAGGAAATATCATGGTAATTGCAATTTTTGGTGAGAGCTGTACCGGAAAATCCACCCTGGCGGAGGATTTGAAAGAAGCTTTGAAAGCCCAGGTATATACCGGCAAGGACTTTCTGCGGTTGGCCAAATCCGAGGCCCAGGCCCGAAGTGCCTTTCAGGCGCTGTTGGCCCAGGCAGCGGAGGGACAGGAAACGGTCATCTACGTTATCAGTGAGCCGGAACATTTAGAGCTGCTGCCCCGGAACTGCCTCCGGGTGCTGGTGACCGCCCCGCTGGAGGAGATCTGCCGCCGTTTTGCCCAGCGCACCGGAGGCAGGCTGCCGGATCCGGTCCGGGCCATGCTGGAGCGGCACCACGGCTGCTTTGACGACAAACCCTGTGATCTGCATATTGTCAGCGGCCAAACCAGTCCGGAGGAAAACTGTGCCGCGGTGCTGTCGTTGTGCAGAGGAAAATAAGTTGAAATAATGGAGATTACGTTAACATGAGATACGAAGGCGACATTTATCGGCCCCCTGGAGAGTGGAAGAGCTATCTGCTCCAATGCACCGTAGGGTGCTCCAACAACACCTGCACTTATTGCGGGATGTACAAGGACAAGCAATTTCACATCCGCCCCCTGGAGGAGATCCACAAGGACATTGAGATGGCCAGGGTTTATTATGGCGGCGCCAAAACCCGGGTGTTCCTCTGTGACGGGGATTCCATTGTGATGAAGCAGGAGGACCTAATTTCCATTCTGGACCATCTCTATGAGGCATTTCCCAACCTGGAGAAGGTGACCACCTATGCCGGCCCCCGTTCCACCCTGTCCAAGACCCCGGAGCAACTGGCGGAACTGCGGCGTCACGGCCTGGCCCGGGCCTATCTGGGGGTGGAGACCGGCAGCGACGCGCTGCTCCAGCAGGTCCATAAGGGAGTCAGCGCCCAGGAGATGCTGGAGGCGGGAGTCCGGCTCCGGGAGGCGGGCTTTGATCTCTGGATCATGGTGCTGATGGGGCTGGCGGGCAAGGGTCCCGGGTCCAGGGAGCACATCCTGGCCACCGCCGATATGATCAATCAGATGCAGCCCCGGCATGTGTCCTCCATGACCTTGCAGCTGGTGCCGGGTACGCCCCTCTATGAGGATATGCGTGCCGGCAAATTCCAGCCCCTGTCCGCCACGGAAATCCTGGAGGAGACCCGGCTGCTGCTGGAGAAAATCACTTATGGCCCCATTCACTTCACCTCAGACCATGCTTCCAACTATCTGGCCCTGAAGGGGACCATTCCCGACGAGGCACCTCAGATGATTGCCGCCATTGACAGTGCCCTGGCGGGAGAGAGCGCCATCCGCCCCGAGTGGATGCGGGGTCTCTAAAACAACTTCATACTGCTTCCCTGAGACGGACAGCCCTGAAAAAGGGGCTGTCCGTCTATTTTTGTCCACCCCCACGCTGCGACTGGTTTTTCCAGGGGAGTGCCCTATACTGGGACATACGTTCCCGGGAGGTGAGGGGTATGGTGGTCTATGGGGACATTCTGTTTGTTATGAATCTGATCCTGGACTACGGGCTGCTGCTGGCCACGGCTCGGATTGCCGCCTGTCCCTTTGTCCGGCTGCGGCTGATGGCTGGCGCCTTGTTCGGCGGAGTGTACGCCCTGCTGATTTTTGTGCCGGGATTGCAGTTCCTGTCCGCCGTCCCGCTGCGGCTGTGCTCCGGCGTGGTGATGCTGCTGATCGCCTTCGGGGGAGAGCGGCGTTTTTTTCACTTGCTGCTGGTGTTTGCCGGCGTGACTATGGCGGTGGGAGGCGGAGTATTGGCGCTAACCGCAGTGGGCAGCGCCACCCTCTACGGGGGCGTAGTCAGCACCGGTGCGGATTTTCTTGCAGTGATTCTGGCCGGGGCGGCGGGCTGTATGTTGATCTCCATGGGGTTTCGCCGCAAGGGAGCTCTGGGACGGCGCCATTTCGCGGAGGTTTCACTGGCACTGGGGGAGCGTTCCACCTCTTTCCGGGCTCTGGTAGACACGGGAAACTCCCTGACAGACCACGCCAACCGCCGGGTCATTGTGGCAGACTGGCAGGTGGTGGGGGAGCTGCTGCCCCCCGGTGCTAACCTGGAGCGCTCGGATGTCCAGTCTCCGGGCAGCGGTTTTGAAAAGCTGGCCCGGGCGCTGGGACCTGGCCGGGTGAGACTTCTGTCCTATCGCACTGTGGGGGTGTCCGACGGGTTGCTGCTGGCCCTGCGGCCGGACCGGGTGGAAATCAACGGCAGAAAACGTCCCGGGATGCTGGTGGCCGCCTCGGCCCATCCGGTGTCCGATGGGGGAGAATATCAGGGCCTGGTGGGGCCGGAAGAGATTGGAGGGATGGTATGAATCGGCTGATCAGTGAAATCAAACGGTTGTTGGAGCGTCTTGGGGTGGTTTCACCACCTAATGTGATGTACATCGGCGGCTCGGACATTCTGCCTCCGCCCTTGGAGCGGGAGATGGAGCGGGACGTGCTGGAGCGGATGGCGGCGGGGGACCAGGCAGCCCGATCTCTGCTGATTGAGCACAATCTGCGGCTGGTGGTCTACATCGCTCGGCGGTTTGAGAACACCGGAATCAACATTGAAGATCTGATCTCCATCGGCACCATTGGCCTCATCAAGGCCATCAACACCTTCCGGCTGGATAAGAACATCAAGCTGGCCACCTATGCCTCCCGGTGCATCGAAAACGAGATCCTGATGTATCTGCGTAAATGCGCTCGAGAGAAAACGGAGGTCTCCCTGGATGAGCCCCTGAATACCGACTGGGACGGCAACGAGCTGCTGCTCTCCGACGTGCTGGGCACGGAAGGGGACATTGTCATGCAGCCTATCGAGCACGACGTGGAGTGCCAGATGCTCTTTGAGGCGCTGCAAAAGCTCAATGACCGGGAAAAGCTGATCATCTCCATGCGCTACGGCCTGGGCCGGCGCCGGGAGTACACTCAGAAGGAGGTGGCCGACCGGCTGGGCATCTCACAGTCTTATATTTCAAGACTGGAAAAACGCATTATGGGCCGGCTCAAGAAAGAGCTGGTCAGCCAGATTTAGAAGGGTTTCGACCGCATGAACTCACCTCCCCGAGGAGATACTAGACAGGTATCTTTACGGGGAGGTACTTGCTTATGCAGGGAAAAGTGGAAATCAGCGGCATCAGCACCTCATCGCTGAAAGTGCTGAAAAACAGCGAGATGACGGAGCTGCTCCGGCGGATCAAGCAGGGGGACCAAGAGGCCCGACAGAAGATGATCGAGGGCAACCTGCGGCTGGTGCTGTCTGTCATCCAACGGTTCGCCGGCCGGGGTGAAAATATGGACGATCTGTTTCAGATCGGCTGCATCGGGCTTATGAAGGCCATCGACAACTTTGATGTGGATCTCTACGATGTACGCTTTTCCACCTATGGAGTGCCCATGATCGCCGGCGAAGTGCGGCGCTTTCTCCGGGACTCCTCGGCGGTGCGGGTGAGCCGGTCCATGCGGGACACCGCGTATAAGGTGCTGAAAGCCCGGGAGGAGTTCGTCAGGGCTCATATGCGGGATCCCTCGGTGGAGGAGATCGCCAAAATGCTGGACCTGCAGCGGGAGGAGGTGGTTTTCGCTCTGGACGCCATCTCAGCGCCGGTGTCTCTCTACGATCCCATCTATTCCGACGGGGAAGAGACGGTTTGCGTCATGGACCAGGTGAAGGACAATCGGAATTCCGACGAGAACTGGCTGGAGCATATCGCCCTCCATGATGCCATTGAGCACCTGTCAGAGCGGGAGAAAACTATTTTGAATCTCCGCTATTTCCAGGGGAAAACCCAGATGGAGGTTTCCGGGGAGATCGGCATCAGCCAGGCCCAGGTGTCCCGGCTGGAGAAAAATGCCCTGAAGCATATTCGGGAAAATATTAAGTAAGCTTGGTATGTCCGGAGCATAGGACGGGCCCGGCCCTCATAGCCTTTGGCAAGGGGGTGCTGGTATGGAGTGTTCGCTGCGGGATTTGCGATATAAAGAGGTCATCAGTATGACCGACGGCAGCCGTTACGGTTATGTGGGGGATGTGGAGATTGATCTGGACAGCGGTCAGATCCGATCCCTGATTATTCCGGGCCAGGCTCGGTTTTTCGGCCTCTTCGGCCGGAAAGAGGATATTGTGATCCGCTGGGATGAGGTACACCGGTTTGGAGAGGATATCATTCTGGTAGAGGGTACCGGTTTGCGCCGTTCCTCGGAAAAACCAGGCAAACGCAGGGGGCTGTTCTGACCGAGAAGGGAGTGGGCAGCCCTCTGCCTGCTGTTGCGGAAGAAAAAATCAATTTTTAAAGCAAAAAAAGGTTGCAAATTGGAACTCGTTGTGATAGAGTATCCAAGGATTACGCACACATGGGGGATTTTGCGCCCTGTGCCGGCAGTTAAAACAGCCGGATTGGCGCTAAGAGATGAACCCTGTGGAGGTAACAACTAAAAAGGAGGAATTTATCCATGGCAGTCGTTTCTATGAAGCAGCTTCTGGAGGCCGGTGTTCACTTCGGCCATCAGACCCGTCGCTGGAACCCCAAAATGCAGACCTACATTTATACCGAGCGCAACGGTATCTATATCATCGATCTGCAGAAGACCGTGAAGAAGCTGGAGGAGGCCTACAGCTTCGTGAAGGACGTGGCCGCCAACGGCCAGAGCGTGCTGTTCGTCGGCACCAAGAAGCAGGCTCAGGAGGCCATCCGTGAGGAAGCTTCCCGGGTCAACATGTTCTATGTCAACTCCCGTTGGCTGGGCGGCATGCTCACCAACTTCAAGACCATGCGTACCCGCGTGGACCGCATGAACCAGCTGAAGAAGATGCAGGAGGACGGCACCTTCGACATGCTGCCCAAGAAGGAAGTTGTCAAGCTGCACCATGAGATGGAGAAGCTGGACAAGTATCTGGGCGGCGTCAAGGAGATGCGTCGTCTGCCCGGCGCCCTGTTCGTTGTGGATCCCCGCAAGGAGCACAACGCTGTCGCCGAGGCCCGCAAGCTGGGCATTCCTGTCGTGGCTATCGTGGACACCAACTGCGATCCCGATGAGGTCGATTATGTCATTCCCGGCAACGATGACGCCATCCGCGCCATCCGCCTGATCTCCTCTGTCATGGCCAACGCCATCACCGAGGGCAAGCAGGGCGAGGAGACCGCCGAGGCCGCCGCTGAGAAGGCCGACGAGGAATAATCCACAAAAGCGCCCGGCCCTCCGGGCGCTTTCTGCGATAGACCCAACCAATACAGGAGGTATACTATTATGGCTTTTACCGCTCAGGATGTTAAGAAACTGCGTGAGATGACCAACTGCGGCATGATGGACTGCAAGAAGGCTCTGTCTGAGGCTGACGGTGACTTCGACAAGGCCATCGAGTGGCTGCGGGAGAAGGGCAAGGCCGCTTCCGTCAAGAAGGCCGGCAAGGTTGCTGCCGAGGGCGTTTCCTATGCCGCTGTCATCAACGGTGTGGGCGTTGTCATTGAGGTCAACTCCCAGACCGACTTCGTTGCCAAGAACGAGATTTTCCAGAACTTCGTTAAGGATCTGGCTACCGTGGTGGCCGAGCAGAACCCCGCCGATGTGGAGGCCCTGAAGGCTTGCACCTATCCCGGCACCGACCGCACCGTGGCCGACGTCACCAACGACCGCATTCTTTCCATCGGTGAGAACCTGCAGATCCGCCGGTTCGTCCGCTACACCGAGGGCGTCAACGTCCCCTATATCCACATGAACGGCAAGATCGGCGTGCTGGTGAACCTGGAGGTTTCTGGCATCGATGCCGCCGCTGTGGAGGAGCTGGGCAAGGACCTGGCCATGCAGATCGCTGCCATGAACCCCGGCTATGTCTCCAGCGATGAGATCCCCGCTGAGGTTGTGGAGCAGGAGAAGGCTGTCCAGCTGGCCAAGGCTCTGGAAGAGGGCGCTGCCAACACCAAGATTCCCGCTGAGAAGGCCAAGATGATCGCCGAGAACAAGGTCAAGGGCCGCATGAACAACTTCTTCGCCGAGGTCTGCCTGCTGAACCAGGCCTTCGTCAAGGAGAGCAAGGTCACCGTGGGCGACCATGTCAAGGCTGTGGCTAAGGAGCTGGGCGGCACCATCGTCGTCAAGGCTTTCACCCGCTTCGAGACCGGCGAGGGCATCGAGAAGCAGGAAGAGGATTACGCCGCCGAGGTTGCCAGCCTGGCCGGCATGACCAAGTAAGTTTCTCTTACAAACGCATCACTACTACGCAAACTAAACGCATCATCAGGCAGAGCGCGCTTCGGCACGCTCTGCTTTTTTGCGCTGTTATAAACAAAAGGGAATATGACATGTCCGGGTTTGGCTATTTGACACCGCAAAAATGATTTGATACTATAAAGTCAAAGATTGTTCTTTGAAAACAAGGGGCAATCAAACGGCAACGGAAACACCAAATCAAAGGAGGATGCGATATGAGTAAACCGCTGGCTGATTATGTAAAGCTGCCTGAGTTTGACGAGTACAAAGAGTGGTTCAAGGATTTTGCGGACCTGTATCGGGAGGATGGAATCTGCCAGGTTACCTGGAAGACCAATGACGGCCCCATGCACCATTCCGGCATGTCCCACCGGGCCTGTTCTCAGCTGACCCGGGTGCTGTCCCTGGACTTTAAAAATGAGATTATCATTTTTACCCACATCGGCCACAGCTGGATGACGGAATCCGATCCCAACGGCTGGGAAACCTATTCCGAGCTGCCCACTGAGCGGTTCCAGCACCAGTATTTTGATGACACCAATCTGATCAAGAATATGGTGTTCGATCTGGATGTGCCCACCATCGGTGCCATCCCCGGCCCCGGCTTCCACTGGGATTCCGCTATGCTCTGCGATGTCACCATTGCCTCCGAGGATACCTGGATGGAGGTACCCCACGCCCACGGCGGCCTCGTCCCCGGCGACGGCATGGGTCTGATGGCTCAGCACTACTTCGGCACCAAGCGGGGCAATTATTACATGATGACCGCCCGCCAGTGGACCGCCCAGCAGATGCTGGACTGGGGTATGGTCAGCGAAGTGGTGCCCAAGGATAAGGTCATGGACCGAGCCTGGGAGATCGCACGTATGTGGAAGACCATGCCCTATGAGAACCGCACCATTATGTCCAACCTGGCCAAGCGACCCTTGAAGAAGCTGTTTGTGGAGGATCTGAAGCTGCACACTGTCTCCGAGCAGTATGGCTCTCTGCTGCGGATCGCCGCCGGCGATATGGGCGACACCCATGCGGGTCAGCAGGATGAGAAGTACATTAGCCAGACCAACGATTGGCGCTATTGTCACGACTGGATGCAGCAGCCGCCCACCTGTGAGAGCTGGGAGGGCTTCCGCACCAAGCCCTTTGAGTGGTTCAAGGAGGTAGAGGCTGGCAAGGAGACCAACCCCTTTGATTCCTCCATTCCTGTGAAACCTTATCGACCTGCAAAAGCATAATCATACTTTAAGAATGCGGCACGCAAATGCGTGCCGCATTTGTTTTTCGTAGCACAGGGAAACCTGAAAGGTGAGTCATGGTAGAGAGGCAGGGGAGAAGGAAAGAAGGGCCTTTGAGAAACTGTGTCAAGGCGGGTAAAATTGTTATAAAAAAGAAAAACTTTGTCTTTCCCCCTATGCAAACGGGCAAAAATAGATTAAAATACATTCAGCAAATGGAGCCGCCTTTGGGCGGCCCGGTTAAAGGAGTTGTATTGCGATGGATGCACCGAAATATAAGCGCGTTTTGCTGAAGATCAGCGGCGAGGCACTGGCTGGCGGCGCTGGCCGCGGACTGGATTTTGATGTGATCTCCGCAGTGAGTGAGGCAATCAAAAAGTGTGTGGAAATGGGCGTCCAGGTGGGCGTAGTCGTCGGCGGCGGAAATTTCTGGCGCGGCGTCAAGGACGGCGGCGATAAGATGGTTCGGGTTCGCTCCGACCATATGGGCATGCTGGCCACCACGATCAATGCCCTGGCTGTGGCGGATGTGCTGGAGCAGCACGGTGTCCCGGTTCGGGTTCAGACTGCAATTGAGATGCGTCAGGTGGCTGAGCTCTATATCCGCTCCAAGGCCATCCGTCACCTGGAAAAGGGCCGTGTAGTGGTCTTTGGCTGTGGTACCGGCAATCCCTTCTTCTCCACGGATACTGCCGCGGTACTCCGGGCTGCTGAGATTGATGCTGACGTCATTCTGCTGGCCAAGAATGTGGACGGCGTCTATTCCGCTGACCCCCAGAAACACGCCGATGCGGTGAAATATGACAGCATTACCTATGATGATGTGCTTGCCCAGCACCTGGCTGTAATGGACAGCACCGCTACCAGCCTGTCCATGGACAACGATATTCCCGTGCTGCTGTTTGCCCTGAAGGACCCGGAGAATATTGTACGGGCAGTCATGGGCGAGAAGATCGGAACCATTGTGAAGGGAGATAAATGAGATGAGCGATTTCGTCAAAGACGCGGAAGTAAAAATGCAGAAAACCATTGAGTCGGTGAAGGCTGACTTTGCCTCTGTTCGTGCGGGCCGGGCCAATGCCTCCGTGCTGGACCGGGTCCAGGTGGAGTATTACGGAACGCCCACCCCTCTGAACCAGGTGGCTGCTATCAGCTCTCCAGACCCCCGTCAGCTGGTGATCCAGCCTTGGGACAGCTCTCTGCTGCGGCCCATTGAGAAGGCCATCCTGACCAGTGAGCTGGGCATCAACCCCCAGAACGACGGCAAGGTGATTCGGCTGACCTTCCCTCAGCTTACCGAAGAACGCCGTAAGGAGCTGACCAAGCAGGTTCACAAGTATGCGGAAGGCGGTAAGGTGGCGGTCCGCAACATCCGCCGGGACGCCATGGACAAGATCAAGGCTGCCAAGAAAAAGAGCGAAATCACCGAGGATGACGTGAAGGATCTGGAGAAGAAGCTTCAGGACGTTACCGACAAGTATATCAAGAAGCTGGATGAGCTGGGCGCTGAGAAGGAAAAGGAACTGATGAGCGTCTGATCTGACGGTATCCGTAGGGATACGGTCAATATCTGGATTGGGGTAAATCCAGGCCTATGCCGCCGCCAGCTCGCGGCGAAAAAACAGCAAAGCGGAGCACCGGAAACCGGTGCCTCCGCTTGCTTTGATGTTAAGGCAGGAAATATTTGTATGGGAATCTTTCGTCGAAAAGAAACAATTGAGGTGGATTTCAGCCGGATTCCAACCCACATCGCCATCATCATGGACGGAAATGGACGATGGGCAAAAAAGCGAGGGCTGCCTCGTACTGTTGGCCATTCCGTAGGAGCGGAAACCTTCCGTAAGATCGGAAACTACTGCAAAGAAATTGGCGTCAAGTATCTCACGGTGTACGCATTTTCCACAGAAAACTGGAAGCGCCCCAAGGAGGAAGTGGACGCCATCATGGGGCTGCTGGAGAAGTATCTGGATGAGGTCATCCGGGACGCCCAGAAAAATGGAATTCGCCTCAAGTTCCTGGGGGATCTCTCGCCGTTGACCCCCGAGTTGCGGGATCTTTGCTATCGGGCAGAAGAGGCAACAGCGGAGTTTGAAGCATGCCAGAGCAATATCTGCCTCAACTACGGTGGCCGGGATGAGATCGTTCATGCGGTGCGGGCCTGTGCCCGGGAGGGAATTGATCTGACTCAAATCACGGAAGATGAGTTGGATCATCACCTTTATTCTGCTGGAATTCCGGACCCGGATCTGGTAATCCGGCCCAGCGGAGAGATCCGGATCTCCAATTTCCTGCTGTGGCAGAGCGCCTACTCGGAGTTTTATTTTACCGATGTGCTCTGGCCCGATTTCACCAAAGAGGAACTGCTGAAGGCGATCGCCGCCTTCCAAAAACGTTCTCGTCGGTTTGGAGGCGTGTGATACTGTGGTAAAGCGAGTGTTGGTGGGCGTCATTTTTGTGCCCCTGATCATTTTACTGATTTTATTTGCCCCTCCATGGGCTTTTGCCTGCTTTGTGGCTTTGATTACCGGCTTTGCCTCCTGGGAATTGCTCCACGCTATGGCTAAGCTGCCTTTGCGGATGTATTGCTACACCTCCGTAGCAGCGGTTTTCATTCCATTTGGCTTTCTTTTTGGAGTTGCAATTGGTGTCCGAGTATTGGGCTTTGCCGCTTTGGCCCTGATGGTTGTGACCTTTTGGGAGGCTATCCACGCCTACGACTCTTCCCGCAGCATTCCTGTGGAGGCTGTGATGAAATGCCTGTTCGCCGGCATCATCATGCCCGCCTTCCTGTCCGCCCTGGTCGGGCTGATGGGCTACGGGGCTGAGGGACATGGCCGTATGTATGTTATGTTGACCATTGGCCTGGCTTTCCTCACCGATGCCGGAGCCTATTTTGCCGGTGTGTTGCTGGGTAAACATCGGGGCATCACCCGGGTCAGCCCCAACAAGTCTCTGGAGGGCTATATCGGCGGCGTGGTGACTGGCATCCTGTTTGCAGTAATTTTCGGGCTGGTGCTCCAGTTGACCAAGGGGTTTGTTGTCAGCTATCCGCCTCTGGTGCTCTACGGCCTGGTGGGTGGACTGGTCACTGAAGTGGGAGATCTGGCCTTTTCCCTTATCAAGCGGCAATATGGCATTAAAGATTATGGTAAACTTCTTCCAGGCCACGGCGGTATGATGGACCGGTTTGACAGTATGGTGTTCTGTGCCCCCACTGTGCTGCTGTTCTCCCTCTGCCTGCCCGGCTTTTGAACGACTGAAACGAGGTGCGTTTCTGATGAGTAAAATCCTCTCGGTGTTGGGTTCCACTGGATCCATCGGTACCCAAACCCTGGATGTTGCCGCCCAGTGTGGCTTTCAGGTGGCGGCCATTACCGCCAACCGCAGCGTAGACAAGCTGGAGGAACAGGCCCGCCAATTCCAGCCCAAGCTGGTGGTGGCCTATGACCCGGCGGCGGCGGCGGAACTGAAAATCCGGCTGGCGGATACCTCCATCCGGGTGGCCGGCGGCATGGAGGGGCTGCTGGAGGCCGCCACCCTACCTGAGGCGGACACGGTGGTCACTGCAGTCATGGGTATGATTGGCCTTCGGCCCACGCTTGCGGCCATTGACGCCCACAAACGGATTGCCTTGGCCAATAAGGAAACCCTGGTCTGCGCCGGAGAGCTGGTGATGGATCGGGCCCGCAGGGAAGGGGTAGACATTGTGCCGGTGGACTCGGAGCACTCTGCCATCTTCCAGTGCCTCCAGGGCAGCCAGCGCGGTGAGGTCAAGCGCCTCATCCTGACCGCCTCCGGCGGTCCCTTCTTCGGCTGGACTCGGGAACAGCTTCGGGGTGTGACGAAGGCCGATGCCCTGAAACATCCCAACTGGACCATGGGAGCCAAGATTACCATTGACTCCGCCACCCTGATGAACAAGGGGCTGGAGTTTATTGAGGCTATGCGTCTGTATCAGATGCCTCCGGAAAAAATTCAGATTGTGGTCCACCGTCAGAGTATTATTCACTCCCTGGTGGAATATTGTGATAATGCAATACTGGCCCAGATCGGCACCGCAGATATGCGACTGCCTATCCAGTACGCTCTGACTTGGCCTGAACGGACCGAGGCGGCCTCCCGGGAGCTGGATCTGTTCTCCTGCCCGGATCTGACCTTCCAGCGGCCTGACCCGGACACCTTCCGGTGCCTTGGCCTCGCCCTGGAGTGCGCCCGGAAGCCGGGCACCACCTGCGCGATTATGAACGGCGCCAACGAGGCGGCGGTGGATCTGTTCCTGCGGGACAAGATCGGCTTTTTGGACATTCCGGAGTTGGTGGAGCATGCTCTGACGGTGGTTCCGGCCCAGAGCGCGGAAAATCTGGAAGCGGTGCTGGAGGCTGACCAGGCTGCCCGGGCCGCTGTCTATTCCCACGTTTCCTGAGTAAGGAGGAACCATGCTCTATATCCTGATCGCCATTCTCTTTTTCGGATTTCTCATCGCCATCCATGAATTTGGACACTTTATCACCGCAAAATTGTGCGGTGTCCAAGTGAACGAATTTGCCATTGGTATGGGGCCGCTGCTGTTAAAAAAGCAGGGGAAGGAGACGCTGTATTCGCTGCGGCTGTTGCCCATCGGCGGCTTTTGCGCCATGGAGGGGGAGGACGAGGCCACCGATGATCCCCGCAGCTTTGCCAAGGCGCCAGCCTGGCGGCGGTTTCTGATTCTGGTGGCGGGGGCCGCTATGAACTTCCTGGCGGGGCTGCTGATCCTGCTGATCCTTTTTTCTCCCGCCCAGGCCACCAATACGGCGGTGATCGACTCCTTTGCCCAGGGATGCCCTGCCGCTGAGGAGGGCTATCTCCAGCCCGGGGATGAAATCCTGAAGATCGACGGCCATATGGTGCTGATTTATGACGATATCTCCATGCTGCTCTCCCGGGGCAATGGTGAGACGGTGGATCTGGTGATCCGCCGGGACGGGGAGAAGCTCAAGCTGGAGGATGTGCCCATGGCCCTGGCGGTCTATGAGGAGGACGGTGTGAGTCGGGAGCGGTACGGGATTAACTTCACCATTGGGGAGGCGGGCTTCCTCCGCAATGTCAGCACAGCCTTCCGCACCTCTCTGGACTTTGTACGGATGGTGTGGTTTGGATTGGAGGATTTGTTCTCCGGGGCAGCGGGACTCAAGGATATGTCCGGTCCCATTGGCATTGTCAACGCTATGAGCGAGGTAGGGGAGGCCTCGGTGAGTCGACTGGCTGCCCTGTTGAATCTGCTGTACTTTGGCGCATTTATCGCCATCAACCTGGCGGTCATGAATCTGCTGCCCATCCCGGCCCTGGACGGAGGACGTATTTTCTTCCTGATCATCAACGTGATTCTGTCCAAGCTGGTTCGGCGGCAGATTCCGGGCAAATATGAAGGATATGTCCACCTGGCCGGCATGGCGCTGCTGTTGCTGCTGATGCTGGTGGTAGGCGTCAACGATGTGTTCAAATTGATTTGGAGCTGATGGAAATGACAAAGCAGATTATGGTTGGAAATGTGCCGGTGGGCGGGGGAGCCCCGGTAAGTATCCAGTCCATGTGCAATACCTTTACCCATGATGTGGATGCAACTGTGAAGCAGATTAACCTGTTGGCTGCAGCAGGCTGCGACATTGTCCGGGTGGCTGTGCCGGATATGGCGGCGGCCAAGGCCATCGGCGCCATCAAGGAGCGGATCTCCATCCCACTGGTGGTGGATATCCACTTTGACTACCGGCTGGCCCTGGAGGCCATTGCCGCCGGCGCCGATAAGGTGCGCATCAACCCCGGCAATATCGGCGGGGAGGACAGGGTTAAGGCGGTGGCCAATGCCTGCGCCCAGAAGGGTATTCCCATCCGCATCGGAGTCAACGGCGGCAGCTTGGAAAAGTCGCTGCTGGCCAAGTACGGCAAGGTGTGCCCCGAGGCCATGGTGGAGTCCGCCTTCGGCCATATCGCCCTGCTGAACAAATATGATTTTGACGACATCTGCATCTCCCTGAAATCCTCCAACGTCTCCGTGGCCATGCAGGCCTATCGGATGATGCACGAGCGCAGCGATTATCCCCTCCATTTGGGCGTCACTGAGGCGGGAACCTATGAGATGGGCACCATCAAATCCGCCATTGGCATCGGCGGCCTGTTGGCCCTGGGCATCGGCGACACCTTCCGGGTCACTCTGACGGCGGACCCGGTGGAAGAAGTGGTGGTGGCCCGTCGGATTCTGAAGGCCTGCGGCCTCCGGAAGGACGGACCAGAGCTGATCTCTTGCCCCACCTGCGGTCGGACCCGGATTGACCTGATTCCTTTGGCCCAGGAAGTCGAAAAACGTCTGGAGGGCTGCACCAAACCCATCACCGTGGCAGTTATGGGTTGCGCCGTCAACGGCCCGGGTGAGGCCTCCGCCGCCGACTGCGGCATCGCCGGCGGCGATGGGGAAGGCCTGCTTTTCCGCCAGGGGAAGATTTTGAAAAAAGTGCCCCAGGATCAACTGGTGGACGAGCTGATGAAATTGATTGAGGAACTTTGATTAGGAGCATTTTCATACCATGAGCAGTGAATTTTGCATTCCTCTGCTCCAGATGTTTTCCCTCTGCCCGTTGGAGGGAAAACTTTTGGCTCTGGCAGAGAAATGTACCATTCTAAAAGTAGATTTACACGAGGAACAGGCAGAGATCATCCTGGATGTAGTGCTGGAGCCGGATGCCGACGACACCTGGCTTCAGGAACTGGAAAAGTCTCTGGCATCGGCCTACCAGATGAACCGGGTGGAGCTTCACCCGGTGCGGCCGGACGGTCGGGGAGAGATCACTCTGTCCTGGCTGCGGGAGCAGCTCTCCCAGCTGTTTCCTCCGGCCCACGGCCTACTCTCCGGGGCGGAACTGGAAGAACAGGGAGATACCTTGATTCTCCAGCTGAAGAACGGCGGCGCTGACCTGATGAACCCATTTCTGCGCCGGGTAGAGAGCCGGATCCATGAGCAGTTCGGAAGAGTAGTCTCGCTGCGGCTTCACGAGCAGAAGCAGAGTGAGGAGGATGTGGAGGAGGTTTTCCGCCAGACCGAGGCCATCCGCAGTAAGGCCTACACTGCTGCAGTACAGCAGCGACCCAAGGTGACAGCCAAAGCTGCGCCGGCCAAGCGTAAGCCCACCGATGAGACCACCTTTTTAGGGAAGCCGATCCGCGGAGAGCCGGTGGACATTGGTAAACTGGACATCGACATGGGTGGTGTGGTCATCAACGGCAAGGTGTTTTCCGTCCATCACAAGGAACTCACCAAGCGAAACGCCTGGATCATCAACTTTGATATCACCGACGGCACCGGCTCAGTGACCGTCTCCGGTTTCTATGAGAACAAGCAGGCCCAGCCCCTGTTGGAGAACATCAAAGAGGGCAGATACCTGCTGATTCAGGGCAAGCTCCAGATTGGTAAGTTTACCAATGAATTGGAGCTGCGGCCTTTTGCCATGGCAGAGGGGATTCCCAAGCCCCCCCGGCAGGATCTCAGTGAGGAAAAACGGGTGGAGCTGCACCTGCACACCCGTTACTCCACCATGGATGGCCTCACAGATGTGTCTGGAGCGGTAAAGCGGGCCATTTCTTGGGGGCATCCCGCCATCGCCATTACCGATCACGGCATCGCTCAGGCCTTCCCGGAGGCCTATAAGGCCGGCGGCGGCGGCAAAATCAAGGTTATTCTGGGCACTGAGGCCTATTACCACAACGACGTGGATGACCGGGTGGTGGTCCACGGGCGGAAGGAACAGCCCCTGGAGGAAGAGATGGTCTGCTTCGACATTGAGACCACCGGCCTGGACCGCCGCCATGAGTACATCACCGAGATCGGCGCCGTGGTGCTGAAAAACGGCGAGATCATAGACACCTATTCCGCCTTCCTGAATCCGGGCAAGCCCATTCCCCGGGAAATTGTGGAGCTCACCGGCATCACTGATGACATGGTTGCCGATGCCCCCAATCAGGAGGAGGGGCTGAACCTGTTCCTGGACTGGGTGGGGGACCGGCCCCTGGCCGCCCACAATGCAGAGTTCGACATGGGCTTTATTGCCGAGGGATGCCGCCGGATGGGCAGAAAATTCGACAATACCAGCCTGGATACCCTGATTCTCTGCCAGAATCTGCTGCCTAAGCTGGGCAAATACAAGCTGGATGTCATCGCCGAGTATCTGGACCTGCCCGCCTTCAACCACCACCGGGCCACCGACGATGCCTCCACCGTGGCCTATATGCTGGGGCCCCTCTATAAAAACCTGCGGGATATGGGGGTCAAAACTTTACAGCAAATCAACCCGGCCATGCGCTCCCTGCGCTCCGGGGCGGGCAGCGGCGGCGGCAAGCGCCGCAGCGCCAACCATCTGATCGTACTGGCCAAGAACCAGACCGGCTTGCGCAACCTGTATAAGCTGATTTCTCTGGCCCACCTGGAGCATTTCAAGCGGTTTCCCATCATGCCCAAGAGCCTCATCAACGAGAACCGGGAGGGGCTTATCATCGGCTCTGCCTGTGAGGCCGGCGAGCTGTTCCGGGCGGTGGTGGAGCGCAAAAGCTGGGATGAGCTGATGCGCATCGCCTCCTGGTATGACTACCTGGAGATTCAGCCCATCTGCAACAATATGTACATGCTGCGGGAGGGCATGGTGGAGACCGAAGAGGAGCTGCGGGACTTCAACCGCACCGTGCTGGCCCTGGGCAAGGCCCTCAACAAGCCGGTGTGTGCCACAGGAGACGTCCATTTTATGGACCCGGAGGATGAGATCTACCGTCACATTTTGCTGGCTTCTAAGCAGTTCAAGGATGCGGACTCCCCGCTGCCCATCTACTTCAAGACCACCGACGAAATGTTGGAGGAGTTCAGCTATCTGGGGGAGGAGGACTGCCATAAGGTGGTCATCGACGATCCGAACCGGATTGCCAAGTGGGTGGATGTGATTCCGCCCCTACCCAAGAAGCTGTTTGCTCCCAAGCTGAAGGATTCCGACAAGGAGCTGGAGTACCTGGTTTACTCCAAGGCCCACGAGCTCTACGGCGAGGAGCTGCCTAAGATCGTCCAGGATCGAATTGACCTGGAGCTGCCGGGTATCATCGAGCGGAAATACGACGTCATCTACATGTCCGCCCAGAAGCTGGTGCAGAACTCCCTGGAGCACGGCTACCTGGTGGGTTCCCGAGGCAGCGTTGGCTCCTCCATCGTGGCCTTTTTCTCGGGTATCACCGAGGTTAACTCCCTGGCCGCCCACTACCGGTGCCCCAAGTGCAAGCACTCGGACTTTGAGGCCGGCAAGGCCTACGGCTGCGGCGCCGACATGCCCGATGCCTGGTGCCCGGTCTGCGGCACCAAGTATGTGAAGGACGGCTTCAACATCCCCTTTGAAACCTTCCTGGGCTTCGGCGGCAAGAAAATGCCGGATATTGACCTGAACTTCTCCGGCGAGTACCAGGCCAAGGCCCACCGCTACACCTTCGAGCTCTTCGGAGAGAGCCACGTGTTCCGGGCGGGCACCGTGGGTACCGTGGCAGAAAAGACCGCCTTCGGCTACGCCAAAAAGTATCTGGAAGAGCGGGGCATCCACGCCCCCACCGCGGAAATTAACCGGTTGGCCTCTGGCTGCGTGGGCATCAAGCGCACAACCGGCCAGCACCCCGGTGGAATGATCGTCATCCCCGGGGATATGGAAATCTACGACTTCTGCCCGGTGCAGCATCCCGCCGACGACCCAAACACCGACATCGTCACCACCCATTTTGAATACCACTCCATGGAAGACAACCTGCTGAAGCTGGATATGCTGGGCCACGATGACCCCTCCATGATTCGAATGCTTCAGGACATCACCGGGGTGGACCCCCAGCAGATCCCCCTGGACGACAAGGACACCCTGTCCATCTTCACCTCTTCCAAGGTGTTGGGCTTTGAAAATGACCCGGTGCTTGGTCCCACCGGCGCCGTGGCCATCCCGGAGTTCAACACCAAATTCACCCGTGGCATGCTCCAGGACACCATGCCCACCCAGTTTAACACTCTGATCCGGCTCTCCGGCTTTTCCCACGGCACCGACGTGTGGCTGGGCAATGCCCGGGATCTGATCGTCAATAAGGTGGCCACCGTTGATTCCACTGTGGGCTGCCGTGATGACATTATGATCTACCTGATGGACCAGGGAGTGGAGCCTCTGACCGCTTTCAATATTATGGAGGCAGTCCGAAAGGGAAAGGTCAAGAAAGGCGGCTTCCAGGACGGCTGGGTAGAGACCATGAAGGAGCACAACGTCCCGGACTGGTACATCGACTCCCTGGCCAAAATCGGCTATCTGTTCCCCAAGGCCCACGCGGCGGCCTACGTTATGATGGCCTTCCGGATCGCCTGGTTCAAGGTCCACGAGCCCCTGGCTTTCTATGCCGCATTCTTTTCCATCCGGGCCAAGGCCATCGATGCCAGCTGTATGTGCCTGGGCATGGAGGTTTGCCAGGCCAAGATGAAGGAGATTGAGGCCAAAGAGAAGCCCGCTGCTGTGGAGGAGGACATGCTGGTTACCTTGGAGGTGTTCTACGAGTTCTATCTGCGTGGGTTTACCATGGCTAAAATGGATCTCTATAAGTCCGATGCCACCCGGTTCCTGGTGGATAAAGAACATAACGCCCTGATTCCGCCCTTTACCGCCTGCCCGGGTCTTGGCGAGTCCGCCGCCATCGCCATTGTGGAGGCCCGGCAGGGCCGGGAGTTCATCTCTATCGAGGAGTTCTCCAACGCCTGCCCCAAGGTGTCCAAAAGCCATATTGAGCAGTTGAAATTCATGGGTGCCTTGGACGGCATCCCTGATACCAGTCAGCTTACTCTATTCTGATTGTTTGGGATGCCCGGTATTATTCCGGGCATCCCCTGTAATCATGTACAGCTTACCCATTGACATCATAGCCCTAATGTGGTAGTGTATTAGCGTACTAAAGTAAAAAGGGGGCCGTTTTGCCCATGAAATTCATACCCTACACCCCGGAGGGCACCCGGGATCGTCTCTTTGACGAGTGCCGGGAGCGCCGACAGGTCCAGTCCAACTTGACCCATCTGTTCCGCAGCCGGGGCTATGCGGAGATCATCACCCCGGAGGTGGAGTTTTACGACAGCTTTGTCACCGGCGGCTGCGCCATCCCCCAGGAGGCCATGCTGAAGGTGATCGACCGCTCCGGCAAAATCTGCGTCATGCGGCCGGACTGCACCATTCCCATCGCCCGGGTGGCTGCCACCAAGCTGAAGGACATTCCGCTGCCCCAGCGGTTTTACTACAATCAGAACGTCTACCGCTCCAGCGACGCCAACCAGGGCAACGATGGGGAAGTGGCCCAGTGCGGAATCGAGCTCATCGGCGCCCGGGGTGTCCGGGCGGATCTGGAAATGATCTGCATGGCGGTGGACTCTCTCCGGGCCTGCGGTCTGAAGAAGTTCCACATCGAGATCGGCCACGCCGGCATCTACCGGGCCTTGGCCTCGGAGATGAAGATCGACGACGACACCGCCGAACGCATCCGCTCCCTCATCGAGGGCAAAAATTTTGCAGCCCTCAAGGCCTTCCTTGCGGACTACAGCGACCGACCAGCCTGCGCGGCCCTGAACCAGCTTGCCTATCTCTTTGGCGGCGTGGAGGTGCTGGACGAGGCGGAGGCCCTAGGCAGCGGGGAAGAGGGTACCATCGCCTACCTGCGCACCCTGTATCAGCTGCTGGACCAGGCGGGCTACGGCGAGTATGTTCGATTTGATCTGGGTCTGGTCCATCAGATCGACTATTACACCGGGGTGGTGTTCCGGGGCTATGTGGAGGGGGCCGGCACCGCCGTCCTCTCCGGCGGCCGCTATGACCGGCTGCTGGAGTCCTTTGGCCGGCCCGCCCAGGCCACCGGCTTCGCAGTGGACGTGGATGCGGTGGCGGCCTGTCTGCCGGAGGTCCAGGGCCCCCAGGTGGATACCGTGATCTATTATGAACTCAACCAGTTGGCCCGGGCCATTCAGATTGTGGACGCCAGTCCCAGAGGCACCTGTGAGCTCTCCCCCTGCGCCAGCTTGGACCTGACCCTGGCCCTGGCCCGGGAGAAGGGGATTCCCCATGTGCTGGTGTTGGACAGCCAGGGAGAAAGGACGGTGGAAGCATGAGCGATCGGTTGCGCATTGCCATTACCAAGGGCCGTCTGCTGGACAAGTCCATGGACCTGTTTGACAAGATGGGGATGGACACCACCCCGGTCCGGAATCCGGGCCGCCGGCTCATCCACCAGATCCCAAACTACCCCCTGGACGCAGTGCTGTCAAAGGCCCCGGACGTCATCACCTACGTGGAACAGGGCGTGTGTGATCTGGGCATCGTAGGTAAAGACACCATTCTGGAAAAGGGCGGCTCCTTCTATGAGGTGCTGGATCTGGGCTTCGGCAAGTGCCGGTTTGCCCTGGCAGTCAAGGAGGGCACCGACTTCTACCACACCTATAAGACCCGGCGCATCGCCTCCAAATACCCGGCGGTGGCTAAGAGATTCTTTGCTGCCAAGGGCTTGGACGTGGATATCATCAAAATTGAGGGCTCCGTGGAGCTGGCTCCGATTCTGGGGCTCACCGACGCCATCGTGGACATCGTGGAGACCGGGGCCACCCTGAAGGCCAACGGACTGGTGCCCATTGAGACGGTGGCGGAGGTCTCCGCCCGGCTCATCGTCAACACCGCCAGCATGAAGCTGTACAAGCCGCAGATTCTCGACTTCATCGGGAAGTGCGAAGCAGAATTGAGGAAGAGTGGACTATGATTCAGATTGTGACTGCCGATGGCGTGCAGGAAAACGCCCTGATTGACGACCTGCGGGCCCGTTCCGCCGCGGTGGGTGAGGAGATCACCCGTTCTGCCGCCAAGATTATGGAGGATGTGCGTTTGAACGGCTATGAGGCCGTGGAGCGCTACTCCCTGCAATTTGACAAGGCCGCCCCCCGGGAGTTTGACGCCCAGGAGCTGGAGCAGGCCTACAACGCTTGTGATCCCCAGTTGATCCAGGCCATGGAGCACGCCGCCGCCAATATCCGGGACTATAACGAGCATCTGCTCTCCAAAACCCTGGAGTGGACCTCCCCAGATGGGGGCAAAGTGGGCCGCATTGTCCGGGGCCTCAGCCGGGTGGGCATCTATGTACCCGGGGGCACCGCAGCCTATCCCTCCTCGGTGCTGATGAACGCCATCCCCGCCAAGGTGGCTGGAGTGGAGGAGATCGTCATGGTGACGCCTCCCACAGGCAACCTGAATAACGCGGTGCTGGCCGCCGCCAAGATCGCCGGAGTGGATCGGGTCATCGGCGTGGGAGGTGTCCAGGCTGTGGCCGCCCTGACTTACGGCGCCGGCTTTATTCCCAAGGTGGATAAGCTGGTGGGCCCCGGCAACGCCTTTGTGGCTGCCGCCAAGCGGATGGCCTACGGCACCTTGGACATCGACATGGTGGCCGGCCCCTCGGAGGTTCTGGTTATCGCCGACGAGACTGCCCAGGCCAAATATGTGGCCGCCGACCTGCTGAGCCAGGCGGAGCACGACCGACTGGCCTCCGCCATTTTGCTGACCACCAGCGCTGAATTGGCCCAGGCCGTGGATGCTGAAATCGTCCGTCAGACCGGCTATCTGAGCCGCAGCGAGATCATGGAGGAGTCCCTGAAGAATTTTGGGGCTGTCATTGTTTGCCCCAGTCTGGAGCGTTGCGTGGAGTTGGCCAATGTGGTGGCTCCGGAGCACCTGGAGATCTGCACCGCAAATCCCCGGGCCCTGCTGCCGGGCATCAAAAACGCCGGCGCTGTATTCCTGGGCTCCTATGCCCCGGAACCTCTGGGAGACTATCTGGCGGGTCCCGATCATGTTCTGCCCACCTCCGGCACCGCCCGGTTCTTCTCGCCACTGAGTGTGGACAGTTTTTTGAAAACCATGAGCGTGCTGGAGTTTGACCGTTCCTCGCTGGAACCCATCCACCAGGAGGTCATCGCTTTTGCTGAAGCGGAGCACCTGACCGCCCACGCCAATTCTATCCGCGTCCGTTTTGAGGAGTGATTACCATGGCCCGTACTGCCGTGATTGAACGCAATACCAAAGAGACTCAGATCAGACTGTCCCTGAATCTGGACGGGGGAGAGGTGCAGGTAGCCACCGGCATCGGCTTCTTCGATCATATGCTCACTGCCTTCGGATTCTACGCTGGCATTGGCCTGAAAGTGGCGGTGAAGGGGGATCTGTATGTGGATGGGCACCACACCGTGGAGGACACCGGCATTGTGCTGGGCCAGGCCCTGAAGGAGGCTTTGGGGGACAAGAAGGGCATCCGCCGCTTCGGTTCTGCCTACGTTCCTATGGACGAGGCCCTAGCCTTTACTGCTCTGGACTTCTCCAACCGGCCCTATCTGGTCTTTGACGCCGAAATGCCCCAGGAGCGCATCGGGGACTATGATTCCTGCCTGACCCTGGAGTTTATGCGGGCGGTGGCCCATAATGCGGGCATCACCCTGCACCAGAAATGCTTTTACGGGGTCAACGCCCACCATATCACCGAGGGGCTCTTCAAGTCTCTGGGCCTGGCGGTGAAGGACGCCATCCGGATTGAGGGTGACCGGGTCACCTCCACCAAGGGGGTGCTCTGATGGGTTGGATCGGCATTGTAGATTACGGCGTAGGCAACCTGATGAGCGTGTCCAATGCCCTGAGTTTTCTGGGGCTGGAGAGCCGGATCACCTGCGACACTGACGACCTGGAGCGCTCCAACGCCATCATCCTGCCCGGCGTGGGGGCTTTCCCCGATGCGGCGGACAAGCTCCGCGCCCAGGGTCTGGACAAGCTGATTGTGGCCCAGAGTGAGAAAAAACCCATCCTGGGCATCTGTCTGGGCATGCAGCTGCTTTTTGAGCGGGGGGAGGAGGTCCGGCCCTGCCGGGGCTTGGGTTTTGTCAAGGGCAGCGTGGAGAAAATCCCCACGGAACTGAAACTGCCCCACATCGGCTGGAATTCCCTGACCTTTCCCAACCAGTCCCCGCTGTTCGCCGGGATTGATGCCGGAGCCTACGTCTACTTTGTCCACTCCTTCTGCGGCAAAGCCGAGGATCCCAGCCAGGTCATTGCCGTCACCGATTACGGCGCCCCGGTGATGGCGGCAGTCCAGAGCGGCAACGTGTTCGGCACCCAGTTCCACCCGGAGAAGAGCGGCGAGGTGGGCCTTGCCATGCTGAAGAATTTTGGAGAGATGAACCGATGATTATTGAACCGGCAATTGATTTGAAGGACGGCAAGGTGGTCCGCCTTCTGAAGGGAGATTTTGGCACCGTCCACCAAGTGGCCCAGGACCCGGTGGAGACTGCCCGGGCCTTTGCTGCGGCGGGGGCCAAATACATCCACATGGTGGATCTGGACGGGGCCAAATCCGGCGAGAGAGTCAACTCCGCCATCGTCCGCTCCGTGACGGAGCAGACCGGTATGCGGATCGAGCTGGGGGGCGGCATCCGCTCCATGGCGGATCTGGAGGCCGTCTTTGACATGGGTGTGTGGCGGGCCGTCATTGGCTCCGCCGCCGTCACTGACCCGGATTTCGTCCGGGAGGCCGTGGCTCGCTATGGCGACCGGATTGCCGTGGGGGTGGACACCCAGGACGGCAAGGTGAAAACTGCCGGCTGGATCGAGGACTCGGGCCTGGACTATATTGCCTTCTCTCAGTCCATGGAACGGCTGGGGGTCAAAACCCTGATTTTCACTGATATTGAGACCGACGGCGCCCTGTCCGGCCCCTCCTATGCTCGGCTGGAGCAGCTGCAACAGGCGGTGAACTGCCAGATTGTGGCCTCCGGTGGGGTGTCCAACAATCAGGACATTGAGCGCCTGGCGGCCATGGGCCTCTACGGGGCCATCATCGGCAAGGCCTACTATGCCGGTACCATTGATTTGGCCCAGGCGGTCAAAGCGGGAGGGGAACAGTAATGCTGGCCAAACGTATCATCCCATGCCTGGACGTCCGGGACGGCCGGGTGGTCAAAGGGGTCAATTTTGTCAATATCCGGGACGCTGGCGACCCGGTGGAGCTGGCCACCTACTACTCCCAGCAGGGAGCCGACGAAATTGTCTTTCTGGACATCACCGCCACGGTGGAGGCTCGGAAGACCGTGGCCGACGTGGTGCGCCGGACGGTGCAGCAGGTCTTTGTCCCTGTTACCGTGGGGGGCGGCATCCGCACCCTGGAGGACTTTCAGCAACTGCTCCGGGCCGGGGCCGACAAGATCAGCGTTAACTCCGCCGCTGTAAAGGATCCCACCCTGATTTCCCGGGCTGCGGAGCGGTTCGGCTCCCAGTGCGTGGTGCTGGCCATCGACGCCCGGAAGCGGGAGGACGGCAGCTATGAAGTGGTGGTGGCCGGCGGACGTACCCCCACCGGAAAAGACGCGATTGAATGGGCCAAGGAAGGCGAGCGGCTGGGGGCCGGTGAAATCCTGCTGACCAGCATGGACGCCGACGGCACCAAGCAGGGCTTTGACCTGGAGATGACCAAGGCCATCGCCGATGCCGTGCACATCCCGGTGATCGCCTCCGGGGGCTGCGGTAGCCTGGACCACTTTGCCGAGGTCTTTGAAGCCACCGGCGCCGACGCAGCCCTGGCGGCATCCCTGTTCCACTTCGGAGAACTGACGGTGCCCCAGGTCAAGGATTTCCTGCGGGAAAAGAAGATACCTGTGAGGGATAACATATGATTGAGACCAAGGACCTGTTTCAAAAATCCGAGCTGATTCCGGTGATCATCCAGCACTGGCAGACCAAGGAGGTGCTGATGCTGGGCTTCACCAACGCCGAGGCCTATGAGCTCACCCTGCGCACCCATACCGCCTGGTTCTGGAGCCGCAGCCGCCAGAAGCTCTGGAACAAAGGGGAGAGCAGCGGCAACTTCCTGCACGTCAAGAAGATGGTTACCGACTGTGACACCGATACCTTGCTCTATCTCTGCGCCCCTGACGGTCCCACCTGTCACACCGGAGCTACCAGCTGTTTCTTCAACGAGATTTGGGAGGCGGAGTTATGATGGGCCGGGCACAGCAGGCCATCGCCGACCAGTATGCCGTAGCCCTGGACCGGCGCAGAAATGGCGGCGGTGAGAAGTCTTACACCAACTATCTGTACAGCCAGGGACTGGACAAAATCCTGAAAAAGTGCGGCGAGGAGACCTTTGAGGCCTGTATTGCTGCCAAAAATGACGACAAGCTGGAGACAGTGGGGGAGCTTAATGACGTGCTCTACCATGTCACCGTGTTGCTCTGTTATTCTGAGGTGACGTTGGATGCGGTAATGGCGGATCTAAACCGCCGCTGCCAGACCAAGGGCCAAGGGGTTGACGAGCTGATGCAGGTCATCGCCGGGCGCAGCCACAGCGATGACCTGGAGTCCTACACTGCCTATCTCTTCCGGGAGGGTCTGGACAAAATCCTCAAAAAGGTGGGGGAGGCCTGTTCTTTGCTGCTGATTGCCGGCAAGGACCAGAACCCGGCCCGCATTGCTGAGGAGACGGGAGATCTGCTCTACCACCTGATGGCCATGATGGTCTGCAAGGGGATTTCTATGGAGGATCTGGCCGACGAGCTGGACCGCCGCAGCGGAAAAACTGGCAATTTAAAAACGTTCCACACCAGCGATCATACAACCTGAGTATAGAAAAAGGCCCGACAGTTGAACTGTCGGGCCTTTTCGTGTTGGTGGTACCAAAGACAACCCCCGGCTATGCCGGGGGACAAAAAATAGCTT
>JAHZGF010000012.1 GCA_019420945.1 Clostridiales bacterium | reverse complement strand
GCCAACAAAATCAACTGTTTTACGGCTTCAGCAAAACCTTGATCCGCATCTCCTTTTTCTCCCGGATCATCTGCACCACATCAGCAAGCTCGGACAGGGGCTTGACATGGGTGATGAGGGGCTTCACCTTCAGCTTGCCCTCCGCCATATAGCGCAGGACCGGTCCAAAGGAGTTGGGGCTTGCCAGGGAACCCACCAGCTCTGCGTCCTTCACGATGACGGTATTCATCGCCACGGCGACAGAGGGGCCGCTGTACCAGCTCACCGCCACGATCCGGCCCGTGGGCTTGAGCGCCCGCACGGCCATATCCAGCGCAGCGTTGCTGCCGGAGGTCTCGATCACGATCTCCGGACCGCCCTCCGTCAGCTCCTGCGCCCGTTGGACCACGTCCTCCTTGTGGTAGTTGATGGTCTCCTGAATGCCGCAGGAGCGGGCGATGGCCAGCTTCTCATCCCAGCTGCCGGCCATGATGACCTTGCTGGCGCCGGCGATGTTCGCAAGCTGTGCCGCCAGCTGTCCGATGGGGCCGTCGCCGATCACCAGCACCTCCGCCCCGGCGGGAATCTTGGCCTTGCTCACCGCGTACATGGCGGTGGCCGCCGGCTCTGCCAGGGCCGCCTCCTCCATGGACACGTTCTCAGGGATCTTGTACACATGCCGCTGGGGCACCGCCACATACTCGGCAAAGACGCCCTGCCGGTTCCGGTAGGAGCCGACCACCTCCCGGTTGGGGCACAGGTTGTAGTGACCCTTCCGGCACTCGTCGCACTCGCCGCACCCCAGGCTCACGTCAGAGGTGATGCGGTCGCCGACCTTGAGGTCCCGAACGTCCCTGCCCACAGCCACGATGGTACCGCTCCACTCATGCCCCGGAATGATGGGATACTTGGTAAAGCCGTTTTTGATGTGGATCATGTCGCCGGTCAGCAGCTCGATATCCGTGGCGCAGAAGCCTGCGTACGCGATCTGCGCCAGCACCTCATTGTCCTTCGGCTCGGGCGTTGCCACCGCAGAATACTCGATGACCTCCGGCTCCATAAAACGAATTGCTTTCATTAAGCCGATTCCTCCATTTGCTGAAATAGTCTTTTGCAGTCCAATGTCTGGGCTTCTCCCTGCCGGAAGCAGACCGGAACGCAGCGCCCGCCCCGCAGGCATTCACAGAACAAGCCGGGATCTCCCCCGTGTTCCGCAAAGGTCCAGCAGTGACACGGCACCGCATACCGGGCGCCCGTCAGCTCCGCCGCTCTGGCGCCCTCCTCCGCATTCATGTTGCCGAACTTCCCGTTGACGGACATGAACACAATCTCCGGCTGGAATTTCGCCACCCCGCAGAACAGCTCCTCATGGAAGGCTGTATCTCCGGAGAAATAGAGCCGGTGCCCACCCATCTCCAGCAAAACCCCGATGGCGTCCGGCGCCATGGTGCCGTGGTCAGCGGTGGCCGCCTCCACCAGCACCCGCCGGTCCCCATAGCGCATCCCCCGATCCAATCGGTGGCAGCGGCTCTTCTCCACTCCCATTTCTGCCAGCACATCCAGGCAGCTGGTGGGGCCGAAAAACTGTGTCTTCGGCGACCGCTCTTTCACTACGGGGATCGCGTCGTAGTCCAGATGATCGAAGTGGGTGTGCGTAATCACATAGTAATCAGGCGCAAAATCCTCCGCCGGCAGCAGCATCGGCGAGAGCCGCTTGAAGCCGCGGATCCGTTCACCGCAGTTCGTCAGGTAAGGATCCACAGCCAATGTGCAGCCGTGTCCATCTTTTAAAAGATAGCCCGCCTGCCCCAGCCAGCAGATCATCAGCTCTCCCTGTGACACTTGTGTCCTGCGGATTTCCTCTGCGAGATTCATCCTACTACCTTTCTCAGTTCCTCAATATAAGCAGCCCTCAAGCCAGGAATACCGCTCGTCAAACTGGACCTTGTACTTCTTCGTATCGCCGGCCAGGCCCCACAGCAGATACGCACGGGTGCCGGGCAGTGCCACCGTGGTGTGGTAGCCGGTGGGCAGCGCCACGGCGGTGTTGTTCTCCTCGATCACATTGACCTCGTCCCAGATCTTCTTGTTCTCGTCCGTCAGATCATAGCCGTGCTGCATGACGCCGCCGCGGCCAGGGCCATCCTCGGTGGAGGTCATCTGGAAGGAGAAGATCTCATCCAGCACGCACTCCTTGCCGGGGCGCTCGTAGTCGTGCCGGTGCGCCGGGAATCCGATCCAGCCGCCGGGCACGGACACGGTCTCGCCCACGATCAGCAGCTTGGTGATGTGGTCGTTGTGCTTGCCGGGCTGGCCGAAGATGAAGCGGTACTTCCGCTTGTAGATGTACTCGCCGGGTTCTCCCTCTTCAATATTTTCAGGCGGGCAGAAATAGGGGGCATTGCCCTCCTCACAATAGGCGGTGAAGACTCTCGCCTCCATGCCCTTCTCGCTGTACAGCTTCACTGTGGCTTTGGGCGGCACATACAGGGCGGTGGGCAGATCGTCATAGACATTGCCGCGCTGGCCCTTGGCGCCGTCCACAACGGTCACGCCCTCATACTCCACCCAGCAGGTCATGTCGCCCTGCTGCAGCACGATGGCCTGCTCCTCACCGGTGACCTTGTACTCCAGCGTCTGGCCGGGGTTGAGAAGGATTCGGCCGAATCCCTCATAGGTCATATCCGAGTTGGCCTTGGAGATCACGCTCTCATAGCCGTTCAGGTCCTGAAAGCGGTATACAGTTGTGTAAGACATTTGCGTCCACTCCTTTTTCCTTGATTTGAATGCAATTATTTCAATACTTCCTTGTTGACGGGATAGGTGACCGGTTTGCCGGCGAGATACTCAGTGATCCCCTGGGCGCTGTCCATAGCCATAGCCCGAAGCGCCCCGTCGCTGAGTGCCGCATTGTGGGGAGAGACGATCACATTCTCCATGGAGAAGAGCGGATTGTCATCAGCAGGCGGCTCCTGCTCAAACACATCCAGGCCAGCCCCGGCGATCTCGCCGGACTTCAGGGCCTCGATCATGGCGGCCTCGTCGATCACGGCACCCCGGGCGGCGTTGATGATGAAGGCGGTGTTCTTCATAGCCTTGAACTGCTCCGCACCCACCAGATGGAAGGTAGAGGGGAACAGAGAGGTGTGGACGATGACGAAATCGGACTTTGCATACAGCTCCTCCGGCGTCGCCATGGTGATCCCCAGTCCCTCGACATCCGCCTGCTTCACATAGGGATCCGTGGCCAGAATGTTCATCTCAAAGCCGGAGAGCTTCTTCACCACCAGCCGGGAGATCTTGCCCATGCCGATGATGCCCACCGTGGCGCCCTTCAGCTCGATGGTCTTGTAGGTGTTGCGCTCTTTGAACTGGCCGGCCCGGGTCAGCTGATCCATCTGCACCGTCCGCTTGGACAGTGCCAGCAGCAGCATCACGATATGCTCCGCCACGGCGTTCAGGTTGGAGTAGGGGGCGTTGACCACCAGGATCCCCTTTTCCGTGGCGTGATCCACCGCGATATTGTCCACGCCCATGCCGTGCTTGGCGACTACCTTCAACGTCGGGATGGCGTCCATGATCTCCGCCGTGATCTTCGCCGAACGGATCAGGATCGCGGAGCATCCCTGCGCCTGCCGGATGATCTCGCCGCTCTCCGTGGAAGTGCCCTGCACGACCTCGAAATTCTCCCGGAGATACGCCACCGCATCCGGGTGGATATGCTCGGTCAGAAATACCTTTTCCATGTTTATGTACGCTCCTTCTCAGCCGCGGATCCGGCTGATGGTCTCCTTGCCCCACTTGACGATGATCCCTTCGTCAGAGGAGAGCAGAATATACTGCACGCCCTTGGCCATCAGCGCCTTGGCCGCCTCGGCGGAAGCCGCCGTGGTGCCCACTGCCTTGCCGGCTGCCAGCGTCTTGGCGGTGATGGTGTCGATGGCTGCCTTCACCTCTGGGTCCGTGGTCTTGCCGGGTACACCGTAGGACTGGGACAGGTCCATGGGTCCGATGAAGATGACATCGATGCCGTCCACCTTCAGGACCTCGTCCAGATTCTCCACACAGGTCTTGCTCTCACAGTGGGAGACGATCATCGTGTTGGCATTGGCGGTGTCGATATACTCCTGCACGCCGCAGGTGCCGTAGTCACAAGCCCGCACGCTGGGGGACAGGCCCCGCACGCCCAGGGGGGTATACTTCACATAGGACACCAGGTTCCGGGCCTGCTCCGGGGTATCCACATTGGGCACCTGCACGCCCGCATATCCCAGGTCCAGATTCTGCAGGATCTCCACCTGCTGGTTCTCCCGAACCCGCACAATGGGCGTGATGCCGGCCGCGTCCGCTGCCCGGACGATGTTGGTCAGCTGTTCCCGGTCCACCGCCACATGCTCTGTATCCAGTACGAAGAAGTCGAACCCCGCCAGGGCCAGCAGCTCCGGAACCGCAGGGTCCGTCAGCTTCACAAAGGTGCCGATGGCACTTTCCCCATTTTGGATCTTCTTTTTCAAAAGATTTTCGCGCATAACAACATCCCTTTGATTCAGAATTTTCTGCCGTCTAATATAGCAAAACACGTGCCACATCTGTCCATATCACAGAACCGGCGTTTTTTTTGGACAAATGCCAAATACCCGCGTTTTCTTTTTGTGCGTTCAGACAAAACAAATCGTGAGCTTTTGGCTTTCGTCAAACCGTTTTAGCCAGATGTACTCCCTTCTTGCCCTTGTGTGCGTATGCGCATTTTCATATCCGTTGCTGATTTGCGTACGCTTTTCCCGCCCCCCTCCTTTCGGCTGAAAAAACTCCCTGCAGGGGGCGCGGCTGTCAGGCCGCTCCCCTGCCGGGAGCTGCATCCGTGTCAGGCTGCCGGAATGGTGCCTGTCACACTCCTACTTCTCTTTATGCCCTTGCATCTTGCGGACAATGGTGGAGGGATCCACTCCCAGAGCCGCAGCGGCCTTGCGGACAGAGCCGCACTGGTCGATGGCATGCTGGATAGCAGCCAACTCCACCCGTTCCACTGTCACCTTCAGCGGCAGGATCTCCCGCATGCCCACGGCGGCGGGTTCCCCGTTCTCCGACCAGAATTTCTTGGGAAGATTTTCCCGCCGAATCTCATCTCCCGGAGTGGTGATCACCAGGTTCTCCAGCACATTTTCCAGCTCCCGGACGTTACCAGGCCAGGGATAGTTTTCAAAAGCGTCGATGGTGTCGGAGAAAATCGTCTTCTGGGTGTGATACTTCTGATTCACCACCGTCAGAAAGTGGTTGAGCAGCGGTACGATGTCCTCCTTCCGCTCCCGCAGGGGCGGAATCTGGACACTGACCACATTCAGACGGTAGTACAGATCCTCCCGGAATTGTCCCTCCCGAACCATCTGCTCCAGATTCTTGTTGGTGGCCGCGATGACCCGGACGTTGATATCGATGGGCTCGGTGCCCCCCACGCGGGTGACCTTCCGCTGCTGGAGCACCCGCAGCAGCTTCACCTGCATGTGCAGCGGAAGATCGCCGATCTCATCCAGAAAGACCGTGCCGCCGTTCGCCGCCTCGAAGAGGCCCTTGTGTCCCCTGTTGTCCGCCCCGGTGAATGCGCCCTTCTCATACCCGAACAGCTCGGACTCGATCAGATTCTCCGGAATGGCCCCGCAGTTGACCTGGAGATATGGCATATCCTTTCTGGGACTATTGTTGACCAGAAGCTCGGACACCAGCTCCTTGCCCGTTCCGGACTCCCCAAGGATCAGGACCGTGGCGCCGTCAAAGGTCGCTACACGCTGGGCGAGTTCAACGACCTTTCGGAACGACTCGCTATTTGCAATAATGGTCCCAACGCCCAAACGGATCTTCATATCTTCCAGCTGCTTGTTTTGCCTGCGTATAATTTCTTCTTTATCCCGGAGGCTGGCCTGCATATTGTTCAGAGATGTGATATCCCGCACATTGTTGAATATGTAGCGCACTTCCCCATTTTCACCGAAGATCGGCGTGGCCGTGGCCAGGACCGTCAGCTGCGTATTATAGTTGTAGCAAACCTTAGAGGTCTGCCGCTTCTGCTCAATGGCCTCAAGGCACACAGAGTCGGAAAAGATCTTTTTCTCCAGCAGCTCCTCCGTGCTCTTTCCCATCAGGTCCTCTTTGGTCACCCCCAGTAAAGACGCATTGGCGGAGTTGGCAAAGAGAATCCTGCCGTTCCCATCCGTAATCCATATCCCATCATAAGAGGACTCCAGCATCTCAATCAAGCTCTTCGCGTCAATCATAGTCTCTTTATCTCCTTCCGGTGCTCGCCATTCTATTTCCCTCGTTACTTATTTTACGGTGCTAAATTTGGAAAAGCAACATCGTCTTTCCTAGCACCAGATTTATCATTAGCTAATAATTGACAGGGCTCCTTATCGTTGATAATATAGATAAAGGATATGAAATGCATTATTTTACAACATCTATACCAAAAGAGGTGCTAAATGGCAACTGGGGAGAAATTTGTTACAGCCACTGATGTTGCGAACCGTGCAGGCGTATCGCAATCCACAGTCTCAAGAGTTTTTAATCCGGATAGCCGTTTACTGGTTCGTGATAAAACGCGAAAGAAGGTGCTTGAGGCTGCAGAAGAGCTCGGCTATGTTCCTAATGCCATTGCACAAACCATGGCATCCGGACGGTCCCGCATTATTGGCATCGTAGTTCCAAGTAACTATAATATTTTCCATTATCATATTCTCCAAATTTTAACCAATGTGTTTCAAATGTACGACCTGCGAACAATGGTATTTACTTCAGCGCCGACAGATAATATCAACGATCTCCTGCAGAATCTGTATCAATATCAGGTTGATGGTGTAATTGTCACTTCCGCAGTTCTTGGACAGAATGTCACTGGTTCCTGGACTCGCAAGGGTATGCCCGTAATACTCTTCAACAGTGATCTCCCAGATGCCGAAGTAAGCATGGTACAAAGCAATCATTTTCACAGTGGTGAGCAAATGGCTGAATATCTGACGGCAATGGGGTATCAGCGGTTTGCCTATGTCACAGCAGAAAAAAGCCCACACTTGAATCTCCGCTCTCGTCAAGAGGGGTTTCTCAGTGGGCTAATTGCACACGGAATTGATAAATGCCAGATTATTCCGGCGGCATACAGTTATAAGAGCGGTTGGGAAGCAGGCACCTTCCTCCTCAGTCAGAAAGATGTTCCTGACGCAATCTTTTGCAGTGGCGATATCAACGGATTCGGCGTAATCGACGCCATCCGGCAGCAGACATCTCTGCGTTTGGGATTCGATATCGGAGTCTCTGGATATGACGCTCCCATTATTGGTGATTTTCAGGGATATTCCATGACTGCTCTTGCGCAGCCTACTACGCAGCTTGCCAGAGACGCAGTAGAAATGTTGCTCCAATTGATTGCAGAACCGGAAACACCGAAAAAGAAGATCATCCGCCCCATGAAACTCATTATTCGCACTTCAACTCAAATGAGGAAGCATCAAGCCGAGCAAAATGCATAAATTCCAAGCCTCAAAAACAGCGTTTTTCTCATATTGACAGGTAAGGAGAAAGGGGTATATATTTTATTCCAGAAATGAATGCGCAGTCATTTCTATTGATACCGAGCATATCAATGGAATTATACCGTAATACCAGAGGGGATGATTCGGTATTTTTTTATTTTACAAAATGAATGCGCATTCAAAACATGATAAAGGAGATATCATCATGAGCGTCGTTCCTGAAATCAAAAGTCCTCTGGAAGAGAAAATCGTTGTCAAGCCCATCCTGTGGACCATGTATCATATCCATGCATATCAAGGACCGTGCCGGTATGGCCAGGGTTATGCATTGACGACCGAAGCCGACATGGAAGTTGCCCAAAAAGAATACAATCGCTTCCTTGAGCGCATTCATGAGGCAGTAGATCCGAAAAAGGTTGAGGTCTTGGATGGCTCCCTGCTGCACTGGAACGAAGACTTCGTAATCCATGATAATGTATGGGAAGAGGCTCTGGCCGAAGACGAAAAAGTGGATATCTACCTCGTCTGCGGTTTGCGCATTTCCGGCTACTTTACTGTGGAGTTGGCAAGTCGTACCGCCAAAGCAATCGCCTTTGTCCCCCACGAGGCATCCCACTCTCCCTGTGATGATGTCGACATGAGCGCACATCTTCTGGCAATGGGCCGCAAAGATGTTTATCCCTGCCGCTACATGGACGATTTCGTAAAAGCAGTAGACGTTCTCCGTGTGAAAAAGATCCTGAAGAACCTGAAGATTTTCTTCCCCCTGAAAAATGCACAGCTGACCTTCGGCTGCCAGAGCTCCTATCTGACACTCGATGGTATTACGCAACAGTTTGGCACCCGTTTTTCCCATATCAATGCAGAGCAGGTTTTTGATGAGATTGACGCCTTGACTCCGGAAGAAAAAGCCGAGGCTTCTCACATGGCCGACGAACTAGTATCCTCTGCAAAAGGTGTCCACATGCCGGCAGAATATGTGAAAAATGATATGGAGTTCTATGTTGCAATCAAAAAGCTGATGGCGCACCATGGTTGCAATGCTTTTACCATCCCCTGCTTTGAAGTTTGTGCCACCAGACAGCTCAATGCCCGTAAGTTTACCTTCTGTCTTGCCAAATCTATTTTGACTGAAGATGGTATTCCTGCAGCGTGTGCCGGAGATGTCGGGTCTGTTATCTCCAAAGCCATCTTGATGGCTGTCTCCAACGCGGCTCCATATATGGGTAACACCTTGGTTTGGAATCCGGAAGAAAATGAGGTCCGGACCCTGCATGATGTCCCCACTCGTTATATGAAAGGGTATGACAAGCCTGCTCTTCCTGTGGAACTGGTTTCCTTTGCAATGGATGGTTGGGGCACTACGCTGCGTTATGATTTTGCGCAGGATGTCGGAGAAACCATCACTGCAATCAACCTCAGCCCTGATATGAAGAAAATCATGATCGTCAAAGGCGAGATTACAGGCTGTGACAACTACCTCGTACCGGAGTGCAAACTGGCTGTCCGCTACAAGGTCGCTGATACCAAGCATTTCCACGACTGTCAGAAATATGTGGGACATCATTTCGCTCTTGTTTATGGGGATTATGGTGATCAAATTGCTGAAGCTGCCGAGGCTTTGGGCTTGGAGGTCATGCGCGCATAAGCTTTCCAAACACGGCCTGCCATATACTGGCAGGCCGTTGTCTCAAATTGCCGAGCGGAGGGACAGAATGATATATTTTGACAACAGTGCAACAACATGTGTGGATGCAGAGGTTGCAGATCGCGCCGTAGAAATAATGTGCCGCCAATTTGGCAATCCGTCTTCGCTTCACGGAGTCGGTTCCTCGGCGTACACGGAACTTGGCATTGCGAGAAACCAAATTGCTAAAATGATAGCGGCGAGAACCGGCGATATCTACTTTACTTCAGGCGGCACGGAAAGCAATAATATTGCGGTGCAAGGTGCGGCCCGCGCCCGTCGTTGGGGAAAGCATATTGTAACAACTGCCATTGAACACGATTCCATTTTGAAAGCTTGTGCGTATTTGGAATCGGGCGGATGGCAAGTAACTTATGTAGCGCCAAATCCAGATACGCATCATATTGCTGCGCAGGATATTATTGATGCAGTTCGTGACGATACGGTGCTGGTAAGCGTGATGTTCGTTAATAACGAAACAGGAGAAATTCTTCCTATTAAGGAAATCGTAAATGGGGTGCGAAAGCGAAACCCAAAGACCCTTATTCACTGTGACTGCGTACAGGGGTTTGGAAAGCTCCCTTTCAAACTTCATGTTTATGATGTGGATATGATTTCTGCCAGCGCCCATAAAATTCATGGCCCAAAAGGAATTGGTGCGCTATACCTTCGTCGCCCTGATTTGGTTTTTCCTCTGGAGTTCGGCGGAAGCCAGGAAGGAAAAGTCAATCCCGGAACAGAAAGCGTTCCCCTTGCATGTGCTTTTGGTCTCGCTTCAGACCGTGCCCTATATTCCATGACCTCCAATGCTGAAAAAGTCTCTGACATCAGAAAATATTTATTACAGTTGCTGCTCACTGAATTCCCGACTGTTCACATCAATAGTCCGAAAGATGGTTCTCCCTTTATCTTAAATGTTTCTTTTCCCGGCATTGAATCCCATGAGCTGGTCTCTTTCTTGAGTCTGCACCAGATTTATCTTTCCACAGGATCAGCCTGCACCAAAGGGGCTCCCAGTCATGTGTTAAATGCCATGAATTATTCACCATCTGTCATTCGCGGCGCATTGCGAATTAGTTTTAATAAGCATAACACCAAAGAAGAAGTCGACATGTTCATCCAAACATTGAAACAGTTCCCCGGTTTTTGCGTATGAGCGATTGATTTTGTTGGT
>JAHZGF010000011.1 GCA_019420945.1 Clostridiales bacterium | reverse complement strand
GATAGGTAATGCCAACACGAAGAAGCGGTCAGATACATATCTGACCGCTTTTCTTATATGTTTATATATGTATGAGACATCCCCGGCGCCAGGTGAGCGCCGGGGATGTCTCATTTTATCGGGAGAAATAAAGGGAGAAACAAAGTCTGGATTAGATTTGTGAGGCCACAGCATAGGCGTCCCGCATGGCGTTCTGGACGGTAGCCGGTTTCTTGCAGTCGCCAATCAAAGCAAAGCGATCAGCTGCAGTGTAAAAGTCCAACGCATCTTCCCGCAGTGGCTTCATTCCGGTAGAGATTACCACGGTGTCGGCAGGCAGGAACTGATTCTGCCCATCTTCATCCCGGAAATTGACTCCATCTGGTGTGATACCCGTGACCGTTACGCCGCAGATCCCGTGGAAGGTGGGTACGTTTTCCCAATATTCCTTGAACATGGAGCGGAAGTGCATAATGGTGGCATCCGCCGCAAGATCTGGCCGCATTTCCAGGACGGTGACCTCCCGACCGGTCTGGGCCAGATAAATACCGGCTTCAACCCCCACTTCGCCACCGCCGATGACCACTACATGTTAGCCGACCTGCTGACAATCCATCATTGCGGACAGACCGGAGATCACGTTTTTGCCATCTACACCAGGAATGGGCGGAGTGGCGGGCAGACTTCCCAGGGCAGCAATGACCCAGTCAAATCCCTCTGCTTTAATCAGGGCGGGGGTGGCTTTTGTGTTGAGCCGCACGGTGATATCCCGTTTGCCCACTTGCCGAATCAAAAAGTCCTTGAATTCTTTTAAAGTCCATTTGAAATTGACAAAGTCTGCATGGCGAATCAGACCGCCCAGCTCGCTCTCTTGCTCGAACAAAGTGACCTTATGTCCTCGATCGCACAGATCAATGGCGGCTTTCATACCGGCGGGGCCACCGCCGATGACAGCAATGCGCTGGCTGGGGCCGGGCGTGCTGGTCAGTATATCCAGCCGATGCTCGATGCCCAGCTTGGGATTGACAGAACAGACAGAGACAAAGGGATCGTTTGGCCCGCGTCCATGGCACTTGTTGCACCGGAGACAAGGAACAATGTCATCAGCCCGGTCCTCATAAAGCAGTTGACCGTAGTCGGGATTAGAAATCCAGGCCCGAGCCATGCTGATCAGATCCAGCTTCCCCTCAGCGATGGCACGCTCTGAGGTCTCGGGATTGAGCCAGCCGCCTACCGTGGTGATGAGTACGCCGGGCTGCTTGGATTTGATGTAGGCGGCGGTCTCCAGGGTGGGTACTTCTTCAAGGGTATAGTTGGTGGGATGGTTGCCGTCGGCATCGCTGGCCCGAATCTGAGCAATATCCACATAAGGCGCAGCCATCCGCATTGGCCGCTTCTCCTGCGCCGGCAAGGAGACCGGCCCTGCAGGCTATCCGGTGGGAGTCAAACCCAAGGCGGATTTTGTGCCCGGCAAGCACAATGACGGGCCGGATGCGGATGTCTGCGACGCGGTGATGTACCGGATGGGAGACGGCAGCCTGAGGCCCGGATCCTATTTCTTCCACTACGACTGCGATAGTAAGCCAGGCCCCCGGGAGGAGGCCAAGGCCAAGGCATTCATTGCCGACATTGTGGAGGACTATTTCATGACTTTTGATGGGAAGCCCAATCCGCCCCTTTCGGAGGTTTTGTCTCTGAGCTGACAGGAAAGAAAAAACAGGGCGCTGTCTTCAGACAGCGCCCTGTTTTTTGCTGCTGGTTGGAAGAGCCTGTTTCTTGACTGGGATGCTGTGTATGGGATATAGTTGATCCAAAGCACATGCCCCGGCAATTCCGTTTACAGCGGGAGGCTGGGGAGAAAAGAGGCTGTGTGTACTGTGAAACTGATTCATCTCTCTGATCTGCACCTGGGCAAACGGGTCAACGAATTCTCCATGTTGGAGGATCAGCGCTATATTTTGTCGGAAATATTGCGCCTGGTGGACCAGGAACAGCCGGATGGAGTTCTCATTGCCGGAGATGTCTACGACAAATCCGTTCCCTCCGGAGAGGCGGTGACCTTGCTGGACGATTTTCTGGTGGCCCTGTCTCAGCGGAATTTGCAGGTGTTCCTGATCAGCGGCAACCATGACTCCCCGGAGCGGCTTGCTTTCGGCGGGCGGCTGATGGCCGGCAGCGGCGTCCATGTGGCCCCGATGTACCAGGGCCGGGTGGCCCCTGTCGTTCTGGAGGACCGGTACGGGCCGGTGAACCTCTATCTGCTGCCCTTTTTGAAGCCGGCCCAGGTCCGGCGCTGTTTCCCAGACCGGGAGATCGCCACTTACACCGATGCCCTGGCTGCGGCGGTGGAGGCCATGGAAGTGGATACTGCCGGGCGCAATGTGCTGGTGGCCCACCAGTTTGTCACCGGGGCCACCCGGAGCGACTCCGAGGATATCTCTGTGGGAGGGACTGACAATGTGGATGTGTCGGTTTTTGACCCCTTTGACTATGTGGCTTTGGGGCATATCCATGGCCCTCAGAAGGTGGGCCGGGATACGGTGCGTTATTGCGGCACTCCGCTGAAATACTCTTTCTCCGAGGCCCGGCAGCAAAAATCTCTGACGGTGGTGGAACTGGGGGCGAAGGGACAGATCTCCCTTCGGACACTGCCCCTGTCACCGCTGCGTGATCTGGTGGAACTCCGGGGCAGCTATGAAGAGCTCACCCTTCGCAGCTTTTACGAAAACACCAGCTACCGGCAGGACTATGTCCACATCACGCTTACCGATGAGGAGGACATTCCGGATGCGGTGGGCAAGCTGCGGGTGATCTACAACAACTTGATGAAATTGGATTATGACAACCAGCGGACCCGGGCCGGGGGCAGCGTGGAGGGGGCGGATTGCGCTGCATCCCGGTCTCCAATGGAACTGCTGGAGGCGTTTTACCAGCAGCAGAACGGGCAGCCCATGGGACAGGAACAGCAGAACTTTGCCCGGCAGCTGATGGAAGAAATCTGGGAGGATAAGACATGAGACCGTTGAAGCTGACGATGTCCGCCTTCGGCCCCTATGCCGGCAAGGTAGAGGTGGATATGGAACAACTGGGCACCAAGGGCCTGTACCTGATCACCGGCGATACCGGGGCGGGGAAGACCACCATCTTTGATGCCATCACCTATGCCCTCTACGGGGAGCCCAGCGGGGACAGCAGAGACACCTCCATGCTGCGCTCCAAATATGCTCAACCGGACACGCCCACGCTGGTGGAGCTGGTGTTCAGCTATGACGGGAAAATTTACACCGTCCGTCGAAATCCGGAATACCAGCGCCCGGCGAAACGGGGCGGAGGCGTCACCATCCAGCGGGCAGAGGCGGAGCTGGAGCTGCCCGACGGCCGCATCATCACACGGGTAAAAGAGGTCAATGCCGGGATCGAGGAGATCATCGGATTGGATCGGAACCAGTTCGCCCAGATTGCCATGATCGCCCAGGGAGAATTTCGCAAACTGCTGAAGGCGGACACCAAGGCCCGCCAGGAGATTTTTCGGAAGATTTTTAAGACCCAGGCCTATCAGCAGTTTCAGGAGCGGCTGAAGCAAGAGGCGACAGCCCTGCAAAAGGACTGTGATACCCTGCGCGCCAGTGTCAAACAGTACATCGGCGGCGTGACCTGGGAGGAGGCCGACCCGCTGTCAGAGCAGTTGGGACTGGCTCAGGAAGATTGTCTGCCCTTCCAGGAGACGGTGGAACTCATCGAGACCCTGCTGGAGCGGGATCGGCTGGCGGGGGAGGAACAGCGGAGCCGGTTGGAGCAGGTGGAAGAACAGCTGACCCGGGTGTCCGCCCTCCTGGGCAAGGTGGAGGAGCAGCAAAACACCCGCAAAAGACTGGAGGAGGCAGAGCGCCAAAAGGCGACTTTGGAGCCCCGGTTGGCGGCGGCCCGGGCGGAACTGGAGGTCCAGCAGGAAAAGAGTTCCCAGCGGGAAACCCTGGCCAAGGCCCTGGCGGCTCTGGAAGCGGAGCTGCCCCGGTATCGGGAGCTGACGGAGGCTCAGACAGCTCTGGTCCAGGAGCGGGAGCGATACACCCAACAGCAGCAGACCCAGCGGGATCAACTGAGTGCCCGGCAGCGGCAGCAATCGGCTTTGGAGGAGTGGCGCACGGAGTTGGAGGCGATCCAAACCGCCCCGGCAGACCGGGAGCGGCTGCGGGGAGAGCAGACCCAGGCTCAGCGGCGGGACGGAGCCCTGGAATCTCTGGAACAGGACTTGGCCGCCTGGCGGGCTTTGCATGACCAACTGCAGCGCTGCGCCCATCGCCAAACCCAGCTGGAGGGCAGTCTCCAGGCCATTTCGGAGGAATGGGAGCGGGAAAGCGAAGCGCTGATGGGGGATCGCCAAGCCTGGTCTGCCACTGAAGGGCTGGAGACAGAGCGGGAAAAACTGCTCCATCGACTGGAACAGCTCCGGGAGCGGCAGGCGGATCTGGCAGACTTGGATGATCTGCTGGAGGACTGTCGGCGGGCCGCGCAGATCCTGGAGGAGGCCCAGCAGGATTACGCTCAGGCCCGGGAGGTATCAGAGGCGGCAGAGGAACAATATCGCCGCCAGAATCAGGCTTTTTTAGATGCCCAGGCGGGAATTCTGGCCAGAACGCTGGAGGAAGGAACGCCCTGTCCGGTGTGCGGTGCGCTGCATCATCCCTGCCCGGCCCAGGTGACGGACGCAGCCCCCACCGAGGCGGAACTGGAGCGGGACAAGGCGCTGGCAGAGACTGCCCGGGCGGAGGTGACCCGCAAAAGTGTGGAGGCGGGCAAGCGGAAAACAGCTCTGGAAGAGCGGACCCGGCAGCTGCTGACCCGGATGGCCCCTTATGCGGCCAATCCCACTTTTGACCAGGCTGCCCAACAGCTGTCCGACTGTAAGACTCAGGCGGAGGAGGAAGAGCGGCAGCTGGAGGAACAGCTCAAGGAGAACAAAGACCAGTTGGCCCTCCGGGAGGCCTTGGAGCAGACCATCCGGGCCCGGGAGGATCAGTGCGCATCCCTCAACGACCAGCGGGAGACGGCCCGGACCGATATAGGCCGGTTGGAGGCGGAACAGAGCGGCCTCCGGGGCCAGAAGGACCAGCTGGAGCGGGCGTTGCAGGTCAAACTCCGGGAATCTCTGGAGGATTGCTCTCTGGAAGCGGCTCAGGAACGCCTTTTGGATGCCCGGGAGGCACAACGCCAGCTGATGCTTCAAATTGGACAACAGCTGGAGACGGTAGAGACCAAGTTGGAGCGCAAGCAGACGTTGGAGCATCGCATCCCCCGGGGAGAACAGCAATTAAAGGAGCTGGAGGCGGCCATTTTCGCTGTTGGTGAAACCATGGCCCGTTCTGAGAGTAAGAGCGAAGAACTGACCCGTCAAATCCAGCTGCTGCAGACCCAGCTGCACCAGCCGGATGCCCAGCAGGCCCAGATCCATCGGCAGAAACTTCAGAACCAGCTGACAGCGTTGGATAGCGCACTTCAGGTGGCCCAGGAAGCCTGCCAACGTTTGGAATCGGAATTGACGGGGCTGGAGACCACCATCCGGGAGCTGACAGAACTGCTGGAACATGGCGAGCCCATCGACGGTGAGGCCCAGAAAAAAGCCCAAGCGGAATTGCTCCAGCAAAAAAAGGACCTGGCCGAAAGACAGCAGGAAATTTATACCCGCTATACCACCAACACCATGGCCCTGGAACAGATTCGGGCCAAGGCGGCGGATCTGGAGCGGGTGGAACAACGTTTCGCCTGGGTCCGGACTTTATCTGATACGGTTAACGGTAAGTTGTCCCAGAAGGAACGGATTACCTTAGAGACCTATATTCAAATGAATTTCTTTGATCGTATTCTGCAGCGGGCCAACCTGCGGTTTATGGTGATGTCCGGGGGCCAGTACGAGCTGAAGCGGCGCAAGGTGGCGGAGGATTTTCGCAGCCAGAGCGGACTGGAACTGGATGTCATTGACCACTATAACGGCTCGGAGCGCAACGCCAACTCTCTTTCCGGCGGTGAGGCCTTTGAGGCGTCCCTTTCCCTTGCCTTGGGCCTGTCCGATGAAATTCAGTCCATGTCCGGCGGCATTCGGTTGAATACCATGTTTGTGGACGAGGGCTTTGGTTCCCTGGACGAATCCACCCTTCAGCAGGCGGTCCGGGCGCTCAATAGTTTGGCAGAGGGCAACCGGCTGGTGGGTATCATCTCCCATGTCTCAGAATTGAAGGAGAAGATCGATAGACAGATTGTGGTGACCAAGGACAGGTCCTGCGGGAGCAGAGTTGAAGTGGTTGTTTGAAAGTGGAGCAACAGGCCCGGGTGAAAAGGGAGGAGGTGAGACCTTTATAACAGGGAAATAGCGCTGAATCAAATTTGCTGGATACGTTGATTTGAAAGACGACTTTCTTAGAATGAAAAAAATCGAAAGAAATTGAAAAAAGTCGTTGACAAAGGGAATTGCTTATGATATTATACATAAGCTGTCCGCGAGAGCGGGAGCGAGCGTGTACCTTGTAAATTAAACAACGTG
>JAHZGF010000010.1 GCA_019420945.1 Clostridiales bacterium | reverse complement strand
TCCCGGTAAAGAACCCCTGGGAGATCTTCGCCTACCTGCCCTTCGGCAACTGGAATGAGTGCCCCGACACCCCGGACCTGATGGCAGTGGCGAGATACTGGTTCGAGCAGTATGGCGCCATCCCTGCCGCCATGAGCCACGACGAGTTGGAGTTTGACCTCCCGGCCCCTGTTTCCCAGGAGAAGGCCATGGAGGTAGCCACAGAGCAGTACGGCTTCTGCCCGGACATTGTGGATCAGGAGCAGGATGAACCCACAGTGGGCAATCTGGCGGATGTTCTGCGGCAGTCCACTGTCTGGTATCTCTGGTGGGATTGATGGGAGGCGCCCCGGCAGGCGATGAAAACTCAAACACTGACCATTCAGAGGAGCAGATTGGAAATCGAGAAAAAGTGCTGGGCTTTACGCTTCCGTCCCAGGTTCGGAAGTTTTTCCTGCTGACCGCAGGCATCTATGTATCCACAGGCGTGATCATTGATCTTTTCGGAATGTTTGATCTGACCCTCCATGGAGAGCGGTATTGCGTATCGGGCGAGTTCTGGAAAGACACAGGTGACGACCAGCTTCTGCTCTATCCTGATGACGAAACCATATGGTACTATGCCCATGGAGATGATGACTATATCCTGGTTGTGGGGATCTATTGTGATTGAGAGGTGGTAACATGGCAAGTGTATCCACTTGGAGCGGAATCCGGAACAAACTGGAGCAGGACTACCTCTGCCCGGCTCTCCGCGGGCACATCCAATAATCGCATCCTTTTCTCCCATGCGGCTATGTGGACCACGCCTGGGCCGCGAGCCGCACGGTGGAGGAATTGGATGCAGTTGCGGGAAGCCATATCCAGGCAAAAAACAGTATGACACATGGGATGATGAGGATAAGGCCGGCTATCAACTCTACCTTTAGGAGCAGGACATGGAAAAGCGGGCCTACCGGGACTGGTATCTGAGCCAATCCCCGGAAACTGCCCCAAGAAATCGTCCAGCAGGAACTGGAGTTTCGATTCAAGTTATTCCCTAACAAAAAGGAGGAAACGAAATGAGCAATGAAGTATTCCAGCAAAATTTGAATGATGAAAAAGGCTCCCGTCCCGGCGGGCCCTATCTCATTCAGATGCTGTTCAAAGAGCCGGTGTCTATGCCTGGAAAAGCAGAAATGACCGCCGTGATGGAAAAACACATCGGGACGGCAGAGTGTTTCTGTCACGATAAAAAGACAGCAGGCTTTGCCGCCCTGGAGCATATGGCGGAATTCAAGGATGTCAAGGCTCCGGTACAGCTCATGGTGATGGGATGCAGCAAATTTAAGGGCAAAGGCTTCGACGCGTTCCTCATGAGTCAGATGTGGGACTGTCAGGAGGACCGGGAACGGATCTTCCGGGAGTGCCGGTATCAGGTCGTGGCCACGGATATGCTGGCAGCGGCGCTTCCAGTTCTGGAGCGGGCCAACCTGGATGCTGACTTTGTGGAGGCCCTGGCGGAGCTGTATCCCACCTGTGAGGCGTTCTACTTTCAGAACTGCGGCAAGCTGCTTCTGGCTGAGGATGTGTGTTCTCACCAGATCGAGGGGGCGGACCGCTTCATCCGCTTCGGGGTCAATGTCCGTTTCTTTAACATTCAGGGTACCGAGGATATGCTCATCGACACGGTGGGTATGAGTACCCTGTTCCTGCCGGACCTACAGTACCATTTCCACGGAATGGATCCCAACTGGGTGGTGAACCACGCCTACAATGCGGCGTCGTATATTCTGGCGAATGACAACCCCATCAAGGATGGGGAAACGATAGATGGCATAGCGGACGGCCAGATGAGCCGGGAGATTCAATGGAAATGCCGATATGAGGATGCTCTGATCCAGCCGCCCAGGGGAGTGGTAGACATCCATATGGGCGAGTATGCTTCCGGAAAACGCTGAACTGATAAAACGACTTCCTGCGCAGTCAGAGGAAATGTTTGTCGTCCCCTTAGGTGGATTTTTCGTTCAGTCGGTGTATTCTTTGTCTATTACATAATAAAATCTGATATGCCTGATGTGAAAAACTTGCTTCTCAGACATTCTGAGGGTACAATACCCAAAATCCGAACATGAAAAGAGCCCTTCCGAACAGGCGGCAGCCGTTTTGCTGCACCTGGTCAAGAAGGGCTCTCTGACCAAATGTAAGACCACAGGCAGATTGGAAGTAAACGGAAACAGCAAAAACAAGGTTGTCAAAAAGTGATTATTTCACAAAAACATCACAACACCCCAAATTAAAATGAACCGCTCAGCTTTGACCGTAAAACAGGTCATCTGATTTGATCGAGCCGTCCCGACTGGATCGCATCTAAATTGGCCTTGAGCCGTTCCTCCGGCCAATCCCACCACCGTAGTTCCAGCAAAGCCGCGATGAGATCCTCAGAAAACCGCTTTCGGATTGGCTTTGCAGGGACACCACCTACGATGGTATAGGGTGGTACATCTTTTGTCACAACGGCCCTGGCGCCGATGACAGCCCCGTCTCCAACGGTCACACCCGCCAGGATGACCGCCTCGTAGCCAATCCACACATCGTTTCCAATCACAATATCCCCCTTGTTGTCCCAGGCTTTGGCCACCTGTTGCCGCTCCAATCCCCACTTCTCAAAAAAGATTGGGAAGGGATATGTGGCGAGAGATTGCAGCTTGTGGTTGGCGCTGTTGAACAGGAACCTGGCCCCGCAGGCGATGGAGCAGAACCTGCCGATCACCAGCCGGTCCTGGTTGACGGGATAGTGATACAGCACATTGTTTTTTTCAAAGTCAACAGGGTTATAAACAAAGTCGTTGTATATGGTATAGTCCCCGACAATAATACTGGGAGCTTTCACGGCATGCTTGAGATAAACTGTCTGACGGTCTCCCGTCCGGGGATAGATGTTTGATTCATTCATATTCTTTTTCTCCTTTTACTCGTTTCGGCTGCCCTGTGCTGGCGGTTTATGCACCGGCGTTCTCCCTTCCCAAACCCTGCTTTTAAAGTAGACCAGCCCCACAAGAGCAGGCAGGATGGGCGAAAGGGCCTGGCCCAGATAGATCCCGGAAAAGCCCAGAGAGAGGGGAAATGCCAGCAGCCATCCCACTGGCAGGCGCACAACGACGGCGTCCAACAGGGCATTGACCATGGCCACGTGGGCTGCTCCCACGCCGATGGCAAAGGAATCTAGTGTGTACATCGCGGCGTAGATCAGGCTGTTTATACTACAGCAGGTACGCAGGTACTGCACCCCGCAGCGGATCACCTCCGGGCTGGTGCCGTCAAACATGCAGATGAGAGGTTCGGCCAGAAGCTGGACCACCACCGCTACCGCCGCAGTGACCGAAAGGTTCAGCAACAGGCCGGACCGCACCACCTTGCGGGCCCGCTCAATTTGGCCAGCCCCCAAACACTGGCCCACCATGGCGGTTATTGCCTGTCCGATGGCCCAGCAGTGCATCCCGGCAAAGGTGTTGATCTTCAGTCCCACACCGGACGCAGCGGCCACCGGAGTTCCAAACTGGTTGAGCATCCCTGTCACCAGCAGATAGGCCGTGTTCACCACAACCATCTGTATGGCGGTGGGCAGGCCAACCTTCAAGATGGCCAGCAGCTTTTCCCGATGAAACTCGATTTTTCTAAGAGAAAAGCCCGGCTGATACCGCCGTAGATATACCAGGGAACCCATAAAGGAAACACCCTGAGCCGTGATAGTGGCCCAGGCTGCGCCTGCCGTGCCCATGGAAAGCGGCCCAACCAGAAGCACATCCAGCACCACATTGAGGACCGTGGCGACACCTACGAAAAAGAGAGGCGTTTGGGAATCGCCCAACCCCTTCAGGATAGAACAGACCGCATTATAGCCAAAAACGAACACCGTTCCACAGCAAATGATCTTCATGTAGCCGCAGGCATCCTGATAAGCATTCGCCGGTACATTTAACGCCTGAAAGAGGGCCTCATAAATGGCGAGGCCGAGGATGGTAACAACAGCGGAACCCACCAGCGATAGAAAGAACAGCATTCCGATCGTGTCCCGCTGACCCGTTTGGTCGTTTGCGCCCTTGCACTGGGCCACCAGAACGCTCCCTCCCATAGTCAGGCCAATGCAAAGGGAATTGATGATAAAGCACAGCATGGAGGCGTTGCTGATGGCGGCCAATCCAGTCTTTCCCACGATTTTGCCTACCACCAGCATATCCACCACATTGTAGAGGGCCTGCAGCAGGTTGGCCAGAAACAGCGGAAAGGCGAACCGAATCAGTTTTTTCGGCACGCTCCCGGTCAATAAATCTTGTCCTTGGGTCATATAATATCTTCCTTTCAAAACAACAGAGGGCAGCACAATACTGTGCGCCTTCTGCTCCATCCCCCTAAAATGGGTATCACAAAAGGCCGCGGACAAAACATCGTCCGCGGCCTGAAATGGTCTATCTTTTCCAGTCAGCCTGCAAAAAGGGGCACAACAAACCCAAGGCAGTGACTTTCTGCCCTGTCCTCCCGGTTTTACAGGTTGAAATTCCAGTAAGGCTCCGCACAATGTTTTGTGGTATAAACTTGTGTGGAGCCAAAATCAATGCAGAATTTTCCGAACAACATCGTGCCCACCTCACTTTACTGCAATAAATACTATACCAGGTGTGCTTCCGCCTGTCAATGTCCTTCTGATGGACGGTCATTGACAGGTCAGAGCACAGTTCCCTCAACCAGAGTGTGGAGGATCACATCGGCTACGCGGAAAACACTGTGGAGATTGAGGGCGGCAGCCACACCCAGTTCGGCAACTATGGGCCCACGTGAGCGGTCTTCCGGCCACCATTTCTGCGGAGGAGCCGCAGAGACAGATGGTACCGTCCATCGGAGCCTCTCTTGCACATCGGATATCAAGGCAACCCCCATTAGCCAGAAAGCGGAGTGCCCAGCTGATATGTACCCCCTTTACTGGACACCCAGTAGAGGGGGTATTATTATGCGGTA
>JAHZGF010000001.1 GCA_019420945.1 Clostridiales bacterium | reverse complement strand
CCTGGAACTTGCCCACGGCGGTGCGGCAGCAGTTTACCAGATAGACTTCTTTCATTTTTGTCTCCTCCAATTGAAGTTACAATTACTTTCCATAGAGCATCCGGATCAGATACTCGTTCAAGTCGGCGTTGGACTTGGCCACCTGTTCACTGGTCCACTTCTGGAAGCCCTCGCCGGTCTTGAAGCCGATCTTGCCCTGATCCCGCAGCTCCTTGAGCAGCTTGGAGGGCTCGTGGGAATCCTCCAGGTCCTTCAGGATGTAATCGTGGATGTTATAGGTCAGATCGGTGCCCACCATATCGGCGTTCTCCAGGGGGCCCAGCTGGGGCAGCCGGAGGCCAAAGGAGTATTTCACTGCCTCATCCACGGTGGCGGCGTCGGCGATGCCGTGCTCCACGATGGAGATGGCCTCACGCCACAGGGCGTGCTGCATCCGGTTGGCGATGAAGCCGGGCACATCCTTCTTGCACAGTACGGGCTTCTTTCCCACCTTGCGCAGCACCTCCATGACCGTCTGGGCGGTCTCGTCAGAGGAGGCGTCGGACTTGACCACCTCCACCAGGGGGATCAGATGACCGGGGTTCCAGAAATGGGTACCCACGAACCGCTCCCGGTGCTCCAGCTTGGCGGAGATCTGGCTGGGGCTCATGACGGAGGAATTGGTGCAGAAAATGGTGTCGGCGCTGCAGCGGGCCTCCAGTTTGGCAAAGGTCTCCTGCTTGATGTTCATATCCTCAAAGACAGCCTCAATGACAAAGTCGGCCTGGGACACCAGGGGGCTGTCGATGTCGGTGGTGAAAGAGATACGGCTGAGCCGGTCCTCCACATCCTGGGTGGTCATGACGCCCTTTTCCACCAGCTGGGCGGTGTTGGTGCGAATGCCGGCGGCCACGTCGGTCTCATAGAGGTCATAGAGGGCCACCTGATACTCCGGGCAGGAGGCCATGACAAAGGCAATATTCTTGCCCATCATACCAGCGCCGCAGATCAGAATGTTCTTGATTTCTTTCATGGTGATGTTCCTTTCCTAAGCAAAGCACATACGGGCAGGGACGCTGCGCCTCCCTGCCCGTATCCATCCGGAAGTGAAGCGTTGTCTTCAGTCTTCCACTTCAAAATAGTCCGCATCGTCCGGGGTGCGGGCGCCGTCCATCAGGAAGGTACCCATAGCCCCGCAATCGGGGCAACTGCCAAAGGCATCCCCGAACACGGGTATCATATCCACCGCATACTTGAACTTCTTGCCGCAGCCCGGGCAGCGGTAGTACATGAAGCAGGGACCCCAGCTCATTTTCTCAGACCCAGAATCTCCCGGGCCTCGGCGGGGGTAGCCACCTCATTGCCATACTCCCGGATCACCCGGGCGGCACGCTCCACCAGCTGACGGTTGCTCTCAGCCAGCTGGCCCTTGGCGTACATCACATTGTCCTCCATACCCACGCGGATATGGCCGCCCAGGGCGACGGCGCCGTAGGTCATCTCCATGGCGCAATGGCCCACGCCGAAGCAGCTCCAGGTGGAACCGGGGCACAGGGACTCCATGGTCTCCTTCATGAACACCAGGTTCTTCATGGTGCCGGGGATACCGTTGGCGCAGCCCATGCAGAACTGGAAGTGAAGTGGGGCCTTCAGCACACCCTTTTTCAGATAGTAGGCGGCGTTGGCGATCATGCCGGGGTCAAAGGCCTCGATCTCAGGCTTGACGCCCCACTCCTGCATATTGCGGCCCAGCTCCTCCAGGAACTTGGGGGGATTCAGGAACAGGCTGGTGTTCAGCCAGTTCATGGAACCGCAGTCATAGCTGCCCATCTCCGGGCGGAGCTCCTTCAGGTGGGCCTGGCGGGTCTCGTCGGTGGCAGCCAGGTCGCCGGAGGTGGTCATGTTCAGGATGATATCGCAGTCAGGGTGCTGCTCCCGGAGCAGACGGACGGTCTCCCGGAACTTGGCAGCATCCATAGTGCCGTTGCCCTGGTCATCCCGCATGTGCAGGTGGGCAATGGCAGCGCCGGCCTGCCAGCACTCGTAGACGTCGTTGACGATCTCCTGAGGCGTCATGGGGACGTTGGGGTTGTTCTCCTTCTTGGGCCACGCGCCGGTGGTGGCCACAGTGATGATGGTTTTCTTAGCCATTTGAACTCACCTTTCTAGATAGTCAGAGAATTTTGACCGGCAATCATTGATGGGCTTTCTGGGCCGCATGCCAGTCCTTGTTATACTTGTGCTCATCCACCAACAGCACCAGCAGCACGTTGACCAGCGCCACCGCCGCAAAGACCAGATAGGCCATGCGGATCTGGCCGCCGGTGATCAGCTGCACCAGGCCGTTGACGGCAAAGCAGAGAGCTGTCACAGCGCCCTGGATGGGGAAAATAACGCTGTTCACCTTGTCAAAGCCGTGGCGGCCAAAGATGGAGGTGGGCAGCGAGGTGGTGAAGTTGGCGGAACCGCCGATGCCCATGGCAATCATGAACAGGGACACATAGACCAGAGGAGTCACATGGTCCACGGCGGTGAAATTCAGCAGCAGAGCCACGCAATACCAGATGCCGAAGCCCACCATGGTCTTTTTTGTACCCAGCCGCTCGTCAATGATGCCCACCAGCCAGGAGCCGACCACACCGCCCAGAGCCAGCACAGTCATCACGTTCAGAGCGGTCTGCTGGCTGAAGCCCAGTTCCACGTTGCGCAGCACCAGCTGGCTCATAACACCTACGGAACAGATCTGGAAGAAACCGGTGGTGATGGCCGCCAGCCACAGCTCTTTGGTCTTCAGCAGCTTGCCGGTGGTCCAGCCGCCGTCATCGTCATCGTGGCCGGTGTGATACTCTTCAGCATAAACCTTGTCGGACACATTGTCGGGATTCAGGCCCCGCTCACCGGGGGTGTTGCGAATCAACAGAATGCCCAGGATACCCAGCACCACAGCGCCGATGCCGATGGGAATCACCGCGGCTCCGATATGTTTCAGCACCGTAGGGGCTACAAGGATGGACACCAGCTGCACATAGAAGGCTGAGGCAAAGTTGTGGCCCATGGTGGTATATCCCATGACAATGCCTTTCTTCTTGGGGAACCAGTTGGCCACCAAAGTGCCGCCGGCCACATAGCCTGCGGACATGATGCCGCCGTAGACAAAGCACATAGCAACGCAGTACAGGGGTACGGAGGGGGCGTTGCAGGCCAGAATATAAGCCACGCCAGCCACAATGGTGCAGATACCGCTGGCCAGCCGAGGCCCGATCTTGCGGTTGATCTGGCCTACAATGATGAAGAACACCACGCCCACCAGACCGGCCAGGGAATTCATGTTCATGATGAGGCCATTTTCGACTCCCAGCTTGGCCGCTACGTTGGGGGAAGTAATATTGGCGCCGTCATTGCACATGCCCACATAGAGGAAAAACATCAGCAGGCAGTACAGAATGGTGACCCAGCCCCAAAGGCCGAATCTCACAATGGAATGCTTGTTGCCGTCGGGCAGTTGGTTGACTTTGTTCACTGAAAACCTCTCCTTTTTCTTGTTAAAATGCGAGAAACAGAGAAAACAGAGAGACGGCATTTGACAAAAAAGAATTGGAGGTCAGAAACAAAGCAACTGTATTTGAGCAGGAAAAGGGCGGGAGGCCAGAAACAAAGGGTCTGTCGCTCTCCCGCCCAAAGGGAATTACTTATTGCGGTTGAACAGGCGCTGCATGTACTCCAGGCCGCTTCCGCCGTGGCCGGACTCATCGGCATAGCCGGTGCCGCCATAGGTGTAGGTGCGGTCAGGCACGTCCAGCAGCAGATCCTCGTCGATCTCGGCTACGCAGCGGGCCATAGAGCCGTCGCCCATGTACCAACGCAGGGGGAAGCAGTTGAAGCGGAACACCTTGCCGGCAGGAATCTTGTCCAGATCGCCGCCCAGGTTCTCAACGCCAACGATGCCATGGCCCAGCATCTCCTTGTGGCAGGGCTCCCAGGTTCCCCAGACGCCCAGGTTCTCCAGCTCGCCAAACTTCTCGTCATAGGCGGCCTGGCCGTGAATGCGGATGTACTCGAACTTGTCGAACTCGGCATAGGCCTCCTCGCCGAACAGCTCCTTGTACTCCTCGGTGATGGGCTTGCCGGTGGCGCCCAGCAGGTTCATGCGGGTCATGCCGTTGTTGCCCATGGCGGTGTGCAGAGGATGGTCCAGAGCCTGGCCGTCCATGGCCACGCACTTGACGCCCTGCTTTACGAACCACTTGCCGGCGTCAATGCCAGTGCCGGCAGCATAGTGATAGTAGGCCTTGGAGTCATCAAACAGGCGGTGCATACCGGTGTTCAGGCAGAGCACCTTGCCCTTCAGAGTGGACTTATCCACGCCGTACTTTTCGCAGGCGGCATCCAGGTGCTTGTCGGTGATCAGGCCCCAGGGCTCGATGTCGATCTTCAGCACAATGGCGTCACCGGTGTAGGCGTCCACAGGCATCTCGTGGGTGTAGCGGGCCCGGCGGCCGTCAAACTCATACTCCATGACGTGGCGGGGGGCGTCGCAGTGGGTGCCGGTGTGCATGGTGCACTTGATGCTCTGGGTCAGCACGCCGCCCTTGGCCATGGTATGGGTGTTGTCGATCTCAGGCTTATCAAAGTAGGGCCAGCGGGGAATCTCCGCGCCGAAGGGATGAGTCAGGTCAACAAAAACTTTCTTGCTCATAGGTTCGTTACCTCCATGTAAAATTCAGTTACGCACAAATGTGCGAATTTGACAAAGTTTATGACAAGCCGGGTGAGGCGTCGACTCCGGGGAAGTAATTGAGGAAATGGCAAATTTAGGGGGAAGTAAAGATGAGTCTATCAATGCCTACAATTAGTTTGAAAGGATGGATCAATGGGAGGCGGAGCGGCGCTCCACCCGGTTTTGTCTCAGGGAATCCTCAGCAGGCCCAGTAACCGCCGGTGGCGTCGTAGTTGCCGCCGGTGAGGAAGTCAGAGGCGGGAGATGCCAGCATGATGGCCAGGCCCACAAAGTCATAGGGCTCGCCCAGCCGGCCGATGGGCAGACGCTTCAGGAAGTTCTGATACACGGCGGACTCGGGATCGAACATCCACTCAGTGAGGTCACTGCGGAACACGGTGGGGTTGATGGAGTTGACATTGATATGATGCTGGGCGGACAGGTCGCAGGCCATGGACTGAATCATCAGATCGCAGGCACCCTTGCTGGCGCAGTAACCGGTATAGCCGGCCATGCCCATCTTGGACCGGGCGGAGGAGACAACCACAATCTTGCCGCCCTTCCCCTGCTTGACCATCTGTTCGGCAGCGGCCTTGCAGACCACATAGACGCTCTTCAGATCGGCGTCCATAATGTACTGCCAATCCTCAGCGCTCTGCTCCAGAATGTTCTGGGGCTTGTTGTAGCCATGAGCCACCGCCAGAATATTCAGCTCACCATAGGTCTTGACGGCAAAGTTGATGATCTTCTCCACATCCTCGCTGTTGGAAGGATCGCCAGCAATCAGGGCGCACTCGCCGCCCTCCTTGGCGATCTGGTCCGCCACGGCGGACAGTTTCTTCTCATTGCGGCCGGTGATGACCACTTTGGCGCCGCTCATGGCATAGGCCATGGCGATGGCACCGCCCAGAGCGCCGGTGGCGCCGGTGACCAGAGCCACCTTATCCTGGATGGAAAACAGATTCTGCACAAACTCTTTCTGAACATTGATCATGATAAAATCCTCCTTGTAATCAGGCTTCCGGATAGTTGATGATGACCAGCATCTTGGCGGGCTTTCCGCTCTCGTTCTTCAGCCCCCGGCCCTCGTTGGGAGGGAAGCTGATGCTCTCACCGGCATGGATCACATACTTGGTGCCGGCCTTATCGGTAACGGTCATCTCACCCTCCAGCACAAAGTAAACCTTCTCCAGGGGGTTATCATTATAGGCCCAGTCGGCTCCGCCATCGGGCTCAAATTCAGAAATGCCAATCCAGAACTTGGTGGCTCCGGTCTCGTCCTTGCCGTGATAGCGCTTGCAGGTGACGCCGAAATGGCCCGCCGGGAAATAGGGTTCCAGTTCCTCATAGGTCCGTTTAATCATGTTTCCGTCTCCTTTTTCATTCATGAAATGTTGAACGTTTCGCGCATTACGGTGGCCACCGTTTCTTATGCCCTGATTATATTTCCTTGTGGTTTTTTTCACAATTAGACACTTTCTCCACAGCAGCTAACCATTTGGAAACCACTTACCATTTGGTGTCTGGAAAAATAAACAAATCCGGTTGGACAAACTATGCAATGTGCAAAAAAAGAACACCGTGTTTGGCGGTGTCAGCAAAAATACGCACAATTTTTACGGGTTATTTTTGTTCATTTATACAGCTGCGCTTTGTTTGTCCTGCTCAAAATATCGGTCAGTTTTGATGCTTCCGTCCAATAATGTAATTGCGCTCTTTTCCTGCAAAAGTTGGTTATGACAGGACTTTACATTTGTATTTTGTTGGATCGGTGGTATAATTGTAACAACCAATTATGGGAGGTTTTTGCCATGTGTACCGCCGTAACCTATCAGACAAAAGACCATTATTTTGGACGAACTCTGGATTTTGAGCACTCCTATGGGGAACAGGTGGTCATCACGCCCCGAAATTACCCTCTGCCCTTTCGTTATGTAAATCAGCTGGACCAGCACTATGCGCTGATTGGCATGGCGATTGTCGCGCAAGGATACCCCCTGTACTATGAGGCCACCAATGAAAAGGGGCTGAGTATGGCAGGTCTCAATTTTCCCGGCAACGCGGCTTATTTTCCCTGCCGGGACGGTGCGGACAATGTGACCCCCTTTGAATTCATTCCCTGGATCTTGGGTCAGTGCGACACGGTGGCACAGGCCAGAACACTGCTGGATCGGATCAATCTGGCGGATACTTCCTTTAGCGAAAGCCTGCCCCTGTTCCCGCTCCACTGGATGATCTCTGACCGGGATAGCTCCATCACCGTGGAGTCGGTTCGAGACGGGCTGAGGGTCTATGACAACCCGGTGGGGGTTTTGACCAACAATCCTCCTTTTGAATACCATCTGCAAAATCTGAACCAATATATGACCCTCTCCCCCCTGCCACCGGAAAACCGCTTTTCCAAAACGCTTTCTCTGCGCCCCCAGGGCCAGGGGTTGGGTATAATGGGAATGCCCGGCGACTTGTCTCCCGCTTCCCGCTTTATCCGGGCAGCTTTTACCAAATTCAACTCTGTATCTGGAGACTCTGAAGCTGAAAGTGTGGGGCAGTTCTTTCACATTTTGGGGGCAGTCTCCCACCCCAGGGGAAGTGTGCACACTCCGGACGGAGGATATGAGATCACCGTATACACCAGCTGCTGCAATACGGACCGCGGAATCTACTATTACACCACCTACGAAAACAGACAGATCACCGGCGTGGACATGCATCGGGAGGATTTAAACGGCGATGCGTTGATCGCCTATCCCCTGGTTGCGGATCAACAGATCAAGATGCAAAACTGACCCAACAAAAACAGCCCTGAAACCTTAATGGTTTCAGGGCTGTTTTATGGAAATATTCAGATTATGCCGATTGCTTGGCACTCTGTCTCAACAAAAGCCGCTGGATTGGGCGGTAAAATTCCGTGCGCTGGGCAATGGCATAGGTGGCCTCTGCCAGCAAAATACCCGCAAATACGTCGGGAAGGCAATGCTGTTTCAAAAACAGCGTGGAGGCGCACACCGCCAGGGCAAACACGCAGTTGAATCCCCGGTACCACAGGGGAATCCGCCGGTCAAAGCGCACCCCGATGAAACAGAACCAGCTCACCATGCAGTGTATAGAGGGGAACAGATTCTGGGGTGGGTCCACTTGATAGAGCATCACCACCAGCTGACTGGCCAGATCGGTCCCAGTGACCTCAGGACGGATGTTGGTGGTAGGCATCAAAATGAAAAAGATGCCGCAGACCAACTCCGCGCACAGATCCGCCCATAAGAACCGAAACCACTCCTCTTTTCCCCGGCGGGAGATCAGGATGTAGTTCGCTCCCCAGAAGAGGAAGCAGCCGAAATACACGATAATCCATGCGGGCTGAAAGGGTATGATTTCCTCCAGCCATGTGGTCATATCCCACATGGCATCCCCTTGGCGCAGCAGGATGGATCCTTGATAGATCACCCCGTTCCAGACCAGAGCCACCACCAGTGACAGTGCCGCGTACCGGGGAATCACCCCAAAAATGCAATCCTTCTTGGTCAGGGTCATGCCTCGCGCTCCTCTCCTATCCATCCCAGCGCCTGCCCAATCTGCTGGCCCTGCCGCACTGGGTACTCCTGGCCCCGGGCAGTGCGCCGTAAAATCTGTTCTTCCAGTTTTACCACACCTGGCTCCAATAACAGAATAATGGTGGAGCCGCCAAACTCAAAGTATCCTTTTTCCTGACCCCGGACTATCCTTCCAGGGCCCTGGGCATTGCGAATCCTGCCCACCATCAGGGCGCCCACCTCCACCTGAATCACCTTCCCAAAGTGAACGGTATCCATCACGGTGTATTCCCGTTGGTTCTGGACATACACCGGCTCTGTGCCGCAGCACATGGGCCGCACCGAGTGGAGCACACCGGGCACAGAGAAATTCTCCCCTTTTCTGCCGTCATCAATATAGCAATAGCGGTGATAGTGATGCGGGGTCAGGCGGAAAATCAGGCACAATCCTCCGGTATATCGCTGGGCCAGGAGACGGTCCCGCAGCAGTTCCTCCAGAGAATAAGTACAGCGCTTGATGGTAAACCGTCGATCCTGGGTGATTGGATAGGCGGTCAGCAAACTGTCACAGGGGCTGATCAAATGACTGGGCTCCATATCGATCCGAAGCGCCTCCTGCTTCCGACGTCGGGTAAAAAAGTCATTGAAGCAGCGGTAGTTTTTCCGCTCATAGCCGTCCATCAAGATATGATGCCGGCGAATATAGGGACGGATCAGCACCCGGGAAACAGAGGCATTCAGAAGCTTGGCCATATGCTGAGAAAAGCCAGGCCGCACCAGGGCTTTCAGGCACATCCGGCCCAGAGCAGTGCCATACAGGAATCGGATTGCCAGGCTTTCGCGCTCTTCCATCAGGTGGCTCCAATCATCAGCACGCAGAACTCAAAAGCACCGACAATCAGCATGATGACCCTTCCAATGCGGTGGGGCTTTTTAATGGGGACTGGCAGCAGGAAGACAATGCCTGCCACACAGAGCAGCACAAGGCCGCCTACTCCCATAGAAATGACGCCCAGCCGATCCAGTCCGAAGAGCGCGGGCAGCAGCAGCGCAATGGTGGTGACCGGCATTCCCAGATAGCTTGTCCGGTGCTCCTGGGTGGTGTTCTGGCGCTCCTCTTCCAGCACATTGAAGTAAGCCAGCCGGATCAGGGCGCAGAGTACATATGCAGAGCAAATCACCATGGCTAACCGAGAGCGGTCATTGGCGATATAGACCATCAGAGCCGGAAATACCCCGAAGCAAATCAAATCGCACAGGGAATCGATCTGGATTCCAAACCGGCGCTCCTTGGGCATTCTGGGACGAGTGGAGGCAATGGTTCCGTCAAACATGTCGCAAACTCCTGCCACCATCAGGCAAATTACCGCCTTTTTAAATGCTCCGTCCAACGCCAACGTAATACCCACGAAGGCCACCAGCATTCCTATGTAGGTCAGGATAACCGTGTAATTGTAATATCCCAACAAGCCTCTCTTCGTTCTCATAATATCCCTCCAAACAACAGACTATATCCCAAAATACACCAGGGTTTCCCCAACAAGATAATCCAAATGAAACGACGGGCCCGCATCGTGGTCAACCCGGAGAAATAGCAAAAGAAATCATCTGGAAACAGAGGCAGCAGCGTGACCACAAACAAAATCAGGGGATAACATTTCCACTTTCCAATCCACTTTTCCCACTTGGCGTATTTCTCTTCTTTAAATAGTGATCGCACCAGACCGACTCCATAGTAACGGGCCAGGAAATAGGCAATGATGGAACCGGCACAGATACCAATGTAGTTGCAGATAAAACCGGCCACCGGGCCGAACAAGGCGGCGCCTACAGCACAACCCAGAAAACCCGGCAGCACCGGCACCACCACTTGCCCTGCCTGAATCACGGTGAGCACAATGGGTGCAAACACACCGAAGGAACCTACATAGGCCTTCAGGGTCTCCGGGGAATCAAACTTTCCATTCAGGTAGGCCCAAAAAAGAGCTCCTACGCAGAAAAGCAATAGAATCAGCAATAACAGGGACAGGGTCTTTTTCCAATCCCAATCTTTGATAAAAGGCAACATCTTTTCCTGTTCAACCTCCAGGGAAAACATAAACAGCTTGAGCAACTCAATCCATAAAACGAAAATAATGCCTGCTTGTCTTCATTCTCATAAAGCGGCAAATCATATTTTTTAATACCATTTCAGTATAGCCATTAAAATTGAAAGAAAAAAGCAGGTATCCCCTTAAGAAATGTTTAACGATGCCAATCTTTCGCAGCCTTGACGGAATGAGGAAAATACAATATCCTAATGAAAAAGCACGGAAAAGCGAGGGGTTGCAATGACAGATCTGGAACAACGGATCGAAGAACGGCTTTTTTCTGCCCAGGATATTAAATACCGTGACTTTCAGCGCACGCTGCTGCCCACCCTTCCCCCGGAAACCATCATCGGGGTGCGCACCCCCCAGCTTCGGACCATGGCCCGGGAACTGGCCCGGCAGCCGGAGGGGGCGGCATTTCTGGATCTGCTCCCTCACCGTTACTATGAGGAAAATAACCTCCACGCTTTCCTGATTGAGCGGATCCGGGATTACGACCAGGTCATTGCCCGGCTGGAGCACTTCCTGCCCTATGTGGACAACTGGGCCACCTGTGACAGTATGTCCCCTGCCGTATTCAAGCGCCACCTGCCCCAGCTCCGGGATCAGTGCCGGCGCTGGCTGGACAGCGATCACACCTACACGGTGCGTTACGGCATCGGTATGCTGATGCGCCATTTTCTGGATGACGCCTTTTCTCCGGAGTATCTGGAATGGGTGGCTGAGGTTCACTCTTCAGAATATTATGTCAATATGATGATAGCCTGGTATTTTGCCACCGCCCTGGCCAAGCAGTATGATGCCGCGCTCCCCTATCTGACGCAATACAGACTGGAACGGTGGACTCACAACAAGTCCATCCAGAAAGCCTTGGAGAGTTATCGGATCACGCCGGAGCAAAAGCAGTTTTTACGGGGATGGAAGGTCAAGTAAATGGAGATCAAATGTCTATATCAGGATAATCGCATCCTGGTCTGTTTAAAACCGGCGGGGATTCGATCCACCGATGAGCCCGGCGGACTGCCGGAACAGCTGCGCTGCCAACTAAATGATCCAAAGGCCTGTCTGCGCACGGTGCATCGACTGGATCAGGTGGTAGGGGGCGTCATGGTGCTGGCCCGGTCCCGAATGGCCGCTCAGCTGCTCTCCCAGCAGGTGGCGGACCACCGCTTTGAGAAGGAGTATCTGGCCGTAGTCCAGGGCTCGCCTTCCTCCCCGGAGGGGGAATTCCGGGATCTGCTGGGCCGGGACAAAGCTCGGCGAATGACCTATGTGGCCCGGGAACCGGGCAAAGAGGTACGGGAGGCAGTACTCCAATATCGCCTGCTGGAGGAGAGAGAGGGATTCTCTCTGGTTGCCGTCCGGCTGCTCACCGGCAGAACGCACCAGATCCGCTGCCAGTTCTCCAGCCGGGGTCTGCCGTTGGTGGGGGATCAAAAATACGGCGGCACACCACAAGAAATGCAGGGCATTGCCCTCTGGTCCCATTCCCTGGGCTTTTACCATCCCCAAAGCAGCGAATGGGTACACTTTGAGGCTCCGCCTCCCAGGTGCTGGCCCTGGACGCTTTTTTCATCTTTACAACCGCAACTGGACGTGAAACCATGAGACAAGATATCATCATCATCGGCGGCGGCGCCTCGGGCCTGGCCGCTGCACTCAGTGCCTCCCAGCGGGCCCCTGGGGCCCGGATTGCCTTATTGGAGGGGCTGGATCGGGTGGGCAAAAAAATACTGGCCACCGGCAACGGTCGCTGTAATCTCACCAACCGAAGCATGGGCCAGGAACATTACCATTCCAGTCAACCGGAGCTGCTTTCGGGCTTTTTGTGGCAGATGCCCACCCAGCGGACCCTGGACTTTTTCTCCAGGCTGGGGCTGGATTGCGCCACTGAGGAGATGGGCCGGGTCTACCCCAATGCCCGCCAGGCCGCCGCGGTGCTGGACACCTTATTGCTGGCCCTGGAATATTCCGGGGTGGAGGTAATCTGTTCCGCCAAGGTTAAGCAGGCCCAGCGACAGGGGGATTCCTTTCTCGTGGTCACCGAGGACGGGCAGCAGTACCGCTCCCGGGCGCTGATTCTGGCCGCCGGAGGTCGGGCTGCCCCCAAACAGGGCACCGACGGCTCCGGTTTTGCTCTGGCAAAACAGTTGGGGCACCGCTATGCCACCCCCTTCCCCTGTCTGGTGGCGCTGAAATGCAGCGATTCTGTGGTCAAGGGATTGAAGGGAATTCGGGCTCATGGGACCATCAGACTTCTGCGAAACGGAACGGAACTGGGAAGAGAGCAGGGAGAAATTCAGTTTACCGATTACGGTCTTTCCGGAATTCCGGTGTTTCAGCTCTCCTGTCTGCTGGGCCGGGACATCGCCGGGGCGGAACTGGCGGTGGATTTGGTGCCCCAGTGGCATTTAAAGGAGTTGGTTCACCTGCTCCGTACCCAGGCTGCCCGATATCCCAATGCCTCCCTGGAACAGTTCCTGCCGGGCTTGGTCCACAAAAAACTGCTCTTTGCTGTTATGAAGGCTGCCGGTCTCTCTCCCCTTTCCCAGACTGCTTCAACCCTCTTCACAGGTCAGATACTGAAACTGGCAGACACCCTGAAAAATTGGCATTTTCATGTGTCTGGCCCCCTCACCTGGGACCATGCTCAGGTCACCGGCGGCGGGGTGCTGCTGGAGGAAGTGGGCCCGAATTTTGCCTCGCTTCGGTGTCCAGGGCTGTTTCTGTGCGGCGAGGTACTGGACGTGGTGGGAGACTGCGGCGGCTATAACCTCCACTGGGCCTGGTGTTCCGGCCTCTCTGCCGGCGCTGCTGCCGCTGAATTGCTGGGCCATTCATCAAAAACTGAGGATTCCAAATGAAAGAAAACAAATACGACAATGAGTCCTTTTTTCTGAAGTATAGTCAAATGGAACGCTCTCAAAAAGGCCTGAAGGGTGCCGGAGAGTGGTCAGAGTTGGAAAAAATTCTCCCCGACTTTCAGGGCACCGCAGTACTGGATCTGGGCTGCGGCTATGGCTGGCACTGCAAATATGCCGCGGAACATGGGGCCAAATCTGTGCTGGGAACGGACATCTCCCACAAGATGCTGGAAGAGGCCGGCAAGAGAAACGCCCATCCTGGAATTTGCTATCGGTGTGCCGCCATGGAGGACCTGCGCTTTGAGGACGGGAGCTTTGACGTGGTGCTGAGTTCCCTGGCCTTCCACTATGTCAAGGAGTTTGCCCCTCTGGTGGAGCAGATCTCCCATTGGCTGAAATCCGGCGGGACCTTTGTCTTTTCCGTGGAGCATCCGGTGTTTACCGCCTATGGTACCCAGGACTGGTTTTATGACAACCAGGGCAATATTCTCCATTTCCCCGTGGACAACTATTATTACGAAGGACCACGCCAGGCAATTTTCCTGGGAGAACAGGTAACCAAATATCACCGAACGCTCACCACCTATCTCAACACCTTATTGGAAAATGGTTTTGAACTCACCCATATCATTGAACCTCAGCCCCCGGAAAGTATGATGGATCTGCCGGGTATGCGGGACGAAATGCGCCGTCCTATGATGCTGCTGGTCTCCGCCAGGAAAAAATAAACTTGACTTTATAAAGCATGTCGGACAGGATGGATAGATATGACAGAGCGGGAAAAAATGCTGGCGGGCCAGTTATACGACTGCGGAGATCCGGAGCTTCTGGCCCAATGGCACCGGGCAAAAGACCTGGTGCGGGATTACAATCAGGCAGACTCTGCTGATCTTGAAAAAAAAGAGCAAATTCTACGCCAACTTCTGGGGGGAATGGGAGAAAACCTCTGGATTACCCCTCCCTTTTATGTGGATTACGGAAATAACATTTTCTTTGGCGACCACTGCGAAGTAAATATGAACTGTACCTTTTTGGATGACAATACTATCCGCATCGGGGATCACGCCCTCATTGCTCCAAATGTGCAGATCTACACTGCATTTCACCCCACCAATGCCCGACACCGGTTCGGCGGACAAAGAGAGGATGGCTCCTTTGCCTTCTGCAAAACCCAGACCGCTCCTGTCAACATTGGAAATCATGTCTGGATCGGCGGCGGCGTCATTATTATGCCGGGTGTTACCATCGGTGACAATGTGGTGATCGGGGCCGGGAGCGTGGTGACCAGAGACATTCCATCCAATACGGTTGCCCACGGTTCCCCTTGCCGGGTGATCCGAGAGAATCGGTAACAGTTTTCCTTTTTCGGCAGTATGCTTCTTATCCCCAACAGTGCTGCAATTTAATGTTGTTTAAAGCCGCAGAAACCCGCCCTACTCAGGGCGGGTTTCTGCGGCATATTGCTTCTATATTACCCAAATCAATCTGAAATTGCTGCTTATGTGAAATAATTGTAGCACGCAAAATCTGATTGACAGACTGCCACATTTCCTTTTAATTGCATCCTCTAGCATCTAATTTGCTATATCTGCAATATCATTCTGAACAGAAGTTTTTCTTTTATAAAGATAATAAGCAATGATAGCTGTAACGATCTCAGTGATCCAGAATGCGTGCCACACACCAACTTCTGCAAAAAACCGGCTCAAAACAAACGCCACAGGAATAATCAATACTGCATACCGGAGCAAGGAAATGGCCAGCGAGGGTCTTCCCAGCCCCAGACCTTCCAATGCTCCGCATGAAATGATGGAAACAGAAGAAACCACAAATCCCATGCTAATTATCTTCAGCGCTGTACTACCTGCCGCAATCGTATCGGCGCTGGTGGAGAATAACCCAATCAACCGGCCTGGAATGAGCCAACAGAGTGCGGTTCCAACCGCCATAATGCAAGCAGAAAGCACAAGTGCCACACGATAGATCTTTTGTACTCTGACATGTTCTTTGGCTCCAAAATTGTAGCCGATGATAGGTCGCATTCCTTGAACAATTCCATTGGCAGGCAAATACAGGAACGTTTGCAGTTTATAATATACGCCTAAAACCAACACATAGACCTGGGAATATGCAGATAAGATGATATTCAAACACGAAATCAACAGAGACGGCAGCGCTAAGTTAAGGGTTGCGGGAATACCTACAGAATAAATTTTCCTGGTTAATTGTAAATCAAATGTATGAGAAGCAAAGCCGAGTCGTACCGGAAAATGTCCCACCAAATAACAGATCACATATATAGCTAAACTAAGCGTTTGACCGATACCCGTGGCTAAAGCAGCGCCCTCAATTCCCATCTTCGGAAACGGGCCCCAACCAAAAATCAAAATCGGGTCTAAAATGATATTTGCAACACAGCCAGACATCATGCAGATCATGGTCATCAGCATTTTCCCAGCCGCCTGAAATATCTTTTCCAGCGACATAGAAACAGCTACAAATACCGCAAAAACGAAAGCAATTCTGGAATAGCGCACTCCCAGCTCTATAACCTGTTCATCTGTGGTAAACAGATGCAGAAAAAGCGGCATGACGGCAATACATCCAATCGTTAAAATAATGCCGTGGATTGCATTATAAATGATACTCTGTGTTGCTGCAGCATTGGCTTTTAGGTTGTCCTGCGCACCAAGGTGATAGGAAATCACCGCATTGGCGCCAATGGAAAATCCGATGGTAACAGCATTGATGAGGTTCTGAATGGGATAAACCAAAGACAATGCCGTCATCGCATCCTCGCTGATTTTCGCAACATAATAGCTGTCAACAATATTGTACAGCGATGCTACCATCATCGAAATGACCATTGGCAAAGACATCGACAGAACCAGCGGCAGAATTGGTCTTGTTTTCATAAATGTTTGCTGCATCTTATGGGGCCCTCTTTTCTTTTGAAATAAAAGAAAAGGCTATATTCCCCCTTGTTTATCTCACCCACAAGGAAAAATATAGCTTACGCGCCTTTATATATATCATGTTTTCCGGTTAATGTCAACGAGCTTATCAGAACGCAACAGCGTTATCAAATCACTGGATTGGCACATTTATAGCCATGCAGATTTGGAAATAAAAAAGCGGAGTATCATCAAAAGGACCTTTGAAATCCTCTCATGATACTCCGCATGGTCGGAGTGTCGGGATTCGAA